>JAFMCA010000019.1 GCA_017858055.1 Flavobacteriaceae bacterium
TACGGATTCGACTCCAATCAGCTTGGTTTAAAAGAAACGCTAGACGCTCTTTTTTCGGCTCACTTTAAAATGCGCTATAAAGACAGTCACGACCAGCAGTTGGCTGATGTTGTAAAAGCAAATGTGTTAAAGCAAGTCATGCAATTAGGTCAACATCCAGAGTCCAATTCGATTGTCAAAGCCCTGGTGACCCAAACGCTTATTGAATTGGATCAATGGCTAGCCGGTCAAAGAGAAATTGGATTAGGTCAAGTGTATCGCATGGAAATAGACCGTTATTTTGAAAACCCACAGGACTTTACTCCTCCAGTAGCTAAACGATTACCTGACGGTTCTCCTATTGGTTCTTTTTCATGTGACAATTAAAAATATGCAAGTCAATTTAATTAGTGATACAGTTACAAAGCCCTCAAAAGGCATGTTGGAAGCTATGTTCTCCGCAGCTGTCGGAGATGATGTTTTTAAAGAAGACCCTTCAGTCAATGCCTTAGAAGAAGAAGTTGCGGCTTTATTTGGTATGGAAGCAGCTTTGTTTTTTCCCTCAGGAACGATGGCAAACCAAACTGCAATCAAGCTCCACACCCAACCCGGTGAGCAATTGATTTGTGATCATTATTCCCACATTTACCATTACGAAGGAGGGGGAGTGAGTTTTAATTCAGGGGTTTCCTGTCGACTGTTAGAAGGGGATAGGGGTAGGATAAATGCCTCTCAAATCGCTGAAGCAATTAATCCCGCTGATTTTTATCACAGTCCAAAAACCACTTTGGTCAGTTTAGAAAACACAACCAATAAAGGGGGAGGGGCCGTATACGATTTTAAGGAAATCCTCAAAATCAAAACGCTTTGCGAAGAACATCATTTGGCACTCCATTTGGATGGTGCCCGTTTGTGGAACGCTCTTGAGGTTACTAAGGAGCAACCCAAGGAGTATGGAGCAGTATTTGACTCCATCTCGGTCTGCTTTAGTAAAGGTTTGGGATGTCCTGTGGGTTCCCTTTTGTTGAGTTCAAAAGAAGGGATCAATAAGGCTTTGCGATTTCGAAAAGTATTTGGGGGGGGAATGCGCCAATCGGGCTATTTAGCTGCCGCTGCTCGATATGCACTGAAACATCATCGGAAGGATTTACGAAAAGACCATCTACGAGCGAGTGAACTTGCTAGTGTCCTTCAACAAAGCAATTTTGTTGCTAGGGTAGAACCAGTAGAAACCAACATTGTTATTTTTGCTTTAAAATCCGAATTTGGAGAACAAGATTTTATTCAAAGAATGAAGGCACTGGGGATTTTAATGATTGCTTTAGGCAGAGGAAAATTACGTTTGGTAACTCACCGAGATTATACGGACGAACAGCACCAATACGTGTTGACAACTTTAACAAAATTGAACACCAATGACTAAACCTATTTTGATTCAAATGCTGATTTTTGTGGCATTCTTATCCGCTTGTAAAAAAAATGTTCCTATGAATTTTGATGCTACTTTACAGCCACCAACAGCTGAAAAAAAAACCTTTCAACTCAAAAAACACGAGGATATTCGGATCGATCCGTATTATTGGATGCGTGAGCGAGAAAATCCAGAGGTCATCGATTATTTGGAGCGGGAGAACGATTATTACAAAAAAATGACTCAAGATACCGAGTCTTTCAGAGAAGATCTTTTTGAAGAGTTGAAAGCAAGAATTAAAGAAGACGATAATTCGGTACCTTATTTCTACAATGAATATTGGTATATTACTCGATTTGAAAAAGGCAAACAATACCCTATTTACACCAGAAAAAAAGATTCTTTAACCGCCGATGAAGAAATTTTATTTGACTGTAATGAAATGGCTGAAGGACAAGAGTATTTCCGTTTGGTTGGAATGAATGTTAGTCCAGACAACAGCAAAGTAATTTATGGGGTTGACCTTGAATCCAGAAGAAAATACACCCTATATTTAAAAGACTTAATAAGTGGAGCTGTTCTTCCTACAGAAATTAAAACTACAACGGGAGAATCCGCTTGGGCTTTAGATAATCAACATTTTTTCTATATTAAAAAAAATGAGGAAACCTTGCGATCGGAATGGGTGTATCGTCATGATATAGAAAACCCGAAGGCGAAAGATCTTCTTGTTTTCCACGAAGAGGACGAAACTTTTTCAGTGAGTGTAAGAGAGTCGAAATCGACAGAATACATCTTTATTTCTTCCTACAGTACCTTAACTTCAGAGCACCAATTTGTAAAGGCTACCCATCCTTTGGATGCATTTCAGATGATTCAGCCCAGAACACATGGTTTGGAATACAGTGTGGCACAATATCAAGAGCATTTTTATATTTTAAATAACGACAACAATGCCACAAATTTTAAAATCTCTAAGGCTCCTGTGGCGAACCCCGGACTCGAGTATTGGGAAGATTTGTACCCCCATAGAGAGGAGGTTTTACTTGAGGATTTTGAAATTTTTAAGGATTATTTTGTCATTACGGAAAGGCAAAACGGTCTTGAAGCTATAAAAATTCAACGTTGGGACGGTACTTTAGAGTACTTTCTTCCCGTGGATGGAGAAACCTATAGTTTGTATGGAGGATTTAATCCGAGTTTTGACACGACTAAATTTCGTTATGGTTTTACCTCACTGAGAACACCGAGTAGTGTGTATGAATTTGATATGGAAACTCAAGAAAAAGTTTTGTTGAAGCAGAGTGAAGTCATGGATAAAAATTTTAATCCAGAAAACTATGTAGAAAAACGAATTTGGGCTCCTGCACGTGATGGGGTTATGATTCCTGTTTCTCTGGTTTATCATAAAGACACAACACCTGATGAAAATACGCCACTTTACCTTTATGCCTACGGCTCTTATGGCGCTACGATAGATCCTGGGTTCTCGTCTAGTCGGTTGAGCTTACTTGATCGAGGTTTTATTTTTGCCATTGCTCATATACGAGGGGGAGAGTATTTGGGGAGATCTTGGTATGAGGACGGAAAACTTTTTAAAAAGAAAAACACTTTCAACGATTATATTGATGTCTCCAAGTACTTAATTGATTCTAAGTGGACAAGTGCTGCTCATCTCCATGCAATTGGAGGCTCTGCTGGGGGATTGCTTATGGGTGTGGTAGTCAATGAAGCCCCTGAACTTTATAGAAGTGTCATTGCTGCTGTTCCCTTTGTAGATGTTGTGACAACCATGCTTGATGAAACCATCCCTTTGACAACAGGAGAATACGATGAATGGGGAAATCCCAATGAAAAGGATGCCTATGAATATATGTTGTCCTATTCTCCCTACGATCAAGTAAAAGCAGGTTACTACCCCAACATGCTAGTCACTGCAGGCTATCACGACTCTCAGGTGCAATATTGGGAGCCAGCCAAATGGGTTGCCAAATTAAGGGAAATCAAAACCGACAATACGATTTTGTTTTTAGACACCAATATGGAAGCAGGACATAGTGGAGCCTCAGGTCGTTTTGACGCCTTGAAAGATGTTGCCAAACAATATGCTTTTATCTTACAGCTTGAAGGAAAGATAGACTAAAAAAATTTATTAAATTTGCATCAGTAGTTTAAAAACATCGCATGAATCATTCTTTGAATACCCATCAAAATATTCTTGAGTTGATAGGTAATACGCCCTTAATAAAATTAAATAACTGCGTTGAGGGTTTTAAAGGTGATTTCTACGCTAAGTTTGAAGCATTTAATCCTGGACATTCTAACAAGGATCGTATCGCAATCCATATTATTGAGGAAGCAGAAAAACAAGGCCTATTAAAGCCTGGTGACACGATCATAGAGACTACCTCAGGGAATACAGGCTTCAGTTTAGCAATGGTTTCGATGATCAAAGGGTATCACTGTATACTTGCCGTAAGTTCAAAATCATCAAAAGATAAAATTAACATGTTGAGTGCCATGGGTGCTCAGGTCCATGTGTGTCCAGCAAATGTAGCGGCAGACGATCCAAGATCCTACTATCAAGTCGCTAAACGACTGCATTCTGAAATCAAAGAATCGGTTTATATCAATCAATATTTTAACGAGTTGAATGTAGATGCACATTACCGCTCTACCGGACCCGAAATATGGAAACAAACTCAAGGAAAAATTACGCATTTGGTTGCCAGTAGCGGTACAGGTGGAACCATTTCGGGTTGTGCAAAGTATTTGAAAGAACAAAATCCGAATGTTCAAATCATAGGAGTAGATGCTTACGGTTCTGTTTTAAAAAAATACCACGAGACTCAAGAATTGGATCCCAACGAAATTTATCCTTATCGTATCGAAGGTTTAGGTAAAAATCTAATTCCATCGGCTACACATTTTGAATTTATTGATCAGTTTGTGAAAGTAACCGATGAGGAAAGTGCTCACATGGCGAGAAGAATTACCCGAAAAGAGGGGATGTTTGTAGGCTATACTTCCGGTGCAGCCATGCAGGCCGTAAAACAGTTAGCAGAAGAAGATTATTTTGGAGAAGACAGTTTTGTAGTCATTGTTTTTCCAGATCATGGTTCGCGTTATATGAGTAAAATTTATAGTGAAGAATGGATGGTAGAGCAAGGTTTTTTTGATGCTGCCAACGAATCTCACCAAAACATAGAATACATTAAAGAAAAAGCTTCAAAGGAATGAGAGATTTATTTGATAGAATACACGAAAACAAAGGTCCTTTAGGGAAATGGGCTTCTCAAGCAGAAGGTTATTTTGTTTTTCCTAAACTAGAAGGCCCTATTTCGAATCGAATGAAATTTAAGGGCAAGGAAGTGATCACTTGGAGTGTAAACGATTACTTAGGATTGGCAAATTTACCTGAAATCCGAAAAGTAGATGCTGAAGCTGCTTTAGAATACGGCTCTGCTTATCCTATGGGGGCCAGAATGATGTCTGGGCATACAGATTTGCATGAACAATTGGAGCAAGAACTAGCCACCTTTGTGGATAAAGAAGCGGCCTATCTTCTTAATTTTGGATACCAAGGGATTTTATCTACTGTGGATACTTTAGTGAGCAAAGACGATGTCATTGTATATGATGTGGATGCACATGCTTGTATCGTTGATGGTGTGCGTCTTCATCTTGGAAAACGATTTACCTATCAGCACAACAACGTTGAAAGCTTAGAAAAGAACCTAAAACGGGCTACCAAAGTTGCCGAACAAACTGGAGGGGGGATATTAGTCATCTCTGAAGGGGTATTTGGAATGCGAGGGGAGCAAGGGAAACTCAAAGAAATTGCAGCTTTAAAGAAACAGTATAATTTCCGCTTTTTGGTAGATGATGCTCACGGCTTCGGAACCCTTGGGGAGAACGGCAAAGGCGCAGGAAACGAACAAGGCGTCCAAGATCAGATTGATGTCTATTTTGCTACATTCGCAAAATCAATGGCTTCCACAGGGGCCTTTGTAGCAGCCGATAAAGAAATCATTGACTACTTAAAATACAACATGCGATCCCAAATGTTTGCAAAATCTTTGCAGATGCAATTGGTCAAAGGAGCGCTAAAAAGGCTGGACATGCTTCGCACACGTCCCGATCTAAAAGCAAAACTTTGGGAAAATGTAGATGCTTTACAAAATGGACTCAAAGAAAAGGGATTTGACATTGGTACAACACAAAGTTGTGTAACTCCAGTCTATCTCAAAGGAAGTATTCCAGAGGCGATGGCCTTGGTAAAAGACCTACGAGAAAATTATGGAATCTTCTGTTCTATAGTTGTTTATCCAGTAATTCCTAAAGGATTAATTTTATTACGATTAATCCCTACAGCAACCCATACCTTAGAAGATATCCAAATTACTTTGGATGCATTTGCGAGTATTCGGGAAAAACTAGAAAACGGAACGTATAAAAGATTATCCGAGTCGGTTACAGCCTAAGGCCCACCTTGACACCTCTTTTAAAGCTTCAAGAGTTAATCGTTAAGCATCACAGGCATCACTAATAAGGTAATGTCTTCACCTTCTACGGTATGATCCATCGGAGTCAAAATACCTGCTCGGTTCGGTAGAGACATGGAAAGCTTTACTTCGTTACTTTCCATATTGTTAAGCATTTCAATTAAAAACCGAGAATTGAAACCAATTTGGATATCATCTCCCTGATAATCACATTCCAAACGTTCTTCTGCACTGTTGCTGTAATCAAAATCTTCTGCAGAAATCTGAAGCGCAGCACCTGCGATCTTCAATCGAATTTGGTGGGTGGTTTTATTGGAAAAAATGCTGACTCGTCGCACTGAATTCAGAAAGTTAATTCGATTGACCTGCATTTGATTTGGATTTTCTTTAGGAATTACCGCTTCGTAGTTGGGATATTTTCCATCAATTAATCTACAAGTAAGTAAAGAATCCCCAAACGTAAATTGAGCGTTGGTTTCGTTGTATTGAATGGTAATTTCATCTGCCACCCCATGCAATACCCCTTTCAGTAATTGAAGAGGTTTTTTGGGCATTATAAATTCTGACACTACCTCAGATATTGCATCCGTACGAGTGTACTTGACCAGCTTATGGGCATCTGTTGCAACGAAAGTCAAGCCCGTATTGGAAAACTGAAAGAAAACCCCACTCATTACAGGCCTAAGATCATCGTTTCCACTTGCAAAAAGCGTACTATTTATAGCGGTGTGTAATAAACTTGATGGTACCGTTGTGGTTTTTGCATCGGTTACTTGTGCCGCCTTAGGAAATTCCTCACCCGGCACATAGGCAACGGCATATTTACCATTATTAGCGCTAATTTCAACCGTATTTTTTTCCGTTTTGATAAACGTTAAGGGTTGTTCAGGAAAGGTTTTAAGTGTATCCAATAACAATCGAGCCGGCAAAGCGAGCATTCCTGTGCTGTCGGATTCAACCGTTAAGCGTGTACTGAACGTCGTTTCCAAATCGGAAGCGGAGAGGGTCAATAAGCCCCCATTAATCTCGAATAAGAAATTATCTAAAATGGGAAGTGTATTCGTACTGTTGATTACCCCTCCAATCATCTGAAGTTCTTTGAGTAATGCGGCACTGGAAACGATAAATTTCATTTATAACAGGGTGTTAATGTTTATTCAAAATGGAGTACAATTACTTTTTTTAGTGGTCTTGAAAGGCTTTATTTTGCTCGATCAACTTATTCTCAAATATATTTGAAATGCTTCGATTCTTAAAACAAACTTATCAACAGTTATCCCACTTGATGTTTACTTCTCCCTCTTTGAACAAACCCTCCTAAAAGCAGAGGAAGTAAGATTGGGAAAAAGAAAATCCCGATTTTCCAAAAGAGTCCCCTCGAAGCTATCTTTTGGGGATCCAGCAAGTTAAAATCCCATTGCTTTTGTCTAATCAACAAGCGATCGAAATTATCCGCTAAATAGTGAATAGAATTTAAAACAAGTTGTTTGTTTCCGTAAAAATTATTGGTCCACTTGTCATATCCCAACTGCATAGGAGCGCCCTTATCGACTTGATTTTCAGCAAGATTACCATCTCCAAAAACAATTGCTTTCACAGTACCCGAAACAGTATGGTTTTGAAGTTCAATCGGTTTAATTCGATTTGTAAAAAGTGAATTTTGCTCGCCTTCTATTAAAACACCGAGAATTTTAGCACTTTCATTAAATCGATCGGGCTGTATTTTTTGAGTAGCTTGTTCGAAGGATACTAACGTTGGTACACCCGAACTTTTGGTGTAGGGGGATGTTTTTAACAAACTTCGTTTTTTTAAATCGTTGTCGATTAGATCTAAGGGACTCACAAATTGAGTCAATACAGGGCCAATATCCATTCCAATTAGTGTAGATTCTGGAGTGGGTAGGGGATAAAATGCCCATGGGTAAGGAATAAATTGGGTATTGTTCTGATCTCCGGCGGCCAAAACAATAGGAGCGCAATACAAATCTTGAACTAGTTCTTTATTAATTCGAATTCCTTGGTGGAAAAAATAATCGTCCAAATTCAGATCTAAAGGAAATCCGTAGGCTTTCCCAGCGTTGTTAAATAAGCTATCTCGGTCAATACCAATTCCATTGACAAGCCACACGATTCCCCCTCCTTGTAAACTGTATTGATCCAACAGATATTTTTCCTCTGAACTAAAGGGCGCCCTTGGGTTGCTTATCAGTAAAACGTCAAAGCGATTTAAGTTTTGTAAACTTAGTTCCGGACCCACCTTTGGATTTTTTAAATCAAAAGAACCCAAATTGTAATAGGGTTTTAACGATTGTAATAAATCTGCAATTTTGATTTGGGCTGAGGTTTGGTGAGAAGTCAATACCGCGAGATTCGCTTTTTCTTTGAGGCTAACTTTATAGATCCCATCCATGATGAGATACTCCAATTGTTGGAGGGAACGAGTAATTTTCTGGCTTTCGGTATCACCCAACTGTTTTTGAAGCAAGGGCACCCGCTCGGAAGCATCGCCATAATTGACAATCATCCATGGAAAAACAACACTTTCGTTTCGTTGTCCCTCTTTGTTATCAACTACAATTTCAGGGATCATCCCATAGCGTTGCATTTCCTGCACGACTTGTTCTGTTGATCCCAGTTCATACGGATCGTTGTATTGAATTATCAATTCCTCTGTATAATAGCTAAGTTGGTTCAAAAACACCTCAACTTCATTTCGAAATCCACGATAAAGACCGGGGAGTTCTCCAGCTAAAAAAACATCGATCAAAAGCGGTTCCTTAAGTTCCTTTAAATAGCGAATGGTAGTTGGAGTAAGGGTATAGCGTTGGTCTGAAGTAAAATCTACACGTACACCCATTCGTTCACTTAAGGCCATCAGTATAAAGGTTCCTAGGAAAATCATCAGGGGTTTTTTTAGTAACTGTACCATCTATTTTCTTTTTCTATGAATGAGTTCAACACCTAAGAAAAAAAAGGCACTGCTGAGCCCAATAAAATAAAACAAGTCATTTAAAAGCCAAACTCCACGACTTAAACTGTTGTAATGGGTTTGAGCACCTAGACTATTGATCCACTGATATAGTCCACTCGTTTTAGTGAGATCCGCTAAAAAGGACCAAAGGTATAAGTGAACAAAACAGCCGGCAATACCCAATAAAAAGGAAGTGATTTGATTGGTGGATAGTAATGAAGCACAGACGCTAGTTACCGAAAATAGAATCGCAAGGAATACCAAAGCCAGATAAGAACTTAAAAGTACTCCCCAATCCAAACTATTATTTTGCTGCAATAGATTATCTAGAGCATACGCATGGAGTACGGTGGGAATCAAAGCGACACAGAAAATCATGAACACGCCTAGTAGTTTTCCGCCAAAAAGTGCTGCAGAGGAGATCGGCTTAGTAAGAAGGAGCTCCAGAGTTCCTTGCGACGTTTCTTCTGAAAAAGTTCGCATACTGAGCGCAGGAATAAGGAGAAGAAAGAGTAGGGGGCTGAATTCAAAAAAAGTACTGAAAGATCCCAGTTCTGTATGTAAAAGGTGGTATGGGGTGTCAAAAAACCACAAGGCTAAGGTGGTGATCACTAAAAAACCACCAACAACCAAATAGCCGGTCAATTGACTGAAATAAAAACGCAATTCTCTTTTAGCTATTGCCCACATTTTACTCGAATTGAATTGTGATTAAATCTCTGTACTGCAGGCCAAAAAGGGAACTGGCACTGCCTACGGTATTCGGATTGCTTTTGTATATCGCCAATTCCAAATGCCCAGCGGTATTAAACAAAGCAAGTTTTTTTCCGTCTTCCTCTCTTTTTTCTTTGGGTAAACTAAAGTCGATAGCCTGACTGTAACTTGTGTAAATATCTTTAAACTTTACGGTTCGGGCATTAATGGTGAAGTTTCTGGATTTCCCTATTTCTTTAAATAACTTTTGTGTGATATTCGTGATGACGTTTCCGTAATTATCAATATAAATAACGCTTCCGATGATTTGATTCCCTTCAGTATTGATAACAGGCTTAATGTTGGTAAGTTCTCGAATGTTTTGTATCGGATTTCCAATTACTTCTAAAGTTCCTTTTCGTGCAATATGTGCAGCAACTTGGACAAAAACATCTAAAACAGGAAAAGAGCTGTTTAGCGTTTTATGAATATTAATTGCTACAATTTTTTCAGGCTTGATATCGTCTTTAATTAGAGAGAATATCCCATTATCTGCTCCAATAAAAAAATGACCATTTAATTGCATCACAATATGAATGTTTTCTGGAGTGTATTCAGATTCTACACCGACGATATGAATACTCCCTTTTGGAAACGCTGCATAGGCGTTTTTCAGAATATAGGCGGTTTCTGTAGGATTATAAGGACTTATTTCGTGAGTTATATCAATAATTTCAACTTCAGGAATTTGATCCAATAGGGCGGCTTTAATTACTGCAACAGAATAATCTTTATGTCCAAAATCAGTGGTTAAAGTTACTAGGACCATAAAGTCGTTTTTCTCTAATGAATTAATTAAAATTATTCTATTTTTATACGCAGCGCCGAGTGCGCTAAGCAAAAATAATTCATTTTAACCGAGTATCCTTTGAATGAAATAAAAATCGACCTTTCGGAAGTGAATCCTCAGGAGTTTTTTGGGGATCAAAACACCCACATTGCCAAACTCCGCACCTTTTATCCAAAAATAAAAATTGTAGCTCGAGGCAACACACTTAAAGCCTATGGAGAAGCAGATTCTCTAAAAAACTTTTCTAAGCGTATAGACATGCTAATTGCTCATTATGGTAAATTCAATGTTTTAAACGATGAGATCATCGAACGGATAGTTAGGGCTGGAACAAACCATCCCCATGATCTAAACGGGGGTACAGAAACTCAAATTCTACATGGAGTTGGAGGAAAGGTTATTAAAGCAAAGACCTATAATCAAAAACGACTTGTGGAGTCGGTCTATAAAAATGATATGGTTTTTGCAGTTGGGCCTGCTGGGACAGGGAAAACCTATACTGGTGTTGCCCTTGCAGTAAAAGCGTTAAAAGATAAACAGGTTAAAAGAATTATTTTAACACGTCCTGCTGTAGAAGCAGGAGAAAACCTTGGTTTTCTTCCGGGCGACTTAAACGAAAAGCTAGATCCCTATATGCAACCGCTTTACGATGCTCTTCGCGATATGATACCAGGAGAAAAACTCAAGAGTTATCTCGAAAAGGGGACAATTCAAATCGCGCCTCTGGCTTTTATGAGGGGACGAACCCTAGATGATGCCTTTGTAATTTTGGATGAAGCTCAGAACACGACCCATTCTCAAATGAAAATGTTTTTGACCCGTATGGGGAAAAACGCAAAATTTGTAATTACCGGAGATCCGGGTCAGATTGATTTACCACGAAGAATGATTTCAGGACTCAAAGAGTCTTTATTAATATTAAAAAACACGGAAGGGATTGAAATCATCTTTTTAGACGATAAGGATGTTATTCGACACCCATTAGTGAAAAAAGTAATTGAAGCCTATAAAACTATAGAACACGATAATTAATGTTGAATACTACCTTAATGCAAACCAACCTTCAGTTAGAAGGAATTGAATCAAAATACGTCGGAAAAGTAAGAGAAGTCTATCGTTTAAAAAACGAGCTTTTGGTGATGGTTGCAACGGATCGACTTTCAGCTTTTGATGTGGTTTTACCCAAAGGAATTCCTTACAAAGGACAAATTTTGAATCAGATTGCCATGCAAATGATGGAAGCCACTGCCGACATAGTTCCCAATTGGCTGGAAGCGACTCCAGATCCAAATGTAGCTGTGGGGAGAGCTTGCGAACCCTTTAAGGTAGAAATGGTAATACGAGGATATCTTTCAGGTCATGCAGCACGAACCTATAAAACAGGCGAGCGAATTCTTTGTGGAGTCCGAATGGAGGAGGGATTGCAAGAAAACGACCGATTTGAAACCCCTATCATAACTCCAGCGACTAAAGCTGAAGAAGGCCATGACGAAGACATTTCAAGGGAAGAGCTTCTTCGTCAAGGAATTGTAGAAGAGTCTGATTATATACAATTGGAAAAATACACGCGTGCTCTGTTTCAACGCGGTACCGAAATTGCCAAAAAACAAGGATTGATCTTAGTGGACACCAAATATGAGTTTGGTAAAACAGCGGAGGGAAAGGTGGTCTTGATTGATGAGATTCACACTCCAGATTCTTCACGCTATTTCTATGAAGAAGGCTATGAAGAAAGACAAAAAGAAGGCTTGCCTCAAAAACAACTCTCCAAAGAATTTGTTCGCCAATGGCTTATCAGTAATGGATTTCAAGGTTTGGAAGGACAAACGCTTCCTGAGATGGATTCGGAACGAATCAACTCCATTTCAGAACGCTATATTGAATTGTATGAAAACATCACAGGCAAACCATTTGTTAAAGCAAATCTTGAAAATATTGAGGATAGAATCCAAGTCAACATTTCCAACTACCTAGCAAAACGAAAAGTTTGATTCGCTTTTAATCATGGGATTCCTTCAGTAAATCAGAGATTTCATCGATTGGAGTATTTGCTGGGAAACAAAGTGCATTATCGTATTTTTTGAACCAGGTAATTTGCCTTTTGGCATACCTTCTACTATTCTTTTTGATCTCGTGTATGGCTTCCTCCAAAGTGCATTTGCCATCGATATAGAGGAACAATTCTTTATACCCTACAGTTCGCAGTGCAGAATGATTTTTATAAGGGAGTAAACTACGGACTTCTTCTTCCAAGCCAGCAGCTACCATTTGATCTACTCGGGCATTGATTTTCTCGTACAGCGCAGTTCTAGGACTGTGTAAAATAATCATTTTAGACACAAAATTGCGTTCGTTTTCAGTTTGACCCAGGTAGGAAGAGTAGGGCTTGCCAGAGGCAATACACACTTCAAGTGCTCTAAGGATTCGAACGGGATTATTAATGTCCACTCGCGAATAATACTTGGGATCTTTCTCTAAAAGTAAATCTTGTATTCCCTTAATCCCATGGGTTTGATAAAATACTCGAATCTGGTTACGGATCTCTTCTGAAACTTCAGGGAATTGATCCATTCCAAACATTACAGCGTCTGCATACATTCCCGAACCCCCTACCATGATGACCGTGTCATTTTCTTTAAAGAGTGTATCTAAGGTCTCAATAGCTTCTTTTTCAAAATCGGCTACCGTGTACGAATCTGTAACAGATTTGTTATGAATAAAATAGTGTTTTACGGCCGCTAACTCTTCCTCAGAAGGAGCAGCTGTTCCAATTTTCATTTCTTTATAAAATTGACGGGAATCACAGGATAAGATGACGGTATTAAAAGCTTTTGCTAGTTCAATACTCGTTTTTGTTTTTCCTACACCGGTTGGCCCTGCAATGTAGATGAGTGTTTTAGTTGACATAATGAATGGGTTCTCCGCACTTATAGCAATAGGTTGCTTTTGGAGAATGAAACTGAGTTAAACAATGGGGGCAAACTTGGGTATTGGAATCGATAGGATTTTGTCTTGTCATTTCTGCAGTTACGATCCCAGTAGGAACGGCTATAATACCGTAACCTAATATCATAATTAAGGAGGCAACCAATTGACCTATTGGTGTTTGTGGAGCTATATCTCCATATCCAACTGTGGTTAGCGTTACTATGCACCAGTAAATACTTCTTGGTATACTTGTGAAACCACTTGCTTCATCTTCGATTAAATACATTAAGGTGCCAAAGATGATACATAAAATCAAAACTCCAAAGATAAAAACAGAAATCTTTCTTCTGCTTTTTCGCAAAGCAAATAAAAGCTGATTGGATTCGCTGATGTACTTGGTGAGTTTAAGAATCCGAAACACTCTTAACAGCCTTAGGGCTTTTAGAGCAACAAGGCTGTGGGTTCCAATAAACAAGAGCGATAGGTACATAGGCAACGTGGACAACAAATCGATAATCCCGTAAAAGCTAAAGATGTATTTAGTAGGTTTAGTGATACAAATAATTCTCAATAAATATTCGATCGAAAAAACTAGGGTGATGATCCATTCAGCAGTATTTAAGTAATGGTGATAAACAGCATCAATTGAAGATACACTTTCTAATGCCACAAAGAGGACACTTAATAAAATGACAACTAATAAGAGAATATCAAATAGTTTTCCTTCTGGGGTATCGGCTTCGTAAATGATTTCATGAAGTCTATGTCTCCATTTCTTCATAGATGAGTATTGAGGTTCTGTTTTGGGCGTTTCACAAAGGTATTAACTTATTGTATTTTTTCCGTGCTAAAAAGCTTCGAATTAATTTTTGAGTATCGGGATTATCTTCCATTTGAACCAATCGTGATTCAATTCGTTTGGAAGTCTTGATTTGGTGATTTAATTCGTAATAACCATAGCCCTGAAAACAGTTGTCTTTAAGATAAACAAAAGAAGATTCCCCTGTTTTTCTACCGTCTAATACGATTAAAAAATTCTGATGTGGGTAGCTTAACGTTGCCACTAAGGCATTTATTTTTTCTTTATACTCGTTTACGGACTCCAGTCCGACACACGGGCCTTGGCATATTTCTATCCCGTAATAAAAGCAAGCTCCTTTTGCTTGTGATAGACTGGTTTTCTGAAGACAAATGCCATAATTTTCACACCAATAGTGTAGCGCAGCCTTTGCTGCCTTCTGATTTTTATAAACGCTTAGATAGTGATGTTCTTTCCTAACTTGTTCCAGGATCAACTTAGGGTAGTCCTCCGTTTCCTCTACTCGAATTCCCATGGGAAATGTTCTCCGAATCATCGCTTTATTGAGCTTTGGACGGATGATTTTAATTTCATTTTGTTCTTTGAGAAGGGTTATTAATTCACTGCTCACAAGTTCATAGGAAACAGAAGAAATTTCATTTTGTATTGTTTGGCCTTTCTTAGAATTGGAAGTAAGATGACTTAAAATTCTTTTTTTTATGTTATTGCTTTTTCCAATATAAATAATCTGGTTATGCATATTATGAATATAATACACCCCCATTTCGGTTGGCAAACCGTCAACGATATCCAAAAATTTTGGAGCTACCTTGTTCGGATGTGCCTCGCTAATATGCGTTTTTAAGATACTTTTTTTAATGTCTTTTTCTATAAGCAATTCAAAAAGCTTTACCGTGGCTTTGGCATCACCATGAGCTCGGTGCTGGTCTGCAAAGGGAATTCCCAAATGCCGAACAAGCTTTCCTAAATTGTAGGCGGGGAGATCGGGTAGAAGAGCCTTGGATAGTTCAACGGTACAAAGGGATTTTCTCTCAAAAGCAAAGCCTAATCTCCGAAACTCTGTTTGCAAAATTCTATAGTCAAAAGAGGCGTTATGCGCCACCAACACACAATCTTCAGTGATTTCTACGATTCGTTTAGCCACTTCATAGAATTTTGGAGCATTGAGCAACATTTTAGTGGAAATTCCTGTCAGTTTTTGAACAAAAGGCTGAATGGGAATTTGAGGGTTTACAAGACTGCTAAATTGATCAATGACTTTTTTTCCATCGTGTTTGTATATCGCAATTTCAGTGATCCCTTCTTCGTCGTATTTACCCCCTGTAGTTTCTATGTCAAGAACGGCATACATTATGAATAATTCCGATGACCAAAAATCTTGCTTCCTACGCGTATCATAGTAGAACCCTTCTCGATGGCTAATTCATAATCTCCACTCATTCCCATGGAGAGAATTGAACAATTTGGATATTGAGTTTTGGTTTTGTCAAAAAGTAATTTGAGAAGATCAAATTCATGCAAAATCTGATTGGTATCTTCTGTAAAACTTGCCATCCCCATAAGTCCAACAATCTTAACTTGTTTGAGTTCTTGAGCAGCTTCTAGTAATTCGATTAACTCTTCTTGTGGAAGTCCGAATTTTGTTTCTTCTTCTGCAATTCGAATTTGAATTAAGCAAGATATAGAACGCTGGCAACGGAGGGCTTGCTTGTTAATTTCTTTAAGTAATTTCAAGCTATCTACACCATGAATTAAATCCACAAAATGCGCCATGTATTTCACTTTGTTGGTCTGTACATGACCGATCATGTGCCACAAAATGTCTTTGGGTAAGGCTTCCCATTTTGAAGCCATTTCTTGAATTTTATTCTCCCCAAAAACGCGCTGTCCAGCTTCATAAGCCTCCATAATTTCAGCATTCGACTTTGTTTTTGAAACCGCTACAAGCGTAACTTCTTTAGGAAGTGAATTTTTAAGATTCTCAATATTTAAACCAATACTCATACTTCAAAGATACCACTTCAAACCTCATTTTATACAGGGATAAAATGAATTTATTTTGTGTAATTGGTGAAAAATAGGACAAAAAAAAGAGCTACCCGAGGGTAGCTCTTAAATTCTCTGAAAGAAAATGGATTATTGAGCCGCTTCCATTCCTTTTGAAATTAGATCGTAAAACTGATCTAACTTAGGAAGAACCACGATGCGTGTTCTTCTGTTCTTAGCACGGTTTGCAGCAGTGTCATTATCAGCAACAGGAATGTAGAAACTTCTTCCAGCAGCTGTCATACGAGCAGGAGCTACACCAAAATCGTTTTCAAGAATACGAACTACAGCGGTAGCACGCTTAACTGAAAGATCCCAGTTATCTAATATACCCTCTGCTTTGATTGGCACGTTGTCTGTATGACCTTCTACCATAAACTCGAGTTCTGGCTTGTCATTTACAACTTTAGCAACTTTTCCTAAAACCTCTTTTGCTCGAGCAGTTACCGTATAACTTCCACTTCTAAATAAGAGTTTATCAGAAATAGAAACATATACAACTCCTTTTTCAACATTGATTTCAATGTCTTCGTCGCTTAAGTTTCCTAAGACTCCTTTCAAGCTGGTTACAAGAGCAAGCGTTACAGAATCTTTCTTAGTAACAGCATCTTGCATTCTCTGGATACGGATATCTTTTTCTTTCATACTCTCCAATGACATCTCGAGGTTCTCAGCTCCTTTCTGTGAAAGGGTAGTAAGGTTTCCGATGTTATTGATTAGGTCTTGGTTATTAGCTTTTAAAAACTGGTTTTGTTCTTGTAAAGTAGCAAGAGAGGCTAAAGCAGCTTCTTTATCTTCGTTACAGGTATTTAACTTAACCGTTGCAGAGTCTAAAAGGTTTTTGGTATTTTGTTGTAATTCTTCAAGTTCGTTGAATTTCTTTTGTGATACACAGGAAGATAACAATATCCCTGATACCATTAAAGCGATAGCTTTTTTCATAGTGATGTTTTATTTTGATTTTTTGTTTTACAAATTAACAGAAATTATTTATAATTTTTGTTCAAATCATTGAATTTTAAACGCCTGTAAACAAAATAATCCAGTAAAATACTTTTTCGATGAAAGTAGTTTAGGTTATGGGGATTGATTGTTCTGGTTCTATTTTTAGAATTCAATAGTTTGTAAAACGAGTAATGTGCATGGATTATTGCTCCAAAAGCTTTAAAATTTAATTTGAATAAATAAAGGATCCCTACCAGACCGTCAAGACATAGCTTTTTAAACAGCGTACTGTAGAGCTTAGCTTGAGGTAGGTTTTTGTAGCACATGAGTAGGGAATTTCTGTGATTGAGGAAAATTTTCTTTGACGAAAGGGGTAACGTTGCTCCTCCGATATGGTACACTTTTGAATTTCCAACCGCTTCTAAAGTAAAGCCTTCATTAAAGAGTCTCCAACAGAGGTCAATTTCTTCTTGATGCGCAAAAAAAGTAGCATCAAAACTACCGAGCTTCCAAAAAAGTTCACTTCGAATTAAAAAGCAAGCTCCACTAACCCAAAAAACAGGCGCGACTTCATCGTATTGGCCTTCATCAACTTCGCAGTACTTCAGTATTCTGCCTCTGCAAAACGGAATTCCTAGAGAATCGATAAAACCTCCTGCTGCTCCAGCGTATTCAAAGTGCGATCGTTTGTTGTAGTCGAGGATATGAGGTTGTACTGCAGCTGTTTTCGGCTGTTTTTCTAGTCTGTTAAGTAGAGGCTTGAGCCAGCCTGGAGTAAGTTGAACATCGGTATTGACTAAGGCGTAAAAACGCGCTTGTACTTGTTTGAGTCCTTCGTTGTAGCCACCAGCATATCCTAGATTTTTTTGTAAAACCACACATTGAACTTCTGGATAATTTTGCTGAACCCATCCTACGGAACCATCTGAGGAAGCGTTGTCTAGTACTACAATCCGTGCCTCCGGACTACATTCAATTGCTGTTGGCAAGAACTGTTTTAAAAGCTCCAATCCGTTAAAATTTAGCAAAACAACGGCTACCGTTTTCATAAACTTGCTGCATGTTTGGGAAGCTGTTCAATAAAGCGGTACTCTTTCTTTGTATAGTCCATGAGGCAAAAATAGTGATTCAACCCGTTGGTCAACATCATAAACACACTGTTTACCTGAAGATTGTATTGAGCAATTTGATCAAAAGTCTTTTGGGTTATGGGCACATTTGGAGCTTTACATTCAACTAAAACGAGGTTTCCCTTCCTTGGATCTACGACCATGATATCGAAACGCTTTTTCATATTGTACAGTGTGATTTCGTTTTCAACTTTGATCCAGGAGGCTGGATAGCCTAGTGTCTCGATTAAATAATAGAGGCAATGAATGCGAACCCATTCTTCTGGAGTACATAGCACCCATTTTTTACGGACAAGGTCAAAGATAAAGGGTTTATTTTCCTTATTTTTGAGCTGTAGTTGACAGGGTGGAAAATTGAGTTTCTCCATGGTGTAAAATTGCAATAAATTTTTAATATGCAAGCGTTCTTCACGCTACTTTCCAAAATTGAAAAACGTCAGTTTTCACCATTCTATCTCTTGTCGGGTACGGAATCCTATTATATCGACGCAGTCCTTGCGGCATTGATTTCCAATTTAGTTGATGAATCGTCTAGAGATTTTGATTATACTGTTTTTTATGGAAAAGAGGCTTCTGCCTCTGACATCATTGAAACGGCGAAACGCTATCCCATGATTGCAGAATACAATGTGGTTGTGGTAAAAGAAGCCCAACTGCTCTTGCCTTCCTCTTTAGAGGATTTGGCAATCTATGCTAGTCAACCCACTCCTAAGACGGTGCTTGTTTTTTGCTATATGCACAAAGAATTTGATAAACGTAAAAAACTGTATAAAGCGGCTGATAAATTTGGTGAAATTCTGACGGTAAAACCGCTCTACGATAACCAAATTCCTCAATGGGTTAATCAACATGCAAAGTCTCTAGGATTGGAGCTCACCCCAACCGCAATTGAATTGATTTCTTCCTATGTAGGTTCCAATTTAACCCAATTATCAAATGAGTTGAAGAAATTAAAGTTGGTGGTAAAACCCGGGGAGTTCGTTGATGAACATTCCATAGAAAAATACGTAGGAATCAGTAAAACCTATAATAGTTTTGAACTTCAGAAGGCGATCGGGTTAGGAAATTTCTCATTGGCATTTCAGATAGTTCAATATTTAAACCTCAATGCCAAATCCAATCCTTTAGTGCTTACCTTATCCTCATTGCACACCTATTTTCAGAAGTTATTACTTCTCAAAGGAATCGGGAAATCTAGCAATGCTGCTGCTGTGATAGGGGTTTCTCCATTTTTTTTAAAGGAATTCGAAATCGCAGCGAAACGCTTAAGTATGCGACAAATAAGTAAGGCGATGAAATGTGTTTTTGAAGCTGATTTAAAAAGCAAAGGGATTACGGGAACCAATTCTTCTTCCAGCGAAATCCTGGAAACTTTGCTGATTCAGCTTTTTACTCTTTAATGAAGTGGGAACTTTTGTGGGTCAAATTCATGCATTATTGCATAAACCGATTCGAAAATATCATCTTCTGAAGGTTTAGAAAAATAGTCCCCATCTCCTCCATAAGCTGGTCGGTGTGCTTTAGCGGAAAGTAATTTTGGACTGCTGTCCAAAAGTGGGAAAACATCTTGTTTTTCTATAAGCTGTTGAAGGATATAAGAACCTGCCCCTCCAGGGACATCCTCGTCTACAATGAGCAAACGGTTTGTTTTTTCTACGCTTTCTCGAATTTCATTTTTTAGATCAAACGGAATAAGACATTGAGCATCGATAACTTCAATGGAGATCCCTTCTTGTGCTAGTGTTTTTGCAGTTTTTTCTACTATTCGAAGTGTTGACCCATAAGAAACAACGGTTACATCGGACCCGGTTCTCATAATTTCAATTTGACCTAAGGGAATGGTAAACTCCCCAAGATTCACTGGAGGGATTTCTTTTAAACGATAACCATTCAATGATTCTACTACTACAGCGGGTTGTTCAATTTGCATCAGCGTATTGTAAAAACCTGCGGCCTGGGTCATGTTTCGGGGCACCACTATATGCATACCGCGCAACAAATGAATCATCCCTCCCATTGGGGAGCCGGAATGCCATATGCCTTCCAATCGGTGTCCTCTTGTACGGATTATTAATGGTGCAATTTGCTGACCTACAGTTCTGTAGTTCATTGAAGCTAAATCATCACTTAATAATTGTATGCAGTATAAAATATAATCCAAATATTGAATTTCTGCTATGGGTCTCAACCCACGAAGTGCTAATCCTATGCCTTGTCCTGCTATGGTAACTTCACGAATGCCCGTATCAGCGATACGCAAACTTCCATACTTTTTTTGTAACCCTTCCAGACCCTGATTGACATCTCCAATTTTTCCTACATCTTCACCGAAGATTAACAAGTTGTCATGTCGTTGGAGGAGGGCATCAAAATTGTCTCGAATAATGATTCGACCATCGACTGCTTTGGCACCTTCCTCAAATTGGGGAGGAACACTTTTAAATCGGATCAAATCTTTTTTAGAAACCGTGTAAAGGTGTGAAGAAATTTTATTTGAAATGGATTTAGAAAGAGCAGTATGCCATTGTTTAAACCCTTCGTCCTTTGCTTGAGGGTATTTGGCAAGTAGTATTTTGATTTGTCTTCCTGCAGAAATAATATCCTTATAGCCCAACTCGTCCACTTGCTCAAGTCGAGAGAGGATCAATTGAAGTTTTGGATCGTTATGAGTTTCTTTTACAAGTAGAGGGGTGAATGATTTAAGTTTTAATTTTTCTTTAAGAATCGGGGATTCATAGGCCTCTCTGGCCTTTCTTCTGGCATCACGAACTTCCTTAGAAGCCGCTTCCTCCATTTGAATAAGCTCTTCTTCTTCAGCAAAGCCTTCTTCCAGTATCCATTTGCGCATTATTCGATTGCAATCAAATTCATGCTCCCATTCCAAACGGGTTTTGGACTTGTATCGCTCATGAGAACCTGAGGAGGAATGTCCTAAAGGTTGTGTCAATTCAACAACATGTACAAGCACGGGAACGTGCTCTTCTCTGGCTAGGGTAGAGGCTTTCGAATAGGCTTCAATCAGCGCTAAATAATCCCACCCTTTTACTTTGATGATTTCAAAGCCTTTTTGTTCGGGAGTGCGCTGAAAGCCAATAAGTGCTTCAGAAATACTTTCCTTAGTCGTTTGGTCTTTATTAGAAACTGAGATTCCGTATTCGTCATCCCAAATACTGATGACCATAGGGACTTGCATTACACCTGCAGCATTGATGGTTTCAAAAAACATCCCTTCACTGGTACTTGCATTCCCGATTGTACCCCAGGCAATTTCGTTTCCGTTTTTCGAGAAGTTCTCTCTATTCAGCGTTTTAAGCTCACGATATACTTTAGAAGCTTGAGCTAAGCCTAATAATCTTGGCATTTGAGAACCTGTAGGGGAAATATCTCCACTGTGATTCTTTCGGTTGATGACATCCAACCAATTCCCATTTTCATCACGACTAGGGGTAACAAAATGCCCCCCCATTTGACGTCCTCCAGACATGGGTTCTCGGGTTCGATCCAAATCCGCATAGAGTGCTGCAAAAATATTAGTTACGGTTAACAGTCCTTGTGCAAGGAGTAAGGTTTGATCACGATAATACCCTGATCTAAAATCACCATTTTGAAAGAAGTGATTCATCGCAAGTTGAGGAAGCTCTTTCCCATCGCCGAAAATCCCGAATTTTCCTTTTCCAGAAAACACTTCTCTTCTTCCTAAATAACTGCACTCTCTGCTCAACACAGCAATTCGATAATCCTCCAAGACTCTTGATTTAAAAGCCTCGAAACTTATTTTCAGTTCGTCTTCCGTACTTTGAATTTTCATATGGTTGCACGAAAATACAAAAAAAAATAAAGGTCTCCTATGATCTAACCCTTCATCGAATTTTAGTCACCATTAAGACAGCTTTAAAACCATTTTCGGCTGAATAAGTTACTCAGCGTTTTTAAGCGAGGGGTAAAGATGAATCTAATTTTAGTAGCATATCTGGATTGTGTAAGCTCAAAACCGTTGGAAGAATACAAGGGAAAAAAGATCTCGAAGTAATCGGGAACTAAATTGAATTTGAATCCAGAATCAAAATAGCCGACTGCAGCCCTGGATTGGTTGCGGAGCAATCCAACATCACCGTAAAATTCTATCCATTTCCATACCCCAATCGAGGCGTTGATGGAGGTCATGTAATTGTTTGCCGAAGATTCCTCAAAAAAGGCTTTAAAACCTCCCTCAGTGGGTATGAATTGCTGACTGTAAATTCCCGAATCTTCCGAGCGCCCTAAATAATCATATCGAAAAAGGTAGTCTGGGGAGCGGTTTAGGTTAAAATCGAAATAGGGGGTTTCTGTGGTATTGTGCCATAGAAACTTCCCAGCAAAAAATCGAATGGAAAACTGCCTTCCACTGGGGAATAGTTTGCGATATTGACTTGAGAAATATATCTTACCGAATTTATCCGACACCTCCAAATTTGAACTGGTGTTGAATACATTCACTGCATCCGCATTTTCATATCGGTGTAAAAAGCTCAAGATGCTATAGTCAGGGTTTGTGATAATGTTGGGGTCTTTATCTCGGAACACATTATGCCAGGAGAAATTGAGCAGCTGGCGTTTATTGGAACGAAGATCTAACGGTCTAAAGTACATCGTAAAGGAGGGATGAATTGAAGTGTACCTGAGGTTGGTATTGTAATGAAAGCTTTTGCCCGTAAGAATAGCTTGATTTAGATAGTTCTTGCTTTTGTGATTGATAAACCGATAGCGAGTTCTAAAAAAGCCAACGAAGGCATCCTCTTTCAGAGAATATTGGGGGTGCAAGTCCAACTCAAAGGGTTGGTTTTTAACCCGGGTATTATAGAGTCGCATACCGGCTGTAAAACCGTCATAAATATTAAAATCAGAAATGGGGTGATAAAACATCTGATTTCGAGCTAGATTTTCACTGTCACCATAAAAGGTAAATTGCAGGGGTTTAAACCCAGAGGCTGATTGTAAATATTTCCAATTGTTGGGTCTGTTTTTCTCAGGTAAAAAGCGATTGGAATTAATTGCAATAAAATCCGCATCTCCAGCCCTTAAATCAATAAGCGTATCTTTTCCAGTGTGATGAATCCATTGTTCCTTAATGATCTTATCGTCTTTAATTAAATCGAGTTTGTAGGGTAGGGGTTTGTTGTTTTTTTCCGATACTGAAATTCGAATCATCCCCTTGTTTTTCAACACCTTATTGATGGAAAGGTCGTAGGCTTCTCGATCCGTAAGATAGGTATCGAAAAACCAATTAATTTCTTTATCGGTATGTTTCTGAAGTACTTCCTGTAAGGATTTTTTACCTCGGCTTTGGGAGAATTCTTTGATGGAGTTGTTTAAAATATTATCCCCTAAATAGGAATCCAAATAACTCAACCCCGACCCCACGTGGTAGGGGATGGTATAGAGTTCGTTTGATTTTGTAAGTTGTCCTTTACCCAAGGTGTCTTCCTGTTGTCTGTTGGCATGCTCACTAAATTCGTAAATAAAGGAATAGCTTTCATTAAATCCGATTTTAGTAGCGCTAAAGGCATTAAAAGGTGTTTTCCCGAGCACTTTATATTGATTTAGGCTACCGAGAAACTTGCTGTCTGGATAATAGGTTTCAACATATTTCATCAAGATGTAGGTCTGTATTCCACCCGTAATCCAGTGATCTTTTCTTTTGTTGATAATCAACAATTCATTAAGATAAGAAGCTAAATAGGTTTTTAAAAATTTCGTTTCAAAACTAAACCCTTCCGTAAAAGGTTTTAAAAAAGATAAAGCTTCCCCGATTCCTACAATAGGATTTTTGGAGTAATCTTTTTTTAAGATCAACAGTTTATTATTCTCAATTGGAGTCAGTATTTGTTTGACAAAACTATCAATTTGTTTTATGGCTTTGTATTCATCAAAATTTTCGTTTTTTGGAGGCGCGATGTCGGTAATGATCGAAAATCCGTCGTTAATTTCAATGACTCGAAAACTATCTTTCAGATCGAAAACAAATTCAGGACTACTACTGTTTTTATCTTCAAAATAAGAGATTTTTACTGCTTCTCCTGCGGCGATCTCCTTGTGAATTTCATTTAAATTACTGACCAGCTGATAAGTAGAAGGATAGGTCCATTTTATTTTGTAATGATTGGGCACACTGCTGTAATCTCGAAATCCAAGGTTACTGTGAATCAGCCATTGATCATTTAACATGGGGGCAACGCTTACAAATAAGTCACGTAGAAAAACTCCTTTATTTGAAGTGATCCCAACACCCGTAAATCGGTCGTCAGGTATTTTAACTATATAGTCCAACTGGAAGAAAATTTGTTCTCCAGGCGCAACCGATTCTTTCAGTTCGATTTTTATGATGTCCAATTGATCTTCTAACCGGGACCATTGTTCAATAGGCAAAGAACCTTCAATTTTATTGATTTGAGTATATCCCAATTTACTATTCGCACTGATATAAAAACTCCGATTAAATTCATTGGCAAGATGACTTGCCAAGGGGGCGGGAGCCCCCTGATAGGAATTAGCCCAATCGTAAAAATAAAGCGTCTGAAGAGGGGAGCTTGTTTCGTTTTTAAATTCAATTTTCTGAGAAACGACCATGCGCTCTTCTTCAATATTGAGCTGGGCATCAATGACATAATTGCTTTGAGACCAAGAAAAACCCCCTATACCTAGTGCGAGTACGAAAATAAAAACAGTATAGAAGGAAGCTCTCATTTAGAAGTTTGGCTTGAAATTGTCTTGAGTATAAAAACGGTTTAAGCACTCCATTACTTCGTCTTTAGTGTCTACTAATTCTATTAAATCCAAATCTTCTGGACTGATAGTATTCGCTTTTAGCAAGGTGTTTTTAATCCAATCGAGGAGACCACCCCAATACTCTCTTCCGACCAAGATGATTGGAAATTTGGTGACTTTATTGGTTTGAATTAAAGTATAGGCTTCAAACAATTCGTCTAACGTACCTATACCACCCGGCATTACAACAAATCCTTGGGCGTATTTTACAAACATCACTTTTCTAACAAAAAAATATTGAAAATTAATCAGTTTGTCTTGATCGATATAGGGATTGCTTTTTTGTTCGAAGGGCAACTCAATATTTAATCCTACAGAAGTTCCTCCAGCCTTTTGAGCCCCTCGGTTTGCAGCTTCCATTATTCCTGGTCCACCGCCGCTAATAATTCCATACCCAGAGTTCGCAATTGCCTCGGCTATAGATACGGCTAATTGGTAATTCGGATCGTTTTCATGGGTTCTTGCTGACCCAAATATTGAAATACAAGGTCCTATAGCACTGAGCGTCTCATAGCCCTCTACGAACTCACTCATGATTTTAAATAATGCCCAGGAGTCATTGGATTTTATTTCACTCCAATTTTTCGCTTTGATTTTATTCATGTTACGGTATTAAGTTGTAGTTCTAATTCTTTTGCAAGAAAACGTGCTGTATGACTTCTCTCAACATGAATAAGCTCTTCTGGTTTTCCGCTAAACAGCAATTCACCCCCTTTGCTTCCGCCCTCAGGACCGATGTCAATGATATGGTCTACTTGTTTTATAACGTCTAAGTTATGTTCAATAATCAAAACCGTATTTCCTTTATTGACCAATCGATTAAGCACCCCTAATAGAACACGGATATCCTCAAAATGGAGGCCTGTAGTAGGTTCATCTAAAATGTAAAAAGTATTTCCAGTATCTTTTTTAGAAAGTTCACTTGCTAACTTGATTCGTTGAGCTTCTCCACCGGAGAGGGTGGTTGAGGATTGCCCTAGGGTAATGTATCCCAACCCAACATCTTGTATCATTTTTAATTTTCGATAAATTTTGGGCAATGCTTCAAAAAAGTCACAAGCTTCATTGATGGACATGTTTAAAACATCTGATATCGATTTTCCTTTAAAACGAATTTCTAAAGTTTCTCGATTAAAACGCCTTCCTTGGCAACTTTCGCATTCCACATAAACATCAGGTAGAAAGTTCATTTCAATGACCTTCATTCCACCCCCTTGGCATGTCTCACAACGACCACCAACCACGTTAAAACTAAACCGTCCCGGTTTATAACCGCGGATTTGCGCTTCGGGAGTTAAAGTAAAGAGGTTACGAATTTCACTAAAAACACCGCAATAGGTTGCTGGATTACTTCTCGGGGTTCGTCCAATAGGACTTTGATTGATATCGACAACTTTGTCAATATATTTCAAGCCTGAAATTTTTTTGTAGGGTAGGGGAACCTTGACACCGTTAAAAAGGTGTTCATTTAATATCGGATAAAGCGTTTCGTTTACCAAAGTTGATTTTCCACTTCCTGAGACTCCTGTTACACCAATCATGATTCCCAAGGGGAATTCCACATCGATATTCTTTAAATTGTTACCTGTGCAACCTTCAAGGAAGAGGCTATTTCCATTGCTTTTTCTTCTTTTAGTAGGAATTTCAATCAGCAGCTTACCACTTAAATATTGGGAAGTCAGCGTATTTTGTTTTAATGTTTCTGAGGGAGTTCCTTGTGAAATGATTTCACCGCCATTTTTACCCGCAAAAGGTCCCATGTCAATAAGATGATCTGCACTCAACATCATGTCTTTGTCGTGTTCAACTACTATTACAGAATTTCCTAAATCTCTTAAAGCGAGTAGAGATTGGATTAATCGATCATTATCGCGTTGATGAAGACCAATACTGGGTTCGTCAAGGATATAGAGTACACCAACCAATTGCGAGCCGATTTGGGTAGCTAATCGAATACGCTGAGCTTCTCCACCCGATAGCGATTTAGACGATCGGTTTAATTGTAAATAATCCAAACCAACATTTAAAAGGAATTCAAGGCGTACACGAATTTCCTTTAAAATCTCGGTGGCTATCTTTTTCTCATTCGCATTTAAACTTTGGTCAAGTTCAGAAATCCAAGTATATAAATCCTTTAAATCCATTCCCACCAAATCAGCGATATTGCAATTGTTGAGTCGGTAGTTTAGCGCCTCTTCTCGAAGCCGAGAACCCTTACAGCCTTCACACAGATAACTGTCCATGTAATTGGATGCCCATCTTTTAATGCTTGCCGTAGCTGCTTCTTCGTAGGAAGATTCGATATAGTGTTCTAAACCTTCAAAATCAATTTTATAGGTTCGAGTAATTCCTAAAACCGCTGAGGGAATTTCAAATTTTTCTTGGCTTCCTTTCAAAATCACCTCCATTCCTTTTGTTGGAATTTTACGAATGGGGTCGGTTAATTCAAAATGGTAACATTTGGCAATGGTTTCAATTTGCTTATAGGTCCAACTCGTTTTTTTGGTTCCTAACGGAACAAGTCCCCCTTGGGCTATAGAAATACTGTCGTCGGGAATTATTTTTTTTAAGTTTACTTTGTGCTGAACACCAAGACCTTTGCAAACCGGACACATACCTTTTGGCGAATTAAATGAAAAGGTATTGGGCTCGGGGATAGGATAGGAGATTCCTGAGGTAGGACACATGAGGTTTTTGCTAAAGTAGCGAGCTTTATTATCCTCCAAACGCAAGACCATCATTACGTCCTCTCCATAATGCAATGCAGTGTTGAGGGATTCGTTAAGCCGTTTTAAAAAAGTTTCTTCTTTTTTGACAGTAAATCGGTCGATAACCAATTCAATATCATGGGTCTTATATCGATCTACTTTCATTCCTGGGGTCAAATCTACCACCTGTCCATCCACACGTACCTTAGAAAAACCTTGTTTAGCAAGCGAGTCAAAAAGTTCTCTGTAATGTCCTTTTCTGGATTTAATGATAGGAGCCAGTAGAATTACTTTTTGTTCGAGATATTCTTCAAGTAGCAAGGATTGGATTTGTTCTTCATTATAACTAATCATTTTTTGATTGGTCACATAACTGTATGCGGTTCCAACACGAGCAAAGAGAAGTCGAATGTAATCGTATAGTTCCGTGATGGTTCCAACAGTAGAACGAGGGCTTTTGGAAGTTGTTTTTTGCTCAATGGCAATTACAGGGGACAAACCGTCGATTTTATCTACATCTGGACGTTCCATATTCCCCAAAAACTGACGTACATAGGCAGAAAAGGTCTCCATATAACGCCTCTGACCTTCAGCATAGAGTGTATCGAAGGCTAAAGAAGATTTTCCACTACCCGAGAGTCCAGTAATAACGACCAATTCGTTTCGAGGAATTTCTAGGTTGATATTCTTCAGGTTATGGACACGTGCCCCTTCAATACGAATGGTATTCGTTGTTTTTCTCATAGCTTACAGACTGCAAAAATAAGATAATATTACAGTCTTTCTAGTAAAGGAAACGAATTAATAGAATAGTACAGCCTTGTCATCTCCTCTAGGATCAGCGCCTGTAGTGATCTCATTTTCTTCCGAAATATGGATTCCATCCACCCTGCCGATGATGCGGCTGTATTCCTCTTTGATGTCGTAACCTTTTGCCTGCATCTTTTGTATAAAACCCGCATCAAAACGTTTGGGTTCAAAAGTTACCAAGTCGGGCAACCACTGGTGGTGAAAACGAGGGGCGTTTACGGCTTCCTGAAGAGTCATTTCAAACTCGTACACATTTAAAATAGTTTGCAAAACAGAGGTAATGATGGTAGACCCTCCAGGAGTTCCAACAATCATAGACAATGCACCGTTTTTCAAGACAAGGGTTGGGGTCATTGCACTGAGCATGCGTTTTTCTGGAGCTATTGCGTTAGCTTTCCCTCCAAGGAGACCAAACATATTTGGAACTCCGGGCTTACTACTAAAATCGTCCATTTCATTGTTTAAAAAATAGCCCCCAGAATCTACAAATACTTTTGAACCATAACTCCCGTTTAATGTCGTTGTAACGGCTACCGCATTTCCCATAGAATCCAATATGGAATAATGAGTGGTTTCTTCACTTTCTTCCCAAACGATGGTTCCAGGGTTGATGTCAGAGGATAAGGTAGCCCGATCAAAACTAAAAGTAGCCATCCTTTGGTTTAAATAATTTACGTCTAAAAGACTGTCTTTAGGGACTTGAACAAAGTCGGGGTCACCTAAATATAAACTTCGATCTGCGTAGGAACGACGTTCGGCTTCAACCATAATTTGAACTGCTTCCAATGAGTTTTGTTTGTATTGTCCGATATCGAATGGCTCAATCATTTTCATAATTTGACCCAAACAGATACCACCACTCGAGGGCGGCCCCATGGTGTAGATATCTAAATCTTTATATTTAAAATGGATGGGGTCCCTCCATACGGGTTGGTAGGCATTTAAGTCTGCAAAAGTTATTACCCCTCCCGTTTCTTGAACACGACTGATCAAGGCTTCAGCGTTCTTCCCTTGGTAGAATCCGGCGCTCCCTTGTTCAGCGATTCGTTCAAGGGTAATTGCAAGGGCATTATTTTTTACTAGATCTCCTGCTTTAAAATTTTGAGCGTATAAAGTGTGTTCACCATTCATTTGAATGAATTCTTCTTTATTGCTCTCGAAACTCTGTTGCTGTTTTTCAGTAACTCGATATCCATTTCGAGCCAAATCAATTGCTGGCTGAACCAAATCTTTCCATGGAAGGCTTCCAAATCTTTGATGTATAGCTTCTAAACCTGCGACGGTTCCGGGAACGCCAACGGATAAACCTCCAAAAGTGCTTTTCTTGGGAATTACATTGCCTGATTCGTCTAAATACATCTCTGCATAGGCTGCTAAAGGTGCTTTTTCACGATAATCTAAACTTCCCATTTCTGAATTTGAATGGCGATATACTGCAAATCCTCCTCCAGCGATATTCCCAGCATTGGGATAGCATACCGCTAAAGCAAAATCGGTCGCAATCATGGCATCAAAGGCATTTCCTCCCTTTTTCATAATGGCTACCCCAATTTTTGAAGCTTCTTCTCTAGCACTAACTACAGCTCCTTTAGCTGGAGGTTCAGGTGCGCATGAAAATAGTAAACTGAATATTGAAAAGAGTAGGCCGTAACGGAAGGACAAATTACTTATCATAAAGCATTGGTTTTTGATTTTGAAAATTCAATTAAGGGGTCCATAAAGTTCAGAAAATGATTTTCAAAATAAGCGTATTTTTCTTCTAATTCGATGGTTGATCCAGCTAAATTAGAATTAAATCGGGTGCGCAGATCCATTTGAGCCAGAATTGCATTAAGCCCAACGATACTTTGGTATTGCTCAAACCAATTGTAGGTGGTCAATGCACTTATAAAACGATCTAATTTTTCGGAAAAGGGAAGGTCTGTAGTTGTGAGTTTTGAATAAAAATCAGCAGAAAAATCAACTAAGGGAACCGCGTGAAAACGATCCCAATGTAATGCTAAAAAATGATCAAAATACATATCTACGATAACTCGGCTGTAATGCCTGTAGGTTGGGAAAAGCTCTGTAACACATGCTTTGAATAGGGGATGTGTATCTGTAAAATGATCTATCGCGTGATGCAGCTGGATTCCTTTTTGAACTTCTAAAGGGTACTCATGGATTTCATTGGATTTGATCTTGTCTGCAATAAGATTGCCTACCGCTAAGGGAAAATTATTCCCAGATAAAAAAACATGTGCTAAAAAGTTCACTAGAATCGTTTAACATTATACATATAGAATCCTAGATTTACTCAGCAATTAATTGAAAAGTACCCTTCAGTAGAAATTGACTTTGAGAATCAAACTGCTCAGCATTTAAAATTTGCACATTTTTAGTATTTGATTCTCCTAATATGACTTCCGATTTTTCAAAGGTATATTTTCCGTTGTCGTGTTCCATTAACTTGAGTACAAAGTTATTCCCATCCAGTTCTGCAATTGCTTCTTTTGGAAGTGCCATCGAGCGAATTGTTTTGGTTTGAATAAAGGCTTCAACATAGAGTCCAGGAAAAAAATGTGACTGTATGCTGTCTTTATAAATGTCAGCATGAACATTGATTGTTCGAAGCTCTTTGTCAATCGACTTGTTTATTAGATGCACTTCTGCTTGATAAGTTGTTTGAGGATCATTTTGTAAAAAAAAGTCTATTGCTTGACCTTCTTTCACGTGTTCAATATCTTTTTCAAAAATAAAAAGTTCTAGATGGAGCTCGTCTGCATTTACAATTGTCATTGCTTCTTGAGAAGCAGCTAAATTTGAGCCTTTTACCGTTTTTATGGAACTTACATAACCCGAAATAGGGGCTTTGACAGCTAAGGTGCTTCTCATGTTGGAGGGAGTAAGTTGATCTGGATCAATATTCATCAGTAGAAGTTGCTTCCCAATGGATTCCATTCGGAGGACCGTTTGTTGAAAATCTAACTCACTTTTTAGAAAACTTTTTTCAGAAGAAAAATGCTCCTTTAAAAGATCTGCTTGTCTGTCAAATTCTGCTTTTAAGTTTTTTATCTGTCCTTTAGCACTGAGGTATTCTTCTTGTAGCTTTATAAACTCCGGGTTTTCTAGAGTAAAGAGATCCTGATTTTTGGTTACTTTGTTTCCGGGTAAAAGTTTAAGTTCTTTTACGCGTCCCCCAAAATAGGAACTAATAACCACTTTATTTTCTGGAGGAACCTCAAAATATCCATTGGAATGAACAGATTCATTAAAAATATCCTCCATGAATCCCCCGGTTTGGAGTTGAACTGCTTCAAATTGAATTTCACTGAGTTCAATATGATCTTCAGCCAAATTTGCTTCTTCATTTGGTGTTTTCTCGGTTTGATTACAGCTGAGTGAGGTCAGCAGCAATAAAAAAACTCCAAGGCCATAAAAAGCATTTGATTTGCTAAATGAATAGTTGGGCGTTTTCATAATTATTTGAGTAAATAGTTAATTTCCAAGACCGTTTTGTTGTAATTGAATAATGCAGTCAGATAATCGATTTCTATACGTGTTGCGTCTTCTAGGAGTTGTAGGTACTTAGAAAAATCAATTTCACCGTTTTGCAGGGCTTTTTCTGCAAATAGGAGGGTCTTTTCGGAGACTTCTTTTCCGTTTTCACGATAGTTGTTTAGCACGGCTTCATAACTTCTTAAAGAAGCTAAAAGGGTGTTATAATTCGTGTGGAGTGTTTTTTTAAACTGGGTTTTTTCTAAATTTCTAATGTCTTGAGTCGTTTTGGCTGCCTTAATCATTGACTTTTGTCCAAAAACCCAAAGGGGTACTGCTACACCGACTTGGACTCCAGAATAAACGGCTGCATCAGGATAGGTATTTGTTCCTCTAAAAAAAGAAAGGTTGAGATCGGGAAGTAAACTTTGTTTTTCTAGTTGTAGTTCTTTTTGAGAGAGCACTAGGACATCGGAAAAATAATTGAGTCCAGCATGGGTGAGCGTATCTATTGTTTGAATCTTTAGTTGTTCCTCTAGTGGAGGGAGAATTTCAAAATCGCCATCGATTTGAAGTTTTTGCATTAAACCAAAACGAGCAGCGTTTAATTTTTCTTTGATTTCGATGGATTGTATAGCGATAGAATTTCTCTTAGCCTGACTATTCAATAGGTCGATTTCAGACACGCCACCCAATTTATACAATGCTGAAGATCCTTTTAGGAATTTTCCATAAAGACTATCCAACACCGTCTGTTTTTTCAAAATCGTTTGCCAATACAAAATCTCATGGTATTTCGTTCGTACCTCTTTGATTAGCTGTAATTTGATCAATTCATATTCGTCTTCTGCCAATTGAATACGTTGTTGTAAAACCTTCCGTTGTGCGCCGTAAACGGTGGGGAACTTAATGGATTGATTGATTCCCCAAACATCAAGAGGAAAATGATTAGGAGCAATGTTGTTTTGATCGTTATTGTAAAAAAGTTCCGTTTTATCTATAGAAAAAGCACTTGGGAGTAACTGTTCTTGCCGTTCAATCTTTTTTAAAGCAACCTGTAATTCGGCATTATGGTCCATAGCAAGTTGAATTGCTTCCTCTATGGAGATCGATTGGGTTTGGGAAAAGGAATAGCATGGAAAAAGAATTAGAGCTAGTACAAATAAAGCCGAAGAGTTGATTTTAATATTAGGCTTAGGTCGTTCAAAATAGGCATAAAGCACGGGTAAAATCAACAGGGTTAAAAGGGTTGCGCTAACAAGTCCTCCGACAACCACAGTGGCCAAGGGCTTTTGGACTTCGGCACCTGCAGAGGTAGAGATGACCATCGGTAAAAATCCTAGGGCAGCAGCTAAAGCAGTCAATAAGACTGGGCGCAGTCTGTTTTGCGTGCCTTGGAGTATTACTTCTTGAATGTCCTGTATCCCCGTTTTTTTCAAATGTTTGAATTCTTCTATGAGCACAATGCCATTCAAAACCGCAATTCCAAATAAAGCAATAAACCCAACCCCAGCAGAAATACTAAAGGGCATGTCTCGAATCACCAAGAAGAGCACTCCTCCAACTGTAGCAAAAGGAATGGCACTAAAAATGATTAATGCTTCTTTGATGGATTTAAAAGCAAAATATAATAAAATAAAAATCAAGGAAAGTGCTATGGGAACTGCAACAAGCAATCTGCTTTTTGCAACTCTTAAATTTTCAAATTGCCCTCCATAGTCTATAGAATAACCCGGAGGAAGCTTGATGTTTTGCCTGATCACCGAACTGACATCTTCTACTACAGATTCTAAATCTCTATTTCTTACATTCACCCCTACAACGATTCTTCTTTTTGTATTATCACGAGATATTTTTGCAGGCCCTGAGCTGTAATCGATTTGCGCCAATTCACTTAATGGAATAACGGTATTTTGAGAGGTGCGAACGGTAGTATTTTCAAGGGCTTGGTCACTACTACGATGGTTTTTTTCAAATCGAAGGACTAAATCAAATTGTTTTTCTCCTTCAAAAACAGTTCCGATAGTTTTACCTCCAAAACCGGTAAGGATGATGTCGTTTACTTCTTGTATTGAAATGCCGTATTTAGCAAGTTTTAAACGATCGTATTTAACGGTCATTTGAGGCAATCCCACTATTTTCTCCACATTAACGTCGGCTGCTCCATCGATATCTTGGATTAATTTTTCTATTTCCAATGCTTTTTTGTAGAGGATATCGAGATCTTCCCCAAAGATTTTAATAGCTAAATCTGCTCTAACCCCAGTAATTAACTCATTGAAGCGCATTTCAATGGGCTGGGTAAATTCATAGTCGATACCAGGAATAACGGACAAGGCCTCTTTAAACTTTTCTGCCAATTGGTCTTTCGTTTCAGCCGTGGTCCAGGCGGAAATTGGTTTGAGCTTGATGATGACATCGCTTTCTTCCATTGACATAGGGTCTGTAGGAACTTCTGCGGCTCCAATTCTACTCACCACTTGCTCCACCTCAGGGAAGGACTTTAAGATTTGTTCCATTTGAGTGGTCAAAGCTATGGTTTTACTCAGGGTCGTTCCCGTTTTGAGAACAGGTTGGATTACAAAATCCCCTTCATCCAGAGTAGGAACAAATTCTCCACCCATTCGGGTAAATAAAAACAGTGCCGTGAAAAGTATGGATATGGTGATTCCCAAAGCGGTTTTTTTATTCGATAGAACACGAAGCAAAACCTTGCCGTAATATTTTTTAAGCTGATTTAAATAGCGATACCCTCTGCTTTCTTTTTCGCTTTCAGAGGGTTTAATAAACAAGGAAGCCATTACAGGAACATATGTAAAACAGAGCACAATGGCCCCTAAAAGAGCAAAACAGAACACTAAAGCCATTGGGCGAAACATTTTTCCTTCAATCCCAACTAAGGTGAGTATAGGAATAAATACAATAATGATAATAAGCTGACCAAAAACAGTAGCATGCATCATTTTTTGGGTACTGCTGACCGCAATTTCATCTCTTGTTTTTTGCCGTTCCTCTTTGGATTTTCCAAGTAACAAACTTTTACTTGACGTAATCTTAAATGCGATGTATTCTACGATAATAACACCACCGTCTATGATGATCCCAAAATCGATAGCTCCAAGGCTCATGAGATTTGCATCTACTCCAAAAAGATACATGAGCGATAAGGCGAAAAGTAAACAGAGAGGTATCATAGAAGCTACGACCAAACCTGATCTGAAATTTCCCAAAAATAAAACGACAACAAAAACGACAATTAAAAACCCGAGGATGAGGTTTTCAGCTATGGTAAAGGTTGTTTTTTGGATCAATTCACTTCGTTCTAAAAAAGGGTTAATTCGAACGCCAGGAGGCAAGGAGGAGCGGATTTCTTTCACGCGCTGATTTACAGCATCGATAACTAGTTTAGAATCGGCACCTTTAAGCATCATCACTTGACCTAAAACTTTTTCGCCTTCTCCATTTCCTGTAATTGCTCCAAATCGAGCCGCATAACCAAAGGAAGTATTTGCAATATTTTTGATAAAGATTGGAATTCCGTCCCGAGTATCCACTAAGGTGTTTTCAATATCTTCAATAGATTGAATTAATCCATCTCCTTTGATGAAAAAGGCTTGATCCCTTTTTTCAATGTAGCCTCCACCTACGATGGAATTGTTCTCTGAAAGCGCCTTATAGACCTGGGAAATCGAGAGGTTTATACTTTTTAATTTCTCAGGTTGAATACTGACTTCATATTGTTTTAAATGCCCCCCCCAAGTGTTGACTTCTACCACACCCGAAATCCCTGAGAGTTGTCTTTTTACTACCCAATCTTGTATGGTTCTGAGATCACTTAAAGAATAGGTGTCCCTGTAAAGGCTATCTACTTCCAAAGTATATTGGTATATTTCACCTAGACCAGTAGAAATAGGCCCTAAAAAGGGTTTCCCAAATGCTTCGGGAATTTTATCTTCAGCATTTTTTAATTTTTCCGCAATCAATTGTCGCGGAATGTAGGTTCCAATTTGATCTTCAAACACAACGGTTACTACGGACAATCCAAATTTGGATATGGATCGAATTTCCTTGACGTTCGGAAGATTTGCCATCTCCAATTCAATGGGATACGTCAGGAATTTCTCTACTTCTTCGGTTGCTAAATTTCTCGAAGTAGTCAATATTTGCACCTGATTATTAGTAACATCAGGTACCGAGCCAATAGGAATGTGTTTTAAAGAATATAATCCATTAAAAACTATACCGGCAGTTAGTAAGATTACAAGGGATTTATAGCGAACACTTAATAAAATAATTTTATAGAGCATCAAATAAGTTTAATTCAAAAAATTAGGTCAAAAAATGATTCTAAATATACTCTATTCAAATCTAAAGTTTTACAAAAAGAGAATTTAATGAAATCTGAGTCTGAAATGAAAACTTTAACTTTGCGCAAATAAAATTAAACCCAAACTGATGACACTAATAAAATCTATTTCTGGTATTCGAGGCACTATAGGAGGGTCTTCAGGAACCAACTTAAGTCCTTTGGACGTAGTTCGTTTTACAAGCGCTTATGCGCAATGGCTTACTCAAAAAAATAAAGGAAAAATAACGGTTGTAACGGGAAGAGATGCTCGAATCTCTGGAGAAATGGTACACAGTCTTGTCAATCAAACCCTGGTTGGCATGGGAGTGGATGTTATTGATTTAGGGCTTTCCACCACTCCGACGGTAGCCTTAATGGTGCCTTCAGAAAAAGCACAAGGCGGAATTGTTTTGACCGCAAGTCATAATCCAAAGCAATGGAATGCTTTAAAATTATTAAATGAAAATGGGGAGTTTATCAATGCAGCATCGGGTGCAGCCGTCCTGGATTTTGCATCAACAGAAGCATTTGAATACGCAACAGTAGATAATTTAGGGAAGATCATAAAAAAAGATGACGCAATCCAAGCGCATATAGCAGCCTGTTTAGCAATGCAATGGACCCAAACAGAAGCAATTCAACAATCAACATTTAAAGTCGTAGTGGATGGAGTCAATTCCTCAGGAGGAATCGCCATACCAAATCTACTCCATGCACTTGGAATTGAAGTGGTTAAAATTCATTGTATTCCCAATGGAGAATTTCCACACAACCCGGAACCTTTAAAAGAACATTTAACCGATTTGTGTGAAGCTGTACTCAAACATCAAGCAGACTTTGGTATAGCTGTGGATCCAGATGTTGACCGTTTGGTTTTTGTGGATGAAAAAGGCAACTTGTTTGGTGAGGAATACACATTAGTAGCTTGTGCCGATTATATATTAGGAAAAACCCCAGGAGCTACAGTTTCTAACCTTTCTTCCACGCGAGCTCTTGCAGACTTAACGAAATCGTATGGTCAGCGCTACACAGCGAGTGCAGTTGGGGAAGTGAATGTAGTGACAGAAATGAAAACAAGTCAAGCTGTAATTGGGGGGGAAGGTAATGGAGGAGTTATCTATCCTGAGTTACATTATGGAAGAGATGCTCTTGTGGGTGTGGTTTTATTTTTATCTCTACTGGTAGAACGAAAAATAAGTGTTTCTGAGCTTCGATCTACGTATACAGACTACTATATGAGTAAGAATAAAATTAGTTTGGAAGAAGGAATGGAGGTAGATGCGATTTTAAAAACGCTAGAAGGACATTATAGCAACGATGAAATCAATACTATTGACGGACTTAAAATTGATTTTGAAACCGCTTGGGTACATTTACGCAAATCCAATACGGAACCCATTATTCGGATTTATACAGAAGCAAGATCTCAGCAGGAGGCAGATGAACTTGCTTCCCGTTTTGGAAAGGAAATTAAAGCTCTTTTTTAAATTTCGCGTTTTTGAATCGCTTATGGGTCCAAAAGTATTGAGAGGGATCTCTTCTGATTTGATCTTCAAGCCACGTAGTGTAAAGATCTGTAATCTCATTTTCTTTGGTGTTTTGGGGCTGATCAGAGAGTAGTTTAAATTCCAATTCGTAAAACCCGCGTTTGATTCGCTTGATATCGCCAAATACCACTGGGATATTGAGTTCCCTAGCTAAACGTTCTGCACCCGTATAGACTGGAACTTCGATACCTAAAAACGTTCTCCAATAAGATTTTGGAGTAGGGCGAGGGGATTGATCACTTGCAAATCCATAGACGGCATGAATTTCTTTTTGCTCTCGTCTGCGTATCGTTTCTGCGGCTGTTTTTTGGGGAATCATAAACGCATCATGGCGACTGCGAATTCTTTTAATTAACCGATCAAAATAGGGATTCTTGATGGGACGATAAATACCATACCCCAAATGTTTCATATGATAGCCTAAAGACATCATCCATTCCCAACTGGCATAATGACCACACATGATAAACGCCGATCTGTTTTCCTTTTCGAATTGGGTCAATACCTCAATATTTTTCACTTTAAAACGTTTTAGCATTTCTTTTTTACTCATCCCCATGGACTTGATGATTTCGAGAAATAAATCACATAAATGGCGGTAAAACTTTTTCTCAATTGCGTCCCGTTCAGTTGGACTCATTTTGGGAAAAGCCAAATGAATATTCGAACGAACTACCTCCTTTCGATATCCGAAAACATGATAGAGCACAAAACAAACACTATCCGAAAGAAGATAAAACACAGGGAAGGGCAGTCTTGAGATAACAAAAAGAATTGGAAAAACTAAATAATAAGTTAATGCGTTCACAAAGCGTATTTAGAATGCAAACTTACCCATTTTCAATCATATGAATTGTTAAAAACTTTTTATTCAATCTACCATCACAGGATTATTTATTTCTTTGACTCTCTTTATTTTTGTTATATATAAAACACAAAACCTATAAAATGTTACATATGGAAAATATTTTAGTCCTAGGAATGGGGAAAGTGGGGACCTTAGTTGGGCTTTTACTTAATCGAACATTTAAAGTAACGGGCATGGATAATCAAGAACCGCATTATAACATCAAACTTCCCTTTGAAGTCATTTTGGGGGAGGTAAGGGATCCGCATTTGATGAAATCTGAAATGGCAAAATATGATGCCGTAGTATCTGCATTACCTTATTTCTTAAATCAACCTATTGCACAATTGGCACACGACTTAGGGGTTCATTATTTTGATCTTACCGAGGATGTTCAAACAACACAATTTATTCAAGGCTTATCCAAAACTTCAAAAAAAATACTTGCACCCCAATGCGGACTTGCGCCCGGATTGATTGGAATAATAGGCAAAGATTTAACTTTATCTTTTGATAAACTAAGGGATATCGAATTACGAGTGGGAGCACTCCCACGTTATCCCAACGGATTATTAGCGTACTCGTTTACTTGGTCTCCTCACGGGGTCATCAATGAGTATCTCAATGATGCAGAAGCAATTCACAATGGCAAGAAAAAGTGGGTGCCTTCCCTTGAAGGATTTGAATATATCAATATCGAAGGGCAAGAATTTGAAGCATTTACCACATCTGGAGGACTGGGCACTCTATGTGATACTTTCGAGGGAAAAGTCGATACGTTAAATTACAAAACGATTCGTTACCCTGGACATGGAAAATTAATGCGGTTTTTGATGTATGAGCTTATTTTAAAAGAAGATAAGGAAGCCTTGGTACGGATGCTGAGTACTGCCAAACCCCCTGTAGAGGAAGATGTTGTTTATGTTTACGCTGTTGTAGAAGGTTGGAAAAGAAACACCCTTTCCCGAAAAGAGTACTTTAACACGTTTTATCCCATAGAAATTGAAGGAAAAAAATGGCGGGCTATTTCCTGGACCACAGCGGCTTCTCTAGTTGCTGTAGTGGAAATGGTTGCTACTCAAAAACTCCCTCAAAAAGGGTTTTTAAAGCAAGAAGAAATTCCTTTTGATAAATTCTTGGAAACTCCCACAGGAAGTTTATTTTTAACCTAATCAATTAATCGAGTCCTATGAAATTCAAAAGTTCAACCGCAATGACGCAAATATTAGACGCTTTGTTTAAGGTCTATGAAGCAAGAGTACCCGATGTTCGTAAAATAACTCGTGCCATGATTGATAAAAAAATGGTGAAGGATCAGTCAGACATTATCAATGATCATATTGCTTTTCGAACCATGGGTGTTCCCCATCTTGGAATCGCTTCCTTTGAAAAGATATTTTTAGCTCATGGCTATACGCGTATGGATTTTTATCATTTTGAGGCTAAAAAACTCGATGCCTATTGGTATAGCCCTCCAACAGAGGATCTGCCTCGTGTGTTTATCAGTGAACTCAAAGTTGATCAGCTCTCAGAATCCACCCAGCAAATCATCAAAAAATATACAGATGGAGTTCAAACTGATCCAGTTGATGCCCTCAATTTGAATGATGTTCCTGCGGTAGCTAACTTTTTTCAAACCCCATTGTGGTCATTGCCAAGTCTAGAGGATTATGAAAGCTTACTCAAGGAAAGTGAATACGCTGCCTGGGTAATTTACAACCGCTATTATCTCAATCATTATACCATTAGCGTCCATGACCTTCCAGAACCTTATAATACTTTGGAGTCCTTTGACACTTTTTTAAAGTCGATTGGAATCGATTTAAATACTTCTGGCGGAGAGATTAAAACAAGTCAGGATGGCTTGCTGAGACAATCCAGCTCTGTTGCAAATCAAGTGGTTGCCTCTTTTGATGGCGGTGCAACAAAAAAAATTGCGGGAAGCTATGTGGAATTTGCTGAGCGGAGTGTTTTGCCAGAGTACGCTTTTCTTGATCAAAAACGACTTCTCAGAAAACACCGTCGGGAAGGTTTTGAAACCTCTAATGCAGATCGAATATTTGAGAGTACCTTTACTTCTCAGCTAAAAAAATAAATATGAAACAAATTAACGAGCTCCTTCAAGAACTGAAGATACAAACGGAACAAAAAGGATGTCATTCAGGGAAACATTGGTTTGGATCTGGATCGATGATTTCATCCTACAGTCCTGTGGACGGTTCATTATTGGGGGTAGTTCAGACCGCTGGTGTAGAGGATTATGAAAATGCAATAGACAAAGCAGAACAGGCATTTTTAAGTTTTAGAAAAATTCCAGCCCCTAAAAGGGGAGAATTGGTTCGACAATTGGGGAATAAACTCCGGGAGAAAAAAGAATCCTTAGGTCAATTGGTGTCCTGGGAAATGGGAAAATCACTGCAAGAGGGTTTGGGGGAAGTTCAAGAAATGATCGATATCTGCGATTTTGCTGTCGGACTTTCACGGCAATTACATGGGGTAACCATGACCTCTGAAAGGCCTTCCCACCGTTTGTATGAACAATACCATCCTTTGGGAATTGTAGGTATCATTTCAGCATTTAATTTTCCTGTAGCGGTTTGGAGTTGGAATGTTGCCTTGGCTTGGGTTTGTGGAAATGTATGCGTTTGGAAACCTAGCGAAAAAACACCCTTATGCAGTATTGCTTGTCAAAACATAATTAGTGAAGTGCTAAATGACAACGGGCTTACTGAGGGAATCTCTACCGTGCTTTCTGGAGGAGCTGAAGTGGGGAAGTGGCTATCCGAAGATCATCGAATCGCTTTGCTCTCCGCCACTGGATCAACCCGAATGGGAAAAGAAGTCGCCCAAAAAGTAGGAGCCAGACTCGGAAAATCCTTATTAGAACTTGGAGGAAACAATGCTATTATCATTACACCTAATGCGGATTTGGATACTGCCATGAGGGCTGCTGTATTTGGTGCCGTTGGAACTTGTGGACAAAGATGTACTTCTACCCGCAGACTTATCGTGCATGAAGCTATTTTTGAGACATTTACTCAAAATTTACAAAAAGCCTACAAGCAACTGCGAATAGGCAATCCCTTGGATAAAAAAAATCACGTTGGACCTCTAATTGACATCGATTCAGTAAACACTTATAAAACAGCACTTTCAGAAGTAAAAAAACAAGGAGGCACGTTTTTAGTTGAAGGAGGTGTGCTCCAAGGAAAGGCATATGAAAGTGGATGCTACGTACAGCCAGCAGTAGCCATCATCGATCACGACGCCCCCATAGTGCATCAAGAAACTTTTGCACCTATACTATACATCCTAAAATACAAGGGAAGTGTCGAGGAGGCGATTGCAATTCAAAATGAGGTAAAGCAGGGGCTTTCCTCTTCTTTGATGTCTTTAAATATGAAGGAAACAGAAACGTTTTTATCTCATTGGGGGAGCGACTGCGGAATTGCAAATATTAATATTGGAACCTCTGGAGCTGAAATTGGCGGGGCTTTTGGCGGAGAAAAAGAAACTGGGGGTGGAAGAGAAAGTGGTTCAGATGCTTGGAAAGCTTATATGCGCAGGCAGACCAACACCATCAATTTTTCCGATGAGCTCCCTTTGGCTCAGGGAATTGTTTTTGATATTTAAGGTTTTGAATGGATTTTAACTTAGCTTAGACCCATGTTACAAAGTCTCCCTCCGGAAGGAGTGCTCATCATCGGATTAAATGTTCTGTTCACTTATATCGGATTTAAAAACGAGGCTTTTTTTGCCAAATACCGTTTTGAAATAGGTAGAATAAAATTGGGGGAGTATCATAGGTTATTGTCCTCTGGTTTTTTACATGTTAACACAACCCATCTGCTGTTTAATATGTTTACCTTTTATTTCTTCGTCAATATCGTAGTGGGTCTCTTGGGAACACTCCCGTTTTTAGGGTTGTTTTTTGGTAGTCTTTTGGCAGGTAATTTCTTTGCGTATTACTTTCATTATAAAGATCCCTATTATACGGCTGTGGGAGCAAGTGGAGCCGTTACAGGAGTCTTGTTTAGCGCACTGCTCTTGTATCCCGATATCGAGCTCATGTTATTTTTAATACCCATCCCTATACCGGGATATCTTTTTGGGATTGGCTATTTGTTATATACGCTTTATGGGATGAAGGCACAAAACGACACGATAGGACACACAGCGCATTTTGGAGGTGCAGTAGGAGGCATAGCGATTACTTTAATCAGTAAGCCGGAAGTAATTCAAAGTTCGGTTTTAATGTTGGCGATTTTGAGTATAGCCTTAGTAATTGCCGGAGTATTGCTGTACAGACAGCAAGCTTAGTTCTCGTTTATTCCAAGTAACTCATCAATTTTTCGTTCTAGCATCAACCCTCTGAGATCTCTAGAGATGATAATGCCGTTTTCATCCAGAACGAAAGTAGCCGGTATGGCAGAGACTTGATATAATTTTGCAATAGGGTCGTTCCAAAATAATAGGTTGGAAACCTGATCCCAAACCAACCCATCGTCTTTAATGGCTTGAATCCATTTCGGTTTGGTGCGATCTAAAGAAACCCCTACGATTTTGAGCCCATTGTCCTTGTGCTTATTGTATAAGCGAACCAAGCTTGGATTTTCTACTCGACAAGGACGACACCAACTCGCCCAAAAATCAATTATTGTTACTTTTCCTAGTTGATCCGATAAATTA
>JAFMCA010000003.1 GCA_017858055.1 Flavobacteriaceae bacterium
CATTTTTTTCCATTATACCAAAGCTTATCATGCAAGTTACAGGGAATGGGTTACATATCAAATATCATCCCCTGTTTAAATAGAAAAAACCGCTTCCGAAAACCCACCCCCTTGTGTTTGGGATAGAAGTGTCTGAAAGGTTTTAGCTTTTATTTTTTACAGAAAATATAGGATTTGTTGCCAATATGTTGCCAATTGAAAAGAAAAAAATCCGCAACTTTTTGTTAAACAATTAGTTACGGATTCTTAAAGTACTCGAGGCGGGACTTGAACCCGCACGCCCAAAAGAGCACAGGATTTTAAGTCCGGCGTGTCTACCAATTCCACCACTCGAGCAAACGACAGAGCGAAAGACGGGATTTGAACCCGCGACCCTCACCTTGGCAAGGTGATGCTCTACCCCTGAGCTACTTTCGCATTCTTATTTCAATCTCTCTGGAGCAACCCTCATCCGCCTTTGGCGGATTATGCTCTACCCCTGAGCCACTTTCGCGTTATGGATTGCAAATGTAAAATAAAAATTAATTTTTTTTGACAAAATCCCTAAGCTTTTAATACAAAAAATGATTCCCTATCTTAGGGCATCTTGTTACTCAATCCAATGACCATGCGTTACGTCCTTCTCTTCCTATTTTTTGGGCTTTTTTGCTCCATTTCATGCAATATAGAACCACAACAAATGAGCCCACCCAACTTAATCATCATTTTTGCGGACGATTTAGGCTATGGCGATCTAAGTTCCTTTGGTCATCCAACGATCAAAACCCCAAATCTGGATCGGATGGCAAAAGAGGGTCAAAAGTGGACCAATTTTTACGTTGGAGCCAGTGTCTGTACTCCCAGTAGAGCAGCCCTACTAACAGGACGCCTACCGATACGAAGTGGAATGAGCAGTAATAAAAATAGAGTGCTTTTCCCCGATTCTAAACACGGGTTACCGAGTAGTGAAATTACCCTTGCAGAGCAACTCAAAAATGCAGATTATACGACCGCCTGTATAGGTAAATGGCATTTAGGACATAAAGAAGAATACCTCCCTCTACAGCACGGTTTTGATTATTATTTTGGTATTCCCTATTCCAATGATATGGACATTCCCCAAGCATTACTTACTGAAAAAGGAGGCTATTGGGAAGTGGTGCGCGACCCAAAAAATAATCGTATCGAAAATTTTCAGGTTCCCTTACTTCAAAACAATACTGAAATTGAACGTCCTGCAAATCAAAACAACATCACCAAACGCTATACGGAGGAAACCCTAAAATTCATTCAAAAAAATAGAGATAAACCCTTCTTTATTTATTTAGCACACAACCTTCCTCATATTCCTCTATTTGCTTCCGAGGAGACTTTAGGAAAAAGTTCAAGAGGACTGTATGGAGATGTAGTCGAAGAGATTGACCTCGGGGTAGGCCGTATTCTTCAAACTTTGAAAGAGGAGGGACTCGATAAAAATACCCTGGTTGTATTTACCTCGGACAACGGACCTTGGTTAGCTTTTAACGAACAAGGAGGAAGTTCCGGACTCCTCAAAGCTGGAAAAGGGATGACCTGGGAGGGAGGAATGCGAGTACCCACTATTTTTTGGTACCCAGAAAAAATTATCCCTGGTGTAGTTGATCAAATCGGTTCTACCATGGATTTATTTCACACCTTTAGCAATCTAGCAGGCGTTCCGTTACCTAATGATCGGATTTTGGACAGTTATGATTTAACTCCCCTCCTCTTTCATAAGCAGAAGGGAGTAAGAGAAGAATTGTTCTACTACCGAGGTACAGAACTCTACGCAGTTCGTTTAGGAGATTTTAAAGCCCACTTCATTACTCAGGGAGAATACGGACAGTTTGGTCCCAAAGTAATCCAGAACCCACCCTTGCTTTACAATCTGAATCACGATCCTTCCGAGCAATACGATATTGCTGAAAAATATCCGGAGGTTATCGAAAAAATTAAAAAAGTGGTCGAAGTTCATCAAGATCAAATGCTTGCTGGAGAAGATCAGTTAAAAAGTAGGGGATCGGAATAGGTCAACTTTTTTTCTGTGTCAATCTACGTTTTATTTGATTGAGTTGCATCAAAGCTTCTACAGGAGTAAGGGTGTCTATATCGAGAGCCGTAATTTCATCTCGTAATGCTTCAAGGATGGGATCATCAAGCGCAAAAAAACTAAGTTGTAATTCCTCTTTTTTCCTGTTTATACTATTGGAAAAATCCCCCTCCGTTTGTCTCGAAGATTCCAAGGTTTTAAGTTTCTGTTTGGCAGACTGCAGCACGTGCTGTGGCATTCCCGCCATTTTTGCTACATGAATTCCAAAGCTATGTGCACTTCCTCCAGGGACAAGTTTTCGTAAAAACAATATTTTTGAACCGGATTCCTTGATTGATACATTGAAGTTTTGAATTCGAGAATACTGTTTCGTCATGTCGTTGAGCTCGTGGTAATGGGTTGCAAAAAGTACTTTGGGACGAAACGGATGTTCGTGCAAATACTCCGCAATCGCCCATGCAATGGAAATTCCATCATAGGTACTGGTTCCTCTCCCAATCTCATCCAGAAGTACAAGACTTCGCTCTGAAATATTATTTAAAATAGAAGCCGTTTCATTCATTTCAACCATAAAAGTCGAAGCTCCCATGGAGATGTTGTCGCTAGCACCTACTCGAGTAAATATTTTATCCACTACACCCATTTTAAGCTTGGTTGCAGGGACAAAGCTCCCGATTTGGGCCATTAAAGCAATCAAAGCCGTTTGTCTTAATAAGGCAGATTTTCCTGACATGTTTGGTCCCGTAATCATCAAAATTTGCTGACTGTTTTGATCCAAAAACAAGTCATTTGCTATATAGGGAGAGCCGGGGGGTAACTGTTGTTCTATAACTGGATGTCTAGCCCCTTGGACATTCAAAGTACTTTCATCTATCCATTCTGGGCAACAATAATTGTGTTTAAAGGCCGTTTGTGCAAAACAACTCAACACATCCCATTGAGCTACTGCCTGAGCATTGTGTTTTAAAACGTTCAATTCCTTTTGAAGCGCTTCTACAAGTTCTGTAAATAGCCTGTTTTCCAAGAGCTGAATGCGCTCCCCAGCTTGTAGGATTTCGGACTCAAATAGTTTGAGTTCCTCTGTGATATAACGCTCGGCGTTGACCAAGGTTTGCTTGCGTGTCCACTCCTCTGGAACCTTGTCTTTGTGTGTGTTACGAACCTCTATATAATACCCAAAAACATTGTTAAAGGCTATTTTTAAAGAGGGGATTTGTGTGCGTTCTGTTTCTCGAGCCAACATCGCATCCAGATGCGATTGGGAAGTATCCCGTAAAGACCTCAACGCATCCAAATCTTCTGAAAATCCTACCGCAATTACATTCCCTTTGGAAACCAATACCGGTGCTTCAGGAGCTAACGTCTTCTCTATCAAAACTCGTATAGCGTCCGTATCAGGTAAGGTTTTCAATTGCTCTTGGATGGCTAGATGACCCTTAGCTTGGAGGTGAGCCTTTAAAAGCGCAATCGCCTCCAAGGAATACTGCAACTGATTCAATGCTCTTGGACTAATCTTTTCTGTGGCAATTTTAGCAACTACACGCTCGATATCAATAATTTTAGACAAGTGTTCTTGTGTTTCTCCCAACAAATCAGCGTTGGAGACAAAGTCTTGCACAATTTGATGTCGCGCCTTAATCACTTTTAATTCTTTTAATGGAAAAGCCAACCACTGGCGAAGCAAACGAGCGCCCATTGGAGTTTGAGTCTGATCGAGGATATGTATAAGGGGAACCCCCTCGGGATAGGTCGATTGAAACAATTCCAAATTGCGCTGGGTAAATCGGTCTAGCCAGACATAGCGTTCTTGGCCTATGGGACTGATCTTATTAATGTGTTGCAGCTTGTCGTGTTGTGCTTCGGACAAGTAATGCAATACTGCCCCCGCTGCTGAAAGTCCGGAGGAATAGTCCTGTATACCAAATCCAACCAATGAATTGGTATCAAAATGGTTCATGAGCTTTTCCCTTGCTGTACCTTCTTCAAACGCCCAATCGTCCATAAAAAAGCAATGAAAACTGCTCCCAAATTGATCCGTAAAAAGTTTCTTTTTAGGTTTTGAAACCAAAACCTCGCTGGGAGCAAAACTCTGAAGTAATTGCTCAATTTGTTCGGCATTTCCTTCAGCTACCCAGTAATCCCCTGTTGAAATGTCTAAAAAAGAGACCCCCCATTGCTTTTGAAAGAAAACTGCAGCGAGATAATTATGGGTTTTCTGATCCAATACATCATCGTGAAGGGAAACCCCAGGAGTGATCAATTCGGTTACCCCTCGCTTTACGAGGGTCTTGGTCATTTTAGGGTCCTCCAATTGATCGCAAATGGCAACCCGACATCCGGCTTTAACTAATTTAGGAAGGTAGGTATTGAGGGAGTGGTGGGGAAATCCAGCAAGTGCTGTTTCACTCGAACTTCCTGCACCTCTTTTGGTTAGGATTATTCCAAGAATTCCTGAGGCTTTTACTGCATCTGAGCCAAAGGTTTCGTAAAAATCACCCACACGAAATAACAAGAGCGCATCAGGATATTTAGCCTTAATGCGATTGTATTGTTTCATTAAAGGGGTTTCTTTTGAAGCTTCTGCCAAAATGTTATGGGTTTTTACGAATGTATTTAAAATTACCGCTTGATAAAAACAAAGATGCAAATAGCTTCCGAAAAAACTAGAGTGTGTACTTTTGTTTTTTCTAACAATTTATGCGCAAACTCAAAAACGAAGAACTGGATCGGAAAAGCATAGCCGAATTTAAAGCTGCTAAAAAAATTCCCCTCAGTTTGATTTTAGACAATATACGCAGCCTAAACAACATTGGTTCTGTATTTCGTACGGCAGATGCTTTTTTGGTAGAAAAAATATACCTCTGTGGTATCACCGCCACTCCTCCACATCGAGACATTCACAAAACTGCTCTCGGAGCTACAGACAATGTAGCTTGGGAATATGCTGAAAGTGCTATGGAGGTTGTTCAAAAACTCAAAGAAAAAGGCGTTTCCGTTTGGGCTATCGAACAAACAGAAAATGCTCTCCCACTTAACGAATTTGAACCCCAAGTTATGATTCCCCATGCTTTTGTATTTGGAAATGAAGTTCGGGGGGTTTCACAAAATGTGGTTGACGCCTGCGGTCAAGGATTAGAAATTCCTCAATACGGAACCAAACACTCCTTAAATATTAGCGTTAGTGCTGGAATTGTTCTCTGGGACTTCTTTACGAAAACGAAGCTTGATAAATAAGACGTAGCAGGGATTGAAAATCAGATTCATTATGCTCAAAGTCGAGATGACTTGTACCAATTCGAAGCACTGGATAAGGTAAATCCAATTGAAAATAGTTTTGATATCCCATTTCAATTTGCTCCAAATATTCCTTTTGAATTTGCTGCTCAAAGTGACGCCCTCTTTTTTTAATTTGTTGTTGTAACTGCGGTAAATCGGTGTGAAGGTAAACCACTAAATCGGGTTTTCTAAGCTGCTGATAGCATGTTTTAAAACGAGTTTGAAAAGCATAAAAATCTTTTTCATTTAGATTGAGTTGTGCAAAAATTAAGGATTTCTCTAGGCTGTAATCCGCGATGACTTTCCCCTTATTTTGCTTCCAAAAGACTTCTGCCTGTCGAAATCGATCTTCCAAAAAAAATTGTTCTAATGGCAAGGCATAGGTCTTGGGATCTGTGTAAAACTTTTCCAAATAGGGATTGTTGGCAAAGGTTTCTTGAAGGTAGGGTACTTGATAAACGGATGCCATTTTCTGGGCTAAGGTTGATTTCCCGATCCCGATATTCCCCTCAATTGCAATGTAAGAAAAGGCATCGAAAACGGGGGGTGACCACAGACTGTATTTCAGCTTCTTGATCTGGTCTTGGTCTGGGGATTGATTCAAAAGTTCTGTTGAAGTTTTCCCCAATTTGGGGTGAATCCATAGCGGCGCTATTTCATTTAGGGGCACCAAAACAAAATTTCTTAAATGAAGCCTAGGATGAGGAAGTGTTAAGTAGGAAGAATCGAGAATTAAATCACTGTAAAAAATGAGATCTAGATCTATTTGCCTTGCACGATAACCCTCGGTTTCGGTTCGAAAACGACCCATTTGTTTTTCAATTTTCAAAAAAACTGCTAATACTTCTTTTGGAGATAATTCGGTTTCAATAAGCGCACAGGCATTGTAAAAAGGCGAGCTTTCAAAGCCCCAAGCTGGAGTTTCATACAAGGAAGAAAGCGATTTAATTTGAATGGAATGCCTTTCTAGTAAAGTCAAGGCTTGTTGAAGTAATTCCAATCGATTCCCCAGATTACTCCCCAAAGAGAGGATTGCTTGCTGCTTTTTCATAGTTCCCTTGTTGTAGGGCAAAGCTACAAAACCCTATATTTGTATTATTAAAAGATATTCAATGAATTTTTTTAAGAATTTTCTCGCCTCAGTCTTGGGAACCTTAACCGCCTTTGTTCTCTTCTTTGTTTTTATCCTCCTGATGATCTCTGCAACTGCAAGTATCCTTATTGCACCTTCAAGCACAAAATCGGTGGAATCCCAAAGTGTTTTGGATCTAAACCTCAATGTTAGTATTACAGATCGCAATCCCTCCTTTGATGAAATCCAAGTTCTTTTCGAGTTGGACGACGACATACTCGGGCTGCCCGAAATTATAAGCGCCATTAACAAAGCTGCAGAAAACCCAAATATAGAGGGAATTCGATTGCGCTCGGATTACATTTCTGCCGGTTGGTCCCAAACACGAAGTATTCGAAATGCGCTTAAAAATTTCAAACTCAAAGGAAAATTCATTTATTCCTATGCTGATATGTTCACTCAAAAAGGGTACTATTTAGCTTCCGTAGCGGATTCAATTTTTCTGAACCCGCTGGGGATGATCGAATTTAAAGGTCTTGCCTCTGAGGTAATGTATTACAAAGATTTTCAAGATGAATACGGTGTAAAGATGGAAGTGGTTCGGATGGGGAAATACAAAAGTGCCGTTGAGCCCTACTTGGAAAACGAAATGAGTCCAGCCAATCGGTTTCAGATAAAATCCGTATTGACCGACTTATGGGAAACCCTTCGAGATGAAATAGGAAAGGACCGCAATTTGAGTCCTGATACGCTTGATTTAATAATCAACGAGCAGCGAATAGCGACACCAAAAGACGCCTTAACCGAAAATTTAATCGACGCTTTAGGTTATGAATTAGACCTTGAAAACCTAATCCAAAAACGACTCCGAAAAGAGGGAACAGAAAGCCTCCGTTTTGCCACTGTAAATGATGTAAATGAAGCTGCCTCCAGCTACAACTCGGAAGTCAAAGAGCGAATAGCAGTACTCTATGCCAAAGGACCCATACTCTACGGTGAAGGAACCCAAAGTACGATTGCTCAAGGAGTATTTGTAGAAACACTTCAAGAACTAGCTAAAGACGATTGGGTTAAAGCGGTTGTTTTGCGAATAGACTCTCCTGGGGGGAGCGCACTTACTTCCGAACTTTTATGGCAGAGCATCCATGCTTTAAAACAACAAAAACCCGTCTTGGTCTCCATGGGAAATGTAGCTGCCTCCGGAGGATACTATATTGCCACAGGAGCAGATCACATCTTTGCCGACCCATTAACCATAACCGGATCCATTGGTGTTTTTGCTTCACTACCGAATCTCAGTGGATTGGTAGAAAATTTAGGGATTCATGTTGAGACCGTAGAAACACATCCTGATGCTCTGGGGTACAGCGTCTTTCAACCCATGTCGAAAGCCTTTGAATCCCAAATGGAGAAAGGTATAGAAAACACCTACAGCACCTTTAAACAACGAGTAGCAGAGGGGCGAAATTTAGATGAAAGTCAAGTTGAAACGCTCGCTCAAGGTCGGGTTTGGACAGGAAAACAAGCAGTAGCAAACGGTCTAATCGATTCCATTAGTGGACTTCAAGAGACGGTTATTGCCGCTGCAAAACTTGTCCATTTAGAAAACTACAACCAAATAGACTATCCAAAATTTGAAGAATCACTCGCTTCCGTCTTTTCTGGGATGTCCCTTTCCGTCGGACTTGACAAGCTATGGAAAATCCTCCTCCCGAATCAATTCAAACCCCAATGGAATAATTTTCAAGAAAGTAACCCTGCAGCTCGAATGCAATTGTTGCTTCCTTATGAATTAACAATTCATTAGGATGGGGGAACAAAAAACTGAACTTGCTAAAAAAATATACCTCTACCTTGCGGGGCTTTTCATCACCTCCTTAGTGGTTTCTAATCTTATTTTTCAAAAGTTTTTTTACTGGAGACCCCTTGAAATTTCCATTTTTGGAAATCAACTTTTCGAACTCTCCGTAGGCATACTTCCCTATCCCATTACTTTTTTAATAACCGATCTGATCTCGGAAATTTATGGAAAGAAAAAAGCCAACCAGGTAGTCATTGCTGGAATTTTTGCCTCTTTTTTTTCGATGGGAATCTTATGGATGGCCAATGTAGTTCCTGCTATAGAGAACTCTCCAGTGGACGACGCCACTTTTCAAAAAGTTTTTGCCCTTTCTCCCGTGGCAGTACTTGCCTCGATGATGGCTTATTTAAGTGCACAGTTTGTCGATATTCGTTTCTATCACTTTTGGAAAAAACTTACCCAGGGACGCATGCTCTGGTTACGTAATAATTTTTCCACTTTTAGTTCTCAATTGATAGATACCGTGGCTGTAATCAGTCTGTTGTGCCTTTTCGGAGTCTTGGAATGGAATCTATTTTGGGGTTTGGTGCTATCAGGATTTCTATTCAAAATTATAATAGCTGCCCTAGACACTCCCTTTCTCTACTTTTTTGTTTACCTATTCCGAAAAAAATTCGACCTTCAACCCACAGATGAACTAGAAATTTAAACTATGGATATTGAAAACGAAGGAGTAAGACTCAATAAATATCTCAGTGAAATCGGTCATTGCTCAAGACGTGCTGCCGATAAACTTATCGATGCAGGTCGGATTCAAGTCAACGGCCAACAAGTGGTGATGGGACAAAAGGTTACTCCACAGGATCGTATTGAAATAGACGGAATTTTAGTGGAAGACCTTCGAGAAAAAAATGTCTATTTGGCGTTTAATAAACCCGTTGGAATCGTCTGCACTACAGACACACGAGTTGAAAAAGACAACATCATCGAGTACATCAATTATCCTTCGCGGATTTTTCCAATAGGTCGCTTAGACAAGCCCAGTGAAGGTTTAATTTTAATGACAAATGATGGTGACATTGTCAACAAAATTCTTAGGGCACGGAACAACCACGAGAAGGAATATATCGTAACGGTAAACAAACCCGTCACCGCAGAATTTATTGAAAAAATGGCTAACGGTATTCCAATACTTGATACCATAACTCGTAAATGTGAGGTAGAACAAATTCATAAAAAAGAATTTCGAATTGTCTTAACTCAGGGGCTAAACAGACAAATCCGAAGAATGTGTGAATATTTAGAGTATCGGGTGGTAAAACTTAAACGAATTCGAATCATGAACATTCATTTGGATGTAGGAGTAGGCAAATATCGAGATTTAACCAAAAAGGAATTGACAGAACTGAATCAACTTTTAAGTGAGTCGGAGAAACACATTCTTTAGATAAGAGTCCATTTTACGCATTGTCCTTCATTCGAACGAACATTAAAAACAGTAGCATCTTCAAACATCAAATACTGTCCTCGAATTCCTATTAATTTTCCCTCATACAGGGGGGTTTTTATTAGGTTCAGACTTTGAACCTTATTTGGATATTGAAGTACTGGAAATTCCAATTTATGAATTGGCACCTCATCGTGAACGATAAAAGGTTTTAAGTCTTTGGGGATTTCATCTATTGCCCTATTGCGTGCTTCCTCCCAATTTATAGGTTCAAAATCGTTTTGCAACATTTTTCTCCAATTCGTTTTATCTGAAAAATGATCTTTAAGCGCTACCTCACCGACTCCAGCAAGATAACGATTCGGTACTTCCAAAAGCACCAAAGCTTCATGCGCTCCTTGATCAATCCATCGGGTTGGGATCTGACTCTTTCGCGTAACCCCTACTTTTAAATGGCTGCTTAATGCCAGATAAACCACATGGGGTTGAAGCTGCATGGCCTTTTCGTATTCTAAATCTCGATCGGTTTCTCCCAAATGGGCCTTACTCAATTCTGGGCGCATAATCCAATCGCCTGTAGCGGGACTCTCAAAAAAACACGATTGACAAAACCCTTGTCGAAAAATAGCTTTATCCAAACCACAATGTAAACACTGAGACCCTGTATGTTCAAGCTGAATTGTTTTTCCAAGAAGTTGATTTAATTGGAGAAAACCTGAATCAACTTCTAAAAAATAGTTGATGGGTTGGAGATTCTCCGTTCGCATTTTTTTTAAGGTCGCTTGAAACATGTCCTCAGGATTATTCTTTAAATTTACAGTGGTAAGATAACGATAATTTTATGCCCACTTCGCTCTTTAATTCAATTGCCTCATGGATACTAAAAAAGCGTATTCATCAAATGGAGCTCTTTATGAAGTATCCTAGTGAAGTTCAGGAGGAACTTCTCAGTGAATTGATCAATAAAGCTCAAGACACAGAAGTTGGAATACGATATGGATTTGAGAGCATTAAAAACTATTCGGATTTTAGGGAACAGGTTCCTCTAAGCACTTATGAGTCCATAGCTTCACAAATAGAGCGTTGTCGGAGTGGAACTCAAAATATTTTTTGGCCAACCCCTATCAAATGGTTCGCTAAATCAAGCGGAACTACCAATGCCCGGAGCAAATACATTCCAGTAAGTTCTGAAGCTTTAGAGGACTGCCACTACAAAGCAGGAAAGGATATGTTATCCCTTTATTTCAACAACAATCCAGACTCTCAGTTGTTAAGCGGAAAATGCCTCCGCTTGGGGGGCAGTCATGAACTTTACAATAAAAACAACAGCTACTTTGGAGATTTGTCTGCGATCATTATTCAAAACCTTCCCTTTTGGGCGGAAATGGGCAGTACACCTAGCCCGAAAACTTCTTTGATTTCAGAATGGGAAACCAAAGTTCACGCCATCGTGAACGAAACGATTACTGAGAAAGTCACTAGTTTAATAGGTGTTCCATCTTGGATGCTCATCCTCCTTCAGAAGGTTCTTCAAGAAACTGGTTCTAAAACAATTACAGAGCTTTGGCCCGATGCAGAAGTTTATTTTCACGGAGGGGTAAGTTTTAAGCCTTACAAAGAGTTATTTCTGAATTTATTTCCAAAAGAAAATTTCCATTTTTACGAGATATACAATGCCTCCGAAGGCTTTTTTGCCATTCAAGATCGAAATCATGCCGAGGACTTACTTTTGATGTTGGACTATGGAATCTTTTATGAATTCATTCCTTTTCAACCCAATAGTACGGAAGAAGAAAAGGTCATCCCTCTTTCTGAAGTACAACTGAACACCAATTACGAACTCGTAATTACCACAAATTCAGGACTCTGGCGCTACCGCATCGGGGATACCGTCTGTTTTACCTGCCTTTCACCTTTCCGAATTCAAGTGACAGGAAGAACGAAACATCACATAAATGCCTTTGGTGAAGAACTTATTATTGATAATGCAGAAAAAGCAATTGCCGCTGTAAGCAAACAAACTCAGAGTGTAGTTTCTAACTACAGTGCGGCGCCTATATTTATGAAAGGCAATGCGAAAGGTGCTCATGAATGGATTGTAGAATTTGAAAAAGAACCTAAAGACATTCGAAACTTTTCTAAGCTATTGGACAAAGCCCTTCAGGAGGAAAACTCAGATTATGAAGCAAAACGGAATTCGAGTTTAGAACCCTTGCGTCTTCATCAAGCTAAAGAAGGATTGTTCTATCAATGGCTCTCGAGCAAAAACAAACTTGGAGGGCAACACAAAGTACCCCGTTTATCAAATTCAAGAACGGTTATAGAAGAACTTCTAGAAATGAATACTTCTTAAGAAACTACTTTAAGCTTAGGAAGCTCAATTTTTGAGAGTTTTTGATCTGCATATTGCTTGGTTACTTTCAACTCTTTTATATCTGAATGTGGCAATTCAAACATGGCGTCGTTTAAAACAGCTTCACATAGGGATCGCAGTCCACGCGCTCCCAGTTTGTACTCCATTGCTTTATCTACAATATACTCCAAAGCTCCTGCTGTAAATTGCAATTTAATATCATCCATCTCAAAGAGCTGAACATATTGCTTGACCAGGGCATTTTTAGGTACTGTGAGTATTTCCAACAGGGTGCTTTTATCTAAGGGCGACATATAGGTTAAAACAGGTAACCTTCCAATTATTTCTGGTATCAAGCCAAAAGAACGAACATCTCGTGGCGTGATGTACTGCAACAAATTCTCTTTGTCAATTTTATTCTGTTCCAAGGTGGTTTTGTATCCTATGGCTTGTAGATTCAATCGTTTGTTTATATGTCTTTCGACTCCGTCAAAAGCACCACCCGCAATGAATAAAATATTCGAAGTATCTACCTCAATAAATTTTTGGTCCGGGTGTTTTCTTCCTCCTTTTGGGGGAACGTTTACTACAGTTCCTTCAAGGAGTTTAAGTAAAGCTTGTTGAACTCCTTCTCCAGAAACATCTCGAGTGATGGAAGGATTGTCACTTTTTCTAGCAATTTTATCAATTTCATCTATAAAAACGATTCCTCTTTGAGCCTTTGCCACATCATAATCCGCGGCCTGGAGTAACCGTGATAAAATGCTTTCCACATCCTCTCCTACGTATCCGGCTTCAGTCAAAACCGTAGCGTCAACAATGGCTAATGGAACTTTAAGCATACGGGCTATCGTTTGAGCCAAAAGGGTTTTTCCTGTCCCTGTAGGGCCTACAATTAACACATTGCTTTTTTGAATCTCAACCGCTTCGTCTTCCTTAGAAACTTTCTGACTTAATCGCTTGTAATGATTGTAAACGGCAACAGACAAAACTCTCTTGGGTGCCTCTTGTCCAATCACATAGGTGTCCAAAAACGCTTTGATTTCTTTAGGCGGTCTTAATTCAATTTGGTCTTCCTCAGAAGCCTTCTCGTGACTAGTTTCTTCTTGAACGATCCCATGAGCCTGAAGTATGCACCGATCACAAATATGAGCGTCCAGACCTGCAATTAGCAGCTGGGTTTCTGGCTTAGGCCTTCCACAAAACGAACAATTTAAATCGGGTTTACTCATCTTTGTTATTTGCTTGTATTTGCTAAAACCTCATCCACCATTCCATAGGTTTTGGCTTCTTCGGCTTTCATCCAGTAATCTCGATCGCTGTCGTGGGTTACTTTTTTCATATCCTGTCCTGAATGCTTGGAAATGATTTGATACAATTCGTCTTTTAATTTCAATATTTCTCTAGTGGTAATCTCAATATCCGACGCTTGTCCTTGAGCTCCACCTAGTGGCTGGTGAATCATAACTCGAGCATGAGGCAACGCAGAGCGTTTTCCTTCATGACCAGCGCATAACAAGACTGCACCCATAGAGGCTGCGATACCTGTACAAATGGTTGCTACATTGGGAGTAATAAATTGCATGGTATCATAAATTCCTAATCCCGCATAGACTCCTCCTCCTGGAGAATTGATATACATTTGAATATCGCGATTTGCATCGGTACTTTGTAAGAAAAGTAGTTGTGCTTGAATGATATTCGCTACCTGATCGTCTATAGCGGTTCCCAAAAACATGATACGATCCATCATCAATCGAGAAAATACATCCATCTGTGCTACGTTCAGCTGACGCTCCTCAATAATGTAGGGAGTCATACTACTTACGATTTTATCGTAGTACATGGAATTAATACCATGATGTTTTGTCGCGTAATTTTTGAATTCTTTACCGTAGTCCATTGTCTAAATTTTATTAAAAATAAGGAAAATATTACGCTTTGCCGTAAGCCTCTTTTACAAAGGCATCAAAACCAACTTTCTTTTGCTTTAAGGGTGCGTTTTCCTTAAAAAAGGTTAATAATTTATTACTCATCAATTGTTCAGAAATTCTTCTTGTTTCGTCTTGATTCCTCAAAATATTAGAAACAATCCCTTCGATTTGTTTTTCATCCGGCTGCTGACCGTATTGCATCATCTGATTCGCAACTAGTGAGCCCGCAAAAGATTTGAGCTCTTCAAAAGTAATGTCCAATTTATTATCCGTGATGATCTTTCCTTCGATAAGTTGATAGCGAATTCCTTTTTCTGATTTCACATATTCTTCACTGGCTTCCTCGGCTGAAAGCTCCTCTTTACCCGAAGTTTGCATCCAACGCTTTAAAAAATCTTCTGGCAATTTGAATTTTGTTTTTTCCACCAAAAACTCTGTAATGTCGTTGAGTAATTTTTGATCTGCTTGGGGCTCAAATTGCTTTTTCAAACTCTCTTGAATTTTTTCTTTTAACTGTTTTTCATTCGTTACAGTACCTTTAGGGTATAGCTTGTCAAAAAGATCTTGATTGAGTTCAGCAAGAACTCTCTCGTTAATTTCCTTTATCTCAATTGTAATTGACGTCGCATTTAGTGCCTTAAACTGCTCCTCATTCAAAGAAAGTGCACTTTTAAGCATTTGGTCTTCCTTAAATAATCCTTTGACTGGAAATACCAAAACCGAATTGGTCGTTTCTGTCTTCAAGCTCGCAATTGCATTTTTAGATTTAAGGTCTTCTAATTTAAAGGTGGTAATCTTTTCGATTTCAAGAGCTTCATTCCTAAACTGTGCTGTAATTTCAAAATCCTTTTCGGGATGGGGATGTGAAACGAGTTTTCCGTATTGTTTTCTGATGTAGTCTAGCTGTTCATTTACCATCTTTGAATCCGGTTCAATTTCATAGCGAACTACTTTTTTCAGCTGGTCCAATTGAACGTCAAATTGTGGAGCTAAGCCCAATTCGAATTCAAAATTCATTTTTTCTGCAAACCAATCCAATTCTTCTTCAGAAGCTTTAGGAAGCGGATTCCCAAGAAGGTCGAGGTTTTCTTCTCGGATATATTTTTCAAGATTTTCACGAAGTAGTTTATTCACTTCATCAGCAATTACGGCTTTTTCGTATTGCTTTTTAATCATCCCCATAGGTACATTTCCTTTTCGAAATCCAGGGATATTGGCATTTTTACGATAGTCATTAAGAACAGTTTTCACCTTAGTTTCGTAATCTGATCGATCTAACGTGATCTTGATCGTTGCATTTAAAGCATCTAAATCCGTTTTGCTAATGTTCATTTTTGAATAAATTTTAGTGCGCAAAATTACGCTTTTTTATTCCCTAGAACAAGTTTATCCGCTTGGCTTTTTGTTTCAAATAATTGAACGCTTGTTTTTAGAACTGTCCCCTATTTTTGATTCGTAATAACCGTATGAAGTTTTAATAAAAAAGAGCTTACTGAACAGGTTGGGCCAGGAAGTTAGTAAAAGGACTTACGTTTCCCCCCTGAAGCCACTCCTTTTCCTCATCAGGTTTTAACACGAAAGGCATACGCAATTTTGTGTTGTGAATTTCACGCATGATACCTTGGGCCTCTGTAGTAACGATGGCGTAGGTATAAAAAAGTTCCCCAGATTGTTGATCTACCCATTCGTCCCACAAGCCTGCAAAAGCGAAAACTTCTTGGGCTGTATTGGTAATCAAATATTTTTGTTTTTGCTTCCCCTTTGCATCAAGCCATTGCCATTCAAAAAAACCATCGGCAAGGACAAGACAACGTTTTGCTGTTCGAAAAGAGGGCTTTTCATTGATCGTTTCCAGTTTAGCATTCAAAGTGTATTTTCTAATCTTGTGGTCCCTGGACCAATGGGGGATGATTCCCCAAGAAAAATTTTGCAAGCGCTGTGGAGATAAATTGGTTATAACGGGAGTTTGAGGGTGTTGAAATCCATTAAAAATACCTCCATTTCCCTCACCAACAACCTGAAAACGTTGTTGGATTTCCGCTATGGATTTGGTTTGCTGAAAATGAAAACACATGGGTTGCTAATTATTGTCCACAAATGAATTTAGTTCAAAATTAGGGTTGACCTCTAGGAATGCAAAATAATAAAAATTCAAAAGAACCTTGTTTATTAACCCGCAAAGGGCAAAACAAAGGAACTGAAAAAGTACCCTACAAACTAAAAAGCCGAAAGGAGAAAAAACCTGTTTCTATAGAAATAAGGGAGGAATCTGGATTTCTTGATTGATTTCAAGCATCGGTGAATTTTTTCACTTTTTGAATGAAAAAACAGAAATTAAACTATATTTGCAGCCCGGAATTAATAATCAGAGGATCGGGAATCCTCACAAATTAATATGTTATGCCAGTAAAAATAAGACTTCAAAGACACGGTAAAAAAGGTAAACCTTTCTATTGGATTGTTGCCGCCGATGCACGTTCTAAAAGGGATGGACGTTATTTAGAGAAATTAGGAACATACAATCCGAATACGAATCCTGCAACAGTTGAGATTAATATCGATCCAGCCGTGACTTGGTTAGAAAAAGGAGCTCAACCAACAGATACTGCACGAACCTTACTTTCCTATAAAGGAGTAATGATGAAATATCATCTTAACGGTGGTGTTAAAAAAGGAGCACTAACACAAGAAGAAGCAGATAAAAAATTTGCTGCTTGGTTAGAAGAAAAACTCGCAAAAATTCAAGCTAAGAAAGACGGTCTTTCTAAAAGTGAGAGTGAAGCAAATGCGAAAAGATTAGCAGAAGAAAAAGCCGTAAGCGATAAGCGTATTGCCGATGCTGAAGCTGCCAGAGCGGAAGCGGAAGCTGCAGCTGCTGCTGAACAAGCTGCTGAAGAAACTACTCCCGAAGAAGGTGAAGCAGAAACTGCACCTGAAGAGGCTGCAGTAGAAGAAACACCAAAAGCCGAAGTTGCTGAAGAAACTACCCCTGAAGCAACACCGGAGACAGAAGCTCCTGCCGAAGAAAAAGAAGAGTAAGACTCTACAGACGATGAAAAAGGAAGACTGCTTTTATGTAGGAACCGTCGTCGGAAAATACAGTTTTAAAGGAGAAGTTCTCGTCAAAACAGACAGCGATAATCCGGAAGACTATACAGAATTGGAATCAATATTTGTGGAATTACCCACAGGATTGGTTCCTTTTTTTATTCGTAAATGCCAGCTACACAAGTCCTCCCTATTACGAATCAACTTTGATGAAATCAATTCGGAACAGGAGGCCGATTCCATACTTAAAAAAAACCTTTATTTACCCTTAGATCTTCTTCCTCCCCTAGAAGGAAATAAATTTTACTATCACGAAGTCATCGGATTTAGCCTAACCGAAAACGGGACCCCAATAGGAGTTATCACACAGGTTATAGAACAAGGGTTGCAGGCTTTATTTGAAATTGAGGACAGTAAAGAACAATTGCACCTTGTCCCTATCCACGACGATTTTATTCTTAAGGTTGATCGCAAAAACAAAAACATTACGGTTCAGCTACCAGAAGGTCTTTTAGACTTGTAAATCAAAAGTAAAGCACAAAACCAAAGGAAGGTAAAGGGGTGCTATTTCCTTCTGTAGTAGATAATTGTACCAAACTTTTTGGTAGTACTAAAGTGCCGTTTTCTCCTCTATTAAGTCCGTATTCAGGTGGGGATGGATTCGGCTGAGCTAAGAAATTCTGAACCTCAAAATAGAGGTTGAACGAAAGATTTTTAAAATTCCATTTTTTATCAATTCGGATGTCCGCTAAATTAAAGCTGTTCAGTTTTACCTCTCCCAATCGATCGTAATCCAAAATCAACTCTGGATAGGAAACAATACTTTGCTCTAAATCTACGGGTACATAGGGGTTCTTTCCAGCAAAACGCCATCGTGCACTTAATTCCCAATTGCGTTTTAATTTATATCCTCCTGAAAAGGAAATAAGATGTCTGCTATCCCAAACTGAAGGCCTCAGCACACCGTCTGCTCCTGAGAACTCACTAGAAAAATAAGTGTATGCAAAAACACCGTAAAAATTATTTGAGAGCTTTTGCTGAAACAAAACCTCTACTCCAGAACTTTGTCCTTCCCCTTCAGATCGAATGGCTTCATTTCCCAAAACCTCAAAACCACCTCCTTTATTGGCTAAGGATACTCCGTCGATAACGGAAACCGGATAGTTTGCATAATTTTTACGAAACCCCTCAACAGTGAATCGAGAAGCAGGTGTAAGATTGTATTCGATCCCTCCTACCCAATGATCGCTTCTGGTGTATGCGGCTTGTTGGTTTGCGAAAATACCCTGCTGGTTTTGGAAACCCAACATGGTATAGGTTGGTATTTTAAAATAACGCCCTGCGGAGGCATTCAGTTTCCATCTCTGATTTTCTGTCAAAGCATACGAAAATGAAAGTCTTGGGGAAATGTTGTCAAGCAGACTAGATCCCTCTGAAAAACTATCCGCATCGGAACGTATCCCCCATGAAAAATCTAGACGATCGTTTAAAAAAGCTCTTGATGCCTTGAGAAAGAGCCCGTATTTCACAAAGTTTACGTCCGTATTGTAGGCAATGTCATAATATAAAAAACGGGTGTTGTTTTGATAGGAAGAATTTTGAACATTTACCCCTGTTGACCATTTCCATTGATCCCCATATTGGGTTGCTTGAATTCGAAATTTAGTCTCCCACTCGTAAGAGTCGTTCTGAAAAATTGTGCCGGTTTTCGTAGTGTTGTCCTCATACCGAGCAAATACATTTTCCAATCGATTCGAACTCACTACCGTATTCAAAAACCCTTTACCGTTTTTGTATTTTCTTTTCCAAGCCAATCCTACTGTTGTACTTCGCTGATCAATTATAGGCACTTGTTCCAAGGCGGCTTGTTGCTCCTCATCAAATTCATCCGGGGCCTTTACTGAAAAATCGTCTATTGCGCCTATGCCGATAAAAGAAAGGGAATTATAGGCATCTATCTCATGCTTAATTTTCCATTGGTAATCCCAATAATCAGGACGAATGGGAAGCCCTATTAATTCAAAAAGGAATTGCAAATAACTTCTTCTCAAGGAAAAAAGAAAAGTGGTTTGCGCTGGTTTAGATTTGTCCGTATTGAATAAGGGACCTTCCAAGGTCAATGCTGTTTCACTCGCACCTAAACGAAGATTTCCCCCAAAACCATTGGCATCTCCCTCGCGTTGTTCAAATGCCAAAACACCCGAAAGGGGGTTGTCGTATTCGGCTCCAAATGAAGAACTGGATAACGTCACTTCACGAATAAAAGATACATTTACCATTCCTACGGGACCCCCAGCACTCCCTTGGGTACTAAAATGGTTGATGTTGGGAATTTCAATTCCGTCTAAATAATAAACAGTTTCGTTTGGTGCCCCTCCTCGAATGATAATATCGTTTCGGAATCCACCTATCGATGGAGAAATCCCTGGCATGCTTTGCACTACTTTGGTTATGTCATTATTTCCACCGGGGTAGGTTTCAATTTCGACCACAGAAAAAGTCTGAGTAGAAAGAGGCGTTTCACTACTCGATTTGAACGGACTTTGAACCACGATGACTTCCTCCAAACTTTCTGAGATTTCCTCTAGCTTAAACTGCAATGGAATATTTCCTACAGACTTTAAAATTACATTGTAGAGCGTTTGGGTTTCATACCCCAAAAAACTCACTTGAATATTATAGGTTTGGGTAGGAACATCAAGGAAAGTAAACTTCCCTTCTTCATTTGTTACCACCCCATAAGAAGTCCCCAAAAGTAAAACAGTAGCTCCTTCTAAAGGTTGCTCACTTTGAGCATCCATAATTTGACCACTTAGCGATCCAGTGTTCTGAGCAATCAAAAAGCTGGTAAAGCAAACAAAAAGATAGAATAGAATATTTTTCATCCTTCAAAAATAATTCATTTTGATTCGATTTGAAATTTATTGTTTAATTTATTTTCTTTGTATTTAAACAAAAAAATAAATGAGTAGCAAAGATCGACGCGAATTTTTAAAAACAGCTTGTATGCCAGTTGTTTTGGCAGCATTTGGTATTTCAGTTTTAGAGGCTTGTTCCACAGAAGAAGATGATGATTCCTATGAATATGGCGCTTCGGGTTCCACCAGTAATCCATCCGACCCTGTAAAACTCGATATCTCATCAAGTGATTTTAATTCGTTGCAAACTGTAGGGGGATGGCTAAACTTCACGTCCAAAAACATTTTACTTGTAAGAATCAGTGAAACGGAAATACGGGTATTTGACAATAAATGTCCACATCAAGGAAATCGTGACAAGTGGACTTATAACGGCAGTCAATTTACATGTGGCTATCATAACAACTCTTATTCGGATTCTTGTTCTGGTGCACTGACTTGTTATGATGCTGAATTAGAGGGCAATAATCTTACGATTACGTTCTAATTTTTAGATTTCTTTCGTTCAACTTTTCGCTGGGCTTTATCCAATTGTTTTTGGTGCATGTTTTGTTGCACTTCTTTCTGGATTTCTAGCTTTTTATCAAACGCTCCACGGAGGCCTTCTATATCTTCTCCAGATATTTTGTATTGGTCACCAGCTTGAAGACTAATGTCTTCAGAACCAAAACTTGCCTTGTCGGTCTGCTTACGCATAATTTCACGTGCTGCGTTTAAGTTGTAATACAAGCCTGGATCGATCATTTTATTGGAAACAAAATGCTCTTTTTTATTTTTATCCCATCGAACAAAAACAAAACCTCCCTGGACAGAATCCAGCTTCACTTGATACACGTGGGCATGATTCGGGAGTGTTTGATATACTCGAATTTCTTCAGGAACATACCCTGCAGTATAAAGCAACTCCTGAACAAAGGCAAATTGTGTTTCCAAAGAGGGATCAGCATATAAGGAGGGGTCCTCAACGAGTAGCTCTTCTTGACCATAACAATTTGAAAAAGGGAGAAGAAGTAAGAGTAAAATTTTGAAAGTTTTCACCGTTCTAGTTTAAATTCTGAGATTTTTTCTGGTTCCATTTGTTGCTCTTCAAAATACAAAAAAGCACGGATGATTAAAAAAAAGCCAATCCCATGTAAGATAGGAATTGAAAATGTAAAGACTTCTTCATTAAAATATTTTTTATTGTAAGTTAAAAATACATCTCGAATAGAAAAGATTAAAATCCCAATGCATAGGAGATAGTTTTTCTTCGATGCATTAATGAGAAGGTTCATAATGGATATACTCCCAAAGATGGAAAGGGTCAGACCATAAACTAGTCCGTGGAGTTTCATTTCTCCCAAGGAGGCATATACATGATTTAAAAATACGGCTAAGTAGGACCGGTATAGTAATAGCCCTAAAAAATGCGCTTTAAATGAGTACAGTTTCCAAAATTTTGCAAAAGCAGCGAGTAAACATAACTGCATGATCCAGTAGAAGAAAACAGCCCATTGTAAAAAAATCGGTGACCGTTCAATCATTAAAAGAACATCTCCCAACCAAACAAACAAAAAGGCCAAGAGGACTAATGTAGTTTTCTTTTTTGAACTTAAAAGATAATACAGAAATAAGGAGGGGATCAGAAGAGGTTCAACGATATATCGATAGTGATGAAGACTTTGACCATAAAAGTTGGAATCCATCAAAGTGATGAATAAAAAAAACACAAGAATGAGGGGCCTCATAAGAATAATGTATCAATATTTTAAAACGAGCTGAAGTTGAAACGTGCGTCCCATTTCACTTGCATAGTATCGCAATCTATTCAGGTAATCATTGTAGGTTGTATTCGTTAGATTTTGTACTATAAAACGCAGCGTGCTATTCAAGCTACTTTGATTTTTTAAAGGTAATGAAAAATAGAAATCTAAAGTATGGTACCCTTTTGGAGGAGTACTAATATCAATTTCTCTCTGAATAATGGATCCTGATTCAATCCGATTGACTTCAAAATTAGTGTTTGGAAATCGATTTTGAGAAGCAGTCATCCGATGAACCAATTGAATTTCCATCTTATCTCCAGAAAATGAATATTTCAATTGTTGGTATAAATTAAATGGAGGAACCATAATAAGAGGCACATCCTTTGATACATCCTGAGCATAGGTATAGGCCGTATTTAAAGTGTAGTCCAAACGCTTTACAAATTGAATTGTAGCATACGCATCCCATCCCCACATAAAAACTCGAGTAGCCTCATAAGACCAGACGGGAAAAGCTCCTCTAGTGGTTTGTTCTACTCCGGTAGGCAGAATATAAATGAAGTTCTCTACCGCATTCAAATATGGATTGAATCCGAAAGTAAATTGATTCCCTTCTTTCTGAATTCCAAAAAGAATTTTATGAGAAGTTTCTTTTTTCAAGCTCAGGTTACCATATTCTATGGTTGCCAAAGAGTGGTGCAATCCATCACTAAAAAGCTCTGATACATTCGGTGCTCTTTGGGTCAATATATAAGAGAAAGTTGTTTTGAAGTTGTCCTCCAAACCTATTGAAATTCCTGTCTGAGCACTGAAATTAGAGAAATTAAGCTTTGGATTCACTAGCAATTGAGTCCCAAAATCTCTTTGTTCGTAATCGGAATACAAAAGTCTGTACCTCCTATCAATCCAATCAGCAGTATCATAAAACTTTTGTACATCCATATGGACTTGATCAAATCGTAAACCCCATTCCCAACGAAATACATTTGTAAGTTGAAAATTTCCAGTAATAAAACTCCCCAACTGATATTTGAGATAATCCGGAACAAGTCGTTTGACCCCAGTTTCCGGATTTGAATAATTGTCCTGTAAAAATGCATTCATCCCTGCTTCAAACTCCCATTCAAAACCTTTTTTCCATTGGATACTCCCCAAAAAATCATGCGTTTGTAGGGTTAAATCGATGGCTGGACGATCCGATCGGTTACCTCTTCGAACATCAAACTCTTTTCGGGAATTGATTTGGTAGTTGTAATCCAAACGAATCAAAGATTGCGCTGTAAGATGATTAAAATAACTGGTCTGTATTCCTTGATGCAAAGCTTGCTGCTTGGGGGCTTCTATAGCATACCCAAAAGGATCTATCCGAATGGGCACCTCAGCTTCAATGGCGCGTAACAAATCTTGAATGTTTCCAATGTGAGCAGACCTTAGTATCCCGGTTTCATTTTGAAAGCGAGAATAGTTGAGTTGCCATCCTTTCAATATTTTAGACCGACCTAAGGTCAAACCGAAATTGGTCTCTTTTAAGCCTGTATTGGTTAGGAAGTAATCCGGAGCCTTACGATCGCCAAATTGTTTAGCACCAATTTGACCCGAAATATAATAGCCGTTGTCAAACGATTTTGTAAGCCTACTACTAAGACTCCCCCCTTTTCCGTTATCCACACCGTTAAGTACCGAAGTTCCATACAGACTGTCCTTTAATCGTATTCGCTGGGGAGAAAGTACAATCATTCCTCCTGAAGCATCTCCTCCGTATTTCAGTGCAGCAGCCCCTTTGACCACTTGTACACTTTCAAATCCATTGAGATCAATGTTAGGGGCGTGGTCTGCTCCCCATTCTTGGTCTTGTAATCGCATCCCATTCGCGATGATGGCTACACGACTTCCATACAGTCCATGGATCATTGGTTTTGCGATCGCATTCCCCGTTTTTAAGCTGGATACTCCAGGTAAACTGCTGAGTGTTTCTGCTAAGCTCTGATTACTTAATAAAGTAAGTTGATCAGCATTCAATCGGGATTCCTGAACACTTGCATTTACTTGAGTTATTCCATTTTCTAGTAGAACAATCTCTTGAAGTTCATTGATATGGTGTTCCAATTCAAATTTTAATTCCGTATTGGATTGAACCACTACCCTCCTGGAGATGGTATCGCATTCTACATGGGTGACAAGAATAAGAATTGAGCCTTCGCATATATCTTTAATTAAAAAATACCCCTCTTCATCGGTTTGCCCAAACAAATCAGTCCCCTGAATTGAGACCACCGCGCCAAAAATAGGATCTCCATCATGTAAATCCGTGACGACACCTTCAATCCGATAGCTACACGACTGAGCATTTAAAGCTTGAATGCTACTAAGAATGCAGAACAAAACAAAAAAGGATCGAACGATATGCAAAATGGCTAAGAAATTTAATTTTCTATTTGTAGGGTAAAATCAACAGCGATATCTGTTTCTCCACCAAAGTCACTTCGAGCACTCCCCGTCTTTTGAATAGGCTCATGAATCAAATAAACTCGAACAACTCCACTTCCCGAATTTGATGTTGACCACAAGGTATTTACATAGAGTGGATTTTGATAACTGTCCAAGACATCTGAAGGGGCTTGTTCAAATTCAATAGCAACTCCAGAAAATTCATAAAAAATCTGATGCTCATCTGCTTCCTTTTTTACCTCGTTGGTGATGTTCTCCACAGCCCCAGGATCACTTTCGTCTAAAAATGATACCGATACGGTGTACTGCGTATTTGATTTTAAACCTATTAATGGACTTTGATCTAAGTCTGAGGTCCAGCGAATCGTCTCACTGGGAGCTCCCTCCCGTGAAAACGTCAATGCCACGGTGGTGATTAGCTCTTGTTCCTCAACAAGCACAGGATCCTCTTTGGTACAAGCTAGGAATCCTGCAAAAAGGAAAATTGATAGAATTTGGTAGGTATAAAAATGTGTTTTCATTTATTTTAATGTGTATTGATTTTAGATTATAGTATTTCCTGAAAAGAAAATAAACTAGGTTAGGTATGAAAAAATCAACAAACTGGGGGACCCCTAGGAGTAGTAAAATAAATGTCTAAATTGTAAAATGAAGCACGATCCCGATCTACTTTTTCATGAAAAATAATAGGGACAAATAGTTCAATCGGAGCTAAATTGGTTTCAGCTAAAAAATGAAAATAATAGTCCAGCACATCATTGTGCAAAGTGCTGGAATGTAAATGTGTTGTATTGTGTTTACATTCCTTCTGAGTGGAATGAAAAGAATAAGCGTGTATAACTTTCAGTCCCGAAGGAAGAAGGAAAAAAAGAACGAGGATAAAACTCCAAGTTTTATAGATTAAGGGCAATATATTTTTTTGGTGAAACAATATTACAGCTTTCTAATTTTGATGTTTCTGAAGGAGATAATTCCGGGATGATCTTGCAGACAAAGATAGCCTTCCTGATATTTTCCAAAACCTTCCATGTCAGAAAATTTACTGTTTTCCACCATAGTATCCCATTCTGGTCCGTGAAGAGGAAATCGATTGATTTCTTCCCCATTATGAACTACTGTTCCTAAATTACTCTCATGGTTGATAGTGATATGATAGGTATTCCATTCCCCAGCGGCTTTTGCCATGACCCGATCAGGAGCAATCATATCATATAATGCTGCGGTTGTATGGACTTGGTTTTTTGGGTCATCCCCATAAATTTCAGCATCAATAATTTGAATTTCGGGACCAGTTAAGTACGGATGGTCGTACTGTAAATCTTCACTTACCCCCCACATAAATCCACTATTTGAGTTAGGAGATAATTTCCATTCAAATTGAATTTCAAAATTTTTATACTTTTCATTGGAAATTAAACTCTTATTGCCTTTCCCTTCCGCTGTTTCAGAATTATAGGTAAAAACACCCTCTTCTACAGACCAGCCTGTTTTTTCACCCGCTTCATTTTGATAGATATGCCATCCTTCTAATGAGTTTGAATTACTGAGGTTTTTCCATTCTTCAGCAACCTCTTCAGTCGCTTCTGAAGAATTTTCATTTTGTTTTTTTTGGGTGTTCTGACAACTTAAAGTTAGTACACTTATACACAAGATTATATAGATAGAATTTCTTTTCATGATACGTGGTTATTTATTTAAAAGTATAAAAAAAAATAACACCACTTTGAAGAGATCCTAAAATTAAACCCATTGAATTTCAGGAACAATGTCGGGGACAATCAACTTTCCCTCAGTTGCCCGAATAATTTGATCGACCTCTACACCGGATGCTCGCTCTTTTAAACAAAACCCTTGAGGAGTAATCTCTATTACCGCAAGATCCGTGACAATTTGATTCACACAACCGACACCTGTGAGTGGTAGAGTGCATTTTACTTTGAGTTTAGAATTTCCCTTTCGATCTGTATGCATCATGGCCACAATAATTTTTTTTGCCGAGGCCACCAAATCCATAGCACCCCCCATACCTTTCACAAGTTTACCAGGAATTTTCAATTAGCGATGTCACCCTCTTGATCTACCTGCATCGCCCCCAATACGGTTAGATGAATGTGTCTCCCACGAATCATTCCGAAACTCGTAGCGGTATCAAAAAAACTTGAACTTGGAAGTGTACCAACGGTTTCTTTGCTCGCATTGATGAGATCAGCGTCCTCTGCTCCTTTCATTGGAAAAGGACCAACTCCAAGTAATCCATTTTCACTTTGAAATTCAACTTGAAGTGCTTGGGGTACAAAATTTGCAACCAATGTAGGAATTCCAATTCCAAGATTCACATAATACCCATGGTGAAGTTCTTGTGCGATTCGCTTTGCAATTTCCTCTTTCGTCAGCGGCATTTCTTAAGGATTTGAAAAGGTGAGTTTTTCAATTTTTTTCTCATAAGAGGCTCCTTGAAAAATCCGATCGACAAAAATACCCGGAGTGTGAATTTGGTTGGGATCCAATTCGCCTACCTCAACCAATTCTTCGACCTCTGCTACAGTAATAGTAGCAGCACCGCTCATAATGGCGTTAAAATTTTTAGCTGTTCCTCTAAAAATTAAATTTCCTGCAGAATCTCCTTTCCAAGCTTTAATCAAAGAAAAATCTGCTTGATAGGCTTCCTCCAAAATATAATTTTTAGAATGAAACGTGCGTACTTCTTTATTTTGCGCTACCTCAGTTCCAAAACCTGCTGGAGTGTAGAAGGCAGGAATTCCCATTTGTGCTGCTCTGCATTTTTCGGCTAAAGTTCCCATGGGGGTCAGAATGACTTCCATCTCGTTTGCGAGCATCTGGCGTTCAAATTCCGAGTTTTCTCCGACATAGGAACCAATCATGGTTTTTACTTTTTTTTCTTTTATCAAAAGACCTAAACCAAAATCGTCGGTTCCAACATTTGCTGAGATGCATGTAAAATCCTTAAAGGGGGAAGAGGCAATCGCTTTAATTAAATTTTCTGGAATTCCACACAATCCAAACCCCCCGAGCATCAAAGTCATTCCACTTTGAATTCCTTCAAGTGCAACGGATACATCTGCTACGGTTTTACGAATCATGCCAATTGGCTTTATTTAAACTCCTTTTAAAGCTTTTAATTTTTCGATTAAAGTTGGAACAACTTCAAAGGCATCTCCCACGATTCCATAGTCTGCGGCTTTAAAAAAAGGCGCTTCAGGATCATTGTTTATCACTACCTTAACTTTAGAGGAGTTAATTCCTGCTAAATGCTGAATTGCACCCGATACACCAATGGCAATATAAAGATTTGAAGCCACTGGTTTTCCAGTTTGTCCCACGTGTTCACTGTGCGGACGCCATCCCATATCAGAAACAGGTTTTGAGCAAGCTGTAGCTGCCCCTAGAACGTTTGCTAAGTCTTCGATCAAATGCCAGTGTTCAGGACCCTTTAGACCTCTACCCCCTGAAACTACAATATCCGCATCAGCTATGGTCACCTTGTTTGCAGTTTTTTCTACCGAACGTACTTTTAAGTCTGAAGTTGATTCTTGATAAGCACTGGATTTAGATAACCCTTTACCTTCCTTTTCGATAATTCCAAAAGAATTTGAGGAGAGCGAAAGTACGGCTAGATCTTTTTGACTGGTACTTAAGTTAAAGGCCTTGTTTGTGAAACAGGATCGTTTTACAGTTAAGGGTTTATAGGAAAGCGGTAAGCCAATCACATTAGAGAAATATGCAGCTTCATATTTTGCTGCAGTTAGTGGAGCGATATACCTTGCATTAGCAGAACTACTAAAAACTATGATTTGAGATCCTTCCTCTGATGCAATCTTAGCCAGGGTAGTACTCAATCGATCTGAATTAAAATAAACTTCCTCTTCTGTAGAAATAGCATAGATCAGATCAACACCGTAGTGTTTCAGTATTGAAGTATCGTCCAAACCAAAGGAAACAGCGATTAATTCCGTACCTGATGCATCTGCAATCGCGCGACCGTAGGAGGCGACTTCCAAACTGGATTTTTTAATTTCTTGATCTTGACTTTCTATATATACTATTACTGACATAACTATTTTTTTTTAAAGGACTTTCGCTTCGTTTTGTAAGAGGTCGATTAAACCCTCAATATTCGTTGGATCGATGAGTTTAACGGGCCCTTTTGCTGGGGGTTTTTCAAATGATTCAACAGCAGTAGCAACTTTAATTTCTTGTGGTTGGATCACATCCAAAGGCTTTTGTCTCGCTTGCATAATCCCTCGCATGTTTGGGATAATTAAATCTTTTTCTTCTACCAAACCCTTTTGGGCTCCAATAACGAGAGGTAAGCTTCCATTTAAGAGCTCTTTTCCACCATCCATTTCACGTTCTAAATTGTACCGATCACCCTCTTTCTCTATATGAATACAATTTGCGAGGTAGGGAATCTTCAAAAAAGTTGCGAGCATTGCACCTACCATACCTCCATTATAATCAATTGATTCTCTGCCCGTAATGATCAAATCAAAAGCCTCTCGTTTGGCAAGGTCTGCCAATTGTGAAGCCACAGATAATCCATCTTGAGGGACTGTGTCTATTCGGATAGCTCGATCCGCACCTATTGCCAAACATTTCCTTAATATGGGTTCACAACTTGAATCTCCAACCGTCACAACCGTGACTTCCGCACCTTCTTTTTGCTGAAACCAAATGGCTCTGGTTAACCCAAATTCATCGTTGGGATTGATAATAAAAGTTACTCCCTGGGTGTCGAAGGCACGATTTTCATCAACGAAATTGATTTTTGATGTAGTGTCTGGAACCGTGCTGATACAAACCAATATTTTCATAAATGGGCTATTTTATACGAAGTTAGTAAAATAATGACAGTGTGTCATTTTTTTTAAAATAGAATTTAATTTCTTTTAAAAATTTGAGGTTTTTACCAACCTAAACCCTGTATGCTGTAGTCCAGTATCAGGAGTTGATTTCATTCTTGATGCAACTCTATACCCTGAACAATATGCATCATTACAGAGAAAAGAACCTCCACGCATAACTTTTTGTTTTAGGTAGGGTTGGTAAGGGTCAAAGGGTGCTTCAGGCCCTTGCGGATTCGTGACTTTTTGATTCCCAATTTTTTGATAATAATTAAAATCATACCAGTCGGAGCACCACTCCCATACATTCCCGGCCATATCATACAGTCCAAAAGGATTCGGATCAAAAGAACCTACTGGTGCCGTATAAAAAAATTGATCTCTCAATGTATTTTGATAGGGAAAACTCCCCTCCCAGGAATTCGCTTTGGGTTTCCCCTCGGTTACAGATTCATTTCCCCAAGGGTATTGAACACCCTTTATACCGCCACTGGCAGCCCATTCCCACTCGGCTTCTGTGGGAAGTCTTTTCCCTACCCACTTTGCATATGCTTGAGCGTCGTACCAAGAAATATGAACTACCGGATGATCTAATTTGTCTTCAATGGAGCTTCCCGGTCCTTTGGGAGAGCGCCAATTTGCTTTTGGTTTCCATTGCCACCAAGCTCCAAAATCATTTAGATTGACTGGACCCGAGGTAGATTGGAATACCAAAGAAGCTGCTTGAAGAAGTGAATCATGAGGTTTTGGGGTATCGGGGGGAAGTTCATTCTTGAGCGCTTCCCAATTGGGTTTAATTTCAGCAGTAGTGACGTATCCTGTAGCTTCAACAAAGGCTTTAAATTGGGCATTGGTTACTTCGGTTTGATCCATCCAAAAAGCATCGACGACAACCCGGTGAATTGGGGACTCATCTTCTCGAGCAAATTGACCTTCACTCCCCATTTGAAAGGTTCCCGAAGGCACTAGAACCATTCCATCTTTGACAATGGGTTTGCTGTTGGAGCTACCCTTAGGTGAACAACCCAAAACAAAAAAAAGGAGCGCGACAAAAAAAACAGGACGACCTAGAGCCTCAATTTTTTTAGATATATTGGTTAAGTATGTTTTCATACAACTCTTGCTTTCCACTGATTCGTTGTGGAGTTTTTGCGCCTAGAGCGATTTTTGACAAATCTTCCATGCTCAATTCTCCTTTTTCAAAGCGCTTTCCATCACCTTGATCGAAAGAAGCGTAACGCTCTTTTCTGAGATTTTCTAAACTACTGTTTTTCATTATTTTCTCTGCCGTAATCAAAGCTCGAGCAAATATATCGGCTCCGCCGATATGTGCGTGGAAAATATCGTCAACGTCTGTAGAATTCCGACGAATTTTTGCATCAAAATTAATTCCCCCTCCTTGTAGACCTCCCGATCTTAGAAAGACCAGCATCGCCTCGGTAAGTTCATAAATGTTTACAGGAAATTGATCGGTATCCCATCCGTTTTGGTTGTCTCCTCTGTTGGCATCAACACTTCCCAACATACCTGCATTGGCTGCAACAGCCAATTCATGTTCAAAAGTGTGTTGCGCAAGGGTTGCATGATTTACCTCAATATTGAGTTTAAAATCCTTGTCCAGCCCATATTCTTTTAAAAACCCAATTGCAGTCGCAGCGTCAAAGTCATATTGGTGCTTCATGGGTTCCATGGGTTTGGGTTCGATAAAGAAGGTCCCTTGAAATCCTTTTGAACGAGCATAGTCTCTAGCCAAGGTCAACATTTGCCCCATATGATCCAACTCTCGTCCCATATCGGTATTGAGCAACGACATATAGCCTTCTCGACCTCCCCAAAAAACATAGTTCTCACCGCCTAAGGCCATGGTTATATCCAAAGCCATTTTGATTTGAGCACCTGCACGAGCAACAACATTAAAGTCGGGATTGGTAGCCGCACCGTTCATATAAACAGGGTTTGAAAAACAATTTGCAGTACCCCAAAGCAATTTTACTCCAGAGGCTTTTTGTTTAGTTGCAAGATATTCGGCTAGGGTTTGTAAACGCTTTTCGTTTTCAGCCAAAGTTGGCGCTTCATCCACCAAATCAGTATCGTGAAAACAGTAATACTCAAAGCCCATCTTCGTTATAAATTCAAAAGCAGCATCGGCTTTATCCTTTGCACGTTGGATTGGATCGCTAGATTGATCCCATGGAAATTGTTGAGTTCCAGGTCCAAAAGGGTCTCCTCCTTGACCACAGAAGCTATGCCAATAGGCAATGGCAAATCGGAAATGTTCTTTCATGGTTTTCCCCATCACCACTTGATCGGGGTTGTAATACTTAAAGGCTAAAGGATTGTCCGATTCTTTTCCCTCGAAAGATATCGCTCCGATACCTTTATAAAATTCTTGGTTTCCTGTTACTATCATAATTTATCTTTTAAGTTATTTAATTTATACTTTAATTCTGCTTTCCAATTTTGATATGCCATTTGATAGGCATCTGTATCCTTTTGAGGTAACACTTCACTTACCCGATCAATTGAAGAAATCTGTTGGCGGTAATCCTCCAAACCTTCAAATGAAATTCCTGCAGCTCGTGCAGCTCCCACTGCACCTGTCGTGTTGTAAATTTCTATGGGTTGCCCAATCAGACTAGCTACCGTATTTGCAAAAATTTCTGAACGGAAAAGGTTGTCATTACCCGCACGTATAACATGAATAGCAAGTTCATCTTCTTGCATAATTTCCATCCCGTATGCAAAAGAAAAGGCAATCCCCTCTAAAGCCGCTCTAAACAGATGCCCTTGTTGATGCTGATTCAGGTTTAAATTGGAAAATAGTGCTCCAGGAGTTTTATTGTAAAGCATTCGTTCGGCTCCATTCCCAAAAGGAAGATTAATTAATCCGTCACTGCCTATGGATACTTTCTCTGCTAAAGTATTCATCGCATTAAAATCGGTATGGTTAGCCATCTTTCGCAACCAACTGTATTGAATCCCAGCGCCATTTACGCACAAAAGGGTACCTATGTAGGATTGATCTGGGGTGTAATTCACGTGAGCAAAATGGTTTACACGGTAATATTCCTTGGATGAATTTCTATCTGAAACAGCAAACAAAACACCTGAGGTTCCTCCCGTAGCCGCCACCTCTCCGGGTTTTAGTATGTTTAATGCCAGTGCATTGTTGGGCTGATCTCCAGCTCTATAGCGAATAGGAATTCCTACAGGCAAACCTGTTTGAGAAGCTGCTTGAGAGGTTACCAAACCTTGGTTTTCGAAATTGTTGACACAAGGTGGGGTTAGACTGTTTTCTATACCGTAATAATCCAGTAACCAATTGGCCACTTTTTTTTCTTTAAAATCCCAAAGCATGCCCTCAGACAAACCGTTGATCGTGGTAGCAATCTCGCCGGTCAATCGGAAGGCGATATAATCACCGGGAAGCATGTAATAGGCGATTTTTTCATAAATATGGGGTTCATTTTCTTTGACCCACTTTAACTTGGAGGCTGTAAAATTTCCAGGAGCATTGAATAAATGCGATCCAAACTGTGCTTCCCCAATTTCTTCTGCAGCTTTTTCTCCAATCGCAACCGCTCGGCTATCACACCAAATTATCGAATCGCGTAACAATGCTTTATTGCGATCTAATACAACAAGCCCATGCATCTGATAGGAAATTCCTACTGCTTTAATTTGATTTGGAGTTACGCCATTTTCTTTAATAATTCGTTGTGTACCGACACAGAGATACTTCCACCACATTTCCGGATCTTGTTCTGCCCAATTCGCTTGTTTTGCTGTAATGGGCATTTCTTCCTTTGGCTCAGTAATCACTGAGATCTTCTTGTTGGTGTCCGCATCAACCAAAGCAATTTTTACTGAGGAGCTGCCAATATCATAACCTAGGGTATAGTTCATTTTTTATAGATAAAATTGGGTAAATCTTTTATACTTTCACAACCGATTTGCTCCATAACTTGCCTTAATTCTGTCTTAATTAAATCCATGGTGTGCAAAGCTCCTTGACTTCCTAAAGCACCTACCCCATACATAAACGATCTCCCTAAAAAGGTAAAAGAAGCTCCTTCTGCCAAGGTTCGTGCTACATCAGGTCCTGATCGTATTCCACTGTCCATCATGATGGTAATTTTGTCTTGATATTTGTCCCGTAAGGTTCGCAGGGTTTGGATTGTAGAGGGTCCTGCGTCCAATTGTCGACCACCGTGATTGGATAAAATCACCCCGTCCATTCCTAATCGAATTGCCTTCTCCATATCTGCTTCGCTTGCAACCCCTTTCAACACAATTTTACCTTTCCATTGCTCTCGTATGGGTTTTATTTTTTCTTCATTCAATCGACCATCAAAAGTGTCGTCCATAAATTTCCCTAATTGACTTAAATTCAAACCTTTGGGCATGTATGGCTTTAAAGTTTCAAACTCTGGCTGACCGTTTATCAAGGTTTTTAGTGCCCATTCGGGACGTTTGGCAATTTGATAAAAATTACGAAGTGACATTTTGGGAGGCATTGCTAGTCCGTTGCGAATGTCGCGAGGACGAAATCCAAAACTTGGAACATCACTAAGTAAAACCAATACCGGATAACCTGCTTCTGCAGCACGATTAATAAGGTCTTTTCGCACTTCCTCTTGAGCTGGATAATACAATTGAAACCAAGCCTTACCCTCAGTAATTTTTCCAATTTGTTCTATACTCGACGTAGTTACGGTACTTAAAATAAAAGGAAGGTTGTGCTCAAAGGCAGCTCGAGCCAATATCTCGGGAGCTTTAGGCCACATTAATCCTTGTAGCCCTATGGGAGCAACCCCAAAAGGGGCATCGTATGAGGTGCCAAATAAAGTCGTTTTTAAACTAACCTTCACTTGTTCTTTGAGATACTCTGGCAACAATTCAACAGCTCGAATCTCAGCCGTATTTTTATGCAAATTGAAATCCTCATTACAACCCCCATCCAAATATTCGAATGCAAATTTGGGCATTTTTGACTTTGCTCTATCACGCAAGTCACTTATGGAGGGGTACTTTGTATTGAATTTTTTTAACATCCGTTAAATATCGAAGTGATTTAAACTTTTTTTTAGAACATTCAACGCGGTTTCATAATTTGTAGTGAAACTCGTAAAATATTCAAAACAACTCATCCTAAAGACAGTGCTTAACAAAGATACAATAGATTAGGAAATAGTGCCAACCCAGAAAAAACAAATCGATTTTTCTTAACCTAATAATTTCCTTGAATTCTTTACAACCTCCTGTTTTTACTTTTGTATTGCAATAAGAAATCGAAATTTGGAAGTTTACTATTTATTTTTTTTTAATTCTGGGTAGGGTAAATTTCTTTTGGATTGTTATCTATCAAAAACAATCGTATGAAATCTACCAACAGACGTCAGTTTATTCAACAAAGTTGTCCTCTCCTCATTGCCTCAATTGTAGGGGGTACCCTTCCCTCAGCATGCACCAAAGAGGAAGAACTGACTACACCCGTAACCAAAGAAAGTTATACTCTTACAGGACAAGTGTTAACTATCAATCTGGATCATTCCGATTTTGAACCTCTAAAATCCAGAGGTTGGTTGAATTTTACAGAACAAAAGGTATTGATACTAAAATCAAACAAAACCTACCAAGCCTACACCAATCGTTGCCCACATGAGGGAGTACGAAATCGTTGGTCCTATTCAGAGACCGACAACAAATTTTTATGCTCAGAGCACAACAGATCATATAAGGCAGATTGTGAAACCCAAGGAGATGGGGGAGTTTTAACGTGTTATAAAACTGAGCTGTCCAACAATGAATTAAAAATATATTTAAGTTAATCCAATCTCAAAAAATCTCAATAAAACCCTATAAATCTTAATGTCATGAAAAAAGAATTTGAAAAAAAAAGACGGCTTTTTTTATCCCAAGCTTGCCTACCTGTTCTAGCTTCTGTCCTTGGAATCCCACTTGTAACTGGTTGCACAGTGGGGTCTGAAGAAGAAGAAGAAGATCTCGATGAATTTGAAAGTTTACTGGATGAGGAAAAGGACCTCAATAGCGGTTCTGAAAATACTGAAAATCAGGGGGATGATGAGCACGAGGATGAGGACGATGATGAGGATGAGGACGATGATGATGAGGACGATGATGATGAGGACGAGGATGATGAGGACGAGGATGAGAATCAGAATAGCAATTCCAACAACGCAACGTCTACAATAGTGATCGATTTAACTGCTACTGAGTTCAAAGATTTAGAAAATATTGGAGGATCCATGAATTATACTGCCAAAAACTTACTGTTAGTTAGGGTAAGCGAAACATCGATTCGGGTGTTCAACAATGCTTGCCCTCATGAAGGGGTCAGAAATCGATGGTCTTTTGATGGATCAAAGTTTTTGTGTAGTGAACACAACCGATCTTACAGCAACACTTGTAACGGAAGCTTGATCTGTTATAACAGTATCCTTGAAGGAAATACATTAACAATTTCAGTTGCAAATTAATTTCATCCTACACTTTTAAAACTGGGTTAGATTCCAGTCGTAATCAAATTTTCAACTCAGAGTTAAACCAAATTAAATCCTTGAGTTGGTGATTTAAGAAGAGCTCGCTATAAAAGTTGGAAAGGGTTTACTATTTCACTTTATTTGTTATTACTTTATAGAATAGAACTGTATTGGATAAATCAAATAGAGATAGAAAGTTTATGAAAATTAAAAACCAAGACCACTCGAGACGCGCTTTTATAGGAAAAGTTGCAGCAGCTACTGCAGGAATTTCCTTAGGAACTTCAAAAGTTTGGGGAGCTCCCGCTTATATTCCAAATTTATTCAATCCATATAAACGGATAAATGGTGTTCAGTTAGGTCTCATTACCTATTCTTTCAGAGCGCTTGAGGATCAAAGTGCGGAAGCCACACTTCAATATATCTTAGATTGTGGTGTGAACTCGATAGAATTGATGGGAAGTACAGCAGAATCCTATATTGGCCGTCCTGAAAGTACCATAAACCGAAGAATGTTTTACCGTCTCTCTAGAAAAGAACGAAATAATGAATTAACCAAGGAGGAGGAAAAAGAATTGGCTGATCTAAAAAAACAACAAGAATCTTATGACAAAGAAGTAGAAGCTTGGAAAAAAACACGATCTGTTGAAGGTTTTAATTCTCTTAGAAAAATGTACAATGATGCGGGTGTTGAGATTTACGCTTTTAAACCTGACTACTTATTGCGTAAGGATAATTCTGATGAAGATATTAATTACGCCATGCAAGCTGGAAAAAGATTAGGAGCAAGCCATGTGACCTTGGAACTTCCTGAAGAGGCATCGCATAGTTTACGTTTAGGAAAAATGGGAGAGAAAAACGGAATCAAAGTTGCCTATCACGGTCATGAACAGCAACATGCCCATTGGTGGGATGCTGCCTTAGAACAGTCTTCATATAACGCCATGAATCTGGACCTCGGTCACTATATTGCTGCTGGAAACACCGATGCTTTTGATTTTATCCAAAAAAATCACGAACACATTTTAAGCATGCATGTCAAAGACCGTCAAAATCCTGAGAATGGGAAAAAGAATGTGGTTTTTGGACAAGGAGACACCCCGATAGCTGAAGTACTCCAACTGATGCGAGACAAGAAGTATTCCTATGCTGCTACCATTGAATACGAATACGAAACCCCCGAGAATTCAACTATACTTCTTGAAATCAAAAAGAGTATCGATTATTGTAAAAACGCACTGGAGTCTTAATTTTTTAAAATTAATTAGAGCGAAAACTTTCAACAGTTCCCTCCCAGTCCGGATCGGCAGCCCCGATCCAAGCTTGGTTGATGGAATCGAATGCAATGGCATGAACACGTCCAAAACGGGCTTTTTCCTGTATGAGCTTGAACGGAAAAACCTTGTCGTCGAAATTGGCATTGAACTCCTGAACTTCTTCATGGTCTTCAATCCAAAGGGAATCTTGAAAGGGGAATACTCTTGGTAAAAATAGGGCCTTATTTATATCGTAATTTTGAGCAAAATAACGGTGAGCAACTTGAGTCACCGCCGTTACGATTCTACTTCCTCCTGCAGCTCCAAGAGCTAAAGTCACCTGATCTCCTTTCATAAACAAGGTTGGTGAAATATGAGAATTAGAACGATCCCCAGGTTTGTATTCTCCTAAATAGCCTCCTAAGGTTACAGCATAAAGAAAACCTAATTCTTTGGAGGCTACTTTTGATCCCATATTTGGACCCACAGTTTGGGTCAGGCTTACTACATTCCCCTCCTCATCGGCTGCTGTTAAGTGAGAGGTATGACCCCTAGACGCAACCCAAGAGGCTGGCATTTGGTCGAGATTTTCTGCAACCAATTTCAATTGGTTTTCCTCTATCTGTTTTGCCCATAAGCTTGCCTGATCGTATGAAATTATTTTTGCCAAAGAATCTCTATGGGTCAAATGTTTTCTGTAAGAATAGGCAAGAGCTGTTGCTTCGCCTACATGGTATGCCCATTTTTCCTCTGAGTCGGAAGATTTTAATTGATCTAAAATTTGAAGAATTTGTATCGTTATTGCACCATAAGAAGGTAAATGTAAACTAAGAATTTTATTTCCTTGAAAATTGCCTTCAAGTACCTCCGCATTTAAAGCTTGATAATTTTTCAAATCGTCTAAAGTAAGTACCCCTCCATGAGACTGAATATCGCTGACCATTTTTTGAGCAATTTCCCCTTCATAGAATCCAGCTTTACCTTTTAACGCAATTTGTTTGAGCGTTTGTGCAAGTGTTTTTTGAATTACTAAATCTCCTGTTTGAAAAGACGTACCATCCGTATTTAAAAAATGAGCTACTGTGCCTTCGTATTCTGAAAAATCTTTTTTTGCAAGTTGTTGTCTCAGCGCCTCACCGGGTAAAATGGAATATCCCTTTTTAGCAAGTTGTATGGCTGGCTGCATAACCTTTCGAAGAGGTAAAACCCCATGTTCTTTGTGTAATTTAAGCAAGCCTGCTACCACACCTGGAATGCCAATCGTTTGATACCCTGAAGCATATTTTTCATTCGTGGGCTGATACTTCATAGGAACTTGAGTTGAGGCATCCACTCCCCCTACTTCGCCTGATGCTTCTCTGTAAATCGCTTGCAGGCGACCTCCAATTCCACTCATACTAGGTTCTACCACGGCTAAGGCAAATCCAGCTGCAACCGCTGCATCAAAAGCATTTCCCCCTTGAGAAAATATTTTTTTTCCTGCTAATGAGGCCAGAGGATGGGCAGCAGCTATTGTGTTGTTTGCATATGGGGTTTTCGAGGGTGTTTTAAATGAAAGAAGGAATACTAGGGTCACGAATGAAAAAAGAACAGATTTAGACATAAAAAAAGGTTTGCAAGCAAGTTACAAACCTTTTCAAAAAGTGTCAGAAAAATATTAAGGCTCCTTTTTTTTTAAAATAAAAATGAAAAGAAAAGCGTTCGGATTGTCCATTCCGTTGGACTACCTCATGGATTTATGCAACTTCATTAATACCCGATATTTTAAATCTCTAAGTTTCAACATCTGTTGGTATTCCTTAGAAGCATCTTGTAAATCTTTTCCCATAAAAGTTTTTAGGTAATCTGCATGGCTAGTATACCAATCCACAGTGACATGAGTATGGGAAATATCTGTACCGTAATCATCTATTCTTCGGGCAAAATCCCAACCAACTCTTATCGAGTTATCATCTATACTCTTGGTTCCGTTGAGCTCTGCGTCTTCATACGATTTCCATTTATCACCTTTCAACTTAATTAGATTAAATGCTAAGTATTCTGGTACTTGCGGAGTCCCTTTTTTTCTGATTGATGCAAGACCCATATATTTTGCTACCGCTACAATGTCCCGAACTTCTTCTAAATCTTTCCCTTTGATGAGCATGTCTCTTTGACTCACATAGTCAGGTTTTGTCCATTGAAATTCATCAATTTTACTTTGCATATCAATATCATAAATGGTAGTTAGCATATGCGTAAAATTTTCAGAAGGGTTGTCGACAACTTTCCATACATCCCAACCTACAATAATTCCCGCATCCAATCTTTGTTGATGCGTTATGGCGAAAACATTTTCGATATAGTCATCATAAGCACTTACGTTATGGGCTTTGATGAAGGTCTGTTCATAGACAAGATTTTGCCCTAGGACACCTACTGTAGAAATAAAGAAAATAAGAAGAAAAGAGATTTTTTTCATTTGAATTGATTTATGGTTAATACTTCTTCTAAGATAGTTTGTTTTAATTTAATTTTTCTTCAAAATCTCAAAAAGTCTTTTTATTAAACCAAAAAATTGATTTTTTTACCTATTTCTACCTGTTTATATTGATTTTTGGATATTTTTTAATCCTTTTCTACTGTTTTCTGTGTTTTTTGGTTAAAATGGAATTTTTTAAGCTCTTTGATTTGTAGATTTCAGAAAGGCATGAGTTCAAGTCCAGCAAAAGAAAAAAGATATAAAAAAACCCTCCAGTTGGAGGGTTTTTTTATTGTAAACCTATCTTAATGACGATTAAATAGATGAATATTATTAGTAAAATAACTCTGAACAAGTTTTACTTCACCTCGCTCTTTAATAAAATCTTGGAATGCTTTTGTTTTCTGAATCGCTCTTTCTAAAAGAACAAGATCATTTAAATCTCTTCCCTTGAGTGAAGTAGAATGGGTTCCTCCCATTCCTCCCATATCTATAGAAGTAACCGTTGCCCCTCGATCACCCATAACATCTTCAATAGCCTTGATAAACTTATCGTACGCCGCTAAAAATTGTTCTGGATTAGCTACAATTACTTCCCAATGTTTTGAAGCTTTATTTTTTTCTCTATTGTTATCTCTCCACCTCAAATTTGTCAGTACCATGGATCTATGAACACCGTTGAAATGCCTTCTCAATTTACCTGTATACGCTTCCCATTCTGCGTCTGTTTTTTTGACTTTTTCTCCCCAATTGGCAGGATCCCCAGCAAATAGAATTCGATGGGTAGCCCCTTTTAAATAATTTACACTCTGAAGTACAGCAGCACCCGATTTTCGTTCTACGTCGTGATATTCTGCGAATAATCTCGCCACGTCTGGGGCTTCGCCCATTTTAACATCTAAATTGATTACTCGAATACTTGTCTGAGCTACAGAAAATAGAGAGCAAAAAAGGATTGTAATAAGAATTGAATTCTTCATTTGAATAGATTTATGGTTAATAATACCTCCAAGATAGAAAGAATAGTTTGCATATCAATTTTTAACCCCCAGCTCCAATAGAAAAACCTTTTTCTAAAACCCACCCACCTGTTTTTTGTATAAGTGTGCACGAGATGTTTTAGGTTTTACTATTTACAGTAAAAACACAAGATTTGTTGCCAATATGTTGCCATTTGTAAAGGAAAAAATCCGCAACTTCATGTAAAACAATGAGTTACGGATTCTTAAAGTACCTCGGGTGGGAATCGAACCCACACTCCCGAAAGAACAGGATTTTGAATCCAGCGCGTCTACCAGTTCCGCCACCGAGGCATCGGTTCTCTTTTGAACTAGGGCACAAAAATAATAAAATAATTAAGCCGCCAATTTAAAATATTGAATAAGGTGAAGCATAAATTTATTTTTACATTTGTACAGATTAAAATTTTATGGAGACTCCCGCAAAAATATTCGCCTGTACACAAAGTACAGTCTTAGGCAAAGCTATTGCCGACCATTTTGGAATCGAAGTTGGAAAGGTTAACTTTTCACGTTACAGCGATGGTGAATTTCAACCTTCATTTGAAGAATCGGTTCGAGGTGTTCGAATTTTTATTGTAGGATCTACCCATCCTTCTTCCGAAAATCTCATGGAAATGCTGCTCATGTTGGATGCAGCAAAAAGAGCCTCTGCCAGACACATTACCGCTGTTATGCCCTACTTTGGATGGGCAAGACAAGATCGAAAAGACAAACCCAGAGTACCCATAGGAGCCAAATTAATTGCAAAACTGCTTGAGACTGCTGGTGCTACTCGCATCATTACCATGGATTTACACGCAGATCAAATTCAAGGGTTTTTTGAAAAACCCGTTGACCATCTTTTTGCTTCAACCATTTTTCTTCCTTATATCAATTCTCTAAATCTTTCGGATTTAACAATAGCCTCCCCCGATATGGGAGGTTCGAAACGGGCCTATGCGTATTCAAAATATTTAAGTAGTGATGTCGTCATTTGCTATAAGCAAAGAGAAAAAGCAAATGTTATCTCTCACATGGAACTGATTGGAAATGTGGAAGGAAAAAATGTGATTCTAGTAGACGACATGGTAGATACTGCTGGAACACTCACCAAAGCCGCAGATTTAATGAAAGAACGTGGTGCAATTTCTGTTCGTGCAATATGTACTCACGCCCTACTTTCAGGCAATGCTTATGAAAAAATTGAAAAATCCCAACTGGAAGAACTTATAGTGACTGATTCTATTCCACCAAAAGTTAGTCACCCTAAAGTAAAAGTGTTATCTTGCGCCCCATTATTCGCTGAGGTAATGAAAAAAGTTCACTACAATCAGTCGATTAGTTCAAAATTTATAATGTAAAAACAAAATCATGAAATCAATTACTATTAAAGGATCTAAAAGAGAAAGCGTAGGCAAGGTTGCGACCAAAGCTATACGCAATGCTGGAAGAGTTCCCTGTGTATTGTATGGTGGAGGGGAACCTCTTCACTTTTCGGCACCGGAACTTGGTTTCAGCAAACTGGTGTACACCCCAAATGCGCATACCGTTGTCATTGAATTAGAGGACGGTACTAAAATAAACGCAATTTTACAAGACATTCAATTCCACCCAGTATCGGACAAAATTCTTCATGTTGACTTCTACCGTCTGTTTGACAACAAGGAAATCTCCATGAATATCCCCGTTAAAATTGAAGGTGCGGCTCCAGGAGTTCTTAACAGTGGAGGGGTACTTAGTCTTAACAAGAGAAAGCTCCGTGTAAAAGCGCTTCCTAAGGATTTACCAGATGTGATCATAGCGAACATTTCTAAGTTAAAGCTAGGGAACAAACTTTACACTTCTCAACTTCAAACCGAGACTTATACAATACTTCACCCAGACAATACCGTGGTATGTCAGGTGAGATCATCCAGAGCTTCAGCCAAAAATGCTGACATCGAAGATGAAGATGAAGAATTAACAGAAGTAGAAGGAACAACAGCAGTTGCTGCTGAAACTGATGCAAACGAATCATCAGAAAACTAACCAATACTTTGCTTTAGCATCCAAAAAGCATGTGAGAACTCACATGCTTTTTTTATTTTAGTGCATGTTTTCCTTTAAACGCTTTTTTAGAAAGAGCCAAACTTTAGCTATGAATAAATTCTTAATTGTCGGATTAGGAAATATCGGATCAGAATATGAAGACACTCGACACAACGTTGGATTCAAAATTGTTGAGGATCTAGCTAAGCAAAATGAATCGGAATGGGAATTGCAAAAGCTTGCCCATTCTTGTAGCTTCAAAAAAAAGGGGAGGCAATTTGTGCTAATCAAACCCACTACCTTTATGAATCGAAGTGGAAAATCCGTAAGGCATTGGGCATTAAAAGAAAATATTCCTTTAGAAAATATCTTAATCCTGACCGATGAACTGCATCTTCCATTTGGAACTATTCGAATACGAGGAAAAGGAAGTCCCGCAGGACACAATGGACTTAAAGACATCGAATCCGAATTAAACACTCCCAATTATGCCCGCTTGAGATTTGGTATTGGCACAGAGTTGAAGCCTTTAGATCAAGTAAAATTTGTCTTGGATCCCTGGACCGAGGAAGAAACAAGACTGCTGCCCGAACGACTCAAACATTGTTCTGAAGCTGTTATGAGTTTTGGTTTGGAAGGACTTCAAAACAGCATGAATAAATTCAACGGTAAATAAATCTTATTCCTCCGTTTGAAAAGTAAAAATTAAAGAAGTTGACTGATTCTTTTGCGTATCGTGGGTAATGATTTTCCAATAGTACCTTGTGCTTGCATTCAGTTTTATACTTGCAGTGGAAGAACTCAATCCTTCCTTTTCTAACACCATTGCCTCTGGATCAATTCCGAGATAAAGGTCATACCTACTGATATCTCCATCTAAATCTTTTCCCGTCCATTGAAAAGTAAAATTTCCACTTGAATCTCGTTGTACGAGGGCTTCATTCTCTGGCTGTAAAAGAACAGCTGGAAATGGCAAGGAACTTTTTTGAGTTTCTCCTTCCAAATAAAAAACCCAAACTGGACTTTTTCCGAACTCTTCGGTAAGTAAGGATTTCGAATTCACATACCAACTGTAAGGCACCCCTCTCGATAAAATAACGGACTCGTTAAGTAAAGAGGTGCTCTTTTTGATTAATCGATTTGATACTTGATTTTGAATGACCAATTCATAACTTTCTGTATTTAACGAAGCAGTCCACTGAAACTTTACCTGACTTTCCAAACTATTGACAGGACTTGCAGTAGTACAAGAATTTAAATTTGCAGGAGCAATGAGTGAAGCGGGTTCAGGAGCTGGTATTGGATCTGGGCCACAAGCCCAGAACAAAATCAGCGCAAAAAATAGGATTTCTTTTTTCATCGCTTAAGCAGTTTAAGGGTTTCTACCCGATTTGGATATTCAATTTGGAGTAAATACAAGCCTGAATTCAAAGTCCCCATGGGTATCTGAACTGTATTCCCTTGATTTGAATTATGCTGTTTTCCCCAGATGGTCTTCCCAGAACCTGTTAAAAGATTCAATTGAACTACTGCGTTTACTGGAAGCACCAAAGTTGCGTTTTCCTGAATTGGATTGGGGAAGACTGAGGCCGACTCAGTACCATTAATCCACTGCTCAAAAATACCTTGACAAGGACTATCCGTTTTTATTACCAATCGATTTATTTTTTGGGTAAGGGGTAAAGTCAATTGCTTTTGATCCGTTTGATAAAAAGGTTGATCATTCAAAGCAATCCAATATCGACTGCTCCCACTTAAATCGATATCCAACAAAGAAGTTCCTTGATTAAAAAAGGTTAAAACCTCCAAAGGCTCTGGACTAGAAATTTGAGTTTGGAAGCAGTATTCATAGTCTGGGAAATCCTCTACATAAATACATATGGAATACAATCCTTGGGCAAGATTAGAAACCGAATTTCCAAAAGCTGTAAAATTGAGTGTTTTTTGATAGCCGGTATCTGAATTAATTATGGCTTTATAGCTAAAATCCGCCAATGCACTAAATCGTAAACCTCCATTGGATTTGTCTGGACAACTGGCGTCATTTTTTGAAATCGTAATATTTTGTGAGGAAAATAAATCGCAAACATCTCCTATCCCGTTATTATCTATATCGGATTGATCTTGATTGGTGATCTCAGGACAATTATCCAATTCATCCACTATGGTATCTTGATCTTGATTGGGCAGGGTCTTCCCCTCTAAGCAGAATGATATTTTAAACGCCAAAAGTCGTCCAGTATCCTCCATGTATCGATCCTCAACGATAAGTTTCCAACTACCCGCAGAGGAAGTCCCGTAAAGGCTTTGAATACTTTGAAGGGGTTTAAAACTTCCTGTAAAGGGAGGGCTTGCATTGTCTATTGTTACAGTTGCCTCTTCATCAAAAACTGTATTTGTGTAATCTTGACCATCGCCTCCTAGTTCACTTGTCAACAAATAGCGACTTCCTTCGGGTGCTTCCAGATACAAAGCGATGTCTTCGATATAGGGATGTTCTATATCGACAAATATATCGAGATCAAGTATCTTCAAATCGTAATTGACCTCTATAGAACTTATGATGGTGCCAAAAGAAGTATTCGTTGCATCTATCGTTACTTTGGGAAGATTACTTGCCCGAACATCTACACAAGTCACACTATTGGTTGTGAAGGAAAAGGGATTTGCAAATTCCGATGCTCCACAACCATTTTCACCCTTTACCCTCCAAAAATAAGTTTGAGAGGCTTCCAGTTCAGCGAGTTGAAGTTGGCTTTGAACGGAAGTTGATTCTAAAACAACATTCTCAAAGTTAGCATCTAGCGCTAACTGTACAGTAGATGTGTCAATATTCTGAGAGCTTTCCCAGCTCAAAAGAGGTCTTAAACTTTGTTCCACAGAGTCATCCGAGGGAAAAAGCATCGCCGGTGGAGTTTGTATGCTCCCACGATACTTTAATCTGACACTGAAGGGTTCGTTTGTAGAGCCAAAAATGGCCTTTAAAGAAAAAAGGTAATCTTGATAGGGAATTCCATTTAATCCGCTGAAAATAATAGTTCCAGAGTCCTCAGAATTAGAAAAAGTGGATTTAGAAACTGCTGCCTGAATACCTTCTGGCAATTCCTCTAGCTCTAAAGAAAAAGAAGCCTCAAAGTTTGCTTTTCTTTCAATAGTAAAGTCAAATTGAACACTATCCGAATCACAAATTTCCTGCTCATATTTTTCAAAATTGAGGATAAGATCCCGAGATTCAATTGAAAAATCGACAGAATTGATTGCAAAGAAAATTCCGCCTTTCGCTTTAACTTTAATTCGAGCATTCGTAGTATCAATGTTATTAGGAACAAAAACTTCTGCTTTTCCAATATTGTCTGTACTTTCCGTGAGTTGGATTGGAAAGGTTTTTCCACCGTCAGTAGAAAGTGAAATTTCCACAGCATCAATACGAAAGGGTGGTGCATTGGTTTCCGCTACATTCCATTCTATTGTCTGATACGATCCTCCTTTCCAAACCAGAGAGGGACTTTCCTGAGATAGAATGTAAAAAGGACTGGTTGTAGGAACCACAGTAAGCTCCAAGTAGTCTTGTGCCACTTGAACATAGTCGTCTAGATTTTTTCTCACACTTAATCCCCATTTCATTTTTCTACCGACCAAGGAAACGGTTTCCCAAGAATCACCAACACGGGGTTTTACTTGAATTAATGAATTAGAAAGAATTTGATTCAAATTAGGAATACTTCTGTTGGGAACACTTGTTGGAGGAAGTGAACGCGTCATACTTCCTAAAGCATTATACGGACCAAAATTATCAGAAGTGATTTCCCCACTGTCCAACTGTTCCCAACAATAGGTAATATTCTCACCCTCCAAAGCCGGGATGGATAGTTCGTAAGGTGTCCCAATGGGAATGAGTTGGTTTGGACCTGCATCAATAGTAAAAGTATCTTGAAAAATTGTTTCTGAAGTCCCACAGCTAAGTTGATCTACTACATTCCTAATGTTTTGAATACTATAATAATGAAAATACGGATCCCCGTGCAGTTGAACATCATCCATTACCGTAATCCCAGCATAAGCCATAATCGTCGATCCACTTCCTGGCTCAGCATTAAATCCTCTGCCTTCATTTTGAAAAGAAAAAGTATGGTATGCTCCAAATTGATGACCGATTTCATGACCAGCATAATCTAAATCAAAATAATCGTTTCGAAATTCACCTCCATAGGTGTCTTCGAAGGGATGCGTTGAAAAACCTTGTCCTTTTTGATTTGTTTGACAAACACATCCAATGCAACCCGCATCACCGTTCGGTTCACCGTAGTCGAATAAATGTCCGACATCATAGGCCTCATCTCCGAGTACCTCATCTAAAGTCTCCTGTAACTCGGCTTGTACATCCTCTGAAAACGGATCATTTTCTGCATCTTCATACATCAAAGAAGCGTCTGAAACCAATTCCAAACGAACACCTACTTCATCTTCAAAGACTTGACTAATTCGATTCAATGAACTCACTACTGCACCAAAGGCATCCTCTGCATTACTCCCGTTACTGAAATCATTATCCCCCCAAAAATTGGTGTACTCTGCCGTTCCAGCTATTGCAATTCTGAAAGTCCTTAATTCAGAAAAAACTGGAGTGGATTTTTGTGTTATTCTTTCTCCCTTAGTCTGATTGGTTTGAAGTATTGTTTTACAGTAAAAATCTAGGGCTTTGTCGTTTTTGATTTTCTGATAAACAAAATGAACCTTCTTTTTGCCTTTAACCGGTTGGATAAACAAATCTTCTTTTCCTTCTAGTTGAATCCAAGCATTGATTCCATTGGGGTGGGTACTCATTCTAACTTTTACATTGGGTCTTTTCACGCTTTTACCCTTAAAAGTCTTAATGCTGATATACTTTTTGGACAAGGATGGCGAGAGAAGCGCAACTGGTTTGAGCAGAAAAAGCTCTTCTTTACCATTTTCATTGGGGAGTAGAATTTCAAACGAATCGTTTTTGGATGTGGAAAACAGAAAAGATGCTTTCGAATCTAGAAGTTCAAAGTAATTTTCCTTAGCCAGCGGAGCAGGAACTCGTGAATTGAAGGTTTGATTTATAAGCTTCCAGGAATTTTGACTGAAAAGCAATTGTCCTAATAAAATAAAACAACAACTAAAGAATAAAGAACTCGATTTGAGTATGTTAGTTTTCCTTTCCACTAAAACAAATTATAAAGTCGGATCTAAAAATACTGAAACAATTTAGTCTTTGCGTGATATTGGTGTACTTTTGTGCTTCACTTAAAAAGAGCTGTTTGGAATAATGAATGTTGTCCAAAATATAGAAAGTTTCAAGCCCAATAAAAAAACTGTACTTACCATTGGTACTTTTGATGGGGTGCATATAGGACATCAAAAAATCATCAAAAGTTTGGTTGATTTAGCTCATCACAAAAATTTAGAGGCAAGTATTTTAACCTTCTTTCCTCATCCAAGAATGGTCCTTCAACAGGAGATAGGCATAAAATTGATCGACACCCTAGAAGAAAAGAAACGCGTATTGGAAGGTCTTGGTGTGGACAACTTGATAATACACCCTTTTACAAAATCCTTTTCCAAACTCACCGCACTAGAGTTTAGTAGAGATGTTTTGGCAGAACAGCTACAAATCCGTTCCCTTTTTATTGGATACGATCACCGTTTTGGACGGAATCGGGAGGCCACTGCTTCCGATTTAGTTGGATTAGGTAAAACATATGGCTTCGAGGTTCATATCATTCCCAAACAAGAAATAGATTCCATTACAGTGAGTTCGACTAAGATTAGAAAAGCCATAGAGCAGGGGAATTTTAAGCGTGTGCATGACTTTTTAGGTCGCCCTTTTGAATTAAGTGGAACCGTAACTAAAGGTCAAGGTTTGGGTAGAACAATTGACTTCCCAACAGCCAATATACTTGTAAAGGAGACCTACAAATTGATCCCGCCGAGAGGAGTTTACCTTGTGGGGGCGGAAGTTAACCATCGTTCTTTTTTCGGGATGATGAATGTTGGAATCCGACCTACAGTAAATGGAAAACATGAAACCCTTGAAGTTCATCTTTTTGATTGCGAAGAAAATCTCTACGATCTAAATTTAAAAATTGAATTCATTGAAAAAATTAGAGATGAAGTCAAGTTCCAATCTTTCGATCATCTTAAAATTCAATTAGAAAAGGACAAAGAAGTTTGTAAAAGAACCTTGATCAGTAAAGGGATACGTTAAAATTCCCTTATTTTTGTAAAAAGAAGTTTATGCTTGCACTGCACTACATAAGAGAAAACAAAGAAGCCATTCTTGACGGACTCAAAAAAAGAAATTTTAAGTCTCCAGAAAAAATAGATCAGATTCTTGAACTCGATCAGAACCGAAGAGCACAACAAGCGGTTTTGGATCAACATTTGGCTAAAGCAAATGCCTTAGCTAAAGAAATCGGGAGTTTATTTAAAAGTGGTGAGCAAGAAAAAGCAAACGAACTTAAAAAAGAAACCTCAAGTCTAAAAGAGCTATCCAAGACCTTACAAGAGGATTTACAAGAAACCACAAACGCCCTAAACGAACTGCGAACACAAATCCCAAATGTTCCTCATGAGAGCGTGCCCTCTGGAAATAGTGAAGAGGACAACGAAGAGATTTTCCGCTCGGGAACAATTCCAGACCTCAAAAATTCCGCCCTACCCCATTGGGAATTGGCACAAAAATACGATTTGATTGACTTTGAATTAGGCAACAAAATTACAGGTGCTGGTTTTCCTGTTTACAAAGGCAAAGGAGCCCGCTTGCAAAGAGCACTAATCAATTATTTTTTAGATAAAAATACTCAAGCTGGATACAAAGAAATGCAAGTACCCCATCTTGTAAATGAAGCCTCGGGATTTGGAACAGGTCAACTCCCAGATAAAGAAGGGCAAATGTATCATGTTCAAAATGATGATCTTTATCTCATTCCGACTGCTGAAGTTCCTCTTACTAATTTATACCGTGACAGTCTTTTAGAAGCCTCCGAATTGCCCATTTGTATGACGGGCTATACCCCCTGTTTTAGACGGGAAGCTGGTAGCTATGGAGCACATGTTCGAGGTCTTAATCGTTTACACCAATTTGACAAAGTAGAAATCGTTCGCATTGAAAAACCCGAAAATGCCTTAGAAGCACTCGATCAGATGGTTGAACATGTCAAGGGAATCCTCAACGAATTAGAAATGCCTTATCGCATACTAAGACTTTGTGGGGGCGATTTAGGTTTTACTTCTGCCCTTACCTATGACTTTGAAATTTACTCTACAGCACAAGAACGCTGGTTGGAAATAAGTTCCGTTTCTACATTCAACAGTTTTCAAGCAGAGCGTTTGCAACTTCGTTATAAAACTTTAGAGGGGAAAAAACAAAGTGTGCATACCTTAAACGGAAGTGCTCTTGCCTTACCGAGAGTTCTTGCAGCTATGCTTGAAAATTGTCAGACAGAAAAGGGCATCCTCCTTCCTAAAGCCTTGATTCCCTTCACCGGTTTTGAAATAATCAATTAAGATGCTCATTTACAATGTTACTGCTCATGTTGAAACATCCATAGAGAAAGCTTGGTTAGAATGGATGAAAACGGAACATCTCCCCGAAATGCAGGCAACAAATAAATTTACCCAAACTAAAATCTATAAAATCATTACGGCTGATGATCTAGGAGGCGTGAGCTACGCCGTTCAGTACCATTGCGACAATCAAGAAAAATACCAAGCCTATCTTAATGAAGATGCTCCTCGTCTCCGTAAAAAAGCTCGGGATGAATTTGGAGACAAAGTACTTTTTTTCAGAACAGAACTTCAACTAATTCACCACCTTCAATGAAAAGCGTACGCCCCAAAAAAAAATTGGGCCAGCACTTTTTAACGGATTTGAATATCGCTCAAAAAATTGCAAATCTACTCGAATTTGAAAACTATCGGAACGTTATAGAAATCGGACCAGGAACAGGAGTACTCACCCAGTTTTTAATTCCAAAAACAAAAGATTTACACCTGATAGAAATCGATAAAGAATCCATAGAGTTTCTAGCAAAAAACTACCCTTCTAAAGACTTTACTCTCATTGAAGGAGATTTTTTAAATTACGATTTGACTCAAATTTTCGGTGAAGCCCCCTTCGCCATTATTGGAAATTTCCCTTACAATATCTCCTCGCAAATAGTCTTTAAGGTTATCAACCACAAATCACAAATTCCATTTTTTGCAGGCATGTTCCAAAAAGAAGTTGCAGAACGTATTTGTGAACCTCCCGGGTCTAAAAAATACGGCATCCTCTCCGTCCTGGCACAGCTTTATTACAAAACCGAATATTTGTTTACGGTTTCTCCTCGAGTTTTTAATCCACCACCGAAAGTAGATTCAGCCGTCATTCGGCTAACACGAAAGGAAAATATCACGCTTGATTGTGATGAAAAATTACTGTTCAAAATTGTTAAATTGAGTTTTCAGCAAAGACGAAAAACCTTAAGGAATAGTTTAAAAACCATGAATCTATCTGATAATTTGAGAGAAGATAGTATCTTTGATTTAAGGCCTGAGAAGCTCTCAGGGGATGACTTCATCCAGTTGACAAAAAGGATAGACCATGGCAACATTTCAGATTGACACCTCATTTTTAGAGAATATAAAAAAATTGATTAGTGAAGGTGAAGAAGCCAAACTAATTCGAAAATTCTCCCCCATACACTATGCCGATTTAGCAGAAATCATTGAATTACTGACCAATGACGAAGCAACCTATGTCGTAAAACTTTTAGGAAGTGATACCACTGCCGATGCCTTAGCCGAAGTAGATCCAGATATTCGTGAATCCATCCTAGAAAACCTTTCTGCCAAAGAAATTGCCCAAGAAATCTCAGAACTTGATACCGATGATGCTGCCGATCTTATTTTGGAACTCTCTCAAGAGCGACAGGAAAAGGTTATGTCTCAGATAGATGATCAAGAGCATGCTCAAGACATTCGCGAACTCCTCAAATACAATGAAAATACAGCTGGAGGGCTCATGGCCAAAGAGTTGGTTAAAGTACGAGAAGATTTGAGTGTTTTGAAGTGTTTGAATGAAATGAGAGCTCAAGCGGAGGATGTCAAACGCGTTCATTCCATCTATGTAGTCGACCAAAAAAACAGATTGAAAGGACGTTTATCTCTCAAAGATTTAATTACTGCAAAGTCAAATGCAAAAGTGATTGACATCTACATCCCCAAAGTGGATTATGTAACCGTTGATCAAGAAAAAGAAGAAGTCGCTAAAATAATGTCGAAATACGACCTGGAAGCCATCCCGGTAGTCAATCATAAAAAAGAATTATTAGGACGTATCACCATTGACGATATAGTTGATGTCATTAAAGAAGAGGCGGAAAAAGATTATCAATTGGCTGCGGGGATCTCGAATGATGTTGAAGCGGATGATTCAATTTTCGAACTCGTAAAAGCTCGTTTACCTTGGCTTTTTTTAGGGCTTTTAGGAGGTCTTGGAAGTGTATTTATACTACAAGATTTTGAAAACATTATGAGTGAACCTAAATTGAGGAACTTATTTTTTTACACCCCACTAATCGCTGCTATGGCTGGAAATGTTGGGGTTCAATCCTCGGCCATTATTGTTCAAGGTTTGGCGAATGACATTGTTAAAGGCTCTCTTTTTAAACGACTGATCAAAGAAGTAAGTCTCAGCTTGATCAATGGTTTTGCTTTAGCTCTCGTTATTCTATTTTTTGGTCTTATTATAAAACAAGAATTTTTGGTCAGTTTAACCATTGCGGGCTCGATGATGTTAGTCATTGTAGTAGCCGCACTTGTAGGAACCTTTGTACCTATTGTTTTGGATAAGCGAGGAATCGATCCTGCTATTGCAACAGGACCCTTCATTACTACTGCAAATGATATTTTTGGGATTTTCTTATTTTTTTATATCGCTAAACTTGCTTTAGGTTTTTAGATGAATTCAAATTTGGTGCTTCATGTTGATGAAAATCATCCCCTTCTCCTAGAGGGACTGGAAAAAATTGGATATGAAAATCATCTTGCTTATGATACCCCATTAGAGAACCTACTCGAGGGAATCCATCGCTATCAAGGTGTGGTCATTCGAAGTCGCTTCCCCCTAGATAAGGTTTTTATAGACAAGGCAACTTCTCTTAAATTTATAGCACGAGTCGGTGCTGGCTTGGAAAATATTGATCTTGAATACGCTCAAAAAAAAGAAATAGCGCTACTTGCTGCTCCCGAAGGAAATCGAAATGCAGTAGGTGAACACGTATTGGGGATGTTACTCGCATTGACAAATAAATTGCGATCTGCCCACCTCAGTATTCAAAATGGAAGATGGGAAAGAGAAGCTCACCGAGGCACGGAGCTTGAAGGTAAAACTATAGGAATAGTTGGTTATGGAAATACTGGGAAAAGTTTTTCAAAAAAACTCAAAGGCTTTGATGTTGAGGTTCTATGCTACGATATCAAGTCCAAGGTAGGGGATGAAAATGCTACGCAAGTTTCTTTATCCGAGCTTCAAAAACGCGCTCAAATATTGAGCCTCCATGTTCCTCAAACTCCCCAAACCACAGCAATGTTCAATAGTTCATTTATTGAACAAATGTCCAATCCCTTTTGGTTTCTCAATAGTGCTCGTGGAAAAGCTGTCGTTACTGAAGATCTTGTCCAAGGTCTAAAAACTGGAAAAATACTAGGTGCAGGACTTGATGTTTTAGAGTACGAATCGTCTTCTTTTCACTCCATCTTCAATCAAACAAATCGACCTAAAGCTCTGGATTATTTACTCACTTCCGATCGAGTTTTATTAAGTCCACATGTCGGTGGGTGGACGACAGAAAGCCATGTCAAACTCGCTCAAACAATTTTGGATAAGATCACAGCCTTAGGAATTCACAAGGCTTTCTAATACAAATTGTGCTGTTTCCTGCGTTCTTTGTTCTAAAAGAATTTGTCTGCCATTTTTTTGAATAAAATGTATTGCTTCATCATTAAAATGACGGATGGTAAATAAATCGACGTGTTCTTTGACCTCCACGTTAAAACGAGATCGAAGTACCAAAACCAATTCCTCCAATCGCTTGTATTTGTTGTTTACACAAACTGAAAAACTGATGGCAGAGTTTTGAATCAACTCCACTGGCATCTGATATTCGTGAAGTAATCCGAAGATGTAACTAATGTTTTCCTCTACAATAAACGAAAAGTCGATGGAGGATAAACGAATTAGTACTTGGTCTTTTTTAACAATATAACAAGGAATTAAAGGTTCAATTGTTTTTCCTTTTGAAACCGCAGTTCCTGGATTTTCTGGATTTTCAAAAGATTTTACGTAAAGAGGAATTTCTTTTCTCTGAAGTGGCTGAAGTGTCTTGGGGTGAATTACTGAAGCTCCATAAAACGCCAATTCGATAGCTTCTCTATAGGATATTTGATTCAGCAATGCCGTATTCTCAAAAATTCTTGGATCCCCATTAAGAACACCAGGTACATCTTTCCATATTGTTACAGATTCTGCGTTTAATGCATAAGCAAAAATTGCAGCGCTGTAATCAGATCCTTCACGCCCCAAAGTGGTGGTAAAATTATTGGAATTACTTCCAATAAATCCTTGGGTTACGATGAGCTGATGTCCTTTGGTTTCTGATTTGATTTGAATTTGGGTTTCTTCCCAATTCAAATTTGCCGCTCGGTAATAATCGTCTGTTTTAATACAATTTCGAGCGTCTAACCAAAAACTATCCCACCCCTTAAATAAAAAGTAATGATAGATAATGGTAGTGGATAGAAGTTCTCCAAAACTCACTACCTGATCGTAAACAAAACTATAATTGGGTGCTTTATTATTTCTTAAAAAGGCTTGTAACTCTTCAAAATAAGCAGCTACTTTATTACTAACTTCTGTATGATGTATTCCAAACAAATCGGTGATGATGTTGCTATGGAATTCTTTTAAATCGAAAACCTCTTGAGGAATTTGTTTTTTATTTTTAAAATAAGCATCAATAATTACTTCCAGTGCATTGGTCGTTTTTCCCATCGCGGAAATAACCACTAAGGTGTTTTGATAGCCAACTGTTTCCAAGACACGAACCAAATTTTTGACTCCTGCTGCGTCTTTTACTGATGCTCCTCCAAACTTAAATACTTTCATTTTTGTATGTTTTTAATATAGGCTTCCATTTCAGAACGGTGCATTTGTACAGTACACCATTCATAAAGAACCGTCGCCCCACTTTTTTCATAAAAATCAACAGCTGGTTTGTTCCAATCAAGCACATTCCAATCGATTCGTTCTACCCCTTTTTCATAAGCACTTTGAATGAATTTTGAATACAATTGGGTTCCAATTCCTTGACCTTTGTATGCTTCTGATACAATCAAATCTTCTAAATGAAAAGTAGGACCTTTCCATGTAGAAAAACGTGGGTAATAAAGTGCCATACCTACTACTTTTTGGTTGAGCTCCGCTACCAGACATTGAAATAAGGGTTGTTCACCAAAACCGTATTTTTCAATATCTGTTAAAGTCAGTTTTGCACTATCGGGCTCCTTCTCAAATGCAGCTAATTCTCGAATCAACTCCAATATGGCAGAGCTGTCAGAAACCTCAGCAAATCTGATGTTAGCTTTCATAGATTAAAATTAAGTTGCAAAAATAGCTTTTCGATCTCGCATCACCTCAAGTTCAAAAAAATATCACATCTTTTAGGGAAATGTTAAAAAATCAGCCCTTACTTTCTAACCAACGTGTGACCGTTTCAAAAAAGAGGATGGGTTTCTCCGCATGCAGCCAATGCCCAGCCCCTGGTATTGTTACTTGTTCTGCGTTGGGAAAAAAATGCTTGATTACAGGAGTGTCCGCATCTAAAATGTAATCCGATACCCCTCCTTTTACAAAAAGACAAGGATGGGTTGCATGTGATCCATCACTTAGAGTTGCCCCTATAGCTTCACTAGCATTTTTAAGGACGTCGATATTGATTCTCAAACCGAGTTTTCCGTTGGTAACCCAGTATAAATTTTTTAATAAAAATTGCCGGATAGCGACTTCAGAAACCGTTTTAGCAAGCTGAGCATCGGCTTCGGCTCTGTCTTTTATTTGGTCAAAATTTAGCTCCGAAAGCCCTTTTAAAATTTGTTGATGATGGGGCATGTACACTTTTGGTGCAATATCTGCGACTACAAAGGCTTGAACCAATTCAGGATAGGAGCATGCAACCTGCATGACGGTTTTTCCTCCCATAGAATGACCCAATAGCAAAACCTTTTCGAGCCGATGCGTCTCACAATAGTTCACAACATCCTCTGCCATAACTTCATAGGAAAAACTTGAACTCCAAAAGCTTCTTCCATGATTTCTTTGATCGATTAGGTGAACTCGATAGCCTAATGCCATCCAGTTTTTTGCATGCGATTTCCAATTATCACTCATTCCCAAAAAACCGTGTAGAATTAATAAGTCCCTGCCAGAATCGCCGAATATGGTGCTGTGAAGTAAACTCAAAATTTTAAACGCTGAAGATACATGGGAATTACATTTTCAAATCCCAGATACAAACTCTCACAGATTAACGCATGACCGATAGAAACCTCCAAGAGATTGGGGAGGTGTTGTGCAAAGTAGCGAACATTTTCTAGGCTTAAATCGTGTCCGGCATTGATGCCAATACCTAATTCATTTGCTCGTTCAGCCGCTTTTACGAAGGGAGCAATAGCTTTTTCAGGGTTGGAAGGAAATGCTTTTGCATAGGACTCGGTGTAAAGCTCAATCCGATCTGTTCCGGTTTCTTTTGCACCTTCTATCATTTGGATATCAGGATCAACAAAAATAGAAGTTCGTATCCCTTCTGCCTTGAATTGATTAATGATTCCCATCAAATACTTTTTGTTTTTCACTGTATCCCAACCTGCATTGGATGTTAGCGCATCTGCAGCATCAGGAACTAAGGTTACTTGAGTAGGTCGTATGGCAAGCACCATTTCCATAAACTCTGAAATAGGATTTCCCTCAATGTTGTACTCCGTGTAAACTACTTTAGGTAGCGCATAGGCATCCTCGTATCGGATATGCCTTTGATCGGGACGTGGATGGATTGTAATTCCCTGAGCTCCAAATTTTTGAAGATCTTTTGCTACTTCGAGTACATTAGGAACATTTCCTCCTCTTGAATTTCTTAGTGTTGCAACCTTATTGATGTTTACACTTAGTGCTGTCATCTGATTTTTTTTGTAAATGTATTGGCTTCTGTGGAAATGTGAAATAAAAAGCTTGATTTTTAGCCCTATTGGTAATTTACCCCCTCAATCAAATTGATTCTCAAGAGTTTTGTACCTTTGATTCAAGATTTGAGACCATGTATATCGCTTTATATAGTGCATTTTATTCAGAAGAAACACTGCAATACTTAAAAGCTACCATCGCCTATTTAGAGCAAAACGGTCATCGTTTTACCATCATCCATCGTCTAAAAAAACAACTTCAAGCAGAAAACCAAGGCTACACGTATTTTGACGAAGAAACCCCACTTAAAAAGGATATCGATTTTCTTTTTTCTATTGGTGGAGATGGAACCATTCTCAGAGCAGTTACCTTAGTAAGAGATACCGAAATCCCTATTTTGGGAATTAATACAGGTCGGCTTGGGTTTCTTACCTCTTTGCATCGCGATGCCTTAAATGAAGGGCTAAACCTATTTTTTCAAAAGAAATTCAGTTATATTTCTCGTTCGCTGCTCCAAGTACGAACCGATGAATCCCATCCCATTTTAGAAGAAACTGGATTTGCACTCAATGAGGTGAGTGTGAATAGAAAAAACACAACTTCCATGTTAAGTATCGAAACGGAATTGGATGGACAACCACTCACTACCTATTGGTCTGACGGACTAATAATTGCAACTCCAACAGGTTCCACAGGATATTCTTTAAGTAGTGGAGGCCCTATAGTTTCTCCCAATTCCCAATGTTGGATCTTGAATCCTATAGCTCCGCATAACATTAATATGCGGCCTTTGATTGTCCCTGATTGTACCGAAATTAAAATTAGGGTTCAAGGAAGAAGTAAATACCACTTACTTTCTCTTGATTCTAGGATCTTGACTCTGGAAAATGGCAACAACATCTATCTCAAAAAAGCACCGTTTGTTGTCAAGACTGTTCAGCTCGATGGAGCTACTTTCTTCAGTACTTTAAGGGAAAAACTATTTTGGGGTCAAGACAAGCGAAACACACAATAAAATCATCCTTTTCGGGTTACTAATATACTTGCAACTAGCTCGTTAGTTTGAGTTTTGCTTTACCCATGATTAAAAATGTCTTCTTGCTTACTGTTTTTTTTATATCCTCAAATTGTTTTGCACAATTTCATGAGGTCGGTTTGTTTTTAGGTGGGAGCAATTATATCGGGGATATTGGAACGGATCGATATATAGATCCCAATTCTCCTGCAATAGGTTTACTTTACAAATGGAACGTAACCAATCGATATTCTTTACGGGGCGGTTTTACTTTAACAAAATTAGTAGAGACCGAATACAACAACAGTGACATTAATCGATTCAACCGATCATATAAAGTAGATAACAGTATCCAAGAGGCCCTTGTTGGGATTGAAGTTAATTTTAAAGAATTTAATCTTCACGATGCCGATTTTAACTTTACACCCTACTTTTTTTATGGAATAAGTTATTTTAGATACGAACAATATTTCATTACCCCTACAGGGCCCTTTAGCCCTCCAACATACAATAATTACGGAAAAGACGAAAAAATCGCTGTACCTTTCACATTGGGTGTTAAGCTAAATCCTAATCCGCTTTTTATCATAGGATTTGAATTAGGTGCACGTTATACCTTAACGGATAATCTAGATGGAAGTAACCCTGAAAATGAATATGCAAATGAATTGGGCTATAAATTTGGAAATGTCGCGAATAATGACTGGTATATTTTTATGGGTTTCACAATTTCATTTACCTTTGGCGATCTTCCATGTTATTGCAAAGAATAAATGAGTAAAATACCTAAACATGTAGCCATCATCATGGACGGAAACGGTCGATGGGCAAAATTACAGGGTAAAAATCGGGTTACAGGTCATCAGCAAGGAGCTAAGTCTGTAAAGGAAATTGTGGAAGAAGCCGTCGCTCAAGGCATTGAATACCTTACCTTGTATGCCTTTTCAACTGAAAATTGGAGTCGTCCTAAAGATGAGGTCAACTTACTGATGAAATTATTAGTCAGTTCCCTGAGAAAAGAGTTTCACCGAATGGTTGACAACAATATTCGCCTGGTTTCTATTGGAAATATTGACGCACTTCCAACTCCAGTTAAGGACGAGTTGCTCAGTGTAATTGAAAAAACAAAAAACAACACCGGTATGGTGCTTACTTTGGCTTTAAACTACGGCGGAAAAGAGGATCTAACTCAAGCAATGCGGACCATCGCTGATAAAGTTAAAAATAGTATAATTTCCCCTGAAAAAGTTGACGAATCCACCATAAATGAGCATCTTTACACGCGAAATTTACCTCCTGTAGATCTCCTCATCAGAACAAGCGGTGAAGAACGGATAAGTAATTTTTTGTTGTGGCACATTGCCTATACAGAATTGTATTTCACTAAAACGCTTTGGCCTGATTTTAAAAAAGAAGATCTAAAAGAAGCATTATTGAATTACGCTAAACGAGAAAGAAGATTTGGAAAAACGAGCGAACAACTCACATCATAAGCCATTTTATGGCTCTTTTCTTTTAGGGCTCTTCCTTTTGGTTGGCTTAGGCATACAGGCTCAAACCTCGGGTTTTGTCAAGGGAAGGTCGTATGTGATTGATTCTATAAAGGTATCAGGACTGAAGAGCTTTAATGCTCAAACCGTTATTTCTTACAGTGGACTGAGAAAAGGTCAATCCATTAGCCTTCCTGGTGAAGAAGTTAGTGGAATAATTAATAAACTCTGGGGACTAGAATTGTTTAGTGACATCAATTTTTATGTGACTAAAGTTCAAGGAAATAATATCGATCTAGAAATAGAAATTGTAGAACTTCCTACGCTTACTGAAGTAAAAGTCAACGGACTAAAGAAAGGGAAAACCGAAGCCATAATCAAGGATACAGAACTGACCGCTGGAAAAAAACTATCGGAAAGTTTTTTAACCAATACCAAAAATTACATCCAGAATAAATTTAAAAAGGAAGGGTTTTTAAACACCAAGGTTACCCTGAATACAGTTGTAGATACTGTAGGGTTGAATACTTATAAAATGGTTGTTAATGTGGATAAGGGACCGCGTGTCAAGATTGACGAAATTAATTTTGAAGGAAATGAGATCTACAAAACCAAAAAACTTCAAAATAAACTCAAAAAAACCAAACATACGAAATCGGTTCGTTTTTGGAAAAAATCTAAATTCAACGAAGATGATTTTAATGACGATCTGACACGCTTAATCGATTTTTACAAAGAAGAAGGATATCGTGATGCAAGAGTCTTGTCGGACACCCTCATAAGAAATCCAGACAATCCCAAATCCGTTATTTTGAATTTAGATATTGAGGAGGGAAAAAAATACTATTTCGGAGAAATCAATTATATTGGAAATACGGTATACGGTAACAGTGTCTTACAGCAAATTTTAGGCCTTAAAAAAGGAGATACCTATAACGGCGTACTCCTCAAAAAACGGATTGCGGACACTTCAAAACCCGACGGTAACGACATAACTAATTTATATCAAAACAGCGGCTATTTGTTTTCAAACATCAATGCTGTAGAAGTCAGTGCGGTAAATGATACCATCAATTTTGAAATTCGAATTACCGAAGGGAAACAAGCAAACTTCAACAAAATTTCGATTAAAGGAAATACCAAAACAAACGATCATGTCATTTACCGTGAATTGCGAACCAAACCCGGGGAGTTATACAGTAAAGATAAATTGGTTAGAACCGTTCGTGAACTAGGTCAATTGGGCTTTTTTGATGCAGAACAGATTAATCCAGAAATGGAAAACGTGGATCAAAATGCAGGAACAATCGATGTAAAATTTGATCTCGTTGAGTCAGGTGCAAGCCAAATAGAACTTCAAGGAGGTTATGGACAAGGAGGTTTTATTGGAACTTTGGGACTGTCTTTTAATAATTTTTCCATGCGAAATATTTTTGATGGAAAATCCTATAAACCCCTTCCTATGGGAGACGGACAAACCCTCGCCTTGAGACTCCAAGCCAGTCAGTTTTACAATACCTATAGTTTTAACTTTTCAGAACCGTGGTTAGGTGGTGAACAACCCGTCCAATTTTCAACGTCCTTGCAGCACACCATTCAATATCGTTATGATTACTTTACTGGTCTTGCAGATAAAACCCAATCCTTTCAGATTAGTGGTGTCACATTAGGTTTAGCAAAACGCCTTCAAATCCCAGATGATTTTTTCCAACTTTCACAGGCACTTTCCTATCAGTACTATAACCTACAGAACTACTTCACAGGTCTTTTTACCTTTGGTAATGGAGAAGCAAATAACTTGGCTTATACCATAAGCCTCTCAAGAAATAACACGCGGATAAACCCAATCTTCCCAACTGGAGGTTCCTCCTTTAACATTAGTGCAAAACTAACCCCACCCTATTCTTTGATTTCTGGAGTTGATTACGCGAATTTGGGAGATTTGCCAGAATTTCAAGATGCAAATGGAAACCCCCTTATTGATGAAATTGACCAAGAACGCTTTCGTTGGTTAGAGTTTTACAAAATCAAATTCAATGGTACTTGGTACACTCCGATAATAGATAAGTTGGTCCTAAAAACACAAGCTGATTTCGGATTTATAGGGTCCTATAATAAAGACCGTGGTAATATTCCTTTTGAACGCTTTTTTATTGGAGGAGACGGAATGGTAAACTACACCCTTGACGGTCGAGAAACCATTGCCCTCAGAGGGTACCCCAATCAATCTTTATCTGGAAACGATGGTTCTATTCTTTACAATAAATTCTCGCTCGAACTTCGCTATCCCATCACTTTAAAACCAAGTGCTTCAATCTATGCACTCTCCTTTTTAGAAGCAGGTAATGGATATGATAGTTTTAGAGAGTTTGACCCATTCAATTCCAAGCGATCTGCTGGTGTTGGAGTTCGAATATTCATGCCTGCTTTTGGATTACTAGGTATTGATTTTGGATACGGATTTGACAACGCCGATTCTAACGTGACAACCCCTAACGGTTGGGAAACACATTTTGTTATAGGACAACGTTTTTAAAGATAAAAATCTTACCCCTTATACTATCTAAGACAATATTTCGTTATACAGTTTATGAAATACCACCTACAATCCGCTTTTTTGGTAACAGCCTTATCGCTTCTGTCCTTCAACGTTCAGGCCCAACGAGGAACCACTGTGGGTTATATAGATATGGCCTATATTCTGGAATCTGTAGAGGAATACAAAAAAGCCAGTCAACTCCTTGATTCCAGTATAGCGAAATGGAAAAAAGAAATTGAACTTAAAAAACTCCAGCTAAGTCAATATCAAGATCAATTGAATGCTGAGCGCATCATTTTAACTCCTGAACTCATTAGTGATCGAGAATTAGAAATTCAAGATTTTGCCTCTGATATTATTTCCCTACAAGAAAAACGTTTTGGCCCCTCAGGAGACATGATAATACAACGTTCCAAATTAATACAACCCCTTCAAGATCAGGTCATGACTATTGTAAAACAAATTGCTGAAGAAAAAAAATACGATTTTATTTTTGATCGATCTTCTACATCAACTATGTTGTATTCCGCAAAAAATTACGATATTAGCACCCTTGTTATTCAACGAATTAACCGACAACAAAGAATACAAAACAGAAAAGAACAAATTGAAAAACTAAAAACAAAAGCTTCTGCTTTAAAAAACTAATATTCACACCCACTTATGAAACATTTATACACCCTCCTTCTCAGTTTGATGGTCTTTATTGCTCCACTTAATGTTATGGCGCAATCTAAAGTTGCTCATATTAACACTCAGCAACTCATTAGTGAAATGCCTGAAGTTATTGCTGCTCAAAACGAATTGAAAAAATTGGAAGACCAATACGGTAAAGAAATGGAAAATTCTGTTAAAGAATTTCAGACTAAAGCCCAAACCTATCAGGGTGATGCTCAAAACCAAACCGACTTGATTAACCAACAACGTCAAGTAGAATTGCAAGAAATGCAACAACGTATTCAAGATTTTAGAGAAACCGCCGCTCAAGAATTACAAAAACGCTCTGCAGATATGATGCGTCCTTTGTATGAAAAAGCACGTGCTGCAATCGAGAAAGTTGCTGCAGCTCAAGGATTTGATTATGTTTTAGATTCTAGCCCAGGCGGGAGCGTTATTATGGCTTCTGGAAAAGACCTTCTTCCTGATGTAAAAACAAGCTTAGGGTTTTAATAACCTAAACTCAAAAAAATAAAAAAAGCCATCTTCGGATGGCTTTTTTTATTTTTCCTTTTCAAACCAAGAAGCATATAGCAAATAGTTTTTCGCAATTCGCTCGATCTCATTCTTTTGAAGTTCTGGACTCAGACTTTTGATTTTTTTTGCAGGAACACCGGCATAAACAGATCCAGGTGCCACGATTGTCCCTTGAGTGACTACTGCGCCTGCGGCAATGATACTATTTGAACCAATCACACAATGATCCATAACAATACTTCCCATCCCAATGAGCACATTCTCTTCGATTGTACAACCATGAACGATGGCATTATGCCCAATAGAAACATTATTTCCAATTTGAGTTGCTGCTTTTTCAAAAGTGGCGTGTATGACAGCCCCATCTTGAATATTGACCCGATTACCAATGCGAATGCTATTGACATCCCCACGAACCACAGCTTGATACCAAACTGAACAAAAGTCTCCTAAGATGAGATCTCCAATTAGTGTTGCGTTTTCAGCAAAAAAACAATCTTTACCGTAAGTAGGCGTGAATCCCCGAACTGATTTTATCAACATAATACACTGTATTTATCTCCGAAATTACAAAAAAGAAAATTCCCATAATTTGATGAAAATCATTCCATTATATCTTTAAGCTTTAACTATTTTTGGAGAAATAAAAAGTGCACATGAAAAGCTATAAAATTCAATCTAAATCAGAAAAAGGGAACCCTTGGGCAACTTTTGAAATCAACCAACTAATAGGTCCTCAAAACGAAATTCTTTATAAAAATATTGATGATGCTAAGGGTGCGCCTTTAATCCAACAATTGTTTTATCTCCCCTTTGTGAAAACCGTTCGTTTGTCTGAAAAGAAAATTTCTGTGGAACGATTTGATATTTTAGAATGGGATGAGGTTATTGAGGAGGTTCAAGAACAATTGCAGGATTACCTCAACGAAGGAGGTATTGTCATTGAAGCTACTTCCAATGATAAAATCCCAGTCAGTGTTTATGCTGAGAGCACACCAAATCCTGCAGTAATGAAGTTTGTAGCTAATAAGCCACTAGTAACTCAAAGTGTAGAGTTTAAAAATATTGACGAGGCCAATGTTGCCCCTTTAGCCCAAAAATTATTTCATTTCCCTTTTGTGAAAGAGGTTTTTATTGATGCGAATTACGTGTCAATCACTAAATATGAAATTGCAGAATGGGATGCTGTAGTGATGGAAGTCAGAGAATTTATTCGAAATTATATTGAAGAAGGGAATCTGATTATAAAAGAGATGCCAAAAAAAGAGTCTAACCTAGAGGAGGGTTCACAAGAAAAAGCTTTAAGTCCTATAGAAGCTCAAATTGTTTCAATTTTAGATGAATATATCAAACCTGCCGTTGCTTCAGACGGAGGAAATATTCAGTTTGATTCGTATAATGCTGATGACAAAAAAGTACAGGTGGTTTTACAAGGAGCTTGCAGCGGTTGTCCCTCTTCAACCTTTACTTTAAAAAACGGCATCGAAAATATGCTTAAAGAAATGATGCCTGGTCAAGTTGAAAGCGTTGTCGCACTAAATGGATAAATTCAATCTTTTCTAGGTTTTGGAGGTGTTACTTGGAAATCTTTTAGGTAAAAAGGTTCAAAGTAGGCTAGTGATTCAAAGGATTTGTTTCCATATCGGGTATGTGCCATTGCAGTCATATCAAAAGCATTGGGGTAATGTGTATCCTCTAAATAGGTGGCGTTAATCCTAGGCTTCAGCTCTTGAAATTTTAGGACTCCATCTCCAATTAACAAACACCGTTTATCTCCCACGATATCAAGGTAGGTTGCTTCCGTTAAAACCACGGCTGAGGTCTCTTGTTTCCAGTTTTTTTGACAATCAAATAGAGCTGTATATACTTCCATTCTTCGTGCGTCTAACATGGGAATAATAAAATCATATTCCTTCATATCGAACGGTTGGATCATAATCTCTAAAGAATTCAGAGCAATCAAGGGTATGTCTAGGGCGTAACAAAGGCCTTTAGCAGCTGCAACACCAATGCGCAATCCCGTATAAGATCCAGGACCCTTACTAACTGCAACAGCATTAATATCCTTTGGCTTTAGACCTGCTTCTTCAAGCACTTCATTTATAAAGAGATGGAGTTTTTCACTGTGACTAAATCCTAGTGAATTTAAAACTCTTGAGTGGAAGCATTTCCCATCGATTGAAAGTGCAACAGAACATTGTTTTGTAGAGGTTTCCAGTTGTAGTATACAAGCCATAGGCATTCAAGTCGTTATAAAATTCCGCCAGAACTACCCCCATCTATTTTTATGACTGAGCCGTTGGTAGCGCTAGAGAGCGGACTGCAAAGATAGACAATCGTTTGTCCCACTTCACGAACACTTGCAAAACGTTGTAAAAGCGAATGGGGTCTGTCTGATTCAAAAAAAGAGTGCTCTGTTCTTTTCAGATCTTGCTGTTGAGCTTTGGCTTTTTCTTCCAAAAATAACGCTGCGCCTTCTGTTAATGTAGAACCTGGAACAACAGTATTCACCGTTACCTCAGTGGATTTAGTAAGTTGAGCCAAACCTCTCGAAATAGCATGAAGCATGGCTTTCGTGGCACTGTATGAAATCATATCTGTAGGAACCAAATAGGCACATTCACTTGAAATAAATAAAATCCTTCCCCAATTTCTTTGGAGCATCCCGGGTAAAAAATATTTGGCAAGTGCCACACCACTCATCACATTGACCTCGAACTGTTGCTGCCATTCGTCTGCACTTGTTTCAAAAAAAGATTTGGAAGTATAGATACCAACGTTATTAATTAAAATATCAATCTTTTCTATTGACTGAAGTTGTTGATTTAATTCCTCCGGATTTTTAAAGTCCACAATAAAACCATTGATCTCTGCTTGAGGATAAAGCACCTTGAGTTTGGCAACTGCTTCATTCACACTGCTTTTTTTTCTGCCGTTGAGATAGACCACAGCACCCTCCTCTAGTAGGATCTTTGCCGTTTCAAAACCAATTCCTGAGGTAGAGCCTGTAATTAAAGCAGTTTTGCCTGTGAGTTTAAGATTCATAATACCTTAGTTCAAAAATCTAAAGTACTGCATTTAACTCGTTTAAGAAATGAAAAAAAATAAAAACACCCAGCCGGATGGGTACTTTGGTAGGTTTCGTTACAACTCCAATCCGAAATAGAATTCTAAAACTTTAAGTTTAAAAATATAATCAAATTTAGCTCGGATAATATCGGATGCGGCAATCTGATACCGTTGTCTTGATTGAATATAATCGAAAGAATTCATTACTCCAGCTTCAAAACGTTGCTTAGCTATTTCGAATGCCTGCTGACGAGCTATTAGTGTTTTCTCTGAAGCCTCATAGAACTTGTAAGACCCTTGAGCATTATTGTAGGCTTGATTGATCGTGTTTTCTAAATCTAACTTTGTTTGTTCAAATTGGTTCTCCAATCGTTTAAGATTCAGCTGACGTCTTTTGATGTTATTTTTAACCGATAGGCCATTGAAAATCGGAATGTTTAAAGACAGTCCATAACTTTGTCCATCGTTTTGAGTAAACTGTTCAGTAAAAGAGAGCGGTCTAGCCACTGTTCTTTGAGGAAATTGACTCGTCACTATTGCTCCGTTTTCTTTGACAATTCCTATGGGTGTCTCTATGGTCGTTCCAGTATTTATTAAACGATCACTATACGATATTCGGGTGTTGTAATTATAAAAAGCCGATAAGGTCGGCATTGTAGCCCCTTTGGCTAAATCGATATCTTTTTCAGCAATTTCAATATTGGTAATCCCAAATTTTATATCATTTCTAAGTGTCAATGCTTTTTCAAAAATATCCTTTGGCGTTTCATTGAGAATTTCAGAAAAAGGAATGTCAAAATCTTCTTTCGCAATATCAAAATTTTCATAGTCTGTAATTAGCAGTAACTGGGCTAAACTAATTCGGGAAAGACGGTACGCATTTTCTGCTTGGATAACAGCCTGTTCCTGAGCAGCTATATTGGCTTCAATTTCAAATAATTCTGCTGCTGTTAAAATACCCGCTTCTATACTTAATTGAGTACGCTGTAGCTCTTGTTTTGCCAACTCAAGTTGATACCGTTGTACTTGATCAAACTCGCGATTAAACATGACTTGTAAATAGGCGTTGGCTACAAAAAGGCTGACATCATCTTTCATGTTTTCCAGTTGATATTGGCGCGCCAAAAGATTAAGATTAGCTCGAGACAACTGATTTACGTTTTGCCTACCATTAAATAAAGTCACCCCCACATTCCCTCCAAAAGAAGAAAACTGCGTGGTTAAATTTTCAATCAATCCATTGGTAATGTTTTGACTTAAACCGTTGTTCCAGATATGTTGAGATTGGGCATTAACACGAGGGAGAAAACTTCCAAATGCATCATCTTTATCAATCTCTGCAGAACTTACGTCCAATTCTGATTGTTGGATACTGATATTTTTCTCTAATGCTATAAGAACACACTCCTCTAGGGTATACTCCTTCATTTGAGCTGAAAGAAGCAGGGTAAATAAGAATAATGCGGTCGATAAAATTAGTTTAAGATGTCTCATAGGTTGAAAATGGGTTTTTTCAATTCATTATTTTATTGCTTCGAGCTTTGTTTTACTCCTTGTCCTCTGCTTCGTCTTCATCCCCTTTTTTAATGGGTTCTGTTTTATTCCAAACTTTAATTTTATCCTCCAAAGTAATTCCTGAAATTACTTCAACATTGATTCCGTCTGAAATTCCAATTTCTATGTCGCGCTTTTCGAATTTTTGCTCCCCAACCCATACCTCTACATAGGGTTTTTCAGTCTCTCTATCAAACTGTAAGAGGGATTCAGATACTACCATAATACTGTCCTTTCGCTCCAAAACCAAAGATGCGTTTGCACTGTAACCCGCTCGAATAAAAATTGAATCGTTTAAAAATAAGTCGGCTTCAATAATAAACTGAACTGCTCCTTGCTCTTCGTTTCCTTTGGGTGCAATAAATTTCAATCGAGCTTCCAGCGTTTCATCTTCAATAGCTCCAAGACTTACTTTCAGAGGCATGCCTACTTTTAATTTTCCTACTTCTGCCTCATCTACTTTCCCTTCGAAGATCATTTTTTTCATATCCGCTATGGTAGCAATCGTCGTCCCTGCGTTAAAGCTGTTACTGGCAATCACCTGAAAGCCTTCCTCAACTGGGATTTCCAAAACCGTTCCAGGAACTGTAGCTCGGATATTTGTATTTGCAGAAGCTGCTCCTCCAGCAGAACCAGAACGTATAATTTCGAGATCGGACTCTGCATTATTCACGTTTTGAATCGCTTGATTATACTGTAATTCTATATTTTGAAATTGTTGTTTTGAAATGATTCCTTTTTCATAAAGATCTTTATTTCGATCAAATTCGATTTTGGCATTTTTCAAAACAATTTTAGAATTTTGAAGTCGCCCGTTAGCACTATTCAAGTTTTGTTCGTTAGGAACCACCTTAATCCTAGCTAATAAATCTCCTGTTTGAACCAAATCTCCTTCTTCAACAAAAAGACCTTCGATGATCCCCTGAATCTGGGGTTTGATTTCAACTTCATCTTCCGGTATTACTTTACCTGTAACCACTGTCTTTTTTTCAATATCCGAAATGATAGCAGTTTGAGTTTCGTATTCAATGGTAGACTTATTGTTGGTTTTGATGAAGTAGGCGGTAGCAAACAAAGCCCCGAAAATAACAAGTGCAATTCCAATGTATTTTAAAATTTTCATAGTTGATGGTATAGATTATTTTATTCTTCTCTTAATGCGTCTATAGGTTTTATACTAACGGCTCGTTGTGCAGGAATAAGTCCAATGAGTGTTCCCAAGAAAACCATAATAAATAAAGCTCCTAAAATAAAAGGGATCGGGACCGTTGGATTGGTATATGGAAAATCTGTTAGATCTACCGTAGCCGCATTAATTCCTGCAAGTACTAAAGCTCCTAAAATGATTCCTAGTATTCCAGCGATAAGCGTTAAAAACACGGATTCTACAATTATTTGATTACGGACTTCTGAGGGGGTTGCTCCTAAAGCACGGCGTACTCCCAACTCTTTTGTTCGCTCTTTTACTGAAATCAAGAGTATGTTTCCAATACCTATCACTCCAGCGATGATGGTCGCTATTCCTACAATTAGAGACAACAGTGTCATCCCTTTAGAAAATCCTATGATTTTATTGAAGATTTCCCCCAAGTTAAAACCTCCAAAAGCACGTTCATCTTCTGGAGAAACGCGATGTATTCTTTTTAAAACGGTTTTAATGTCTTTTTCTACAGCGACTACGTCAGCATCATCATAGGCCGCTATTGTAAACCACTGAACCGAATCGCCTGAATTATATATTTGACGATAGGTTTCGAAGGGAATAAAAATATCTCCGTCACTTTCGAAGCCTCCTCCAGGAACAAATTTATGCACCCCAATTACTTGAAAATAAATATTGTCTATCCGGATAAATTGTCCGACGGGATTTTCGTCTTTTTCAAAAAGTTCTGTTTGTGTTCGTTCTCCGATTACACAAACCTTTCGTTTAAACTTGATGTCCTCTTCATTGATAAAACGTCCTCCATCGTAAATCTTTTTAGTTGCAATTTTAGTGTATTCAGGGAAATCACCGTAAACATTATAATTGCTTGATTTGTTTTTTCGAACTACTAACGGACTGCTTCCTCCAAAAACACCTCTTGCATTTCTTGGAGCAACAAACTCAATCTCAGGGACACGTTTTTTTAGATATTCAATATCGGATAATTTCAATTCTATATTCCTCCCGATTTTAAACCCTTCATAGGGAATGCTTGTCCTTTGAGCCCAAATAAACATTGAATTCATCGCAATATTTTCAAATTGACGTTCAAAACCATTGTCTAAACCTTTGGCGGCTCCAGACAAGGTGATGTAGATAAAGATTCCCCAAAGTACACCAATAACGGTAATTACCGTCCTAGTTCTGTTTTTAGAAATTGATCCAAAAATCTCTTGCCACGTATCGCTATCGAAAAGTACTTTTAAACTATTCATCTCTTAGAGCAACTATAGGTTTAATTCGGGAGGCTCGTTTGGCAGGGATATATCCTGCAATAGCTCCAAAAAGGATAAGGACAACGGTAGCTGCTAAAGCTGTTCCAAAATCAATAAATGGATTTTTAATAAAATAGTCCTCAAGGCTGAGTCCAATGTTTTTTAGTAACAAAATCCCTAAAAACAAACCCACATAGCCTGAAATGGCTGTGATAAATACAGATTCTTGTAAAATCATCTGTATTACAGAACGCGGTGTAGCTCCCAAAGCTTTACGTATTCCCAATTCTTTTGTTCGCTCTTTTACTACAAAAACCATAATGTTTGAGATTCCTATTATTCCTGCAATTAAAGTTCCTAGGCCTACAAAACTGACTATGAGTTGGAGTACAACAGCAAACTGTTGGCTTTGCTTTAAATCATCCGTGAGGTTTTGAATGTAGATCCCATTGGGGTCTTTAGGATCAATTGATTTTTTTTCTTTAAAATATTTTTTGAGCGAATTTTCAAATGCGACGGCACCTGCGTGTCCCATTTCTTTGGGGAAGGTGACTATGAGTTGTTGTATTTTATCGTTACTCTTTTCTAAAAGTTGACGGGTGGTATAGGGAATGTATATAAAACGTTCTTCATTGTCTCCCCCATCGTCCTGGAAAACACCAATGACCTTAAAGACGGTAGATCCTATATCAATATATTTTCCTAAAGGATCTTCTGATTTAAATAGATCCTTTGCTACCAGACGCCCGATTACAGCACTTTTGGTTTTTTTCTCTATATCCTTTTCGTTGATGTAGCGCCCTTTCATTAGGATGGTTTTTTCAACAAATTGATGCCCTGGAGCTACAGCACGTGTTGTATAGGAGTTGCTTTCGTTTTTATATCGAGTCAAGGCGCTACGTGAAATTCTTGGAGTTACATACTCGGTGAACATTGGGAAGTTCTCTTTAACATCTTGCAAGTCCTCATTGTCAAATTCAATTCTTCTGTTGGCCTTAAAACCTTTGTAAGGCATGGATGTTTTACCGGGATATAAAAAGATTGCATTACTAGCGTCATCGAGAAAAAACTCCTGAAAGGTGTTTTTAAGTCCATTTCCTAAACCAAAAAGAATGATGAATATGAAAATTCCGAGCGCAACTGTAAATCCAGAAAGAAACGTCCTTAATTTATTTTTACTTATGGTTTCAAAAATTTCTCTCCAACGGTCTCTATTCAACATGGGAAGAAGCTAAAACTTGTTTTACTTTTTTGTCTTCAATAATGACACCATCCTTCAATAGCACGATCCGTTTGCACATTTTGGCAATATCTTGTTCGTGGGTTACCACTAAAATCGTTTTTCCTTCCTGATTAATTTTTTGGATCAAATCCATTACCTCATAGGAGGTTTTGGTGTCTAAAGCTCCTGTCGGTTCGTCTGCTAATAAAACTTTAGGTCGGGATGCCATAGCTCTTGCAATAGCAACGCGTTGTTTTTGACCTCCGGAGAGCTCGCTCGGAAGGTGAGTTGCCCAGTCTTTAAGTCCAACCCGATCCAGATAGTCCATTGCTAGTAATTGACGTTCTTTTCTGGGGATACCCTGATAGTACAAGGGTAAAGCAACATTTTCAAGTGCTGATTTGTAATTGATCAAGTTAAACGATTGAAATACAAATCCTAAAAATTTATTTCTGTATTTGGCAGCTTTGGTTTCGTTTAAATCTTTAATGGGAACTTGGTCTAGGATATATTCTCCTTCATCAGCCACATCCAACATCCCCAGTATATTAAGCAGGGTAGATTTCCCTGATCCAGAAGATCCCATTATTGCTACCAATTCCCCTTCTTCAACTTCAAAATTGATTCCCTTCAAGACATGTAATGAAGAGGCACCCATTTTGTAAGATTTGTGGAGATTTTTAATTTGAATCATCTAGAAAAAGGCTTAATTATTTATTTGGAGTAGAACCCCATGATATATGGACTCCAAAAAACTCCATTTGTTACATTTGCAGTCATTATTTTTTTAATATTTGGAAAACTTTCCACCCCACAAGACCAACAAGTAAATAAGGAATAGCCATCAGGTAGAGAATTCCATTATTAATTCCTTTTGCAGTAGCCTGTCCCTCCTCAGATTGGAGTACTGCTCTACACATGGAGCATTGAGAATAGGCAGTTTCATAACTTAAAAGAATAAGTGCTACAGATAAAAACACCAAGACTTTCATTCGTTTAGACATAATAAGGGGCAATCATGAGGTACACCAACACACCAGTTACAGCGATATACAACCAAATAGGAAAGGTATAACGAGCTATTCTCTTGTGTTCAACAAATAAATTTGAGATCGCTCGTACATAAGAAATCAATACCATGGGTATGATACCAATCGAAAGAATAATATGTGTGATTAAAATAAAGTAGTAAACATAGCGGATTAGACCTTCGCCTCCGAATGGTGTTGGATCAGAGGTCATGTGATACGCTACATATAAAACTAAGAAAACCAGGGAAAGCCCTATAGAGACTTGCATCAACTTTTTGTGTAAATTGATGTTCTTTTTCCGAATCGCGATCAGAGCCAAAATCAATAGAAAAGCTGTTATGCCGTTAATCGTTGCATAAATAGGTGGCAGAATGTTCAGGGGTGCCACGTTCGGTATCCGAATCATAAATAAAATGGCCACCACTACGGGGATAAGAATTGATACTGCCCAAATCCAAAGGCGATATTTAGTTGTATACTTTATATTTTCTGCATTCATTCTTCTATTCTTTTAATAGTTTTTCGATATCCTCTATCAATAAATCAACTTCTTGTACCTCAACCTCTTCTTGATCAATCCCCATATAATACACTATTGGATTATCGAACTGGTCTGTTCTAGAACGTATAGTTCCATTTTTATCTATCAAAGCGAAATATCCCTGATGTTCAAATCCTCCAGCTACCCTTGGATTTACTGATGCAAATATATTAAATCCATTGTTGGCGAGGGCATAGATTTTTTCTTTATCACCTGTTAAAAAATGCCAATTCTGAGAAAAGACTTCATAGCTTTCTGCATAGGCTTTTAAAACAGAGGGGGTATCATGATCAGGATCAATTGTAAAAGAAGCAATTCCAAAGTCTGATCGTGAACCAAATTGTTCCTCAATCTTTTTCATGTTTTTATTCATGATAGGGCAAATACTCGGGCAAGAAGTAAAGAAAAACTCTACAACATATACTTTATTGTTAAAATCCTCATTAGAAATAAAAAGGCTGTCCTGATTAAGAAAAGTAAATTCCGGAACCTTTTTTGCCTGACCATTCAAAACGATATACTGCAATGGTTTTGCAGACTGAGAACGTTCGTTTCGAACGATAGAATTCGTTTTTACACGTTCAATAATTTTTGGAATAAACAGAATGCCAAAGATGAGTACGACCAAAAAGAGACCAACGTATTTAAACTTAAACATCGCTTTTATTTTTCTCTATTGTTATTGTATATTTTGAGAGCCAATCGGTATTCTGCAAGAATCACCTTTACATCATCGATCATTTTTTTATTAATTTGAGCTACTGAGCGTGCGTCAAATCCATAAAGTGTTCCTTCTTTCTCATCGTCATTTCTCCCCCTCAGATTACTGTCTTTGTCTATAATAAACACATAAGGTGTACTGGCTGATTCATCCAATTCAAATGGCGTTTGAAGAGACTCAAAATGGGTGCGCATGTTTTCCTTAGATACTGAAATGAAATTCCATTTGGATAAATCAGTTCCAACACCTTCACGTAACGCATTTTTTAACTGTTCAACTTCACTCCAGTACATTTCATTTACTAAGAAAACGAATTGAAAATCTTCAAATTCATAAAACCTTTTGTAAATTTTTTCGTTGAGATTTAAGGCTTCTGCCTGTTTGTTTTTTAAACTCCCTCCCCAATATCCAAGGATTGTGATTTTGTTTTTGAATCCAATTGCACTTGACGAAGCCATCGTGTTCAACTCACTTACCCCCTCAGTTAGTATTGGAAGCTTTGCAAAGTTGTTTTTCCCTGATGCAAAAAAAAGGTACACCAAAAGAGGGAATATGAATAATATTCCCAAAACAATTTTCTTATTCCAATCGTTCTTTTTCATATAAAAAAAAGCGGTGAAATACCGCTTAAAATTTTTAGAGATTCAAAATTAAAAGTTCCATGAAACAAAACCTGTATTCATCACCTCAAAGATATAATCCGCTTCTATTAGTAGTATAAATGCTAGATATGGAATCAAAATGAGCAATGGGAGTACTATGGAATTCTTCAATCCGCTTCGTTCATCTCTTATGTGCATAAAATCCCAAGCAATGTAATAGGCTTTTACTATTGTCAAGATGATGAATATCCAGTTCAAAATTTTCATTCGTAAAAAAGAAGTCATCAATACCTCTGGTTTTATGATCCCGAGAGCAACCTCAACTGTTGTTACGATGGAAAGAAAAATTAGTACGCCCCAAATTTTTTGTTGATTTGATTTGAACTTTAAAAGTCCTCTGAAAATTGCTAGTTTATGTCCTTCTGCAGCCATTTTTATATTTTATGTTTTATACGAGATAGAAAAAAGTAAATACAAATACCCAAACCAAATCGACAAAGTGCCAATAGAGTCCTACTTTTTCGACCATTTCGTAATGCCCTCTTTTTTCGTAAGTGCCTAGAATCACATTAAAGAAGATGATAATGTTAATTACAACCCCAGAAAATACGTGAAATCCGTGAAAACCGGTGATAAAGAAAAAGAAATCAGCGAACAATCTATTCCCATATTCGTTGTGGATCAAATTAGCTCCTTCTACGACAGCTACAGCTTCATTTAACTTAATCAATGACTCCTCTCTGGAGAGAACCGTTTTGCGTCCTTTTTCATCAAGAATCTGAGTTCGAATTACTAGATTTTCATCGGCTAAAAATCCTTTTTTTACTTCTTCAAGGGAAACTGTTGGCAATGCTGTTTCTTTTTGATACCAAATTCCATTACTGGGCTGGTGTGTAGTTCGATCGGTTTCTATTCCAATCGCAAATTCTTGAATAGCAGCACGTTTCCCTGAATTAGCCTCTACAAATTGGATAATCTGTCCCCCTCGCGTTTCAAGCGCGCCGTATTCCCCTTTGATGAAATTTTTCCATTCCCAAGCCTGTGAACCAACAAATATGGCACCCCCGATTATGGTCAATAGCATGTAAAAAGTCACTTTGGATTTTTGCATATGATGCCCTGCATCTACTGCAAGTACCATAGTAACGGAAGAAAAGATCAAAACAAAAGTCATCAATGCGACATAGTACATGGGCGCATCAATGCCATGTAAAAATGGAAAATGCGTAAAGACCTCATCTGCGATAGGCCACGAATTGATGTTTTTAAAACGGGAAAAACCATAGGAAACCAAAAACCCTGTAAAAGTCAAGGCATCAGAAACAATGAAAAACCACATCATCAATTTGCCATAGCTTGCGTTTAGAGGTTTATTTCCTCCTCCCCAAACTTCTTCGTTCTCAGCAGATGCGTTTACTGTTACTTCCATAATATTGAGTTAAATTCTGCACAAATTTATTAATTTTTAACCGTAGAATGAAACGAATAAAAATAAATATACCCAAAGTAGATCGAGAAAATGCCAAAAAGTAACCGCAAGCTCAAAACCAAGCGTATTTCCTCCCGAATATTTTCCTTTGGCGGTTTTATAGAGTACGTAAAGTACGATGACTATTCCTCCTGTAAGGTGAGCTAAATGGAGTAACACCAAAACATATAAATACGAAGTGGTGATGGAACTTTCTGCTCCAGTAAAATAATATCCTTGTTCAATAATTTCACCAAAACCTTGAAATTGAAAGAAAACAAAAGCTGCTGCCAAAGTCAAAGTGGCCAAAAGCAGGGCTTGAGCTCGTTTAATCTGCTGAGCTTTAATGCTTTTTAATGCCAAAAAGAAGGTGCCACTGCTGCAAAGTAGAATAAGGGTACTCAAGGTGAATGCAAAGGGTAGATCAATTTGCTCTATCCAATCCGTACGTGAACTACTGACAACATAAGCGCTGGTAAGTCCAGCAAAAGTCATACTCATACTAATCATCCCAAACCATAGCATCATTCTTTTTGCTCGATTATTTTTTTCGATTAAAGAGTCGTTTGTATTCATTGCATTATAAATTTATCAAGTACATATATCAATTGTATTCCCGTAATGTATAGGATGCTTGCTCGTATTAAAAATCGTGCAGCATCATCCGTTTTGTTTGACATCAACCGAATTCCAGCATAAAGAAAAAATATTCCAAAAACACCCACAAAAAGTGCTGCTTGCCAAGTTAGATACAACTTACCGGTATAGTGAAAAGCGGGTAACAAGGAGATCAATACGGTCCAGAAGCTATAGAACACGATTTGGAAGGCTGTAGTTTGATCCGGTTTCCCTGAGGGTAACATTTTGAACCCTGCGTTTTCGTATTGACTGTGCATTACCCAACCGATTGCCCAAAAATGGGGAAATTGCCAAAAGAACTGAATCATAAATAAAACACCTGGCTCAATCCCGAATTCATTTGTTGCAGCTACCCAGCCAAGCATAAAGGGAATTGCACCTGGGAAAGCACCGACAAAGACAGAAAGAGGAGTTTTTTGTTTTAATGGAGTGTACAAACAGGCGTATAAAAAAATGGAAATACTAGCAAAAAAAGCCGTCTTAATATTGATGAAATACAAAGTTGAAACTCCGATTAAAGTAAGAAAAACACCTAAAAATAATGCCGTATTGGGTGGTATTCGATTTTGAGGTAAAGGTCTATTTTTTGTTCGCTCCATTAACTTATCCAAGTCTTTTTCAAATACTTGATTAAATACGTTAGAAGCACCTACCATTGCATAACCCCCAATAGAAAGAAGAAGAAGGGTGAGGTAGTTCACTGATTCTACAGCTAAAAAATACCCAGCTAAAGAAGATATAACTACAGTTATTGAAAGTCTAAACTTTGTCAGCTCAGAAAAATCATTAAAATTAAAACCTGTAAGTGAAAGCAATATTATATTGTTTTGGCGCATCAACCAGCATCTTCAGCTGACAAAGATAGTTGACAAAAAGCCAATGTCCAATCTATTTTGTGTTTATTAAAAATCTAATAACAAAGGGAAATCTGGCTACTAGTCTTGAAGCTTGAAAACTATAGGAATACTAAAAGGTACATTAACTGGCTTACCTCTTTGTTTTCCTGGTGTTATGTTCGGTAAGAGAGAAATAATCCGATGGGCTTCTTTTTCTAAGTTTTTATCTGGACCTCGCATTTTAATGTTTGTGATATTACCTTCTTTAGAGATCACAAAATTTACATATACCCTACCTTGAATCCCCATCTCTTGAGCAATTTCGGGGTATCGAAAGTTTTTTAATATATGCTTGTTTATTTTATCTTGGAAACAAGTCCGTAATTGGTCTTTTTCAACATTTTCACATCCTGGGTAAACAGGTACATCTTCTATGACCGCAAAGGGTACATCAATTTCTTCTACTTCCTCCTCGATTTCTACTCGTTCCACCTCGATAATCTCATCCTTAGTAGTTTCTGAAGATTCAATAATAGTTTCTTCGACTTCTTTTTCATCTTCTACAATTTCAATTTCAGTAGGAGCTTGAGCAACTGGAGGGGGTGGGGGCGGTGGGGGTAGGTCGGGTTGATTTATAATTGGGATTTCCTCTTCTTCCTCTTCTTGAACCGTAAGGGATTCATAATCAAATACGCTTTTTTCATAGGTTTTCCATTCAATGGCTTGCCACGAAATAAATAAGATTAGGCATAATCCAATTACAAAATAAAGCGAAGAGTTTTTTTGTAAATCAACTTTGGGGTCTTTTTTGATTTTCATGGGGTTTCGATTCCAATACGAGCATCAAAAAAAGTGCCACATGATTTGATATCAAAACAAAAAACCCATCGTAATGATGGGTTTTGTATGGTGTAAAATTACTATTTATTGCAAACGGAACGTAATGGGAATACTGAAGGGAACCCGTACAGCACGACCTCTTTGTTTACCAGGAGTCATATTAGGAAGCCTAGAAATAATACGTTCTGCTTCTTTTTCTAAGTTTTTGTCTGGACCACGCATTCTAATATTGGTAATACTTCCGTCTTTAGAAATGATAAAGTTAACATAGACACGTCCTTGAATTCCCATTTCTTGTGCGATCTCAGGGTAGCGGAAATTTTTACGAATGTGTTTGTTCATTTGATCCTGAAAGCAATCTCTTCGTTCGGCTTTACTTACATTTTCACAACCAGGAAAAATCGGAACATCTTCAATTACTGCAAAAGGAACATCCACATCATCAATTTCTTCTTCAATTTCTACTTCCTCAACTTCAATAATCTCGTCCTCGTTAGTTTCTGAAGATTCTATAACCGTTTCTTCCACTTCCTCTTCATCTTCTACTACTTCAATAACTTCTGGAGCTGGCGGTGGAGGTGGTGGTGGAGGGGGTGGTGTTTTTAATTGTTCAGTGATTGGGATTTCTTCATCATCCTCATCCTCAACATTAAGGGCTTCATAGCCATAAAGACTTTTATCATATGTTTTCCATTCAATAGCTTGCCATGAAATAAACAATATAAATGCCAATCCAATGACGAAGTACAAACTACTGTTTTTACTTAAATCAACTTTTTGATTTTTTTTGGGTTGCATAACAATCAAATATTTTAGTTAGCTAAACTAAAAAAAAAACTAAAACAAACAAGTTAAATCCGATTAGAATAATAAAAAAAACGATTACAAATCCTCCATGCAAATAGTGCACCCAGTAGGTTAGCCAGAAGATCCAAGAAATCAAAGTATCTATTTAAAAATGGAAGTAGTTGAGTAAACTCCAAAAGTGTCCCAACAATCAATGCATAAATAAAGGCTTTGAAAGGCGCCTTTTCATGTGTATAAAGAGCTGAAAAATAGAGCCCCGTTAATCCTAGATAACAAGTAAAATGAAGGACTAAATCCCCTCGAATAAAAAGAAAATTCCAAGGTTGCTCTTCTGAATTTGGGGGTTTTAAACTTAGGTAGATTACAAAAAAAGTTGCGAAAATTGCAACTGTTTTAAAAAATTTATGCGCCTGTAACCAATGATGAATACGCTTCAGCATCTAAGAGATTTTGAATTTCTGAAGGATCACTCAGTTTTAATTTGATCATCCAACCTTGGCCATAAGCATCTTCATTTACGGTCTCTGGTGCATCCTCCAAGAGTTCGTTCACTGCTGTTATTGTCCCAGACAACGGCATGAACAAATCGGATACCGTTTTCACGGCCTCTACAGTTCCAAAAACTGAATCAGCAGCTAGTGTCTCGTCAAGGGTCTCTACTTCCACATAAACAATGTCTCCTAATTCACCTTGAGCAAAATCAGTGATTCCAATTGTGGCTTCATCGCCTTCAATTTTGATCCATTCGTGTTCTTTGGTGTATTTTAAATCTGCTGGTATATTCATTTCAAAAAATTAAAACACAAATGTAAAAGAAATCTCTTATTCGCTAGAATATTAATTTCCAAAGTTATACCGAATTGTAAAACCCGATCGAATACTCGTTTGAGGAAAAGCTGTAGATATTGCGAATTCAGAAAAATTATGGTCGTAAAAGAATAAGGCTGTCAGATTCCTAGATATTGCATAGTCTGCTGTTAGCTTAATCGCCATTAATCGTTGACCAGCCGTTACTTGATTGTTGTCGTATTCCAAATTTCTTAAAACTGTCACATTATCTCTATAAGACACATCCGCTTTGATGTTTAAATCCCCCTTTAATGTCATTTGTCTTCCTCCAAAATTGGTGCGAAAACGCAAGTCTTTTACTCGATACCCTAACCCTACAATGTATTCATCTCCAATGGATTCGGTGATAAGGCTGTTGTCTAAGCTCAAAGAAATTGCCCTTTCTTTTCGGAGCTCTGCAAGGAGTTTTATAGAATTGTTCATTTCCATATCCAAGCGAACCAGAGGGTTAAATTGTTCTACTAAATTGATGTTGGAGTATAATTTTTGGGGCACCACATTCCCCAATTTATCCATTAAGTCGGGTTGTGTAGGATCAAATTCAAAATTTGTTTGAAAATTCGTGAGGGTATAACTCGCTCTGTAGGCATGATTGATCGACAATCGAGAAAATAGTTTTGAAATCGATTTGAAATCAGTCAAGCCGGTGAATTTCAAATTCCAGTTGGGTAAAGGGATTTTTTGAGTAGGAGTCAATTCCATCTGATCTGGATTTGAACCCGAGTAGGCTGCCAAGAAAGAATGTAAAAGTACTTCCTGTTGATTCTTACCAAAGCCTTTGGGGAAACCTTCTTCGTTTCTGCCTAAATTCTCCAATGTGGTGTTTTGAACCAGTCGTTCGGCAATTTGCAAACGATAGGCTCTAAAATTTTCAAAATTAGTACTCATTGATCCTCTTGAGGGATTAAAAGCCGTTCGAAGTAAGATGGTAGACATTCCAAAATTTCCGAAAGTATTTGAGTTTCTAGGAACATAACCCCCTTCTGAAACTTTAAAATTCTCCATCCGATTTTCCATGTACTCCCGCTCTGCATTAAAATCAATGATCAAGCCTTTTAATGGAACCACTTGAGCAGTTGCTTTAAACTTACTCGATTGCATTTGAGTAAACGACTGATTAAAATTGGGATACCCTGTGAGCCATCCCTGTCGGGCAGCTTCATATCGAATATCGGCTTGACTTCCAAGTGTATAGCCTAGAGAAGGCATTAATCCTCCAGCAAAACCAACAGAAGGTAAATATCCTGGTAATACTGAACCGTTATTTTCGCTATAGCTCATTTGAACTCTTTTGATCAATGTTAAAACATCCACAATACTTGTGAGTCCTTTCTTTAATAGTTGATTTTTATTCGCTAACGTATCGTTCACTTTTTGTGCAGCCTGAGTTCTTGAATTAAAAGAATTACTTTTCGATTTCAGACCAAAAGCGGAATAAAGCTTAGAAAAAGAGAAAGCCGCTGTCAGGTTTTTAACATTATTGTTTTGAATCGTATTTACAATACCTAAGGGAATACCATCCTCACTAACGACTTTCGACAATGCTTCAGAACCGCGTTGCCAATTGAAGTTGCCCGTATAATTATAAGTAGCATCCACAAAATTCAAAATAGGAATGTATTGAAAGGGTAATTTATAATTTAGGGTTAAAGTTTGTAAGTGGTTGTTCGGTTCACCAGTATCAAAAATTCCTTGCCATAGTGCATTCTTTTCTGGTTGAAATGGGTTTGATAGATTGGAGCCCGTTAGATTATTTTGACGAATAATACTGCTTGTTGTTGCATTAAAATTAAAACGAAGAGAGCGGGTCAGATTGTGGCTTAAGGCATAATTGTAATCAAATAAAAAATTACGTTGTTGAAGGTTTGGCAAACTGCGCTGCAACGAAGCATCTACCCCTTCCAGATATACCTGTCTAAATTTTTGATTATTCAAAATTCGATTGACATTGGCAGATGCCTGTAAGGAGCTTGGTAATAAATTAAAATTGAGTTCTTGAAGCCATTGCCAATACTTTTTACGGTTAAAAAAGTCGACTTTTTTAAAGGGTTCTATTGGCTTAGACGAAAAGGAATAGCCGTAATTGGTTCCGAGTAATAAATTAAATTCCTCTTGCTTTTCGATTTCGTAATCCCGATGAAGTAATTCGTTATAAGCATATGAAAAGTCGAAATTTTCTGGTTTGTAAAAGCGGGGTTTTCCTTCACCGCTGCTGTTCTTCCTGATTCCGATCATGCTCACACTTTTCCTTCGCGTGTAATCGATCGCTTGATTTCGAATAGAATCCTTCTGTGTGGTTCGCTCTGCTGTACCGAGTCGATCCGCCAAGCGGATGTCCTCATAAAAAGGATCGTATTCCGGAGTAATCCGCGTTTCACCATTAGCAAAACTCAAGGGCAATTGAACTCCCCATTTTTCTGGAGTTAACTGCCCCATATTAATATTGGTAATGAGATCGTATTGAAGAAACTCTTCACGAGTTCTTTCATTTGGAGATTGGTCAATACTTCCAAATCCAATACTCGAATACCGACCCGTAGCAGAAAATGTTGCAAAATCTGCAAGATTACCATCTAAAGCCCCTACCGCTGCCCATCCTCCTTGGCTGTCTATGCCAGATATCCGTAATTCGTTAAACCACACCTCTCCACATAAAACCTCACCCAGTTGGGTAGATGGGTTTTTTACCCCAATCATGAGTGTTTTGATACTTCCCAAAGAGGGGTTTCCCCGAATGGCAAACTTGTATTTTTTTTCACCAGGCAATTGACTGATGGGTGAAAATTCTTGAATTGGGTTCAACTCTTCATCGAAATATAAGGTTTTGCCTAAACCTAGTTTTTGAAGTGCTTCCGCTTTTAGTTTAGAAAGTAAATCTATGGAAACTTCAATTGAATTGGACTCCGGATTCCATACCTCATCAGCGGTTAATCGATTGGATGTGTTTTCGATATACGCTGTAGGTTTTAAAGGAATTTCAATTTGATAATAATTGTCTTGATAATCCGTACCCAAGCGGATAAATGCAACCATTCGCTGATCAAACTCCTCCTGGGTCCCTTCGCCGGGAAGCGGATTGTTCCCAGTTAGAGATTCGGCATGTAAAAACATTCTGAGTTTGCTATACTGTCGCATGTCCAAATTCAAATTCTTAAAGATTCCTCTTGAATCAGAGGGTTGCAAATCACATACCCTAAAAGACAAGGACTGTTCGTTTTGACGGATAATTGAATTGTTATTATTGATCTGCTCTCGTTGAATTTCGGGAGGTAATACATAATTAATGGGAATCCTGTTTTCGTTTTCTAAAATATTGACTGTGCTAATGTCTACGGTAGTATTGTTGTTGACTAACAGATCTTCATTAAGGGATTTGTTATATCTCCGCCAATCGCCTCGAACAAGGTCTAATGTCCCAAATCGAAAAACAACCTCTTGTTCAAAACCGGTCAAAAGCATCCGCATAAACCGAATCGATCTCAAGTCCTCAATCGAGTTTACTGCATCAAAATAGGGATCGTAGGAGGTGTTTTCATAATACGTTTTTTGAATTGGAATTTTAAATTGAATCCACCGAGTTGTGTATTCATCTCCGTTAGGAGCATTCACTTTGATGTTTTCTCTAACATCGGTAACAAAAGGGTGATTTCCCACTTGCATTCCCTTAGCAATGGGAACACGATATTCAAAATAACTGTCAATCGTGTTCATACTTTGGTCCCGATTTATATCTTCTGTATCGGGTTCGGTTGTATTTCCTCGGTTGGTATCACTAAACGCTACTGGGGTATTGTTTTCAAAGCCATTGTATCTTTTATAACGATCCAAAATTCCTCCTTCTGCCTGTAAAAAGTATTCATAATTATCTCCTGCTGGATCGTCTGCGGGTCCATTCGTAAAAATTGCTCTTTCTTCCTCGTCTGAAAGTCCGTCTAAACCTACATCCTGTAAAAAACGATCGTCTTCATTGGCATTAAAGGCATATACTAAAGATTGATTTGCTGGAACTTTACCCCATGGGGTGTTGTAGATGGGTGTATTTTCGCTCGAACTAGGCAATCCGTTTTCGAATTGTTTTCTCCCATCTCGAAGGATATCTTCCGAAATATTTCCCAAATGAAAAACCAATTCACCAAGATCCTCTGAGCTTGATTTCTGATCTGTGAAGGTGTCCAATAACCAAAACTCGATAAATTCAACATTAGATTGTTCAAAGTTTGTTGCATTAATAGCTCGGCTGATTCCAGCCCACTTTTCTTTGGTATTGATTGAGAATTCATCTTTTGGGGCGTTATTGTAAGGACCTCTCTCCTCTGGATAATAGGCCAAGTCTAAAGTGGGCAGGGTTCTGGGTGTCCCTTGGACCAAATCTTGCTCTGGAAATAATTCGTCAATAAATATTCTTCGGGTTTCGTTGGAGGAAATATCGTCATTGTTGATCCCATTTGGCTGTCGAGAATAAAACACTTGATCAATAGAATACCAAGCCAGTTTTGAACGGCCATAACCGCTTTCTAGTCCCTCGGAAGTTGCTCCTGGTACTCCATTTATGGGTACGCTCGAGAGTGTCCAAGCGGTAAACCCTTTGATGTCAATATTGGTTTGAGCCCCTTCAAAATCGTCTATATACACATTTGTTTCCCCATTCAATTGGGTATTTCTAGGATCGTTTGCTGCTAAATTAGCCATCTCGCCCCGAAAGGAAAGTTGGGAAGGGGTGTTGGTGGAGATCGTTGGCCATTTATTGACCATTCTAGTCAAAAATGGAATTTCTGTTGAAAAGTTCAAATTAACACCCATCATGGTGTTATTTACTGGTTCCGTCCCATAATTTGCTTTCTGAGTTAATGGATTTTCACTCAAATTGATTAGTGTTCCTCCAATGTTTATTTTGTCCGAAATACGATGATTGACGTTGATCCCAGAAAACCTTTTGTTTTGTTGGTTAAAGAAAGAGTTGTTTTCCACAGAGATGTCTATGGGTATATTTGATGCTTTAAGTCCTTCATCAATAATTTTAACTCGTCCTATTTCGTAGTTCACAATATAATCCAATCCCTCCCTGAGGACTCGCCCGCCTGCTGTAACCCGAACAGAGCCTCTTGGCACATTAAAGGCGCCTATGCTAATGCCATCTCCTCCCTCTGACTTGTACCTACCTTTTAATTGAAATTTATTTTTCTCTGTAAATTCAAGTGCTGCAGCCTTAGTTAAACTGTACATTTCCCTGAATACGTACCGCTGTTGGTTTTTGTTATAACTATTTTCAATCTCGTAGTTTTCTTTTTTTGTGTCTGGGTTATCCAAAAGATCAAACAAAAATTCTCCAAAGGGCTCTACTTTTGGGAAAATAATTCTTCCGTAACGAGGATCAACGGTGATTCCAGGGATATAATCGAAAAATCCGTCTCCACTTGGCACCAAATCTTGATATGCGTTAAGTCGATCCAAATCCATTGTATTAAGTAAGACTTCTTTTTCAAGGCGCTCTGGCCAAATTGAGGGATCTACGGGGGTGAGGTAATTGATAGGTGAGGGATCAGTATACAAGATACTTAGTCTAAAATCTTCTTCGGCTAATTGAAATGCTCCTGTATTGTATATGTTTTTCATCATTAAATCCCAAACGGGTTGACGAACATCCGTAACGCTACTCTTTAGCATTTTTACAATCAAATTATTCGTCTGAACAGTTAGTTGTTGGTTGTTTTGTTGCGGATTATTTCCAGTATTGAGGATCGTAGTCCCAGGAATATCGCCGTTGGCAAACTCACCCACTTGATAGATCTTTCCTTGATAACTGTATTGATAAGCAATTCCGAGAATCTCATCATTGCTTAATCGTTGATTAAGAGAAATATACCCTAACTGTGGATGAAAGCTAAATTCTTGTGAACTTAATTTTCGAGCACTTTCTAATATTGCATAATCATACCCTTCATTTACTTTAGTCGTTCCAAAGCCGTTTTTAACTGTCGCTATATCCCGAATTTCTTTGGTTAAAATTCCATCCAAACCAATTTCATCTGGATCAAGGCGGTTCACATCATTACTTGGTGGATGATTCGGGTTTGCTACCGAAAGAAAATTAGGAACCCTATCCTCTAATTCGGTTCGCTCAGGGTTAGCTTCACCCAAATCTTGAAGTGCAATGATGTTACGGACATTTTGTGTTTGATAACCTCTATTGGTTACCCAAACCTCAATTCGGGTGATTTGAACTGGAGAATTTATGTAGGGATACGTTTCTAAAAATGCGTCGTAATTCTCCCGAAAATATTGACTGATAAAATAGTGTCGATCTTCTTCATAATCCAAAGCATACAAGTTAAACTCTTGTAACTTTCCACCTCCTTGAGTGGTTATGTTCTGTGACTGGGATCGCTGTTCAGAAAATACTCCTGAAAGAGTAGTGTTCCCAAATTTTAAATCTGCCCGAACCCCAAAAAGACTTTGAGCGCCTTGAATTAAATTACTATTTAGAGGTAAACTGATGTTCCCAATATCAATATTTTGAAGAATTGCATCTTCTGTAACCTTTCCTTTTAAATACTCTGCAACGCGATTTCCAGCCAACTCCGTACTGTTGGGTAATTGAAGACCATTTTGCTTTAAGTTATCAATTTTTTGTCTTGCTTGATTCAAGGTGTTTAATCCTTGTTTCGCTTTTTGCTGTACTTCATTCAATTGTTGTTTTGCATCAGAAACGGTACTTTGTAACTGTTGGTATTTATTTTGCAAATTTTCAAAAGAAGAACCCAATTCTCCGGGAAGTAAATCAGGGGCTATCTCTTGTAGCTCGGATAACTGGGGAGGATTAAATTGGATTTTGACTAAATTCTGAAAATCAAAGGTGGATTCGGTATCGTAATTTGCGGTAATCTGGAGTCGCTCTCCAATTTTTCCTAACAAACTCAAACTGATGCGTTGGTCAAACTCAAAGCCGGGAGAGCGCCTATTGATTACTGAAGCTATGGGGTTGTCATTTTTTTGATAACGGTAACCTAAATCTATACCTATAGACCCTTGGGGAGCGATATCGATTGCATTACTACCAAAAATGGATTCAAAAAATTTATTGTTTACATATAACTCTGGCAACAGGTTTTTCTGGCTGTCTTCCAAATTTGGGGCGCGACCACTTAAAGCTTGAACTTTATCTCGAAAATAGGTTTGCATTTTTTCTTTAAGAACTAATGCTTGAAACTCTTGAACAGTTAATACTAAGGGGACACTGATGGGATACCCCCCTATTTCTTGAGAAAAAATATACCGATTGGATTCCGGATCGTAGGTGTATTGACTTTCAACACTTGAAGGTAGAGGCAAATGGATTTCTCCTAAGTCAGCTTGTTCTTGATCTTGTGCAAAAACAGCAATACTACCAAACAGTATCCAAAGTAAACTAAGGATAATTGTTTGGGGAGTAGTATGTTTTACATTTTGTATTGTTACAAACAAAAGTCTTTACAATTTATTCAAAGCGGCTTTAATGAGTCCTTCAACGGTACTCTCTGGACTACTTTGAATGATGTTATCAATCACTTTCTCAGATTGCTTTCTTGAATACCCGAGAACCTCTAGTGCTGATAACGCTTCTTCTTGAATTGTATTGTTTGAAAATGGCTGAATTTCTTCACCTTCGAAGAGATTTAGCATTTTGTCTTTAAGTTCGATTAATACCCTTTGAGCTGTTTTTAAACCAATTCCTTTTACAGATTTTATTGTAACTAGATCCTCAGATAGAATTGCACGCTGAATCTGCTGGGGTTCTAGAGAGGAAAGCATTGTTCGGGCTGTACTTGCTCCAATACCTGAAACAGAGATCAATTGTTGAAAAACAGCACGTTCTATCGTAGTAAAAAAACCAAAAAGCGTATGTGAATCTTCTTTTACTTGAAGATGTGTGTATAATTTGATGTTTTCCTCGTCACTTAGTTGTGTATAGGTGTGTAATGAAATATGAACCATATATCCAACACCATTGCAGTCAATGACTACTCCTGTGGGGGTTTTTTCAACCAAACGTCCGATGAGTTGTGTTATCATTTCCTTATTTGTTTTTAGATTGGGCATCAATTACAGCGATTGCAGACATATTCACGATTTCTTCAACTGAAGCACCCAATTGTATTACGTGAATGGGTTCACTTAGACCCATTAAAATAGGTCCAATAGAAAGCGCTTCATTCAGTTCTTTCATTAATTTGTAGGTAATATTGGCTGAATCTAAATTTGGGAAAATTAACACATTGACTTTCTTTTTACTCAAAACGGAAAAGGGAAATCCCTTTTGAAGCATCTCTTTATTCAGGGCAAAATCGGACTGTATTGGCCCATCTACGATGAGGTCAGGATCACTTCGATGCAGTAAAGCTACCGCCTCGCTCACTTTTTTTGCTTGAGGAAATCTCGATGATCCAAAATTTGAAAAGGAAAGAAGTGCCATTACGGGTTCCAATCCAAAAAGCTTTGCAATCTTCCCAGTCATTTGAGCGATTTTAGCTAATTCTTTAGCAGTAGGCTCAACATTAATTGTCGTATCAGAAAGAAACAAAGGACCTGCTTTGGTCAACATTAAGTTGGTTGCCGCTACGCGATGTACTCCTTTCGCTCGAGAAATTGTTTCTAAAATTGGTTTTACAACTGTGGGATAACTTCTAGAATAACCAGAAATCATGGCATCTGCATCTCCGTTTTTTACCATCATAGAGGCAAAATAATTACGTTCTCGCATCAAGCGCTCTGCATCGTATAGGGTGTACCCTTTTCTTCGTTGATCTTTCCAAAAAAGTTCCGCATAACGCTTGCGTTGGATGTCGTGATGGGTATCTTTTGGATCGATTATTTCCACATCTTCATCAAAATCAATGGCTTTTCTCAGCTCATCAATAATTTCTCTATTCCCAAGTAAAATGGGATATGCAATGCCTTCTTCATGAACAATTTGTGCTGCTTTTAAGACATCCATATGATCTGCCTCTGCAAAAACCAATCGCTTTGGAGCAGCTTTTGCTTGATCGTGAAGCACACGGACCATTTTCTGACTGTTCCCTAAACGGTTTTCAAGTTCTTCTACGTAACGCTCCCAGTCCTCTATTGGAGCAGTTGCTACGCCAGATTCCATTGCAGCTAATGCTACTGCAGGTGGGATTGTTGTAATTAATCGAGGATCAAAAGGTTTGGGAATAATATATTCTTTACCAAAAGTTAATCTCGTTTCATCATATACAACATTAACTTGTTCGGGCACGGATTCTTTAGCAAGTTCTGCAAGTGCCTTTACAGCAGCCATCTTCATAGCTTCATTGATCGTTGAAGCTCGGACATCGAGAGCTCCTCTAAAAATGAAAGGAAATCCTAAAACGTTATTGACCTGATTCGGATGATCTGATCTCCCCGTGGCCATAATGACATCCTTACGAGTAGCACAAGCAACATTATATTCAATTTCTGGATTGGGATTTGCCATCGCAAAAACAATAGGATCTTTTGCCATACTTAACAACATCGCAGGAGTAAGAATATCAGCTTTAGAAAGACCAATAAAAACATCTGCATCTACCATCGCTTCCTCTAGGGTATTGATATTTCGAGAAGAGGCAAATTCTTCTTTTTCAGGGGACAGGTAATCTCGATCTTTTCTGATCACCCCTTGACTGTCTAACATGACAATATTTTCCACATTTGCTCCAAAAGCACGATACAATTTGGTGCATGAAATAGCAGCAGCACCTGCTCCTGAAACAACAATTTTTACCTCCCCAATATCCTTGTTTATTAGTTCTAAGGCATTGATCAGAGCAGCTGCAGAAATGATTGCAGTACCGTGCTGGTCGTCATGCATCACTGGAATATCCAATTCTTCTTTAAGTCTTTTTTCTATTTCAAACGCCTCAGGAGATTTAATGTCCTCAAGGTTTATTCCGCCAAAAGTTGGTGCAATCGCTTTTACAGCAGCAATAAATTCTTCTGTATCTTTTGCGTCAATTTCGATATCAAAAACATCGATGTCAGCGAAAATCTTAAACAACAATGCTTTTCCTTCCATTACCGGTTTTGAGGCTTCAGGACCTATATTCCCCAATCCAAGTACAGCAGTACCATTCGAAATTACAGCAACTAAATTTCCTTTGTTGGTGTACTTATAGACATCCGACTTGTTTTTTTCAATTTCTAAACACGGTAATGCTACCCCAGGCGAATAGGCTAATGCTAGATCTCGCTGGGTGTCATAACTTTTAGTTGGAACAACTTCTATTTTACCAGGTCTTGGTTTGGCATGGTAGACCAATGCCGCTCTTCTTTGTTGCTCTTTTCGCATACGAATTTCTTCTTTACTTATTTTTTGAGGGTTTCAAGTCTTTCTATTACTTTGTTACCGACAGCTCTTCCTTGTTTTACCCCTTCCTCAATTGCCATCATATAATGAATACCTCCATACAATCTGGATATTGCGGCTTCCTCTGAAGCATGAATAAAGGATGTGTAGCTACGTTCTGGTAATCCGTAAGCAACCTCAGTGGTATCGACAAAGTCGAAGTTGTCTCCAAAAATATCGGTGAGTATAACTGCAGCAGCTCCAGAGATTACAGAATGGCCACTAGTGTATTCTGGAAAAGGAGGAGTCTGCAACAAAGGAAACCACTCTTCATCGTAATATTGATTAATTAAAGTCTCTGGCCTGACTACCAGGGTGTTCCACTTTTCATCCCAACAACTTATAAATGCATCAAACAATCCAACCGAAACATTGAGGTAAGCATTAATCGTTTCATCAAAAGTACTTTTAGCTTTTCTTGTCGCTACGGCTGTTATTCCAATCCAATGTCCACCTGGAGTGATTTTTTTTGTAGCAAACATGGCATGACCTCTGTGATGGGTTACGTATGGATTGCAATCCCAAAATTTTGCGATTTCAGTTTCCTCCTCTGTTAAATTATTGATCACATTAAAAACTTGCATCAATTGTTTTTGAAATGGGCTTCCCTCGGTCAAATCAAACGGTAAGGGATCTTTGGGTGAAAACTGATTTGAAGAGTCCAGTACTATTGTTCTAATTTCTTTCCAATGGGGCTCAATCCCGTCCATGTAATCGGGAGGAGTGGGTTTCCAAAAACGATCTTCCTCTTTGATAGTATATTTAGGATAGGTTCGCGTTTGATTGTACATATCTTTGGACGCCCACTCTTTGATAAAGGAGGTGACTTCTTTCCCATAGGCCTCTGAGGCTTGAATGACTTTATTGGGAACCTTCAACTCAACTAACTGTTTCAGAAGACTCTCCTCAAATTGTTCCATTTTATTTTCAGAAAAAATCAACACTTTCCCTAGGGTATTAAAAGCAAATAGGGAGGCAAGATGGTAATCTACATTTTCATTTGAGGGTTCTGGTATAGGATTCAATTCTTTAACCTGTCCAGATAAGGAATGGTATTTCTCTGGATACTTTCGCGCCATAATTTCATAGGCAGCAATCGTGGGATAAAGGTACACCCTTGATGCAACGGGAGGAGAAAAGATATCATGAACGATGATGTCAGTTAAATTTTGCATTGAAGCTTGGAAGAACTCAGGGTCTTGAATTTTTTCAATATAATCCCTGTTCATTTCAGTATTGCAATTCGTCATAGTGAAAAGGACCCCAACAACAAAAAATGTTTTAAATCCCATTGATTTTATAACTATATTTTGGATTTTTATTCTCGTAAATTGCTCCATTTTACCTTCAACTTATACATCAATACTATTTTACAAAAGTAGCATTTTTCATTTTAACAAAAGGGATTACCTCAGGTATACTCTATTCAAAAAATGCTTCAATCCTGTTTAAAAAAAGTTGATTTTTTGAAAGTGTTTGTAAACAAAAAAGCCGCTTGAGAATTCAAGCGGCTTGAAAAAAATAGAAATCTTAATAATTAGGATCCTTAGTAAGCGTTGGTTCACCATCTTTGAACGATCGATCAATTGCATAAGTTGGAATTGGATAGAATTCGTTTTTAGGAGAAGTAAACTTCTTTCCTTGGAGATAAACTCTGTATTTAGGCTCACGAGTAGCTTCCCAATATCCTGAGATCAAAAGTATTTACTTTTATATACTTTTTACTAATTTTCTAATGCTGTACAATCTAAATTACCAACAAAATCTATAAAATTGCCATTTTCATCATAGTTAAGAACTAATCCGCCAACAGAAGAAATCCTATCCATAAAATAAGATATACTTATTCCACCAACTTTGGATACCCTATTTTTATAGTCATATTCCACACTAATATTTGAAAAAGAAATTAATTTATTTTGGTTATTGTATTTCAAATTCGAATTGTAGTTCCCTTTTAATTGAATTGGTTCCTCAACACTTACTATAATTTGTCCACCCTCACATTCTATTGTGTAATTATTTTGACCAAATGAGAATTGAATTAATGCAAATGCAAATAAAATATATTTCATGTTTTATAATTATTTATTTTTTTCTAAAGTTAATTATTTTTTATCAACTTTAACTTCGGAGAATTTTACTGCAGAAATACCAAAAACTAGCGCCTCTATTCCAAGCCCCAGTGTAATTAATATGTCCTGGGAAGGCCATTCAAGAAGTTTTGCAATTACTCCAATTAAAATTATTACAGCAGCGAAACTGTAAAAGAAATTAAAAACATCTAGCTTTTTTTTTGTTTCTGTTACTTTTTTAGTTCTTGCAATTGATGGTTTTTTAAACATATTATTTCTTTTGGCACAAACTGTTATAATAACTTAAAAATCTAATGATTACAATTTTATGTTCTTCGTAATAATTAATTCTTTAATTTATTTATTTTTGAGAGATCGATCAGTTTAGTTTTTAATAGTATTTTAAAAAAAAAATGCAACTTATGGGAAATATTTGGATAAAAAAATTGAATCTTTTTCCTATTCCAACTATTTAATTAATTTATGAAATTCGATTGCATATGAGGTATTATTTTTAAATTAAATTGAAATGCCCGAAAAAATTGTTTTTTATATTTTAAAATTTATTTCATTGATTAGTCCTTCACTTAGTACTATCGACCAAAACGGTTTTCTCATGGGGGAAAAAGTTTTTGAACTCTTTGAAAAATCACAGGAAGATACCATCCTTAATGAATTGCCTAACACAGAAATTCTCCCCTTTCAACTTGTGGTTCGTGGGTCTAGCTGTCGGAAGAAATAAACTTAATATTTCTTTTTAATCCTTCATATTTTGTTCGCATAACAGCACTGTTTTTAAAAACAGTATCGAACACTTCTTCGGTCATTTCTTCCCAATCTTTTTTAGAAAGATTTAACAACTCGTTTGGAGGTTCAAAAGCGGGTTCAGAATGTGGTTTTGAAAATCGATTCCAAGGACAGACCGTTTGACAAACATCACAACCAAAAGCCCAGTTGTCCATTTTATTTTTAAATTCTGTTGGAATGCTGTCTTTTAATTCGATCGTCAGATAGGATATGCATTTGCTCCCATCGATTTGATAAGGCTCAATTAATGCCTCGGTAGGACAAGCATCTATACATGCGGTGCAACTTCCGCAATGGTCTGTTGTAGGGAGATCATAGTCTAATTCTAGATCAAGTATTAGCTCAGCAATAAAGAAAAAAGAACCCACTTTTTTTGAAATCAAATTGGTGTTTTTTCCAACCCAACCTAAACCGCTTTTTGCTGCCCAAGCTTTATCCATAACGGGTGCTGAGTCAACAAAAACTCTTCCCCCTACCTCTCCAATTTCAGTTTGAATAAAGTGCATTAATTTTTTAAGTTTCTCTTTAATTACGAAATGGTAATCCTGACCATAGGCATAGGTAGAAATTTTAGGAGCCTCATTATCCGTCTGCAGTTGATCGGTATGGTAATTTAAAAGTAATGAAATCACACTTTTCGCACCTGGGACAAGAAGTCTTGGATCCAAACGCTTGTCAAAATGATTTTCCATATACGACATGCTTCCATGTCTTTTCTGATTGAGCCATTGCTCAAGTCGAGGAGCTTCCTCTTCTAAAAAATCGGCTTTGGATATCCCACAAGAAAGAAAACCCAAAGAGTTTGCTTGGGCTTTGATTTTGTTGCTATACTCAGACTGTAAACGCATGGACGTTGGAGTTAAAACAAACCCTCTTGGTTGTTTTTTATACGCCCTAAATGTGTATAAGCACGTGAGGTAACTTCTCGTCCTCTAGGGGTTCTAACAATAAATCCTTGCTGTATTAAAAAGGGTTCATAAACTTCTTCGATGGTTTCAGCATTTTCTGATACTGCAGTGGCAAGCGTACTAATACCTACGGGACCACCTTTAAACTTATCAATTAAGGTCGTCAAGATTTTATTATCCATTTCATCTAGCCCGTGGGTATCTACTTGCAAGGCTTGAAGGGCATACTTTGTGATTTTCATGTCAATTTTGCCATCCCCTTTTATTTGAGCAAAATCACGAACCCTCCGCAGAAGACCATTTGAAATTCGCGGGGTTCCCCTGCTTCTCCCTGCAATTTCAACAGCTGCATCCTCTTCTATAGGAACTTTAAGAATATCCGCACTTCGGGTAACTATTGTTGAAAGCAATTCTGTAGAATAATATTGCAGCCGATTACTTATACCAAATCGTGCTCGCATGGGAGCAGTCAACAATCCTGAACGTGTGGTTGCCCCCACTAAGGTAAAGGGCTCCAAGTTAATTTGAACAGTCCGTGCATTCGGCCCCGACTCGATCATGATATCTATTTTGTAATCCTCCATGGCAGAGTAAAGGTACTCCTCCACGATTGGACTCAGTCGGTGAATTTCATCAATAAACAGGATGTCCCGTGACTGCAGATTGGTTAACAAACCAGCCAAATCACCAGGTTTATCTAACACAGGACCTGAGGTCATCTTAATTCCTACTTGAAGTTCGTTTGCTAAAATGTGTGCTAATGTGGTTTTTCCAAGGCCTGGAGGTCCATGAAACAAGGTGTGATCTAAGGCTTCTCCACGCTGCTTTGCTGCTTGAACAAAGACTTTCAAGTTTTCTAAAATTGTATCTTGACCTGCAAAGTCATCAAAATTCAACGGCCTCAAGGCCCGATCGAAATCATGCTCTTCAGCTGAAAATTGATTATCCGTAGGATCTAAATTTTGATTCATCTCCCCAAAGATAATTGAATTCCATCGGAATAAAATATTTTATTGTTGGATCCCAGAAGATAAATGAATAAGTGCCTCTCTATTGAGAATTTTAATTTTTTTACCTTTAGTTTCCATGCTTTTTGGAATATGGATACTTCTACGGGGGTTGAATTTGGGGATTCCATTTGTTTCGCCACCCACTAGCAAGCTGGAAATAAACACGGCACTCCCTAAATAAATAGGCACAAAAAACCCAGCGTAAAGCTGGGTTTTAAATGGGATTTAATGTTGTAATTCCTCTTCTCCTTTTTTCAAAGGAATGTGTTGTGGAACAAAATCATCGTCTTGTCCAGGCTTGGAATAATCATAAGCCCAACGGTGTACATGAGGAATTTCACCTGGCCAGTTTCCATGCATATGTTCAACAGGTGCAGTCCATTCTAAAGTATTTGATCTCCATGGATTTTGTACTGTTTCCTTACCATAGAACATGCTGTGGATAAAGTTATACAAAAACACCAACTGTGCAGCTCCTGCTACTAGAGCAAATACCGTGATCAATACATTGATATCCGCTAAATCATCAAAATATGGAAAAGCAGTATTGGTGTAATAACGTCTTGGTAAACCAGCCATTCCAATAAAGTGCATGGGGAAAAATACACCATAAGCACAAACAGCGGTAACCCAGAAGTGAACGTAACCTAAATTTTTATTCATCATTCGACCAAACATTTTAGGGAACCAATGGTACACCCCAGCGAACAATCCATACAAAGCGGAAATACCCATCACCAAGTGAAAGTGAGCTACCACAAAATAGGTGTCGTGTACGTTTATATCAAGCGTACTATCTCCTAGTATGATCCCTGTCAAACCACCCGTTATAAAGGTTGAGACCAGTCCAATGGAAAAGAGCATTGCAGGATTGAGTTGTAAATTTCCTTTCCAAAGCGTCGTGATATAATTGAACGCTTTAACGGCTGAGGGAATCGCAATTAACAAGGTTGTAAATGTAAATACAGATCCTAAGAATGGATTCATTCCAGAAATAAACATATGGTGACCCCATACGATGGTCGATAAAAATGCAATGGCTAATATTGAAGCTACCATGGCACGGTATCCAAAAATAGGTTTACGTGCATTGGTTGCAATAATTTCTGAAGTAATTCCCAAAGCCGGTAAGAGAACGATATACACTTCAGGATGTCCTAAAAACCAGAATAAATGTTCGTATAATACGGGAGATCCACCTTGATAGTGAAGAACCTCTCCTTGGATAAAAATATCGGAAAGGAAGAAGGAGGTTCCAAAACTACGATCCATGATCAGTAATAAAGCCGCCGATAACAATACGGGGAAAGAAACTACACCAATAATTGCCGTAACAAAAAACGCCCAAATAGTCAACGGTAAACGGGTCATGCTCATCCCTTTAGTTCTGAGGTTGATTACCGTGACAATATAGTTTAACGATCCCAACAAGGAGGAGGCAATGAATATTGCCATAGAAACTAACCAAAGGGTCATTCCTGTTCCTGAGCCCGGTTGAGCTTGAGGTAAAGCACTTAATGGAGGATAAATTGTCCACCCTGCTGCAGCTGGTCCTGCCTCAACAAAAAGAGAAAGCACCATAATCACACTTGAAAGGAAAAACAACCAAAATGAAATCATATTCAACAGCCCAGAAGCCATATCCCGTGCTCCAATTTGTAATGGAATAAGAAGGTTACTGAATGTTCCACTAAGTCCTGCAGTCAAAACAAAAAAGACCATAATGGTACCGTGAATGGTAACCAATGCTAAATAAACATTAGGATCCATAACACCATCTGGTGCCCATTTGCCAAGCAATACTTCAAAAATTCCAAAAGGCTGCTCAGGCCATGCTAATTGTAATCGAAATAAAAGGGACATGGCAATCCCTATAATCCCCATAAATAGTCCCGTAATCAGGTACTGTTTTGAGATCATCTTGTGATCTTGACTAAAGATGTATTTCGTTACAAAGGTCTCTTTGTGATGATGTCCGTGATCCTCTTCTGTATGTGCTGCTGCTGTTGACATAATCTATATGGTGTTTAAATTATTGAATAACTTCAGCAAATGTTTGCTGAGAACTCATCCAGTTTTCAAATTCTTTTTCGGTTTCAACTATAATTTTCATTTGCATATTGTAATGTGATGCACCGCATATCTTATTACAAAGCAATAGAAAATCAAATTCATAAGGGTCTAAAGCTACGTCACCACTGGCGACTAATTCTTTGCTTTTTTCAGCTCGAATTTTATTTATTTTTTTCACCTTAGCAACGACCTCTGGATCTTGACGCATTTCCTCTGAGGTTATATTGGGTGTAAATGCAAACTCTGTAATCATCCCGGGAACGCAGTTCATTTGCGCTCTAAAGTGAGGCATGTAGGCAGAGTGAAGAACATCCTGAGAACGCATTTTAAAAATAACCTCTCTGCCAACGGGTAGATGCAATTCTTGTACAACAACATCATCAAAACCATTTGGATCTGTAGCATCAATTCCGACGAGGTTTTTTCCGTCAAAATCTTGAAGAAAACGAACGTTTGCGTCTCCTAACACACCATCCTCTCCAGCATAACGTGCTTTCCAATTAAACTGTTGTGCATAAAGCTCTACAACAAGTGCTTCGTCATTTTCTTCGACGGTCATGATATCTGTCCAAGTGTAAAGACCATATAATATTAGTCCTGCTAAAGTAATCACAGGAATAATGGTCCAAAGCATTTCTAATTTGTCATTATCGGCATAGAATAAGGCTTTCTTTCCTTTTGCTCCTCGATACTTATAAGAAAAATAATGCAAAAGTGCCTGAGTGATGGTCTGAACAAAAAAGATGATCGCAAAGGAAATCCACATCAAATTATCGTAATCGGATCCATGTTCTGAAGCCGCATCGGGTAACAAGACGTCTCCATAAGCCCAAAAAGAGAAAATGGTGATTCCGTAGATAAAAATTAAAAAGACAAACATCAGTTTACCGTTTAAATTATTATCCTCGTCGTCTGCTACTTGAGTATTGATTTTCTTAGCTTGAGAAAGCTCAAAAATCTTGGTTATTTGCCACAGTGAAATAGCAATTAAAACAAGTACAGAAAGTATCAAAAATAGGTTCATTTATCTTTTCGATTAATTTTTAATAATGAAAACGTTCACTTTCACCCATATAGGGGTCACCTTTAGCTAATAAAGGGGCTTTGGTCATTTCTTTGAATACAATAAATATAAAAAGCCCTAGGAAGAACAAAAATCCTCCAATTTCTGCTGCACCAATAAACCACTGGTCACCAACAGCAGATGGCATGATCATATTAAATACATCCATATAGTGCCCCAATAGAATCACAATACCCGCCATTACTATAAAATAGTTAATTCGTTTGTAATCGCTATTCATTAGTATTAGCAAAGGGAATATAAAGTTCATTACTAACATACCAAAGAAGGGTAAATTATAATCTTCTATTCGTGTAATAAAATAGGTTACCTCTTCCGGAATATTAGAATACCAAATCAGCATAAACTGTGAAAACCACAAATAGGTCCAGAAAACACTAATTCCAAACATAAATTTTCCAAGGTCATGAATATGACTATCGTTCACAAATTCCAAATACCCTTTTGATTTTAAATAGATCGTGATTAAGGCTATTGCAGTAATTCCAGAAACGAACATACTTGCAAAAACATACCATCCAAATAAAGTGCTGAACCAATGTGGGTCAATTGACATTATCCAATCCCAAGACATGATGGATTCCGTTACTATATAAAATACTAAAAAGGCTGCAGAAATTCTAAAGTTCTTTTTGTGATTGGAAATGTCACTTGCGGTATCCTGAGCAAGAGAAAATTTTCTTGAAAAATAACGATATAAGGTCCAACCTGAAAGAAAGATTACTGCTCTGATCAAGAAAAAAGGAAGATTTAAAAATCCTACTTTCCCCGCAATCAATTTGTCATGAGCCACTACTTCTGGATCCATCCAGATAAAGAGATGGTTGAAATGCATTCCGGAAAGGAGCAGAATTACAATTACAATTACTCCACCTGGCAGTAAATAAGCTGTAATCCCTTCCATTACTCTGAAAAGTACTGGAGACCATCCTGCTTGAGCTGCACGCTGAATAGCATAAAAGGCTAATACTCCAAGAGAAATCATAAAAAAGAAAAAAGCTGCCACATATAAAGCCGCCCAAGGTTTGTTGCTCAGTTGGTGAAATACGTGTTCGTCGTGTTCTGCATCATGCGATTCCACATGAGAGGTTCCATTGTGTGATGCTGCAACCTGCTCTTGATGATCTGCAGTCGGGTGCGCATCCTCGGCATGTGAAGAAGTTGAAGCATGAGAACTGTCTTCACCTTGTGATTCCGAAGTACCTGAAGTTTCATGGGAAGTCCCATGACCCTCTCCGTGATTTGCGGCGACTATAGCTTTAGCTTCTTCTATAGTACTCGGAGCTGAGAGGAATCCATAGGTTAACCCTATCAAGCCTACAACCATAAATACAATGGCTAAATTTCTAAGTTTGTTTGGAAAGGTGTACATCATTTGTTTTCCTTAATATTATTTAACTAACTTATTTCTTAATTCCAT
>JAFMCA010000020.1 GCA_017858055.1 Flavobacteriaceae bacterium
ATTCCTCCTTTTTGCCCCAAATCTTACCATGAACTTAACCTACTTATGTTCAGGTCTTGTAAAAGTATTCTTAAGATTTTTGGAAGAACTATTTTGTCGTTTAAAAGTCTTTATTTGGGATTAGCGGTTTAGCTGTTAACAAACTGTTTAAAAATAAAAAGGAGGAATAAATTCCTCCTTTTTGCCCCAAATCTTACCATGAACTTAACCTACTTATGTTCAGGTACTGTAAAAGTATCCTTAAGATTTTCGGAAAAACTATTTTGTCGTTTAAAAGCATTTTTTTGGGTTATAGTGTAAATTTGTATTTTTAATTATAGTTAATAATTCTTTCTAAACCCAACGCACCACTGGATTTTACACTAAAAGCAAACCCTTCATCGTATTTTTCCCTTAATATGCCCTTTTGTTGTTTTTCTCTACAAAATTTACAAAAGCTTGATTCACCACACGACAACCTCCTGGAGTTGGGTAATCTCCAGAAAAATACCAGTCTCCTAAGTTTTTGGGACAAGCTAAATGAAGTCCATCTATTGTTTGAAATAGGATTTCTACCTCTGCTTTGATGAGATCATTTTTAAGCAAATAGGCAATTTTACTGGAAATCTGTTCGTTGGTGTAAGGAGCATAAATAGCCTTTACATGGTTTGGAGGTGTTTTCTCTCCTTCAAGTATACTTGCCTGACAGTTTTTATAGACAGAGGCGATGATCTCCTCATACGTTCCGTCGTCTTCGTGCAAAGCTAGGGCAGCTCGAAAAGCAATAAACTCCTCTAGCTTTGCCATATCGATTCCGTAACAATCGGGATATCGGATTTGCGGAGCACTAGAGACAACCACAATCTTCTTTGGACCCAATCGATCAAGCATTCGAAGTATACTTTTTTGCAACGTAGTTCCACGAACTATACTGTCGTCTATTATGACCAAATTGTCCGAGGGTTTGACTACCCCATAGGTAACATCATAAACGTGAGCGACCAAATCATCCCGATCACTATCTTCTGTTATAAAGGTTCGTAATTTAGCATCCTTGATGGCAATTTTTTCAATTCTCGGCTTGAGCTCTAAAAGTTTGGAGAACGCTTCGCTGTCAGGAGTATTGGTTTTAAATAGTTCTTCACGCAGCGTGGCTCGTACATGATCCTGAACGGCACCTATCAATCCATAAAATGAAGTTTCAGCGGTATTTGGAATAAAGGAAAATACCGTATTTTCCAAATCCCCTGATATTGCCTTATGAACCAAAGGAAACAGTGCTTTTCCTAAATCTTTACGTTCTTGATATATTTCAGCATCTCCACCTCTTGAGAAGTAAATTCGTTCAAAAGAACAGGCTTTCTTGGTTTGTGGCTCTTGAATTTTTTTGATAGAGGTTCCACCAACTTTTTTGGTGATTAAGGCATGTCCGGGCTCTAACTCTTTGACCTTGTCATAAGGCACGTTAAACACTGTCTGGATTACAGGTCGTTCGGAGGCAACTACCACGATTTCATCATCGGAATAGTAATATACCGGTCGAATCCCTACGGGGTCTCTTAAAACAAAAGAATCTCCGTGGCCAAACAAACCTGCCATGGCATATCCTCCGTCCCAATTTTTTGATGCTTTTCGAAGAATTTTTGAAATTTTTAGACGTTCCGCAATCTTGGGAGAGGCTTCTTTTTTAGAATAGCCCTCCTTTCTTAAATTTTTATAAATCTTCGCAACCGCATCATCTAAAAAATGTCCGATTTTCTCCATTACCGTAACCGTATCGGCTTTTTCTTTTGGATGCTGTCCCAAATCCACCAAGTTTTGAAACAACTCGTTTACGTTGGTCAGGTTAAAATTTCCTGCAACAATTAAATTTCTGTGCATCCAGTTGTTTTGTCTTAAAAAAGGATGTACACTTTCAATGTTATTTTTACCAAAAGTACCATAACGAACATGACCCAACATCAATTCACCTATATAGGGGACTCTGCTTTTAAGGGCTTCAGCATCGTTTATAATTTCAGGTTCAAGTTCAATTTGCTTTTGAATTCGAGAATTTATGATTTTGAAAATCTTTTGTATGGGTTGCTGATCGGCAGAGCGAACCCTACTGATGTAGCGTTGTCCTGGATTCACGTCGAATTTAATACTGGCAAAGCCAGCACCATCTTGACCGCGGTTGTGCTGCTTCTCCATCAACAAATACATTTTATTTATGCCATAAAATGCACTTCCGTATTTTTCCTTGTAAAAGGCTAAGGGCTTTTTTAATTGCAGTAGGGCAATTCCACATTCGTGTTTAATTGCATCACTCATTGGAAACTTATGTTAGTTCAATTTCAAATTCTGTTAGTCTTTTAAAGGTCTTTATTCTTTGTGCGAGTTGGGTAAAACTGATTTTTTCTAGTGCTGTAGTTCCAAATTCTTGGACCGTAAAGGAAGCGAGTGCAGAACCTATGATGATTGCTGTTTTCATTTCTTCAAAAGAAATTTTTCCGCGTTGGGAGAGGTAAGCAGAAAACCCTCCAATAAAGCTATCTCCTGCTCCAGTTGGATCAAAAACTTCTTCTAAAGGAAGTCCCGGTGCACAGAATATCTTATTCTCATGAAATAATAATGCTCCGTGTTCTCCTTTTTTTATAATGACGTATTTAGGTCCCAGGGTTTGAATCAATTTGGCTGATTCTACTAAGGAATGTTTCCCCGTTAGTTGTCTTGCTTCCTCATCATTTATTGAGATTACATCAACTTTACCAATTAATTCATCTAATTTTTCCCGATAGCTCTCAATCCAAAAATTCATGGTGTCCATGACCACCAAATCGGGTTTTTTTGACATCTGACGAAGTACTTCCATTTGGATGTTGGGATCAAGATTTCCCAGCAGAACGATACTTGCGTCCTTAAAGTTTTCCGGAACTTTGGGTTCAAATTTCGTCAAAACATTGAGTTGGGTTTCTAGGGTAGTTCGGGTATTTAAATCGTTGTGATATTTACCACTCCAAAAGAAGGTTTTTTCTCCCTCCAACGTTTCTACTCCTGTTAAATCTAATTTTTTCTTTTTTAGAAGTTCCCAATGTGCAGATTCAAAATCCGATCCAATGATTGATACTAATCCACACGATGTTTTGAAATTTGATGCTGCTAATCCAATGTAGGTGGCACAACCCCCCAATATTTTTCCGGTTTTCCCAAATGGGGTTTCTATAGCGTCATAGGCGATAGTGCCCAGAACCAAAAGTTTATTGTTCATACTACAAAAGTAAAAAACTTGAAGCGCGTTTTGGAGTTATCCCCAAGATTTATTTTCACAACGATCTATAGCGTTTCATTTAGAGTCAGATTGCTCTGATTGTTGGAAAACAGTATCCGCTATCAACTCTTTCCCTTTGGCAGCGTTCACTGCTAATTGGTCACAGCGTTCGTTTTGTGGATGCATATTGTGTCCTTTAATCCATTGAAATTGGACATCGTGCTTCTTATAGACTTTTAAAAACCGCTTCCACAAATCGCTGTTTTTTTTATCCTTAAAATTGGTCTTTTCCCATCTAAAAACCCATTTTTTTTCAACTGCATCAACTACATATTTTGAATCCGAGTAGACCACAACCTGCATGGGAACTTTTTTAAGTTTTTCAAGTCCAACAATTACAGCTAGTAGTTCCATTCGGTTGTTTGTAGTTCTAATAAACCCTTGAGAGAGCTCTTTTTTATAGGACTTTCCTACCCATTCCAAAATCAATCCATACCCTCCATGACCGGGATTTCCGAGTGAAGATCCGTCAGTGTAGAGGTGTACGGTTTTAGACTCCATTCGAGGGAGGATTTAATAAGCGTGAAATAACAGGTGCAAAATGAAGGTGTTCTAAACTGTGAACTTTTGTTGCAATTGTTTCGGGTGTATCCTCATCGGAAAGGGCAACTTCTTCTTGAAAGAGTATCGCTCCTTCATCATAGGCTTCATTTACGTAATGAATGGTAATCCCTGTTTTGCTCTCCTTGTTGTCTTTTACTGCTTGATGTACATGCATGCCGTACATCCCTTTGCCTCCGTATTTAGGTAAAAGGGCAGGATGGATGTTGATTATTTTTTTTGCGAAGGTGCTAACCCAATCGCTTCCAATTTTCCATAAAAACCCAGCCAAAACAATAAGATCAGGATGAAGTGCACGGACTTGACTTAATAAAGTGCCATCCGTAAATGAGCTTTTATCAAATACACGAACCGTTATTCCAAAGGGTTGCATCCGTTGAATAACTCCTGCATTTGGATTGTTCGTGTAAATTGAAACGACAGAAATTGTTTGATCTTGTTCAAAAAAGCGGCAAATTTGCTCCACATTTGATCCATTCCCAGAGGCAAATAAAATTATATTTTTAGTCATCAATACGGAGTTAATCCTCAGTAAATATACTACTTTCGAGAACGAATGGTTAAGTTGAATTGGAATTTTATTGGAATATTCAAACTCATTATATCATATTCATTTAAAGTTTTATATTTTTGTTGAACATAATTAAACTAAACAAGATCATGTCAGATATTTCCTCAAGAGTAAAAGCCATCATAGTTGACAAACTAGGTGTTGACGAAAACGAAGTTGTAGCTGAAGCGAGCTTCACTAATGACTTAGGAGCAGACTCGTTGGATACCGTGGAATTGATCATGGAATTCGAAAAGGAATTTGATATCCAAATTCCAGATGACCAAGCAGAAAACATTGCTACGGTTGGCCAAGCCATTCAATTTATTGAACAAGCAGACTAATTAAGAACAATGGAACCAAGACGTGTAGTAGTTACCGGATTGGGAGCCCTTACACCCATTGGGAATACCCTCTCAGAATATTGGGAGGGTTTACTTTCTGGTAAAAGCGGTGCTGGGCCAATCACTTATTTTGATCCGAGCTTATTCAAAACTCAATTTGCTTGCGAGCTAAAGAATTTTGATCCTTTGGACCATTTCGATCGAAAAGAAGCACGGAAATACGACCGCTTTGCTCAATATGCCATGGTGTCTGTAGCCGAGGCTATAGAAGATGCCAAACTACCCCTAGAAAAAATTGATAAAGATCGTATTGGTGTTATTTGGGGTGCCGGGATTGGAGGTCTGGAGACTTTCCAAAACGAGGTCCTCAATTTTGCTGCTGATGATGAAAACCCAAGGTTTAACCCCTTCTTTATTCCCAAAATGATTGCGGATATAGCCCCAGGGCTTATTTCTATTAAATATGGATTTAGAGGGCCAAACTTTGCCACCGTTTCCGCCTGTGCATCGGCTTCAAATGCAATGATTGATGCATTAAATTACATTCGATTAGGCTATGCCGACGTCATGGTTACTGGGGGCTCTGAAGCCGCCGTTACCAAGGCTGGTATTGGAGGATTCAATGCTATGCATGCACTTTCCAAGCGAAATGATGACCCACTAACCGCCTCAAGACCTTTTGATAAAGATCGAGACGGATTTGTTCTTGGAGAAGGCGCTGGTGCATTGATCTTAGAATCCTACGAACACGCTGTAAATCGTGGCGCAACAATTTATGCCGAATTAGCTGGAGGAGGTCTTTCTGCAGACGCCTACCACATGACCGCTCCACATCCCGAAGGTCTAGGTGCCAAAAAAGTGATGGAGAACTGTCTCAAAGATGCTGGGTTAAAACCCCAAGATGTCGATATCATCAACATGCATGGAACCTCAACTCCCCTGGGAGATATTGCAGAATCCAATGCAATTGTATCTGTCTTTAAAGAGCATACCTATAGTATGAATATCAACTCTACGAAATCCATGACAGGTCATCTATTAGGAGCCGCTGGTGCTGTAGAAGCAATTGCCTCCATACTGGCGATAAAACACGGTATCGTACCCCCTACGATTAATCATCAAACAGACGATGAAGAAATCGATTCTAAAATAAACTTCACCTTCGATAAACCCCAAGAACGAACAGTGAATGTTGCCCTTTCCAATACCTTTGGATTTGGTGGACACAACGCTTGTGTGTTGTTTAAAAAAATCTCTTACTAAAGAGGTGTGAAAATTTTTGATTACATAAGGAATTCCCGAATGGAAACGTCAGGGAATTTTTTTGTAGAACTCCAGAAGTTGTTAAAAATCAAGACTTCCAAGGGGGATTTGTACAAAGAAGCTTTTACACACAGCTCTGTTAATCTTAAAAAAACATCGGGGGAATCGGTTAACTTTGAGCGATTGGAGTTTTTGGGTGATGCCATCCTAAATTCCATTATCGCTGAAATCCTTTATCATAATTATCCCGATGCTAAAGAAGGTTCCCTAACTAAACTTCGTGCCAAAATTGTAAGTCGTGCTAAACTCAACCAAATCGGAAAAGAAATGGGGCTCTCAAAAATCGCTGAAATAGACAACCACCACCAAAATTTTGGAGAGGATATTCATGGAAATTTATTGGAATCACTCCTAGGAGCTTTATTTATTGACAAAGGTTATCTAAAGACCAAAGCCTATGTCGAGCAACATGTCGTGAATCCTTATGTAGATATGGATGGCTTGGATACGTTTGTGTTAAGTCATAAAGCTCTCCTTATCGAATGGGGACAGAAAAACAAAAAGCAGGTTGAATTTAAAACCACTCAAGTCAACGGATTAAATCCCTCGTTCAATTATTCATGCCAGTTACTCGTTGAGGGAACGCTAACTGCAAAAGCAAAGGAAAATTCTAAAAAGAAAGCAGAAGAAAAGGCAGCAAAAATTGCAGTACGTGCTCTAAAACTTAACCGTATTCAAGTGGAAAAATGAATCAGAAAATCTATCATTTAGCATTTGAAGATGATACCCTTCAAGATCATATCATCGCAATCCATAGTAGTATAGAGGCCTATCAAATCGCTTTTTTTCTCAATCAACGCCTGGCTGCAAACTTTAAAAGAGTGGACGATATTGCTTTTCAGGATACTCCCGCATCCTTTTTAATGTATGAATGGGAAAATCCTCTGCTGGATGTCACCACGACACTTTTTTCTAATAAAGCAATACATGAACAAAGTCCTTCAAAAATAAATAATAGTACATTATTTGAACTCCCTCTGAGAAATGAAGTATCTTTATTTCCTAAATTTAAACAGGTTGATTTTTTTATAAAATCACAAGATTTGCATACGATAGATATGCTCCTAAAGCCCTTAAACACATGGAAATCAACCTCCATGGTGTACAAGATGCCAGAGGAAAAAATTAAAAACCGATTGAACTTAATATTTGATTAATGAACATTATCAAAAAAACTAAAATAGTTGCGACTCTAGGTCCAGCTACTTCTTCAGACGAAATTATCGAGAAGATGATATTAGCTGGAGTGAACGTATTTCGTATCAACTTTTCTCATGCGGATTACAACGATGTAAGTGAACGCATTAGAATGATTCGGAGAGTAGATAAAAAATTAAATGTCAACACAGCCATTTTAGGTGATCTTCAAGGTCCCAAACTTCGTGTGGGTAAAATTGTTGAAGGAGCTTTTGTAAACCCCGGAGATAAAGTACTTTTTTCTACCGATGCCCCTTTTGTAGGGAATGCTCAAAAAGCCTACATGAACTATAAAAATTTTCCTAAAGACGTTTCCGAAGGAGAACGCATTCTCTTGGATGATGGTAAATTGATTTTCGAGGTTACTGCTACCAACAAAGTAAATGAAGTTGAAGCAGTGGTTATTCAAGGAGGGGCTTTTAAATCCAATAAAGGAGTAAACCTACCTAAAACAAAAATATCACTCCCCGCTTTAACTAAGAAAGACATTGAAGATGCTATGTTTATCTTCAAAGAAGACATCGATTGGATCGCTCTTTCTTTTGTTCGATATAGTCAAGATTTAATTGACCTTAAAGAACTCATGGCGAAACACTGTGACCGAAAGATTCCTATTATCTCTAAAATCGAAAAACCTGAAGCCATTGAAAACATTGATAAAATTATAGCTTACAGTGAAGGACTTATGGTCGCTCGAGGGGATTTAGGAGTTGAAGTACCTGCACAAGAGGTTCCTTTAATTCAAAAACAATTGGTCCTTTTAGCAAAAAAAGCGCGTATTCCCATTATCATCGCTACTCAAATGATGGAGACTATGATTGACAGCTTGACTCCTACAAGAGCTGAGGTGAATGATGTAGCAAACTCCGTTATGGATGGTGCAGATGCCGTAATGCTGTCTGGAGAAACCTCCGTGGGAAAATATCCTGTAGAAGTCATTAAAACTATGTCTAATATTCTAACAACGGTAGAAAACTCAGACCTTATCGAAGTGCCTCAAGATCCTCCAAAAATTAGAACCAAACGATTTATCACAAAGTCCATTTGTTATCACGCAGCTCATTTGGCAAATGACATTGATGCAAAAGCTATTTGCACTCTAACCAACAGTGGCTACACAGCCTATCAAATTTCTGCATGGCGTCCCAAATCTCACGTGTTAGTTTACACCTCGAATAAACAGATTTTAAATCAGTTGAGTTTGCTTTGGGGAGTAAAAGCCTTTTATTACAGCAACCTCAACAGTACGGATAAAACCATCGAAGAAATCAATCAGATTGCACTAGAGAAGGGCTATGTAGAGAAGGAGGATATGCTTGTAAATCTCACTGCTATGCCAATAGAATCCAAGGGGATGGTCAATACTTTGAGAGTTTCCATTATTTAGAAAGGGAGACTTAATTGGGGGTTTAAATTCTTATTTTTCAGAGGTAAGGATTTTGGTTTTAGGGTATTTAAATTCGACATCGATATCCCTATTAACCTTACCGAATTCTCTAGTTTATTTTGATACAGAAGAGCTTTGGCTTGCTCATACAGTATTTCTTTTGAACTCAAATATAGACTCCCTGTTTTAGATCTTGTCTGTATAGTAAAATCACTGTATTTAATTTTTAAGGTGATCGTTTTCCCTGCAAGACTGCTTTTTTGAAGTCGCCGTTCCAAACCCTCGGACAACTCTTTTATTTTTTCTTCTAAGAAAATCTCACTGCTTAAATTGGAAGTAAAGGTTCGCTCTATCCCTAAAGACTTTGGAACTCTTTGGGGCTTTACAGGACTGTTGTGAATTCCACGAACCACAGTATAATAATAGGCTCCTGCTTTTCCAAAATGTTCTTTTAAGAAATCAAGGGATTTCAACTTTAAATCTTTTCCAGTATAAATACCGAGATGGTACATTTTCAGTTTGGTTTTTTTACCTATCCCGTGAAATTTTTTTACATCGAGTTGTTCTAAAAATGGAAGTACTTCATTCGGTGGAAGTGTTTTTTGGCCATTTGGTTTATTCCAATCACTGGCGATTTTAGCTAAAAATTTATTGATGGAAATCCCTGCAGATGCCGTAAGGCCAGTTTGCTCATTAATTTTAGCTCGAATCTCTTGCGCTACAAGAGTTGCTGATGGATATTCGGATACATCTAAATAGGCCTCGTCCAGTGACAAGGGCTCTACTAGAGAGGTGTATTCCAAAAATATGCTCCGTATTTTTTTTGAGATTTCCTTATAGCGCTCAAATCGAGCGTTTGCAAAAATCAATTGAGGACACAATTCTTGGGCAACTCTTCCATTCATAGCACTTCGAACCCCAAATTTTCTCGCTTCATAACTGGCTGCAGCAACTACCCCACGGGGACCTCCTCCCCCCACTGCTAAAGGTTTTCCTCGCCATTCTGGATGATCCCTTTGTTCTACAGCGGCAAAAAAAGCATCCATATCGATATGGATAATTTTACGCCCTTCATCAAAAACGGCTTCTTCAGACATGACCTATAAATTCGGTTTTTTACTCGTCTTTGTAGATTTTGACGGTAAGATTCCCCATACTATTGATATGAGCGCGATACATCCCCGGAGTATTCATTTCCATGGCGACATTTCCTTGATGATCAATCCCTACAACTCCTCCGTCACCACCCAATTTAGCAACTTTTTCATGTATAACGATTCGTGCAGCCTCTTGTATAGACAAGCCTTTGTATTCCATAAGGGCTGAAATATCATGCGCTACTACAGAGCGAATAAAGAATTCTCCCCATCCCGTGGCAGAAATAGCACAAGTAGCATTATTTGCATAGGTTCCTGCACCGATAATTGGTGCATCTCCGATTCTATTCCACTTTTTATTGGTCATCCCCCCCGTGGATGTTCCAGCGGAAAGATTCCCATTTTTGTCTAAAGCTGCGCAGCCTACGGTTCCGTAGCGCTGATTTTTAAGAAATTCCTGTTCTAGGGAAGCGGATTCTCCCCCTTTTCGTTCTGCCTCTTTTACACGGTTCAAAGCCTCTTTTCTCTGCTCAGTGTAAAAATATTCAGGCGCGACAATTTCCAAACCTTGCTCTGCAGCAAATTGATCTGCCCCTTGACCTGATAGCATCACATGAGAAGAGCTTTCCATCACCTTTATTGCTGCTGAGATCGGGTGTTTTATTGTCCTTACTCCTGCGATTGCACCCGCGTCTAGAGTTTCTCCATTCATAAAGGAGGCGTCTAGCTCAATAGTTTCTTCAGCCGTTAAGACCGCCCCTTTTCCAGCATTAAATAAAGGAGAATCCTCCATCACATGAATGGTTTTTTCAACAGCTTCTTGACTGCTTCCTCCATTTTTGAGAATTTCATACCCTACTTGAATTGCCTCGGTTAATTTTTCTCGATAGGCAGCTTCTTTTTCTGGGGTCATATTTTTTCGTAAAAGGGTTCCTGCACCACCGTGTATTACAATTCCAAATGTTTCTGATGTAGTAATTTTCTCTTTTTTCGATGGGGCACAGCCCAACATAACCATCATTAAAAAAGGAAAAACGAAATTCTTTATTTGCATAGTTCTGTTTTTTTAAAGTTAACTTATTTCTATCTGTAAAACGAAAAAGGACTAAAATGTAAAATGAAATTCTGTCATTCCCCAAAATAAAGTAATTTTACTAAAAAAAATATGTATTCTATTTTACGATCCGTTCACTCCTACTGGGCCTATTTTGTGCTTATCCTCTTAGTTCTTGCTATTTTAAATGCTTTAAGAGGAAGAATTAGTGGAAAAGAATTTGGCGCTAAAGATCTACGGATCAGCCTTTTTGGACTCATTTTTTCTCATATTCAATTGTTAATTGGATTAATTCTCTACTTTGTTTCTCCATGGTTTGATCAATGGAGTGCTTTAGGTATGGGGGTTATGAAGGATGCCCAAACGCGATTGTATCTAGTAGAACACCCCATAACCAATCTCTTGGCAATAGTATTGATTACCATGGGTTGGTCCATGCACAAAAGACAAACAACCTCTTCAAAGAAATTTTTGAGAATTGCTTTGTTTTATAGTATCGGTCTTTTGCTGCTTTTAAGTAGAATCCCTTGGGATAGCTGGATGTAGTTTTATAAAATAAACCCTCCAATTTTTGAAGCCCTTTAAATTATCTCGAGTCCATCCTCCTAGAGCAACTGTAGGCGTTCTTGGTGGGGGGAGTTGGGCAACTGCCTTAGTTAAAATTTTAACCGATAGTAAAATACACGTTCATTGGTATGTTCGTAATGAACAGCAGGCTCTAATTTTAAAAAAAACAAGGAAAAATCCACTTTATCTTACCAATGTAAAATTTAGACCTCGTCGGATTACCGTTTACACCGACCTCAATGAGGTTGTTTCAAAATGCGATTGGATTGTATTGGCCATCCCTTCCGCTTTTTTAACCGCCGAATTCGAAAAGATTCAAGTTTCTTTAACAGACAAAGTTATCGTATCGGGTGTGAAAGGAATTCTCCCAGAAAGTCAACTCTTAGTTGGAGCGTATTTAACCCAAAAGTATCATCTCCCGAAAGACCAATTTGTGGTGATTTCAGGACCTTCACATGCTGAAGAAATTGCTTTAGAACGCTTGTCCTATTTGACCCTTGCCTGTGAGAGAAAAGAAAAAGCAAGCCAACTTAAACAACTCATGCAAACTTCCTATCTCAAGGTTAAAATTTCTACTGATGTCATCGGCACAGAATATGCCGCTACACTAAAAAATATTTATGCCATTGCATCGGGTATAGCCCATGGATTAAATTATGGGGATAATTTTCAAAGTGTTCTAATTAGCAACTCCATCCGCGAAATGAAACGATTTATTAAAAAAATTAGTCCACGGAAAAGAAATATTGATCAATCTGCCTATCTCGGAGATCTGTTGGTAACAGCCTATTCTGGTTTCAGCAGAAATCGGCGTTTTGGAAACATGATTGGAAAAGGATACTCCGTCAAAAGTGCCCAAATGGAAATGAATATGATTGCAGAAGGGTATTATGCTGCCGGATTGATTTTTAAAATAAATGAAATGGAAAAAACAGCATTCCCAATCCTCCATACCGTTTATGAAATCCTATATCTCAAAAAAGATCCGAAAAGAGGTTTTGCTCGATTAGCAAATAAATTGGATTAAAGAGTTCCCTTAAATTGTTTTAAAAAACGTACGTCGTTTTCAAAAAACAGGCGAATATCACTGATTTGATATAACAACATTGCAATTCGTTCGATCCCCATTCCGAAGGCATAGCCTGAATAGACCTCTGGATCTATCCCGCAATTTTCAAGGACATTGGGATCTACCATACCACAGCCCATAATCTCAAGCCATCCTGTCCCTTTGGTAATCCGATAATCCGTTTCCGTTTCCAATCCCCAATAAATATCAACTTCTGCACTGGGTTCGGTAAAAGGAAAATAAGACGGACGAAGTCTAATTTTTGAATTCCCAAATAAGGCATTCGTAAAATATTGTAGGGTTTGTTTTAGATCTGCAAAAGAAACATCCTTAGCGATGTACAGGCCTTCAATTTGGTGAAAAATACAATGTGCTCGTGCTGAAATAGCCTCATTCCTAAATACCCTTCCTGGAGAAATGGTACGAATAGGAGGTTGATTTTTTTCCATGTAACGCACCTGAACCGATGAGGTATGTGTTCGCAACAAAATATCAGGATGGGTCTGAATAAAGAACGTGTCTTGCATATCCCGAGCAGGATGATGTTCAGGAAGGTTTAGCGCAGTGAAATTATGCCAGTCGTCTTCGATTTCTGGACCCTCAGAAATTGTAAAGCCGATTTGTGAAAAAATATCAATTATTCGATTTTTTACAACGGAAAGCGGATGCCGATTCCCCATTTCAGTTGGGAAAGCAGATCTGCTTGGATCTTGAATCTTAGGAGCACCCCCCTGAACTATATGTTGTGACTGAAGCAGCTGCACCTTTTCGCTAACAGCGGTTTTAAGAGTATTCAATGCTTGTCCAAAAGCTTTTTTCTCCTCGTTAGGCACTGCTCTAAATGCAGCAAACAATTCGTTGAGAATTCCTTTTTTTCCAGCATAACTCAGCCTGAAATTTTCAATAGCCTCCGCATCATTTTCTGAAAATGCCTCAACTTTCTTTAAGTGTTTTTTTACTTCTTCAATCATTTCACAAAAATAGGGTAGTTTTAGGAAATGAGCCCTTGCTTCACAAAGTAATCTACAACAGCTCCTTTTACCAATATACTTTGCTCTCCGGGTTTTAAGTTGGGAAGGGCCTCAACTAATTCAAAATGAGGCCAACCCTCCTCATCTATAAAATCAAAGCGGTAATAGCCAAAGGGTTCTAGAATTGTACATAAGCCTATATGAATCAGATTGACATTATCCTCTTTCTTAAGCTTTTCATGTGGTTTACCGTACTCTTGTAAACCAATAAGATAAAGAACCCCTTCTACATCCAGATCTTCACCATCTGAAAACTTTTCGGTAAGAATTCGAATCACATTTTCCCATCGGGATTTTAATTCTTGATCGCGGGTATAATTGGCCATATGCAAAGATATTATTTCCCTTGTTTCTGTTCTTAAAAAACATGTTTTCTCTCAGAGGTTTATCAAAAATCTGTACTTTGTAGGCATGAATAGTTTAGATATTGTCCTACTGATTTTCCTAGCCTACGGTTTTATCCGGGGTTTGATCAAAGGGTTTGTTGTTGAAATCGCTGGATTAATAGCTCTTTTTGCTGGAATACTTGGAGCCTTTAAATTTTCGAACAGTATTGCCGTTTACATCCAGTCTTATATCGACATGAATCCTAAAATCGTTCAGGTTGTCAGTTTTTTACTACTCTTTATTGCGATCGTTTACAGCATTTCTTTACTTGCAAAAATGCTAACCAAGACTTTACAGATCATCGCACTTGGATTTATAAATCGCCTTGTGGGTGGTCTTTTCGGACTGTTTAAATGGATTCTTATCCTCAGTGCGTTACTTATGGCTTATCAGCAAATTGAAAGTGTCATCACCCTTTTCCCAGAAAAGGTACTTCTCGAGTCCGAATTGTATCCTTTGCTCTCTGAAATAGCAGCCTTTTTATTTGATTGGATATTTACAAACAACAATCTTATGGAATCTCAATTGATTTAAATCAATCGATCAGTTTTTTGATTTCACCATTCTTGAACCAGCCTTCTGAGCCATTTGCAATTCGAATCTTTTTCCATTCTGATAACGAGTCTAAAACCTGAACTTTTGTTCCTTCATGGAGTATAAAAAGTAATTCCCCTTGCTGGTTTGGCTCAGACCATACGTCAATTTTTGATGAAAAAAGAATTGCAAATTGGTTTTGATCCAAGAGGGCATTTTTAGAAAAACCAACTGTAAAACTTCCTAAAAAGAGCAAACTGGTGATTAGAGATAAAAAGAAAAAAACGCGTTTTAAATTGGACGAAAAGACAAACAGATATCCTAAAAAAAGGCCAAGCGAAAGCCAAAGGAAAACCAAACAAAGTTGTGACCAAGAATCCAAGCTCATCAATCCAAAAAGTCGATTTCTAAGCTGTGTAATTTGGGACTCCGGCAGCGGCTCAATGGCATCAATTGTCATGTTTTGAGCAAAAGAACTGTTGATCTTAATGTCTTCATTTTTAGGATCTAATTTTTTTGCTTTTTCAAAATAGTAGATGCTTTCTGCAACTTGGTTCAATCGATAATATGCACTTCCTAAATTGTAATATAGTTCTGCACTATGCAAACCGTTTTGTAGAACTTGTTTGTATGAGTTTACTGCTTCTGCATAATTAGCCTCGTTGTAGTAGGCATTTCCTTGATCAAAAAGAGAGGAGGTGTTTTCTTGGGCATGGAGTAAAGATCCAGCCCAAAGTAAAAACAACACAAAATTCATTCGCTTTTTCATAATTGTCTGTCTATGGCTGCCATCACTCGGCTAGCCCTTTCATAATCAGTTTGAATGCTCCCTGCAGAACCTGGAGCATAGCGCGCTAATTCACAATTTTCAACCACTTCAATAAAATCTTTAGCGAGCTGCTGTTCCACCCTTTTTTTAAGTAAAAGTTGCTCAATTTTAGCCTTACTCAGCTCAGTGGTCTCTATTTTAAGTTTAGCTTTTAAATAATTATGTAAAGCTCTTTCTAAAGCTTCATAAAATTCAACTTGATTGTGCAATGCTTTTTTAGCTGAACTCAAATACTTTTTCGCAAGCTGTTTCGCTAAACGCTGTTTTACACTTGAGGAGTCTTCTGATTTATTTAATATAAAACGCTTGAATAAATAAGCAAACAGTAGTAGTACAAAAGGAAGACCCAAGAGAATCCAGAATTTTAAACTCGCCCAAAAAGGAGCTGTTTTTATAGGTTTTAAGTTTGTTTCAAGTTGGATGAATCTGAACGAACTGTCCACTTCAGTCACGGGCCTTTTCGCTCCTATGCTGTTTGTGTTTTGTGAAGCAATACCTGCCACGGGACCATCATAAACATCAACCAATAATTCCTGGGATTTTAAGATTTGGTAAGCCTCTTGCTTGGGGTCAAAATATGAAAATTGCACCGCGGGTATGGGGTATTTTCCTTGATACTGTGGTACTATGGTGTACAATTCCTCTACACTTCCTTGCATACCGGTCAAGTTTGTTTTAATGTTTTCGGTGCGCTCAGGTTCGTAAACTTCTAAAGTATTGGGTACATTAAGTTTGGGTAAGTTAAATAAATTCAAATTCCCTTTTCCATTAATCTTTATTTTTGCTTGAAACGACTCGGAAGCTTTTAGAGACTCTTTAGATAAAATCACGTCGAAATCAAATTCCCCCACCGCTCCTGAAAAACTATCGGGTTGTCCTTGAGTAGGAAGGGGCTTCACATTGAGTTCCCTTTTACCTGCAGTAATTGTTTTTTGACCTTGAGTAAGAATTCTTCTACCAAACAAATCTTGCCTGTTACTAGGAACCTGTAAACTGAGATTTAGTGTCAGAGGTTCTAAAGTGAGCTTACCTGATTTTTGAGGATAGAGCACTACTTTTTGCCACACCACCTCGTTGTATTGTTCTCCTTTATAACTCCCTCGTGGATTTACCTGTACTCTGCCAATATTGATTTTATTACTCCAAAAATCACCATAACTCGGGGTCTCTAATTCCTGGACATCTGTAATCGAAATGGGGTTTCGGAAATACAATTTATACACTACTGAAATTCCTTCATTTATATAGGGGTTGGTGTTCGATATTTCGGCCACCAATTGAATGTTTTCATCTGTGATATAGTCAATGTTGTTGGGGTCATTGGGCTTTTCTACAGCCTCTGTGACTTCAATCTCTACAGGTGAGGTTTTGTAAACTTCTCCTTGTATGGTAATTGAGGCTTGATCGATAGTCAATTTCCCTTTGGTTTTCGGAGAAAGAAAATAGGTATAGGTTTTCGAAAAACTACTGACTCCATTTACCCAAGAACGATTAACCGATTGCTGGGGACCACTGACCACCAAAAAATTTGTAAAACTTGGAGGGATAAAATTGTCTCCGTTTTCATTCATTTTAAAATCAACTCGAAGCCGTTCATTAATGCCCAGCCTTTTTTTGCTCACTTGAGCATCAAAGGAGATTTGGGAATGGACACTGAAAGTCATCCCTATAAATAGAATTAAAAGAAAAGGAACTGCTTTAATGTTCATCATCTTTACCAATCTTTTTTTCCTCGAACTGGTACCCCTTTAACTTTCTTTGCGTTGACTTTGTCCTGGACCTTTTTTTCCTGATTATTCATTGCTTCTAATAAACTTTGAACTTGTTGAGGGGAAAGTTGGCCTTGTTTGGGTTCTTGATTTTTCTTTTCTGGGGAGTTGTTATTTTGCTGATCTTTTTGATCTTTATTTTGATCTCCTTCGTTTTTGGGCTTACCGTCGTCTTTATTTTCATCACCCTCATCTCCTTCTTCATTCGGGTCTTGTTCATCTTTATTTTCTTGATCCCCCTCTTGATCCTCCTCTTGATCTTGATCCTCTTCTTGTTCTTTATCTTGTTGATCTTTTTGATCTTTTTGATCGTCTTGCTCCTGTTCTTCAGGAGGTTTTTCGTTTTCTAAAAGCTCTTTTGCTAGGGCATAGTTATAACGGGTTTCATCGTCGGAAGGGTTATTTCTTAGGGCATTTTTATAGGCTTCTACTGCTTTTTGATATTCTTTTTTCTTCATAAAAACATTCCCCATATTGTGAAATGCTCTGTGCTTTTCTTCTTTAGAGGAAGCGAATTTTTGAGTTTGAAAAAATCGTTGAGATGCTTCGTCGTAATGCTCATCTAGAAAGTGGGCATTCCCTAAATTATATAAAGCCTCTGGTTTTTCTGGTGCCAAAGAAAGTGCTTTTCGATACGACTTTTCTGCATCGGTATAAGCCTCCTTTTCTACTTGAGTATTCCCATCGTAGATATGGTTAATAACCTTTCCTTCTTGAGCATGAAGCAAAGGAACTATTCCTAAAATAAAAATCCAAAACGTTCTATTTTTCATTGCCGTTCTCATTAAATAGATTCAACTTTTGTACCCATTTGGTTTTGGTTTCAAACAAAAATAAGTCCAATAAAAGAAAAAGTAAAGCTGCGATTAAAAAAGGTTGAAAACGATCCTTATAGCTCACAAATTTCTTGGCTTCAAATTCTTTTTTGTCTAAGGCTTTTAACTGTTCGGTAACAAAATCCAAAACCTCCTGCGTATCATTTCCATCCTGATATTTCCCATTGGTAGCATCTGCAATAGTTTGTAGTACTTCTGCATTCCTTTTAGTAATGACGACTTCACCATCAAAATCTTTTTTGTAAGATTCAACAACACCGTTTTGTTTGAGTGGGATAGGAGCACCATTTTCTGTGCCTACACCAAAGGTAAAAATTTTAATTCCCAATGCAGCGGCTCGAGAGGCTGCATTTGCAGCTTCTTCTGAATGATCTTCCCCGTCTGAAATTAAGAAAATTACTCTGTTTGTTTGGTCTTCGTCATCAAAAAAAGTTCCTGATAAATCAATTGCATTGTCCAATGCTGTTCCTTGAGAGGATAGCATATCGGTATTCAGCGCTTGCAAAAACATTTTTGCTGCTCCGTAATCTGTAGTAATGGGAAGTTGAGGAATGGCTTGTGCCGCATAGGCAATGATCCCAACTCGATCACTCGCCAACTGATTAAGAATCGCCGATACCAAACGTTTGGATTTTTCAATTCTATTTGGAGCTATATCCTCTGCCAGCATACTTTTAGAAACATCTATAGCAAAAACAATATCAACCCCTTCTCGTTTAACGGTTTCCAATTGGGTTCCAATTTTAGGATTCATTAACCCAATTACAATCAAGAGAATAGATAGACTAAAAAAGATAAGCTTTAATGTGGGTTTAAATCGAGAGCGATTTGGACTCAATTGCTTGAGTAAATCTGGATGAGAAAATCGCGCTTGAAGTGAACGCTTCCAACGAACCACAAATGCATAAGCCAACCACACTATGGGAAGGGTTCCCAAAAGGTAGATATACTCGTATGCGTCTATTTGATACATCTAAATAAAGCTTTTAAATAAGGTATTTCTTCCTATCCATTCTAGCATCAGTAAGCCCAAAGCCAAAAGGACTAATATTCTGTATTTTTCCTCGTAATTATAATATTTAAACTCTTCGATTTCTGTTTTTTCAAGTTTGTTGATCTCAGCGTATATTTCTTCAAGCTTTTTGTTGTCTGTTGCTCGGAAGTATATTCCACCCGTAGCCGATGCTATTTCTTTTAACAATTCCTCATCAATTTCGACTTTCGTCATGCCGTATTGAAATTCCCCGGTAGGTAAAATAGCAACTGGTGCTAATGCAGTTCCGTTACTCCCTAAGCCAATAGTATAGGTTTTTATTCCAAATTCAACGGCAAGTTCTATGGCGATTTTAGGATCTATAAATCCAGAATTGTTCACCCCATCTGTCAATAAAATAATCACCTTACTTTTGGCTCTGCTGTCTTTTAGTCGATTCACTGCGGTAGCTAAGCCCATTCCAATAGCTGTCCCGTCTTCGATAAGGCCTTGGTACGCGATTTCTCTTAAAGCTCCTTTTACAATTGATTTGTCACTTGTGATGGGTGTTTTGGTATAACTTTCACCAGCATAGACCACCAATCCAATCCTGTCAGAAAGTCTATCGTCTACAAAAGAAGAAGCAACGCGTTTTAATGCACTCAGCCTATCGGGTTTTAAATCTTGTGCCAGCATGCTTGAGGATACATCAATGGCCATGATGATATCAATTCCTTTGTTTGTTTTTGTTCGAGTAGAGATATCCACCGTCTGTGGTCTTGCAATAGCAAGGATAATCAACGCTGTAGCCAACATCCGAAAAACAAATAGTATGGGGCGTAGTTTGGCTAAAAAAGATCCCTCTCCACTGAATCCAGCAAGCGATGAAATCTTTAAACTGGGTTGTGATTTTTTCCAAGTGAAAATATGCCATGCGATAGCCAATGGCAAAAGAAGAAAGAGCCAGAGGTAATTGGGATTCGCAAAATAGATTCCTTCCAACATGGTTAAAGCTCTTTGATTAATTCTAGACTGTTTACAATCCGTTGTTCAATTTGTTCTCCATAACGATCCTCTTTTTCGTACATGATGGTCAGGATGATGGTGCCTTGTTCGAAAGTAAACAGATAAGCACTAAAGTTACAGCGTACGCGTTCCACTTTATTTTTCTTAGGATAATCTAGGGTTCCGTAAATTTTTGCAACGGGTATTCCCGAAGGTAAGGTTACCGCATCGTTTTTCATCAATATGTTAACCGCCCCTTTGGATTCAAAATTTGAGATAACACTGTTTACGAGTGCTTGTCCTTTTTCAAGATCTGCTTGTTGAGGATCGGAGGGAGGTGTTTCATCCGTACTCGGCGTTTTCTTCGGAAAATCAAACAACAAATCAATATAAAATGGACGATCAAATGATCCGAAACCAAACTGTTGAATCCGCTGATCCTTGGAGCTTATTCGTTCTAACACCTCAGGCGTTTCAATACTTAAAGGAGGGGTTCCGTATTGACTTTTTATCCACTCCCCGCTTGTTAGAACTTTGGTTGGATACCTGAAAAGGGTGTCTTTCACTGGGTAATAGCCGTAAATCAACATGGATACAACTAAAGTTAATACAGCTAAAATTGCCCCTCCAGAAATTCCCCAAATCCACAATTCTTTCCGTCTTTTTTTCTGAAGATACTCTTGATAAGCCACTTTTTCTCGAAGTTCTTCTTCAGTGGGCACAGGTAATGCCTCCTTAGTTTCGATAACTACGTGTTCAACTGCTTTTCGGTCCTCACTAGCTATGTATTTTTCGGGTAATAATTTAGCAAATTTGACTAAATCTGCATTTTGAAGTACGCCTCTAAGGCTTTTCAAAGTGGCTTTGTCTAGGTCTAAAGTACCCGCATCTTTCCGTAGTTGCAATTTTGCAAGCAATTCCTCTGAAGTACTCTCTAATGCATCGATTTTGGCTTCTTCTTCTAAATAACGCCTCACAACATCGGTCAATCTTGAGTAATACTCTTTAAATTCCTCTTGTTGGGAAAGGGATTTTCCTTCCAATGCTTTGAGTTCTTCAATAGCTCGCTCAAAAGGAGGAAGTTCTCTTTCTCGCAATTCTTTTTTACGCTTTTGAAAAAGGTAGGTGTACATAACACCCAATAACAGCATGCTGACAACTAAACTCCATAAAATCTTTACAATTAAAGCGTCGTAATTCTTTTCGATCTCGGTTAGTGGCTTTATGTCGTATAAAGGCTGTTGTAAAGTGTCTACCGTTACGGCATTTACCCGGATTGGAATGAGGTCCGCAATTTTAGAAAATCCATCCACAAGAACCTGCTGTTGGGGGATAAAATAGTTCCCCGAATCGAATTGAATTAAGGCGTATTTCTTAGTATATAAATAATGAGATTGTGCTCTTAGGGTATCTATAGGGCTTTCTTCCAAGAGTTCAAAGGGTGCAAACAGCGGTTGCTCTGGAAAAAGTACCTGAGCTGTACTGTCTGCTTTTATTTGGAGTATGTAATTCAGTTGCTCTCCAATTTTCACGGTCGTTGTATCTACCGCGACGTTCAGTTGAGCTTCCCCCTGAGACCACACAAAAACGCTCGTCATGACTGCCAAAAGGCTCAGGCTGTATCGTTTTAGTTTATCCACGTGCTTTAAAATATCCTAACAGTTTTTTTACATAACTCTCCTCCACACTGCAGTTTAATTGTCCTGCTCCGTTCTTTTTGAACAGCTCCTCAAAACTTTTAACCTGTTCGGCATATTGAGCACCATAACTACGACGAAGCTCTTTGGAAAAGGTATTGATCCATTTCATACGCCCCGTTTCCGCATCGACCATGGGCACCATTCCTAAATTCGGAAGGGTTTTTTCCATGGGATCGTACACTCGAATTCCTGTTAAATCGTGCTTTTTTGCTGCAATTCGTAGTGTTTTATCATAGCCTTTATCCATAAAGTCCGATAATAAAAAAACAATGGCTTTTTTCTTTAATACACTTGAAAGAAATTCAAGAGCAACTCCAATCGCTGTTTTTTTACTCAACGGGTGAAATTCTAACAATTCCCTTATGATTCTCAAGATATGAGAACGTCCTTTCTTAGGAGGAATATACAATTCTATTTGCTCGGAAAACAAAACTAAACCTACCTTGTCATTGTTTTGTAAAGCTGAAAAAGCAAGAGTTGCTGCAATTTCTGTTAAGACTTCTTTTTTAAACTGAGATCTCGTTCCAAAGGCTTCTGAGCCACTTACATCCACGACCAACATCAGGGTAAGTTCTCGTTCTTCCTCAAAAACTTTGACATAGGGTTCATTGTATCGAGCGGTAACATTCCAATCTATTGAGCGAACGTCATCCCCATATTGATACTGACGGACCTCACTAAAAGTCATTCCACGGCCTTTAAAAGTTGAATGGTACTCTCCACCAAAGACATGATCGCTCAAACGGCGTGTCTTGATTTCAATTTTACGAACTTTTTTTAGTAGCTCTTTTGTATCCATTAGATGCTAAAGTGGAATGCTTAAAAAAAAATTAAAATAAAAGTTTAGGGAACTTCTACTTCATTGATAATTTGAGTAATCAGATCTTCAGAGGTAATATTCTCTGCTTCTGCCTCATAGGTTAAACCAATTCGATGGCGTAATACATCAAAAATTACAGCGCGTACATCTTCAGGAATTACATACCCACGGTGTCTGAGAAAAGCATGGCATTTCGCTGCAGTAGCCAGATTAATACTCCCCCTTGGTGAAGCACCAAAACTAATGAGCGGTTTCATCGACTCTAGATTATATTTCTCTGGGTAACGGGTAGCAAAAATGAGATTTAAAATATAATTTTCGATTTTTTCATCCATATAAACCTCACGCACGGTCTCCTGAGCAGTTAAGATTTGTTTAGTAGTCACCACAGCTTTCACTTGTGGCATTTGACTGTTTAAATTATTTCGAACGATGAGTTGTTCCTCGTCTAACTTTGGATAATCGATAACGGTTTTGAGCATAAATCGATCTACTTGAGCTTCGGGTAAAGGATAGGTTCCTTCTTGTTCTACCGGGTTTTGAGTAGCCATTACCAAGAAAGGCGCTTGAAGTTTAAAGGTCGTATCACCGATAGTAACCTGTTTCTCTTGCATCGCTTCAAGTAAAGCAGATTGTACTTTAGCAGGGGCTCTATTAATCTCGTCTGCCAAAACAAAATTGGCGAAAATGGGACCTTTTTTTATAGAAAAATCATTCTCTTTAATGTTGTAAATCATGGTCCCAACCACATCGGCTGGAAGCAAATCTGGGGTAAACTGAATCCTACTAAAACTTCCTTTAACCGCCTGGCTTAGTGTATTAATTGCTAGTGTCTTTGCTAGTCCAGGAACTCCCTCTAATAAGATATGTCCTTTCCCTAAGAGCCCTATCAACAGTCGTTCGACCATGTGTTTTTGTCCTACAATGACTTTGTTCATTTCCATCGTAAGCAAATCGACAAAGGCGCTCTCTTTCTCTATCTTCTCATTGATTGCTTTGACGTCAATCGTCTCATTTGTCTTGTTTTCCATAGAAATTATAGCATTTTTTTTGGATAGCAAATTTGAAAAATAAATATTCGTTTCCTTGTTAACAATTGGTTAAAAATTGAAGTGTCCACAAAGGGTGATCCTTTGAAATGTTCTTATTTTAGAAGTGAATTTAAGGTATTTTGAGTAGATGAATCCCTTTTCAAGAATAATTTACAAATCCCTAGTAGGCAAAAACTTGGTCTTGTATTTGGACTTTTATATCGCTCTAGGGTAATCTGCTTTGAATAACTTACTCTAAAATCATTTTTTATGAAAGATCAAATCGTATGTATTACTGGAGCAAGTAGTGGAATTGGCTGGGCTACAGCAAAAGCTTTAAATGATTTAGGCGCTCGTTTAATCCTTTGTGGAAGACGCGAAGAAAAATTAAAACAACTCGGGGAACAACTTCAGGTAGAATATCAATTGCTTGTTTTTGATGTTCGTGACAGAAAAGCCGTCTTTGATGCATTTAAAAGTCTTAGTGAAACATGGAGGAAGATTGATGTGCTGATTAATAATGCTGGAAACGCCCATGGACTGGATCCTGTTCATACAGCTGATGTTGATGATTGGGACGCTATGATCGATGGAAATGTAAAAGGATTGATGTATGTCACTAAAGCGGTATTGCCCCATATGGTAAAATCAAAAAAAGGCCATATCATCAATCTGGGTTCCATAGCGGGTAAGGAAGTTTATCCGAACGGGAGTGGATATTGTAGTAGTAAATTTGCAGTAGATGCTTTTACTACGGGACTTCGAATTGACCTTAACCCATATGGAATCCGCGTAGGTGCGATTCACCCGGGTTTGGTTCAAACTGAGTTTTCAGAGGTTCGATTTAAAGGAGATCAAGCACGTGCAGCAAAAGTTTACGAAGGTGCTGATGCCCTAACTGCAGAAGAGGTTGCAGAAGCTATTCGGTATATGCTTACCGTCCCTGAAAAAGTGAATGTGGCCGATCTTGTTCTACTTCCAACACGTCAGGCAAACGCTTATGTATTAAATAGAAAAACCTAACCTTCCTGACGATAAAGACCTGGATTCGCTTGCGTTACTATATTATTTTTATATTTTAATTTATCTCAAATTTGTAACCATGAGAAAATCCTTTTTAGATTTTCATTCGTTTTTTTATGTTTTAGGAATATTTTCAATCCTGCTTTTTTAAGAAATCCCGAAGGGAAATTTTCTGGATATCCCTATCGCAATGAAGTGAAAGCTTCAAAACTTGAAGGGTATTCCGATCATTTTCCTGTATATGTTCTGATAGGAAAAAAAGGGTCTTAAGCTAAATTCAGTCCTTCCTCATAAATTATTCCTCTACCGTTTCTGGATATAGAAAATGGTTGTAGGGAAATCGTGTGATGTGTAGATCTCTTACTTCCTGATAAATCCGAACTCGAAACGCTTCCAGATTTTCTTTACTTAAAGCAGAAATGAATAAGGCATTTCCATTGGCTTTATGTAGCCACGTTTTTTCCCATTCCTCAATTGAAAAATGAATTGGACCTCTTTGCTCAACCAGCTCATCCTCGTCCCAGGGTTCTGCTTGATAGGCATCAATTTTGTTAAAAACCATTAAAGTAGGTTTGTCTAAACTTTTAATCTCTTTTAATATTTGATTGACCGAATCTATATGCTCCTCAAAATTGGGGTGGGAAATGTCCACAACATGTAATAAAAGGTCTGCCTCCTGAACCTCATCTAATGTGCTTTTAAAAGACTCTACCAATTGAGTAGGTAACTTTCTAATAAAGCCCACAGTATCACTCATCAAAAAAGGAAGGTTTCCGATTACAACTTTTCGAACGGTGGTGTCTAAAGTGGCAAATAATTTGTTTTCTGCGAAAACATTACTTTTTGCAACGACATTCATCAGTGTAGATTTGCCCACATTGGTATAACCCACAAGAGCAACTCGAACCATGGCTCCTCGATTTCCTCTTTGAGTTGCCATTTGTTTGTCAATTACAATCAACTTCTTTTTAAGCAAGGAAATTTTATCTCGAACGATTCGTCTGTCTGTTTCGATTTCAGTTTCCCCTGGACCTCGCATTCCAATTCCTCCTCGCTGTCGTTCTAAGTGTGTCCAAAGACCCTTAAGTCGAGGGAGGATGTATTCGTATTGTGCAAGTTCCACCTGAGTACGAGCATAGCTTGTCTGAGCTCTTTGGGCAAAGATATCGAGAATCAAACCGGTTCGATCCAGCACTTTACATTTGAATGTTTTTTCAATATTCGCTTGCTGTGCAGGGGTAAGTTCATCGTCAAAAATAACTGTAGAAATGTCATTCTCTTTAACAAATTCCAACACCTCTTGTATTTTCCCAGTTCCAATGAACGTTTTGGGATTTGGAGGATCAATTTTTTGAGTGAATCGAGCCAAGACTTCTCCACCTGCAGTGTACGCTAAAAAAGCCAATTCATCCATATACTCCTTGGACTTATCCGCGTCCTGTTTTGAATTTATAATTCCAATCAGTACGGTCTTTTCAAAATCAAGTGATTTCTCCTCTATCATTTTATGTGGTCCATTTTTTTAATTTAAAATCTTTTCCATCGAAAACACCATAAGTAGTATGTGTAATCCAATCTCCTAGATTAATGTATTTTGATTTTGGATTCAACTCAATCTCTAAAGGAAGGTGACGGTGTCCAAAAAGAAAAAAATCTCGATGCTTATCTTTCAATTTTCGTTGTGCATATTGCGCTAACCACTCTTTTTCTTCACCTAAAAAAACTACATCTTCAGCTCCGGAAATTAATTTGTTTTTAACCGAAAAATATTGACCAATGCGCATCCCAATATCAGGGTGCAGAGATTTAAATAAGAATTTAGCAATCGGATTGACAAATACTTTTTTCATGCGTTTATAACCTTTGTCATTGGGACCTAGTCCATCACCATGTCCAATAAAAAACGAGCTATTCTCTAGAATAAATTCCTGTGGTCTGTGGTAAACGGGTATTCCCAATTCTTTTTCAAAATAATCCACCATCCACAAATCATGATTTCCTACAAAATAATGAACCGCTATCCCTTGATCTACAAATTGAGCTAATTTACCTAAGATTCTTACAAAACCTTTAGGAACAACCGTTTTGTATTCCATCCAAAAATCAAAAAGATCGCCCAAAAGAAATAAAGCCGAGGCATCTTTTTCTATCTCGTTCAACCAATCTAAAAACAGCTTTTCACGAACCTTACTGGCCTCTTGAGTAGGTGCCCCAAAATGCTGATCCGATGCAAAGTAAATTTTCTTGTTTTTTGGAATTTTCATTTCATCTCTCTAACCTATGGCTTGATCTAAATCCGCTATTAAATCACGGACGTCCTCTACCCCAACACTCAAACGAATTAAAGCATCCACCACGCCACTCTTTTCACGAATTTCTTTGGGTATTGAAGCATGGGTCATACTAGCAGGATGCCCAGCCAAACTTTCGACTCCTCCTAATGATTCTGCTAAAGTAAAAAGTTTAAGTTTTTCCACAATCTGAATAGCTGAAGCATAATTTGCCCCTTTTGTAATGAAGGACAACATCCCTCCAAAATCAGTCATTTGAGATTTGGCAACTTGGTGATTGGGGTGGTCCTCAAATCCCGGCCAATATACCTTTTCTATTTTGGGGTGATTTTTTAAATAATGGGCTATTTGTGCTGCATTTTCACAGTGTCGTTGCATTCTGAGATGCAAGGTTTTGATTCCCCTCAAAGTCAAAAAACTGTCCATAGGTCCGGGAACTGCCCCACTTGCGTTTTGAATAAATCCTATTCGCTCTGCCAAATCTTTATGATTGGTCACCAAACTTCCTAAAATGACATCGGAATGTCCAGCAAGATATTTTGTTGCCGAATGCATCACAATATCTGCACCCAAAACTAGAGGCTGCTGCAGGTAGGGCGAAGCAAAAGTATTATCCACTGCCAATAAAATAGAATGCTGTTTACATAAAAAAGCAACAGCCTTAATGTCAATAATATTCATCATGGGGTTGGTTGGTGTCTCCACCCAAACCAATTTCGTTTTTTCATTGACCTTAGCTTCGATATACTTCGGGTCATTCATGTTTACAAAATGAAACTTGATCCCAAAATCCTCAAAGATCTTCGTAAATAAGCGATATGACCCTCCATATAGATCGTCTGTTGAAATAACTTCATCCCCTGGTTTAAGAAGTTTTAAAACCGCATCCATTGCTGCTAATCCGGAACCGAAGGCAAAGCCGTAGGCTCCAGCCTCTATGCTCGCAAGGGCTTTTTCTAAAGCCTGTCGGGTAGGATTATGAGTACGACTGTATTCAAAACCTTTATGCCCTCCCGGGGTAGTTTGCGCATAGGTTGAGGTTTGATAAATTGGAGGCATTACTGCGCCATATGCTTGGTCTGGGGATTGACCTCCGTGTATTGTTAAACTATTAAAATGTAACGGATCTTTCATTTATGCCTTATTTTATGGGTGTAAAGGTATTTGATTTTGAACAAAACGTCTGTTTTTCAATAAAATCATTTTTCTTTGTAGTTCAATAGTTAAATATGCGTGTCTTTTTTTATTTGAGCAGTTGTGATACTTGTAAACGAATCCTAAAGACCCTTGAAATAGGACCCTCAATTGAACAAATCGACATTAAAAAAAATCCGATCACAGAAACGCAACTCGATGAATTATACTCCTTAACTCAAAGTTATGAGGCCCTCATCAATAAACGAGCACAACTCTTCAAGCAACGGGGGATTAAAGTAGAACAAATCGGTGAGCAGGAATACAAAAGTTTACTTTTAGAACACTACACTTTTTTAAAACGACCTGTTTTGGTTTTTGACCAAACCATATTTGTCGGAAATAGCCCAAAAGTGATTGAGGCTGCAAAAGCCTTTTTGAATGAATAATAGAGCTCTAGCACTTTTTGCTGCCCTAGGAGCCACTACTATTTACGGCTTAAACCATACCATCGCTAAAGTTGTCATGCCCCATTACATAGGAGCTTTCGGATTTATCATGTTACGGGTTGTTGGAGCGGCTAGCCTATTCTGGATAACGAGTCTTTTTATACCCAAAGAAGTAATCGATCGCAAGGACTATCCTCGGATTTTTTTTGCTGCCTTTTTGGGAATGTGCATTAATATGCTCATGTTTTTTAAAGGTTTACAACTTTCTACGCCTATTAATAGTGGGGTTATTGTCACCTTAACGCCCATCATCATTCTCATTTTATCTGCTTTCTTTCTCAAAGAACGTCTTACTGGCCTAAAGTTTTTAGGAATCACCTTGGGGTTTTCGGGAGCGCTACTCCTTATTTTATATGGCAATACGTCTTTAGTAATCAACGCTCCTAATGTTAGCTTAGGGAACAGCATGATGCTCATCAATTCCACGAGTTATGGAGCATATTTAGTCATCGTAAAGCCCCTAACCAAAAAATATCAAACCGTTACCTTAATGAAATGGATGTTTTTACTTGGAATTTTCATGACCTTCCCGATTACCTTTTCTGAATTTAAGGCGGTCTCGTGGAGTTCCCTCCCCTTTGATGCCGTGTGGCGAATGGCGTTTGTGGTCGTAGGAACAACTTTTTTAACCTATATGTTTAACGTTTATGCACTGAAAACTTTACCCGCAACTACTATAGGGGCGTTTACCTACTTACAACCCTTGATTACCATCGTATATGCAGTACTCACAGGTAATGATATTTTAGATGGAGTTAAATTAAGCGCTTGTTTATTGGTCTTTTTAGGGGTTTATTTGGTTTCGAAAAAAGTGAAAAACAAAAGCGAGCTTGGAACTGAATCCTCAGGCTAATCCATCCCCGACTCCATAAGAAGAATCAATAAAGCAAGCTGTATGGCTTGATGTCCCTCTTGATTCAACCACCATTCGTCTAGTGAATGGGCTTTACCTCCTTTTCCACCTCTCCCAATTGTCACTGCGGGAATCCCTTTAGCGATAGGAATGTTGGAATTGGTAGAGCCACGAGTAAGGTAGGGTTTGACTCCAAAAGCAGCCGTTGCTGCTAATGTTTTTTGAACCAAAGGAAGCTGATCCGAAAGTTCACCAGAGGGTCGATTTCCAATTTTATCTATTGCTGCTGTCAAATCAGGTCCTTCTCTTTTCATTTCATTCTGATGAGCTAAAGCATTTTGAACAGCGGTTTCCAAAAGGTCTTCCATCTCCTCTAATCGGCTTGGATCAACGGACCGAATGTCTATTTCCATAATAGATTCAAAGGGAATTGAATTAATCGAGGTACCCCCAGAGATCACCCCTACATTATAGCTAGTTTTAGGTCCCTCACTAGTATACTTATTTGCAGCTTCTACAAAGTTACTAATCGCCTCTCCTAAAGCGTGATGAGGATTGGCTAAACCAAAAGCACCCCAGGAATGTCCTCCTGGTCCTTTAAAAGTAACCCGATAGCGGTAAGACCCTAATCCTTTGTTGTTTACACGGCCAATATCCCCTCCGTCAATTGCAATCCAACTGTCTATTTTCGGACCTCCATCTCGAAACAAATATTTTACCCCACGTAAATCCCCCAAACCTTCTTCGCCTACAGAACCTACAAATAAGACGTTGGACTTAGGCTGGATCGTTTCAGTTTTTAGCGTCTCTATAAGGGTGAGTAACATTGTCAAGCCTCGGGTATCATCTCCAATTCCGGGAGCAAAAAGCGTATCGTTTTTGATCTGAACTTGAACATCAGTTCCTTCAGGAAATACCGTGTCCAAATGGGCGTCCAAAGCGACCGTCCGCTTCCCTTCACTACCCTTCATTAAACCCAATACATTCCCTTCTTTATCGATCCAAACAGAGTCTAGAGCCAACTCTTTAAAATAGTTTGCAAAGGCTTCTGCCCTCAGGGTTTCTTTGAAAGGAGGAGCTTCTATTTCGTTGAGTAGAATATGCCGTTCAAGCGTTTTAGACTCCAAAGCCTCAATTCGTGCAAAAGCTTCCTTGATCTTTTTGTTCTTTAAAAGTTTAGTAGTTGCTTTGATATAGGATTTGTCGATTGAATCGGTGGGTTGAGCTACAGAAAAACTGCTCACCAAAACAAATAGAAGTAAAGTATTTCTCATCGTAGTATTCATTCTTAACTTTTTAGGTTTTTAGGCAACTTTCCGTGGGATCTGGTATCTGCTGCAGTTAATTTTTTATAGGATGTGGTTCTGTTTGAAGCTTCAAACTGTGTTTTTAATTCTTGTGGAAGAGCCGTCAACTTTCTTGTTTTTAAATTCATCCACGCACCCATCATTTCACATCGTGCCACATTTTCCCCTTCTTGGTTATAGAAATTGTGTTCAAAAGAAAAAAAAGTGCCCTCTTCACTCATCCCAGCCAATTCAAATGAAACCCGAATTTTATCATCAGGCATGACTTCTTTAAAATAAAACAACTGCTCATTAAAAACGATTGGACCAATGGCTCTGTGTTGAAGATCCTTATGGGACAGCCCGATATGTTGAAGAAAAGCCATTCGAGTTTCACTCGCATAACTCAAATAGGTGATGTTCGCTAAATGCCGATTGGCATCTAAATCATTCCATCGGATTTCAAATTCTTTTAAAAACATGCTGCAATTTTTTATAAAGCTATTCTTTTTCTATTTTTAGCAAAAATTAAATTCATGAAATATACTTTATTACTACTTAGCCTAACTTTATTGATGAGCTGTGGCTCTAAAGAAGAGAATAAAAAAGGATTTGAATACAACCGCACTACAAAAGAAGTTAAAAAGGCAAATGCCCCCAAGGGTTCAGAAGTTCCGATTGATTTGAGTAATAAAGGTATTGGTCCCATTAAGTCTGTTGATTTTGGAAGTTCAATAGATAAGGACTTGGCTTCCCTAGGAGAAACTACTTTCAAACAAAAATGTACCGCTTGTCACATGCCTGATCGAAAACTAATTGGTCCTGCAATGAGCGGATTGTATGAAAGACGCAGTCCAGAATGGGTCATGAATATGCTTTTGAACCCGACTGAAATGTTAAAGCAAGACCCCATTGCTAGTGCCTTGCTTAAAGAATATAATAACGTGATGATGCTCAATCAAAATTTGAGCGAAGAAGAAGCTCGCGCAATTAGCGAGTATCTTAGAACTTTATAAGGACCAAGCTTTTCCTCCCGTAGTTTCCATGAGATCTACACAACCTTGCTGACGACCTGGAATAGGTTCGTAGGCCATAACTTGCTCTCCGATAAACTCATTGGTTTTAAAAGCGTTTACGGTCATGCTTCGCAATTGAAATGCAAAACTTGAGGCGGCTTCTTCACCAGCGGGTGCTTCATCAGATTTCAAATATTTGGCTAATTGAGCGTCCCATTCTTCAGTAGTTACTGCTGATGCACTCGATTTTCCTGTAGCTGCAAGTGCTGCTGCGATAAAGGCTTCCATCCCAGATTTTGCTTCTGCTTGTCTTTCTTCATTTAAAACTGCCTTAATATAGGCGTCTGCAAATTCAGGTAATTTCAATTCAATTGCTCCAGGAATATCTGTTGGAGGAATGATAAGTTCCATTAATCCAGATAAAACAGAAAACTGTTCTTGAGAATAAAACACAGGCATTGTTTGTGAAGCTGTTTGACAGCTTTGCATCAATCCAACTACTGTAGGGGTTATGGTGATTGCACCAAATCCCATTCCAATATTTTTTAAGGCTTTTCTTCTATCCATTTCAGTAAATATTAAAGATTCATTTTTTTCAATTCTTCTACAGCGTGATTCGCCGCTCTAGCCGTTAGGGCCATATATGTAAGTGATGGATTCACATTTCCTGCAGAAGTCATTGCAGAGCCGTCAGTAACATAGACATTAGGAACATCATGCAATTGATTGTGTTTATTCAAAACAGAGGTCTTAGGATCATGTCCCATACGAGCCGTTCCCATTTCATGAATTCCTAAACCGATAGCATAGTCTCCATCGTATCCGCGTACATTCTTAAATCCAGCATTCGTAAGCATTTCTTCAGCTTGGAATTGCATGTCTTTACGCATTGATCTTTCATTGTCCTTGATGGTTGCGTCAAAAGTTACTGTAGGTAAGCCCCAAGCATCTAATTTGTCGTAATCAAGTGTCATTTTGTTTTCGTGGTAAGGTAGAATTTCTCCAAAACCTCCTAAACCAATTGACCAAGAACCGGGTGTGGTGATTGCTTCCTTAAAACCAGCACCATACGCCATTTCTTTAACTGAGTTGGACCAGCCTCCTCGGCCACCACCTCCTTGATACCCATATCCACGTATAAAATCTTTGGAGTCAGTAGATCCACCAATATTTCTAAATCGGGGAACATAAATCCCATTGGGTCGTCTTCCAGTAAAGTATTTGTCTTCAAATCCTTCTACTTCAGCAGATGCACCCACACCTAGATGGTGATCCATGATGTTGTGACCTAATTCTCCTGAATCATTCCCCATACCATTAGGAAATCGGTCAGACTTAGATTGTAAAAGAATGGAGGTTGTAGGTACAGTAGAAGCGCAAAGGAAAATAACTTTTGCGTTAAATTCCAAAACTTCTTTAGTTTCCGTATCAATAACACGAACGCCCGTTGCACGTTTGCTATCAGCATCATACATTACTTCTGAGGCAATTGAATTTGGTCGGAGGGTCATGTTTCCTGTAGCTTCAGCTGTAGGTAGAGTAGAAGAGTTGCTACTAAAGTAGGCTCCAAATGGACACCCTCTCATACAACGGTTTCTGTACTGACAGTTACTTCTTCCTTGACCTGGCTTCGTACCTTCAGTGATGTGTGCAGTTCTACCAATAGTAATGATTCGATCCGAATAGGTTTCTGCCACAGATTTTTTTAACACATCCTCCACACAGTTTAACTCCATGGGTTTTAAATAATTTCCGTCAGGAAATTGAGGAAGACCTACATTTTCGCCACTGACTCCAATAAATTGCTCTACATAATGATACCATTGTTCCATATCCTTGTAACGAATAGGCCAATCAACAGCAACTCCATCCTTAGCATTTGCAGTAAAATCAAAATCTGTAAGTCGGTAACTCTGACGTCCCCACATCAGGGAACGACCCCCTACATGATAGCCGCGCATCCAGTCAAAACGATTGGTTTCGTTGTAAGGGTGCTTTAAATCATCAACAAAAAAGTGCTTGTTTGATTCTGTCGTAGTATATCGTGTTCTACTTTGTTTGGCTTGATTAATTCTTGTTTCGTTTGTAATGACATCCCCAGTCTTGTAATCCCAAGGATCATTATTCATGGTGGGATAGTCCTCAACATGTTTTACCATAGGACCGCGCTCAAGGACAAGAGTTTTTAATCCTTTTTCGCACAATTCTTTTGCAGCCCAGCCTCCACTGATTCCTGTACCTACTACTATGGCATCGTAATTTGTTTCCATCAATTTGTTTTTTTTGTTCTTAGGATTCCAAATATAATTATTTTTAGCTTCTATTTTAATAATTTGAATATATTTAAGGCACTGAAAATAATTTGTCTTAAAAAAAAGTATTCTGTATTCCTATCAAGGTTTTTGTGCTTTTTTTAAAAACTGAAATTATTTATGAAACCAAATAAAAAAACTTTACTATGAAATCTTTTGCTCTCTCTTTAATTACTCTAATCTTAGTGTTTGCTTGTCAAAATCAAAAAAAAACAACTCCTCCTCCAGCAGAGCCCTTTTTCAACCTATCTCTTGCTCAATGGTCATTTAACAAAAGCTTTCGTTCCGGTGAAATTTCACCCTACGAATTTGCTCGTTTAGCAAATGAATTGGGATTTCAAGGGTTGGAATATGTCAATCAACTCTATCCTGATGTTATGGAAAGTGAGGATAAGCAGGCTGCTCTTGCCGCATTTGTGGAAAAAAACAATGCTCTTGCTGCTCAATACAATATGCAAAATGTTTTGATCATGATTGATAATGAAGGCGATCTCGCTAGTTCAGATGAAGCTACACGGATGCAAGCTATAGCAAACCATAAATTGTGGATTGATGCAGCAAACCAAATGGGGTGTAGTGCCGTGCGAATGAATCTATTTGGAGAGAAAGATCCAGAAAAATGGGTTGCCAACTCCATTTCAAGCCTCTCGGATTTGGCAGACTATGCTGCAGATAAAAACATTAATGTCATTGTAGAAAATCACGGTCGTTTGAGTTCAAATGTTCCTTTTTTGATGCAAGTCATCAATGGTACTGGAAAAACAAATTGTGGAACCTTACCGGATTTTGGAAACTTCTGTATTGCTGAAGAAGGCTATGGATCCCTTTTCGATGGGAGTTGTAAAAAAGTTTACGATCCCTACCAAGGGGTATCGGAAATGATCTCGTCCGCTTTTGGAGTTAGTGCCAAAGCATACGATTTTGATGCCGAAGGAAACGAAACGACCTTGGATTACCGGCGCTTAATTTCAATTGTAAAAGAAGCCGGATATAATGGGTTTATTGGTGTAGAATATGAAGGAGATCGTATAAGTGAAAGAGACGGGATCATCGCTACTAAAAACCTGTTAGAAAAAATTGGAGCGACCTTGTAATGATGAAGTTGACTACCAAACTTCAGCTTTCGCTGCTTTTTTTTCTTGAATTTTTTGTTTGGGGTGGTTGGTTTGTAACCATGGGTACTTTTCTATCCCAAACCTTTAATGCTAGTGGAAGTCAATTAGCAATGGCATATGAAACCCAATCCATCGGTGCCATTATCGCTCCTTTTATTATCGGTCTGATTGCGGATCGGTATTTTGCTGCACAGAAAATTTTGGGGATACTCCACCTTGTTGGCGCAGTCTTACTTTTTCTTGCCAGTCAAGCGGGAAGTTTTGCTAACTTTTATCCGTATATTTTCATGTATATGCTTTTGTATATGCCAACCCTAGCTCTTGCAAATTCAGTTGCTTTTCATCAAATGAAAAATCCTTCCAAAGAGTTTGCACCGATCCGCGTACTTGGAAGCATGGGCTGGATTATTGCTGGATTGACCATAGGATTTTTAGCTTGGGAAGGAAGTCAAGTCCTTAAATATACCTTTTATATGGCGTCAGCAGCTTCTGCCGTTTTGGGCGTGTATAGTTTCTTTTTGCCAAACACGCCTCCAAAAATTGACAAAACCCAAAAAGTTAATTTAAAAACAATCTTAGGATTAGATGCGCTGGCTTTACTGAAGGACCGAAGTTATCTAATTTTCTTTTTAGCCTCTGTTTTGGTATGTATTCCTTTGGCATTTTACTACCAGCATGCCAATCAATTCTTAAATGAAGTGGGCATGCAGGCCGCAGCATCCAAAATGGTGATGGGTCAAATTTCAGAAGTCTTCTTTTTGCTGTTGCTTCCTATTTTTTTAAATCGGTATGGACTCAAAAAAGTACTCGTTTTTGGGGTACTTGCTTGGGGGCTGCGCTATCTTTTATTCGCCTATGGCGATGCTGGAGAAAATACTTGGATGCTACTTTTTGGCATCATTCTGCATGGGATTTGCTACGACTTTTTCTTTGTTTCAGGTCAAATATATACCGACTTTAAAGCAGGAGAGCAGTATAAAAGTTCTGCCCAAGGACTCATTACCCTTGCTACCTATGGCGTTGGAATGCTAATCGGTTTTCGATTTGCAGGATGGCTAACGGATCAATATGTGAGTAATGAGGGACATTTTTGGAAAGAAATTTGGATTCAACCTGCCATTTTTTCTTTTCTTGTATTAATCTTATTTTTAATTTTTTTTAAAAACGAAACCATTAAAATCAAATCAACATGAGTAAAATCAGACTAGGTGTTTTAGGAGGAGGAGGAGATTCTCTAATTGGAGTACTTCACCGTGTAGCATCAAACATGTACGACCGTTATGAAATTACAGGAGGGGTTTTTAATCCCATCTATGAAGAGAACCTCAAATTTGCTAAGCAAATTGGTGTCAATACAGATCGTGTCTATATCGACTTTGACACGTTTATTGCAGAGGAAATAAAAAAGCCTAAGGAAGAACGCATTGAAGTTGTATCTGTACTTACACCAAACTTTTTGCACTACCCAATGGCAAAAAAACTGCTTGAGAATGGATTTCACGTCATCTGCGAAAAACCCTTAACTACCTCCTATGAGGAAGCTAAGGTGTTGGAAGCGCTGCAGAAAAAAAACAATGCAATCTTCGCAGTAACCTATACCTATACCGGCTATCCTATGGTGCGCCATATGAAACACATGATTGCTCAAGGTGAACTAGGAGACATTCAGAAAATTGATGTACAGTATTATCAAGGGTGGATAAATCCTGTGATTCACAATCCAGAAGTTCGGAAAACCGTTTGGCGTTTGGACCCTAAAAAAGCCGGGATTAGTTCTTGTATAGGCGATATCGGAACCCATGCTTTTCAGATGACAGAATATTTAACCGGTATGGAAGTAAAATCTGTATTGGCAGATCTCAATATGCTTTATGAAGACAACACCTTAGATATTGATGGTACCGTATTAATTCGTTTTTCCGATACCGTAAAAGGTGTTATTCGAGCCAGTCAAATCGCTACTGGGGAAGAGAACGGTCTTACCGTAGCAATCTATGGAAAAAAAGGGGCCTATCGATGGGAACAAGAAAATCCAAATTACCTTTATCACTTAAAAGATGATGAAGCCCGAAGAGTGATTAAACCCGGAAATGCATACACTTCTCCGGTAGCCCTGGATGGAACAAAACTCCCTGGAGGACATCCTGAAGGTATTTTTGATGCAATGGGTAACATCTACAAAGGTGTTGCAAAAGCGTTGAGAGGAGAGAAAGCATTTGATGGAGAATACCCCAACATGAACGATGGGGTTCGAGGAATGTTATTTATAGAAAAAGTGGTAGAATCACATAAAAAAGGAAACGTATGGTTCAGCATGGAAAATCAATGAAAACAATTAAAGGTCCAGGAATATTTCTAGCCCAATTTGTTGACAGTCAAGCCCCTTTTAATAGTTTGGACGGGATGTGCAAATGGGCTTCTGATCTGGGATATAAAGGAATTCAAATTCCAACTTGGGAGACTTTTTTAATCGATTTAGATAAGGCTGCAGAAAGTCAAACCTACTGTGACGATTTGAAAGGAAAAATCAATTCCTATGGTCTTGAGATTACGGAACTCTCAACTCACTTGCAAGGGCAACTGGTTGCGGTTCACTCTGCCTATGATTTGATGTTCGACAACTTTGCTCCTGATGCGTACAAAAGAAATCCAAAAGCTCGTACGGAGTGGGCAATAGATACAATGAAAAAAGCTGCCCTCGCTAGCAAACGTCTTGGACTAAATACCCACGCTACCTTTTCGGGTGCGCTTCTATGGCACACTTGGCACCCTTGGCCACAACGACCCAACGGATTGGTTGAACTAGGTTTTAAAGAATTAGCAAAACGCTGGAAACCGATATTGGATGTATTCGATGAAAACGGTGTTGATGTTTGTTATGAAATTCATCCGGGTGAAGACCTTCACGATGGGGTAACTTTCGAACGCTTTTTGGAAGCCACAGGAAATCACAAGCGAGTGAATATTCTCTATGATCCTAGTCATTTTGTTTTGCAACAGTTGGATTATATCGAGTACATAGATCACTACCATCAATTTATCAAATCCTTTCACGTTAAAGATTCTGAATTTAATGCCACAGGTAAAAAAGGGGCTTTCGGAGGCTATGGGGATTGGATCGACAGAGCAGGAAGATATCGCTCTCCAGGTGACGGACAAATAGATTTCAAAACCATCTTTACAAAACTTACAGAATACGGTTGCGACCTTTGGGCAGTAATGGAATGGGAATGCTGCATTAAAAGTCCTGAACAAGGAGCTCGTGAAGGAGCCCCTTTTATTCAAAATCATATCATTGAAGCCACTCAAAAAACCTTTGACGATTTTGCTGGAGGGGCAACTGATGAACAATTTCTAAAAGACATTTTAAATTTATAATTATGAAAAAAATAGTGTTTTCAATCCTGATGCTTGGGTTTTTGACCAGTAGCAGTTTACCCCTTGAATTAACGAATCCTGAAACCAACGGAGACTGGGTGTCCTTGTTCGATGGGGAAACATTAACAGGTTGGCATCGGTTTAACAGAAACGGAGTCACCCCAATTTGGACAGCAAAAGACGGAGTCTTGACTTTTGATCCAGAACTCCGTCCTAAAGGCGATTACATCCATGACATCGTAACCGACAAAATTTTTAAAAGCTTCGAATTGTCTATCGAATGGAATATTTCTGAAGGAGGAAATAGTGGAATCTTTTGGGGAGTTCAAGAAGGGGAAGCCCATAACAAACCTTACTCTACAGGTCCGGAAATTCAGGTTTTAGATAACGAGCGCCATCCTGATGCAAAAGCAAATCCAAACTTTCACCAATCTGGTGCCCTATACGATTTGGTTCAGCCGAAAGTAAATGTATGCAAGCCTGCTGGTGAATGGAATCATATAGTACTCAAAATTGATCACAACACAAACGAAGGAAGCGTTACTCTTAACGGTACCCAAATTGTTGAATTTCCTTTAAGTGGTCCAGAATGGGATGCCTTGGTTTCCAATTCAAAATTTAATGACGATTGTAACTTTAAACGCTTTGGGAAATTCAAATCTGGAAAAATCGGATTGCAAGATCACGGAAATAAAGTTTCCTTTAGAAATATCAAAATCCGTGAACTTTAAAGACGTCCAACTATGATCATGTCCATGACGGGTTACGGGAAAAAAGAAACCCAATGGGAGGATAAACGAATCACGATTGAAATCCGGGCATTAAACAGTAAAAATGCAGATATAAATTTGCGAACACCCTCTTTTATCCGAGAGCTGGATACTGAGTTTCGCAAAATTATTGCAGCTAAAATGCAACGAGGTAAAATTGATTTAAATGTCTATATCGAATTTAATGGACAAAACGCTCCTACAAAAATCAATGAGGCTATCGTCAATTCCTATATGAAACAGCTGGATAAATTGGGGGAAACCCCAATCGCTGATCGATTAGCTATAGCGATGCGATTACCCGATACCCTTTCCTCTGAACGTGAATCCCTTAAAGAAGACGAAAAAAATGCCGTTTTACAACTTATGGACGAGGTCATTGAAGACATCAATACTTATCGAGCAGACGAAGGTGCTGCCCTCGAAAAAGACTTTCAATACCGAATTGATTTGATCGAAAAATATCTAGACGATATAGTCGAGATAGATCCCGAACGCGGTTTGAAAATCGAAGCAAAACTTAGAGATGCACTCGCCGAATTAAAAATTGAAACCGATGCCAATCGATTTGAACAAGAGTTGATTTTCTATCTTGAAAAATTCGATATAACAGAAGAAAAAGTGCGCCTTAAAAATCACTTAGATTACTTTAAAAAAGTGATGCAAAGCGATGAAGCCGTTGGAAAAAAACTGGGGTTTATCGCTCAAGAAATGGGTCGTGAAATTAATACGATTGGTTCCAAAGCGAACCATGCCGAGCTTCAGAAGATCGTTGTTCAGATGAAAGATGAGCTGGAAAAAATAAAAGAGCAATTATTAAACGTCCTTTAAGTTGAGTGCTGGAAAACTTATTGTTTTTTCTGCCCCCTCTGGAAGTGGAAAAACGACTTTAGTTCAACACGTATTAAGTCAAGATCTCCCTTTAGGATTTTCGATTTCAGCCACCTCTAGGCCTCCTCGGGGCAAAGAACAAAATGGCAAAGAATATTACTTTCTAAGTAGTAGCGAATTTAAACAGAAAATTCAAGAGAACGCTTTTTTAGAATATGAGGAAGTGTATCAGGACACCTTTTACGGAACACTGGTATCTGAAATTAATAGGCTTTGGGCAGCAGGAAAACACGTCCTATTTGATATCGATGTAATGGGAGGACTAAACATCAAAAAAAAATACCCCAAGGAGACTCTGGCTGTATTTGTAAAACCCCCTTCTTTGTCAGCTTTGGAAGAACGCTTGAGAAAAAGAGCTACGGACAGCGAAGAGAAAATTAAAGAACGCCTAGCTAAAGCGGAATCTGAAATGCTTTATGCTCCACAATTTGACTCTTGTTTGGTTAATGATGATCTCGAAGTAGCCAAAAAAGAAGTTGTCCAGTTGGTAACCAACTTCATTAATTCCTGAAGGATGCCTACCTTTACTCGGTGAAGAAAGTCGGTTTGTTTTTTGGTACTTTTGACCCTATCCATAATGGACACCTAACCTTAGCGAACCACTTTGCTAGTGAGTCCGATTTGGATTCTGTATGGTTTGTCATCACGCCACAAAACCCTTTTAAGTTAAATTTTAAAATGCTTCCTAACGAGAATCGTTTGGAGCTTGTTCGGCTAGCTATAAAAGGATCTACAAAGCTTGATGTGAGTACCGTCGAGTTTGATCTCCCAACTCCAAACTATACCTATGATACCCTCACACATTTGGAAAACAAATACCCTGAAATACAATTTGCTTTACTCATGGGTGAGGACAATATGGTAACTTTTCAAAAATGGAAGCAGTATCAATCGATTTTAGATCGTTTTGAATTGTATGTCTATCCGAGAAAAACCCAATATTCAATTCCTGTAGAATTTAAAAAACACCCCAAAATTAAATGGACAGAGGCTCCTTTAGTTGAAATCACCTCCACCGACATCCGCAATAGAATCCAGCAGGGTAAAGAAATAAAATCAAACCTCCCTCTTGAAGTTTGGAATTGTATTTTGAAAAAAGGATTTTACAGCAACTAATTCTACTCCACTTTCTTTTTTAAAATCCTGTTTTGTGAGAAAAGTCTTACGAATACTACTCGGGTAAAACAGTCGACAACTCTTAAGTTTGTTGACTTTTAAGCCCTAAATCCTAGGGCTTTTGAAAAAGACTAAATTCTAAAAAAATAAAAAGATGAAAATTAACAGCAGTTGGGCCGTAGGTGGAGGTCTCTTTCTTGGTTTAGGAACGGGCTTCTTTTTTTTAAAAACACATCCGCTCTATTTTGTAGGATGCCTATTTTTAGGATTGGGTTTAGGTTTACTGGTAGGATCTCAGGGAACAAATAAAAATTCCTAGACTTTTGATAAAAAACTAATTCAAAATTTGAATTAGTTTTTGGGTCAATGATTTTCTGCTCCAGTCTTTCAGATTGGGAAAGGTGTTTTTTAGTTGCCCTTTTTTTAAACTAGCTTTTTCTAAAAAGTGTTTAATTTCAGATATTCGGTCGGGTTGAATCATTTGAGCATTCGTTCCTTGCATCAAAAAACGTCCTGCCTCAGAATCTGGATCTCCTATGGACAAAATGGGTTTTTCAGTAGCGATGTATTCCAATAGCTTCCCAGAAATCATATCCTTTTGGGCTCCAGAAAATATAATATTCAATAATAAATCTGCGCTTTTCATGAGCTCTATAGCTTTTTTATGAGAAAGATAGCCCGGTGCAATGATTTCGACCTGATCTAACTTTACTCTAAACTCCTCTAGAATTTCTTCTTGAATCTGACCTGCCAAGGAAAGACAAATAGTATGTTCATTTTGCAACGAATAAAGGGCGTCTAACACCCCCTGATACTCCTGATTGGTGGTTAGTAAGCCGGTGTAAACAATGTGAAACTTGGGATGCTGGGTATTTGTTATCGAGTTCATCAACTCATCGTCAAAACCGTTTGGAATCACGTGATAATTTTGGTCATGAACAAGACTTTTTAAATACTCCTGAAAATCTCCCCCAACGGTAGTGATCACCTCATCCGCATTGTGTAGAATATTTTTTTCTTGCTCTCGATCTTTGTTTTTTGCTCGAGCTGTTCTGTAAAGCTGAGCATTATAGAATAAGGTAACCCACGGGTCTCTAAAATCGACCACCCATTGAAGACCAAATTCTTTTTTTAATTGTGCCCCTACCCAATGTGAAGAATGAGGGGGACCTGTAGTGATGACTCGTTCGATACCCTCTTCAAGTATCCATTGTCGAGCTGCCTTCAGGGCA
>JAFMCA010000044.1 GCA_017858055.1 Flavobacteriaceae bacterium
AATCCATTATAAAAATCTTGATTTAGAATATCAAATTCACGTATCAGAGATTAATACCGAAGGAATAAAAATTGTTCGAAATTCATGAACTACTCCAGTTTAAATTTCAATTCTTCATCCGTTGGCTTTTTGGAAGCCGTTCGTAAAGGCTTGGCTCCTGATAGAGGTTTGTATTACCCGGAGTCCATACCAAAACTTTCCAAAGAATTCATTGATAACATTGAACACTACAGCAATCACGAAATTGCATTTGAAGTAATCCAACCTTTTGTTGGAAAGGATATCCCGGAAGATCGACTTCGAATGATCCTCGAGGAGACGCTCAACTTTGAGTTTCCAATCGTCCCAATAAATACCTCCATTGCAACGCTTGAATTGTTTCAAGGTCCAACCCTCGCATTTAAAGATGTAGGTGCTCGTTTTATGGCTCGTTGTTTAGCTTATGCTCACGAAATTAAAGAGCAAAAAAAACTAACCATTTTGGTGGCGACTTCTGGAGATACGGGAGGAGCTGTGGCCGATGGATTTTATAAAGTGAAGGGTATCGAGGTTGTTATCCTATTTCCAAAGGGAAAAGTAAGTGAAGTTCAAGAAAAGCAACTAACAACTTTGGGAGAAAACATTACCGCACTGGAAGTAGAGGGTACTTTCGACGATTGTCAAAATATGGTGAAATCGGCTTTTATTGATCCTGAATTGACCAATGAAATGAATTTAACCTCAGCCAATTCAATTAATGTTGCACGTTGGCTCGCTCAAATGTTTTATTATTTTATTGCTTACAAAAACAGACCCAAACCATCAATTAAGCTGGTGATTTCAGTTCCTAGTGGAAATTTTGGTAACCTTTGTGCAGGTCTTGTCGCTCACAAGATGGGCTTGCCTATTGAACATTTTATTGCTAGCACAAATATTAACGACAGCGTACCTAATTACCTAAAAACAGGAGATTACGAACCCAAAAAATCAATATCAACGATTTCTAATGCCATGGATGTGGGAGATCCAAGTAATTTTATTCGCATTCAGAAATTGTTTAATAATGATTTTTACAAGCTCAAAAAAGTAGTAAGCGGGTATGCCTTTACTGATATTGAAACCAAAAAAGCCTTAAAAGAAATTTACGCTGATTGTAATTATGTTGCCGATCCTCATGGAGCAGTAAGTTATTTGGGTCTAAAAGCATATTTGGAAGAAAACGAAGAGAACAGCTTATACGGTATTTTCTTTGAAACAGCGCACCCAATTAAGTTTGCTCCTACTGTAGAATCTACCCTAAAAATCAAATTAGATCCACCTGCTCAACTCCTAGGCGTACTGAACAAACCCAAATTGAGTATTCCGATTAGCGACTACAAATCGTTAAAGAAATTCCTTTTGGAACGTTAATTCACTTTAATTCGGGGAGCGTAAAATCGTCTAATGGACTTTTTTGCTTCATTAATTCCTCTATTTCATCCCATGCTCGTGGTGCGGCTTCAGAGAGATTGATTGGCCCGTTTTCGGTTATCAAAATATCATCCTCTATACGAATTCCAATATTCCACCATTTAGGATCACAAGGACTTCCTTCTGGAACATAGATACCAGGCTCAACAGTTATCACCATATTGGGTTCTAAATATTCGTAAAGACCGGGGTCGTGCACATCCAGTCCTATGTGATGCGCAATTCCATGCGGTAAATACCTTCTGAATTCACTTGGATCCTCAATTAATCCAACTTCCAAAAGTCCTTGGGCTACCACTTCGTTTGTTGCTAAAGAAATATCCCGAAAACTAGCCCCGGCTTGAGCTGCTTGTATCCCTGCGTTTTGGGCATTGTAAACAATCTGATACAAGGCCTTTTGCTCAGGACTAAAAACTCCAGAAACGGGTATTGTTCTTGTTACATCGGCAGTATACCCATTGTATTCCGCTCCTAAATCCATCAATATCAACTGATTTTTAAGATCTGTCTTGTCGTTTGTGATGTAATGCAAGACACAAGCATTCTCTCCAGCACCCACTATCGAAGGATAGCCTTCATGAGCAGCGCCGTATTTTTTGTAAACCAGTTGATGTATCCCTTGTACTTCGCGTTCGGTCATCTCCGGATGAATGGCTTTCATTACTTCAATCTGACCTTGAGCAGAAATCTGAACTGCTTTTTTAATTAACAAAAGTTCTTCTTCTTGCTTTTTTTCTCTCAGTCCAGCCATCAAGATGGAAAGTTGATCGATATCGAAATTATAATCTCGAATTAAAAAAGCAGATCGGGTTTGAAAATCGGCTAAAGAAGTAGATTCCTCAGAATTGAGAAAATCTAAAATCAATGGATCTTCCAATAAAGTCTCGTCTTGTTCCGCAAAATAGGCAATCATACGTTTGATTTGTGGAACCTCTGCTGCTTGAGCATTTTGTATTCTTAGGTATAGTCGATAACGATCAGCATCAAAATGTTCAGGGTAATTGATTGCTGCTTTAAAGTGTTGTTGCAAATCATACAAATCACTCGAATCGTTTTTTTCGTCGCGTACGTCGTTTTCAAAATCAAACAATAGCACCCGATCAAAACGATCGAAATTCAGTTCAGTTTGTACAAATTCATTTTTGCTAGCAACACGATCAAAGCCCATTTTCGCTGCACCTTCAACGCCTGATTGTCGTCCATTCCACATTTCATTACGAGCGTCGCGTTCACGCACATAGAGTTTTTCATAATACACTCCGTTATCGTCTTGTTGAGGAACATTAAAAACCAGAAGAACAGCATGGGGTTCATTCCAACCAGTTAAATAGAAAAAGTTAGGGTCTTGATGGAAAATAAAATCTACATCATTGGCTCGATTCCTTACTGGGGCTGAAAAAAATACAGCAACACTGTTGTTTGGCATCTTTTGCCTTAATTCAGCTCGCCTATTTTTATGAAAATCCAATGAAAGTTCCGATTTTTGTGCCTTTACGATAGGAGAACTTATCAAAAACATTAGGAGTACAAAAGAAGCAATTGGCAGAGTGCTTTTAGGCTTTGAAATCATAGCATTTATTTTGAGTATGAACTTATGAAAAAAACTACACTTTACAACACTCATCTTGCATTGAAAGCAAAAATGACTTCTTTTGGAGGATATGAAATGCCAATACAATACAGCAATATCAAAGAAGAACATCTTGCCGTTCGGAATCGATTAGGTGTTTTTGATGTTTCTCATATGGGAGAATTTTACGTGTCTGGAACGAAAGCACTAGATTTACTCCAACTGGTTTGTAGTAATGACATCTCCAAAATAGCAGTAGGTAAAGCCCAGTACAACTATTTTCCAAACAAAACTGGAGGAATTGTTGATGATTTAATCGTCTATCGTCTCGAGGAAATGCGTTATTTATTAGTGGTCAATGCTTCGAATATCGAAAAGGATTGGGATTGGATAAACCAAAACAACCTTTCCTTTGGAGCCCGTTTAGAGAATAAGAGCGAAGAAACCGCATTACTTGCCATTCAAGGGCCCAAAGCAGCAACTGCAATGCAATCCTTAACTGCAATTGATTTAGGGCAACTCCCCTACTACAGTCACATCACTGCTACTTTTGCTGGGATTCCAGAGGTGCTCCTTGCCACAACGGGATATACGGGTGCTGGAGGGATTGAAATTTATTTTCCTGCGTCGGTTGCCTCAAAAGTTTGGGAGGCTGTATTCGAAGCTGGAGCTCCCTTCGGTATTGTTCCTGTCGGGCTGGCTGCTCGAGATACCTTGAGAATGGAAATGGGATATTGTCTTTATGGCAATGAGATAAATGACTCTACTTCTCCTATTGCTGCGGGGCTACAATGGATCAGCAAACCTGAAAAAGGATGTATTAATGCCAAACAAATAATTAGTGAGATCGAACAAGGTACGGACAAAAAACTGGTGGGATTTCTGATGGAAGGCAGACCCATTCCTCGCACGGGGCACACCCTAGTAGATCGCGATGACAATGGAATTGGTCAAGTTACTTCCGGAACCCAATCCCCTACTTTATCTCAAGGAATTGGATTGGGATACGTCCATTCCAGCTATGCAAAACCTGGAACCTCAATAGGAGTTATGATACGTGAAAAAAACTGCCCCGCAAAAGTCGTCAAACTCCCTTTTATAAAAACTTAACTGCTTGAAATCGATTCTTATTTTGGGAGGAAGTGGGTACATTGGAAACTGTTTGTACAAAGAACTTTCGCCCTTTTATAATACCTTCGGCACCTACTACTCGGCTAAAGGATATCAAAATAATCAGCATTTCTTTCAATACGATATTGAAAAAGGGGGCATAGAGGAAATCATAAAGGAAGTAAAACCAAAACTTATTATTTCTGCATTAAGAGGAAGTTTTGAAGCTCAACATGAAGTTCATGATTATTTAATTGATCTTGTCCGAAGGATCAACTGCAGGATCTTATTTCTGTCTTCGGCTAACGTCTTTGATGCCTTTCAGCACTTTCCTTCCTACGAATACGATAAAACCCTATCAGAAAGCATCTACGGAAGATTTAAAATCAAGATTGAAAATCAAGTGATGCGATTACCTATAGGGAAATATGTCATTGCAAGACTTCCCATGGTGTTTGGAATCAATGCACCGAGAACTTTGGAAATTGATCGAGCAATACAAAACAATGAAGCTATTGAAGTTTTTCCAAATACCATCATTAACGTCAACAGCGATATTCGCCTTACTCAGCAAATTCATTATTTAATCAATCAAAAAAAGAGTGGACTTTACCATTTAGGAAGTACAGATTTAATCTCTCATTTTGATTTTTTTAAAAGCATCGTTGAAAGGCGCCATCAGAAACCTGGAATCTACAAACAAGTCTATACCTCCAATACCATTCGCTACTTAGCAACTTTACCAAAAGAAAATAAATTACCCTCACACATATTAAATACTTACATGGACGTGCTGGATGATCTAAGTTTAAGGAATGTAAAGAAATAATTCAATTTTTTTAATTTAGCACCGTTATTAAAAAAAACTATGGGAAGAGCATTTGAATTTAGAAAAGCGCGGAAAATGAAACGCTGGTCAGCGATGGCAAAAACTTTTACGCGCATAGGGAAAGATATTGTAATGGCAGTTAAAGAAGGAGGTCCAGATGCTGAAAACAACTCTAGACTTCGAGCTGTTATTCAGAATGCCAAAGCCGCCAACATGCCCAAAGAAAATGTTGAACGCGCTATAAAAAAAGCTTCCGATAAAGAGACTGGTGATTTTAAGGAAGTTCTTTTCGAAGGGTATGCCCCTCATGGTATTGCCGTACTTGTGGAAACTGCTACTGACAACAACAATCGAACTGTTGCCAACATTCGCTCCTATTTTAATAAAGCCAATGGCAACTTAGGTACAGCAGGTTCTGTTGAGTTTATGTTTGACCACAGCTGTAATTTTAGAATAGATTCTACTGGACTTGATCCCGAGGAGATTGAATTGGAATTTATTGATTTTGGGGTTGAAGAAGTTTTTGTCGACGAAGATGGAATGCTGTTATACGCCCCTTTTGAGAGTTTTGGTGTGGTACAAAAAGAACTGGAACGTAGAGGTTTTGAAATTTTATCTTCTGGTTTTGAGCGAATTCCCCAATCAACGAAATCACTTCCCCCTGAGCAACAAGAAGAGGTGCTCCAACTTATTGAGCGTATCGAGGACGATGATGATGTTCAAAACGTGTATCACTCTTTAGAAATTACAGAATAGAATTAAAAACTTTTCTCCTTAGAATACCCATGGACTCCTTTAAAAAGTTGTTCGAGATATTTTAAATCCTGTTCCTCATTTTTTGTTATTTCAAAAATAGGATGGATCACCACTTTTTGATTCCCATAGTCAAAAGCCACTGGAACGATCGGGATATTGAGTTTTTTGGCAATTTGATAATACCCTGTTCTGAGTTGATTCACTTTCTTTCTTGTTCCCTCTGGGGCTAAAGCAATCCGAAATTTTTGATGGGCATTAAAAACTGCAGCTATTGCCTCTACGGATCCACGGCCTCCAGAGCGGTCTATCGGAGCTCCCCCCAAGCCTTTAAAAAACCAAGCGGTAAGAGGAGAGAACAACTCTTTTTTACCTAAAAAATTAATCTGCTCTTTGGAAATGCTTCGAACCATTAATCCCACAAAAAAATCCAACCAACTGGTATGGGGAACTACGGCAACAATATATTTGGGAATGCTGGGAAAGTTGCCCATTAATTTCCATTTCATGATTCGGAAGTAAATAAAACGAGATACTAAATTCCCTATTCTCATTCGATCACATTAAAGTCCTCGTTAGGAAATCCTAAGAGATACAAGTGTTTTGTTGCTCGAGTAATGGCTGTATATAACCAACGCATATAATCCTTATTGGGTCCTTCGGCAAGATAGGGCTTTTCAACAAACACGTGTTCCCATTGTCCTCCTTGAGATTTATGACAGGTGACTGCATAGGAATATTTGACTTGCAATGCATTGTAAAAATGATTGCTTTTCACTTTTAAAAATTTTTTATACGTACTGCGTTCTGCAGCATAATCCTCCAAAACCGCTTGATAAAGTCGATTACTCTCCTCATAAGAAAGTGAAGCCGTCTCTGATTTTAATGTGTCCAAAATCAATACCGTATCAAAAGGAGGCTCCTCCGGATAATCAACCATTTCAACAGCTACCTCGGCAAACGAAAATCCATACAATTCTTTTATTGCATGGATACTAAGAACCTTTAGCACATCCCCATTTGCAATAAATCCTGGAGTAGAATCTGGTGTCAACCAGAAATAATTATTTTTTACTACCATCAATTGATCCCCAACAGACAATTCATCTTCAAGTCCAAGGATTCGTTTGCGTATGTTTTCATTGTATATGTTGGCCCTTTTATTAGATCGAACGATAAAGATGGTTTGATCAACCCCGGATTCAGAAAAGGCATTTTCAATAGCTTCAAATACATCCATACCGTTATTGGTATAATGAATATCCCTGCTGTTTTGAACATCAAATTTAAACTGGTCGTAAACTTCTTGGTTTAAATCCAACCTCAATTGAGTCGCGTTTTTTAAGATTCCCGAGTTCTTTTTTTGACGAACAACCCCTTCAAGTTCTACAGTGTATATTTGATCAAAATGAAACTGACGAAGCTCTTCAGCGTCTAATGCAGGGCTTATGTTGAGATGAACAGGAGGCAATTGTGCTTGATCTCCAACAAAAAGGATTTTACAATCTACTCCACTACTGACGTATTGAACAAGATCATGAAGCAGGGAACCGTTTTCAAATAACTTTACATTTTGACGATCATCCCCAATCATAGAAGCTTCATCGATGACATACAAGGTTTTTTTGGACTTGTTGGGTTTGAGCTGGAAAGACATTTTCCCCCCTTTTTCCGCTTTTGGAAAATAAATTTGTTTGTGAATGGTTTTTGAGGGTAATTTCGAGTAGGTTGCCATTACTTTAGCAGCTCTTCCTGTAGGAGCCATTAGCACAGCCTTGTATCCAGTAGTTTTGAGTTCTTGAACCAAAGAACTGATCAATGTTGTTTTTCCCGTTCCAGCATATCCTTTTAGTAAAAATGCACAATTGGGCTTCTTTGAAAAAATAAATTCAGCAATTGCTGGGAACCAAAGTTGCTGAGAATCTGTAGGTTCGAATTTAAAATTGGATTGTAATTGAGCACAAAATTTTTCTGGAGTCATGGATTCTTTCAAGAGCCTAAATATAAATCATTTTAAATACTTTTGTGATTGAAAAAAAATTGTAGATTTGTTTTTATCAATTAATATATTACAATGAAATTAGGCATTCAAATCGTTTTGTGGTTAGCATCAATCTTTTTTGCATACAAGATTTATGACTCTATTAATGGACCGATTAAATTCAACCAAGTAAAGAATGAGCGTTATGCTAAAGTTATCAATCGCTTGAAAGACATTCGTAAAGCCCAAATTGCGCACAAAGACGTGAAGGGTGTATTCGCTAACAACTTTGACAGTTTAGTTAAATTTATTGACGAAGGTATTTTTACCTTAATTGAAAAAAAGGATTCTTCTTACCTAGAATACGATAAAACTTATCGAATTGATATGCTTCGCGAGGTTATCGTGATTGACACTTTAGGAACGGTGCCCGTAAAAGATTCGCTTTTTGCAGGAACTGACCGATATAAAAGAATGGCTTACATCCCGATTGAAGGGGTGCAAGACAGCATGTTTTCAATCAAGTCTGAGGTTATCAACAAGAACGGGTATAATGTTCCTGTATTTGAAGTGAAAATTTCAAAAAATGTAATCCTATTCGATCAAAACATTGATTTGGTTAAACAGGAAAACGAAACTGTATCCGTGGACGGTGTTAACGGATCTGAAATTATTCTTGGTTCTTTAAACAACGTAAGTACAAACGGAAATTGGCCTACCATATTTGATGCCAAACAAGAATAACAACATACCAAATATCGGAGCATCCATTCATATTTTCATGAATGGATTTTCTTTTTGTACCCCTTCCAAAACGGATTTTATTCCTTTCACAGACGGTCCAGATAGTTTTAAAACCCTACTTCAAGAGTTGGTTGCTTTTTACCCCAAACACACCTTTGCCGCTACTCAAGTTGTTTATTATTCCCAGCCCTCTACCTTTGTTCCTACCCCATTATTTGATGCTAAAGTCCTTCCCAGCTATTTGAGATTCTATGGTGAAATAGAGAAATCACACCACTTAGACTATGAAGAATTAGAAGAACAAGCTCAAATTCAAGTTTATGCTCTTCCGACAAGGATTGATGCCCATTTAAAGGAAATTATTGTACCTGTTTACACCTGTCATTACAACAGTATACTCTACCGAAACATCAGTTCGATTTCAAAAGAATTGGATGGGGGTACCCAATTATATATTCACCTACAGTCCAAGGGCTTGGATTTGTACTTAGTAGAAAAATCGACAGTTCTGTTTCAGAATCATTTTAAAATTCAAAATGAAGATGAGTTTCTTTATTATGTCTTCTTTGTTGTCGAGCAATACAAACTTCAAGCAGAGGATTTTCAAATTTACTTTTTAGGGGAAATTCCTTCCTTTAAAAGTTATTACCAAGCAATCAAACAATATCATACCCCTATTCAATTTAAAGAAAATACGTTGACATCAGCAATTGATATCGATCAGCATCCAGCACCCTTTATGGCTCAATCTTCTTACTAATGCGGATCATATCTGGACTACATAAAGGAAGGAGAATTGTAGCCCCAAAAAAACTCCCTGTTCGCCCAACTACGGATCGTTCTAAGGAGGCATTATTTAACATCCTACAACATCGTATTGACTTTTCAGAACTCAGGGCATTAGACCTTTATGCTGGAACTGGAAGTATTAGCTATGAATTGGCTTCCAGAGGAGCAACTCAAATTACCGCAGTTGACCAAAATCGTTTTTGTGTAAAATTCATTGAGGCTACTTCAAATGCTTTATCTATGGGGATCTACACGATTCAAAGTGAATGCATTCGTTTTCTTGAGCAAAATTCATCTACTTACGACCTTATTTTTGCTGATCCTCCGTATGATTTTCTTGAAGAAACTTATGAAACTATTGTAGCACTAGCTCTTAAAAAACTTAACGATCACGGTCAACTCATCATAGAACATTTCAATAAAATTGACTTATCCTCACTCAGGGGTTTTGAATTCAGTCGAAATTATGGAAGTGCTACTTTTTCTTTTTTTACTGAGACTAGAAGGGAGATTTCAGAAGAAACCGCCGCTTTTTAAAAAAATGCAGGCCGATAAGCCGGATTCTGTCGAGTCTTATCATTTATCTGGATGTAAAATT
>JAFMCA010000004.1 GCA_017858055.1 Flavobacteriaceae bacterium
TGTACATCATTTGTTTTCCTTAATATTATTTAACTAACTTATTTCTTAATTCCATAACGTGTTGGGCTATTTGCCAGCGTTCTTCCGCGTTGACTTGACCCGCATGAGATCCCATTGCATTTTTCCCGTACATCAACACGTGATAAATGCTTCCAGGAGTAATTTGTCTATCGGCATAACTCGGTACACCGAGAAATTTTTCTCTGGTCATCAAAATACCTTGTCCGTCTCCTTTGGTTCCATGACAAACCGCACAATAGATTCCGTACAATTCTTTTCCATTGGCAAGATGCTCTTCTGTTGCCATTAAAGGGGATACCAATTCAGCTTTTGCTGCTTCATACCCTTCGTTGGTGTCAGGATAGTCATAGGGTTGCCATCCTCTAGCCACTGTACCTTGAACGGGTATCTGGGCTTCAATTCCATTAGCAAAAGCATCTGTATCAGCATAGGTTTCATATCCTACAGGCTCATACATGTTAGGGAAATATTGGTAATTAGGCACGGAAGGATCAGCACAAGACTGCATTCCTAAAACAACAATTACGCAAATCAATAGGCCTTTATAACTCATCTATTCTGGCTTTTCTATTATGGATACATCTATAGCTCCTGACTTTTTCAAAAGCGATTCAAGCTCTTTTTCATTGTCATGGATTTCGATTTCTACAAGAAATTTATCGTCTGTAGTTAGTGGGTTTGGGTTTTCCGCTTTTTTGAAGGGCCACAATTTACTTCTCATATAAAAAGTAATTACCATCAAATGGGCTGCAAAAAATACAGTCATTTCGAACATGATTGGGACAAAGGCAGGCATATTTTCTAAATAAGAAAAACTCGGCTTTCCACCAATATCCTGAGGCCAATCGTCAATCATGATGAAATTCATCATCGCAACGGCTACACATAAACCAATACATCCGTAGATAAATGCCATAATGGCGATACGGGTTCCTTCCAATCCCATGGCTTTGTCGAGCCCGTGCACAGGAAATGGGGTATACACCTCTTCGATATGGTGCTTTTCAGAACGAATCATTTTGACAGCACTTAAAAGCACATCGTCATCGTCGTAAAGGGCATGTACTACTTTATTACTCATGATTTACCGTCTCTTAATTTTTTATACTTCTCTCCAGAAGCTTTTAATATTGTTTTTACTTCAGCCTGAGCAATTACAGGGAAAGTTCGTGCATACAACAAGAATAACACAAAGAAGAATCCTATGGTACCGATGAATATTCCGATATCTACAAATGTAGGAGAGAACATCGTCCATGAGGAAGGAAGGTAGTCTCTATGTAATGAAGTTACGATAATTACAAAACGTTCGAACCACATACCAATGTTTACTACTATGGAAATGATAAAAGAGAACATAATACTGGTTCGCAATTTTTTAAACCACATAAATTGAGGAGAAAATACATTACAGGTCATCATGGACCAATACGCCCACCAATAAGGTCCTGTAGCTCTGTTTAGGAAAGCATACTGTTCGTATTCTACTCCGGAGTACCAGGCGATAAAGAGTTCCGTAATGTAAGCAACCCCAACGATTGATCCGGTAATCATGATGACAATATTCATCAATTCGATGTGTTGAACTGTGATATAGTTTTCTAGATTGGAGACTTTACGCATGATGATTAACAGCGTATTTACCATGGCGAAGCCAGAGAAAATTGCTCCTGCAACAAAATAAGGGGGAAAGATTGTCGTGTGCCAACCAGGAATTACTGAAGTGGCAAAATCAAACGATACAATTGTATGTACAGAAAGTACAAGAGGTGTAGCTAATCCAGCTAAAACTAACGAAACCTCCTCAAAACGTTGCCAGTCTTTTGCTCTACCTGACCATCCAAAACTTAGGAGGCTGTATATTTTTTTCTGAAAGGGCATTACAGCTCGATCACGAATCATCGCAAAATCAGGAAGTAATCCAGTCCACCAAAATACTAAAGAAACCGAAAGATAAGTAGAGATTGCAAATACGTCCCAGAGTAAAGGAGAGTTAAAGTTAACCCAAAGAGAACCAAATCCGTTAGGAATTGGCAATACCCAATAGGCTAGCCAAGGTCGTCCCATGTGAATAATAGGAAATAAACCGGCTTGAATAACTGAGAATATGGTCATGGCTTCCGCAGAACGGTTTATGGCCATACGCCACTTTTGTCTGAATAGCAAAAGTACTGCAGAAATTAAAGTTCCTGCGTGACCGATTCCTACCCACCATACAAAGTTCGTAATGTCCCAAGCCCAACCTACGGTCTTGTTCAATCCCCATGTCCCAATTCCAGTGGAGATGGTATAAATGATACATCCAACTCCCCATAAGAAAGCAGTTAGTGCAATACCAAAAACAATCCACCACTGTTTGTTTGCAACTCCTTCAACAGGTGCGGCAACATCTACAGTAACATCATGGTAGGTCTTGTCTCCTGTTACCAGCGGTTTTCTAATAGGTGCTTCGTAATGCGATGCCATAGATCTATTTTTCTAAATTATACCTCGTCGGTATTTCTAACTTTTACGTGATACATTACATTCGGCTTGGTTCCGACATGCTCCAACAAATGGTACATACGGTCGTCTTGGTGCAATGCAGCAACTTTACTCTTTTTATCGTTGAGGTCTCCAAAGACCATTGCTCCTGTGGTACACGCTTTTGAACAAGCCGTTTGGAACATTCCGTCTTCAATTTCTTCTCCTTTTAATTTGGCGTCCAGAATCGTTTTTTGTGTCATTTGAATACACATAGAACATTTTTCCATAACCCCTCTTGAACGAACAACAACATCAGGATTCAACACCATTCGACCTAAATCATTATTCATATGGTAGTCAAACTCATCGTTTTTATTGTACAAGAACCAGTTAAAACGACGTACTTTATAGGGACAGTTATTTGCACAGTAGCGCGTTCCTACACAGCGGTTATAAGCCATGTGATTTTGTCCTTGGCGACCGTGTGATGTAGCTGCAACTGGACATACGGTCTCGCATGGTGCATGATTACAATGCTGACACATCACGGGTTGGAAAGCAACCTGTGGGTTTGCAGCAGCATTTTCCATTTCTCCAAAAGTATTTAACGAATCCCCAATACCTGAGATGTTGTCTTTGGTTTGGTTATCCCCTTCAAAAGAAGAGGCGGAAGAATAGTACCGGTCAATACGCAACCAGTGCATATCTCGAGACTTTCTAACTTCACGTTTTCCTACTACAGGTACATTATTTTCAGCATGACAAGCAACAACACATGCCCCACATCCGGTACATGAATTCAAGTCAATCGATAAATTAAAATGGTGCCCAATACTCCGGTCGAACTCCTGCCAAAGGTCCACCTCTGGTGAGGTGACATCAAATTCCATATGGTTTTTAGAAACCTGTGGCATAGGGTTCCAATGGGTTTTGTCCTTGGTATTAAATACTTCAAGACTAGTCTCTTTAACAATGTCTCCACGACCCATTAGGGTATTGTGTAGCTGTACACAAGCAAATTCATGCTCTCCAGATTCAGCTTTTACTTCAACGTTTTGGACATTTTTAAAATTATCGTAAAGTGCATAGGCATTAACACCCGTTTGCATTTCAGCTTTAAGGCCTAAACGTTCTCCATAACCAAAAGAAAGACCAACCGTTCCATTGGCTTGACCGGGCTGGATAATTACAGGCACTTTTAAAGTAGTGGATCCAACAGTAACAGACGCATAACTTCCATTAAGTGCACCATTAGCTGTGTTGGTATTTTTCAAACCAAGTGCTTTAGCATCACTCATAGAAACGGTAAGGTAGTTGTCCCAAGAAACTCGGGTAATTGGATCAGGGAATTCTTGTAACCAAGGATTATTGGCCTGTTGACCATCTCCCATTCCTATTTTACTGTACAACACCAAACTCATCCCCTCAGCAGTTGCAGATCGAAGATTGCTCAGATTTAAACCTGAAAAATCTGGTGCCGCTACTTGAAGTGTATTTTCCGAGGAAAAATAGCCATCGTGGAGCGCTTTATTCCATGAACTTGATCCTAAAATCGATTCATTCCAATGGGTTTTAATTGCATCGTAGTATTTTGAATTCTTACCCGCTAATCGGAGTAAAACATCTTGAAATTGTTGGGTATCAAATAAAGGTCTGATGGTTGGCTGAGCCAGCGCAAAATGACCTGATTTAAATTCGTAATCTCCCCATGATTCTAAATAGTGGGGGGTTGCAGCAACAAATTGAGAGGCTTGTGCCGTTTCATCAATTTTGGAATTGAAACTCAACGAAAATTCTAATTTTTGAATCGCTTCAGCAAGAACTGCTCCATCAGAAGAAGTAAACACAGGATTAACTCCCACAGATATAAGTCCACTAACGGATCCCGAGGTAATTGCACTTAACGCATTCTGAACTTGCGTTGCATTTCCTTGACGGATTAATTTAGGACTTGAGGGAATAAAGGCCTCACTTTGAAGAAATTCATTAATTGCAAGAACTACCGCTTGAGCGTTTTGATCATCAACACCAGAAACTAAAACTCCGTGTGATCCAGCCTTTTTTAAAGCTGCAATTGCTTTGTCTGCTGCAGGTTTTAATGCCTCAGATAGCGTTCCTCCTGAACCTCCAATAAGGCGATCGTGAATGTATGCTAAAATATTTTTTTGTTCTGCTGGTGTACAAGGAGTGCGATAATCCGCATTGGCTCCTGTGAGTGACAAATTGGATTCAAACTGAAAATGCTGAGACATTTCAGCTTTCCCATGAATGCGATGTGGAGTTTTGGAAATGCCATAGCCCTTCGCATAGCCTCCTCCTTGCCAATCTCCTAGAAAATCTGCGTCAACAGAAACTATAGTTTTTGCTTTTGAAAAATCGTAATCTGCAAGTGCTCGGACACCGTAATGCGCTTCAAAGGCATTTAAAGCAGCATCAGATGAAATGGTATCGTATATTACAGTACGTATATTCGGATATACCGAAATGAAATCTGAAATAATTTTTTTAGTCGTTGGACTAGGCAGTGTTGGTATGAGAAGAACAATCTCTTTATTACTTGCTGCCAATGCCTTTAGCATCGCTCCAACTCGAAGGTAAAAATCGTCCCAACTTACGTCTTCTCCATTAGCTAACGGTCCTTGTAAGCGCAGGGTATCGTACAAAGAAAGTACCGAAGCGTGCATTCTCGCATTCGCTATTCCTAAAGTTGGTGCATCAGGATTGCTCTCCACTTTTATGGGTCTCCCCTCTCTTGTTTTGATCAAGACACTTCCAAAATCAAAACCATCGGCTATAGTGGTTGCGTAGTAATTGGCAACACCAGGTCGGATTTGTTCAGGCTGAACAACATAAGGTACAGATTTAATCACCGGACCTTCACAAGCTGCTATCGTTGCAGCAGCAGTACTAAACCCGACATATTTTAAGAAATCTCTTCGTGAGGTACTACTTTCCTCAAGGGTTTTCTCATCACTCAAAAAATCTTCTGGAAGTTTGGATACAAACTCATTTTGCTCCAATTTTTGAATTGCTTGATCAGAAGGATCTAGTTGTGCAATGTTTTTCCAATAAGTTTTATTTGATGCCATATACTTTTCTTGATCGCCTTTTAATAGTGACATTTTCCACATTCAAGTCCACCCATTTGGGCAACAGTTAATTTTTCTACACCGTATTTTTTGGAGAGTGCTTCATGTATTTTGGCATAATATTCATTACTCTCTACATTAACATTAGTCTCCCGGTGACAATTGATACACCATCCCATCGTAAGAGGGGAATATTGGTACATAATTTCCATTTCTTCAACGGGGCCGTGACATTTTTGACATGCAATCTCTCCAACCTCTACGTGCTGAGCGTGATTAAAATACACAAAATCTGGAAGATTATGTATTCGAACCCACTTCACCGGTTGGGTCTCCCCAGTATATTGCTGATTGGTTTCATCCCAACCTACAGCAGCATATAATTTTTTGATCTCTTTAGTATAAAAATCTTTGGTGTATCCATTTTCAAGATCCTCTTCTCCGTTGTATTCAGCTATGTTTTGATGGCAATTCATACATACATTCAAAGACGGAATCCCTGAATGTTTGGAAACTCTTGCAGAAGAATGACAATACTTACATTCTATCTGATTTGCGCCTGCGTGAATTTTGTGAGAGTAGTGAATGGGCTGTACAGGCATATACCCTTGATCTACTCCAACCTGCATAAAATAACCGTAAACAAAATAAGCGCTACTTAACAACAAGAGGATGACGGTCACGAATATCAAAAATTGATTTTGAACAAAGGCCAACCATATTGGTGTTCTTTTAGGTTTCTCTTCAACGGTAATGTCAACTCCACTTGCCGCTGCAATCCGCAATAAGGTTTTCTGAACCAAAAACAACATGACAATGAGAATCAAGAAAACCAATGATAAGGCAGCAAGGATGATGTTGTTACTCACTCCGGAAGAGGCCGTTTGTCCCACAGCAGCACCAGCCGAATCCGCGGCAGCTACACTTGCTGGAGGAGTGTAATCTGTGTAAGCTATGATATTGTCGATATCCTCATTAGACAATTGAGGAAAGGAGGTCATTACAGAACCGTTGTATTCTTCATAGATAGCAACAGCTTGAGCATCTCCAGATTTGACTAGGGCAGTACTGTTTTTAATCCAACTGTACAGCCACTCTTTATCGTATTTGGCTGAAACTCCTTGCAGGGCTGGCCCTACGGCTCTTTTATTGAGCTTGTGACAAGCAGCACAATTGGCGTTGAATAGTTTTTTCCCGGCTTGAACCGCTTCATCCTCCTGAGCAAGTGCATCGAAAGAATTGAAAAAACTGACTAGAATTAGTAAAGTAGGAAAAAGGAATTTAAAGGAATCCTTGATCTTGATCTTTTCAAATAAATGTGTTCGTATGTCCAAAGTGTTATTCTAAAATCCATGGCAAATTTAAATCATAGCTGGCTTTTAAAATACCTAATAAAACAAGATTTTAATAATTTATAATCATTCTAAATAAAAGAATACCTTTGTTAAAACATTACCTATTAAAAAGAAAAAGTTGTTTTTTTGTATTATGAAAAATAGAACGTTGAACACCTTGTATTTAGTGCTTTTTTGCGGAATTAGTTCCGTCTGTTTTGCACAAGATTCAAAAGTTGTGATTAAACAAGATCCTAAACTGGACAGTTTACTCAATCAAAAAATAGCGCTTGATCGGGAACGGTATGCAAACGAGTATTTCACATTACAACTCTATTACGGAACCTTGGAGGTTGCGAATGAAACTTTAGAAAAAGCTACAGAGGCGTTTCCACATATTCCAATGGACTTGAGTTTTGAAACTCCAAATTATAAAGTACAAGCTGGAAAGTTTAAAGATAAAATCCTAGGATTAAAAACCCTTGATACCGTCAAAAAAGTATTCCCTTCCGCCTTTTTACTGACTCGTAAATCAAGAAATTAGAGCGATTTTTTTACGGCTACTTCTTGGAAGCATTCTAGGACGTCGCCCTCTTTGATGTCGTTGTAGTTTTTTATTTGCAGACCACAATCGTAACCTTTAGCAACTTCTTTTACATCATCTTTAAATCGTTTCAGAGAGGAGAGTGCCCCAGTGTAAATAACAACCCCTTCCCGAATAATTCGGATTCCAGAATTTCTATAAATTTTACCTGTGGTGACCATACATCCAGCAATGGTTCCGATTTTTGAGATTTTAAATGTCTCTCGAATTTCTGCATTTCCAGTAATTTCCTCACGCATTTCAGGAGACAACATTCCTTCCATCGCATCTTTAATGTCGTTGATGGCATCGTAGATAATAGAGTAGGATCGGATATCTATCTCTTCTTTTTCTGCAATCATTCGGGCATTACCCATAGGTCTTACATTAAACCCTATCACTATAGCGTCGGATGCTGAAGCGAGAAGCACATCGGATTCTGTGATGGCTCCAACTCCTTTGTGAATAATTTTTACTTCAATTTCGCCTGTAGAAAGTTTTTGCAAAGAATCGGTTAAAGCTTCTACAGAACCATCCACATCCCCTTTTAGAATAATGTTGAGTTCTTTAAATTCACCCAATGCAATTCTTCTTCCAATTTCATCCAAAGTGATGTGTCGTTGTGTTCGTACACTTTGCTCCCGAATTAATTGAGTTCGTTTGGCGGCAATTTGTTTCGCTTCTCGTTCGTCTTCCAATACAAAGAAAGAATCCCCGGCTTGAGGAGCACCGTCTAGTCCTAATATTGAAACTGGAGTAGATGGAGGGGCATCTTCCAAACTTGTTCCGCGCTCATTGAAGATTGCTTTTACTTTACCACTGTGTTTTCCAGCTAATAAATAGTCTCCTATTTTAAGGGTCCCATTTTGAACTAAAACAGTTGAAACGTATCCCCTTCCTTTGTCCAAAAAGGCTTCTACAACAGTTCCTTTAGCCGTTCTGTTTGGATTGGCTTTAAGTTCGAGTAATTCTGCTTCAAGTAGAACTTTTTCGAGGAGTTCTTTTACTCCTGTACCTTTCAGTGCAGATACCTCTTGAGATTGAATTTTTCCACCCCAATCTTCAACCATTAAATTCATCCCCGCAAGACCTTCTTTGATTTTTTCAGGATTGGAGTTTTCTTTATCAATTTTATTAATGGCAAATACGATAGGAACTCCAGCAGCTTGAGCGTGGCTGATCGCTTCTTTTGTTTGTGGCATGATATCGTCATCTGCAGCTACCACAATGATAGCTAAATCCGTGACCTGAGCTCCACGAGCACGCATGGCGGTAAACGCTTCGTGACCGGGGGTATCAAGAAAAGTAATCTTTTGACCGTTTTCTAATTCCACACTGTATGCGCCAATATGCTGTGTGATTCCACCCGATTCTCCTGCAATTACATTCTCATTTCTGATGTAATCCAGCAAGGAAGTTTTTCCGTGATCAACATGACCCATAACGGTTACTATGGGTGCTCTTGGTCTTAAATCTTCTTCTAGATCAACTGTTTCGTTGATATTTTCTTCTTGTTCAGCCTTTTCAAAAGTTACTTCAAAGCCAAACTCATCGGCAACAATACTTAGGGTTTCTGCGTCTAGTCTTTGGTTCATCGTAACCATGATTCCCAAACTCATACAGGCAGAAATAATTTGTGTAGAGCCAATGTTCATCATGGTTGCTACTTCACCTACGGTAATGAATTCAGTAACTTTCAACACTTTACTATCCGCAGCGATTTGGGCCATTTCTTCCTCCGATTTCTGTCGGTGTTGCACCCTTTTATCTCTTCGGTATTTCGCCCCCTTGGATTTGGTTGATTTTCCTTGAAGTTTTTCTAAAGTTTCGCGGATTTGCTTCTGTACTTCTTCCTCTGTGGGCTCTTCTTTTTTGACTACCGCGGGTCTGTTTCTCGACTGATTCCCTCGGGTATTTGCTGTTTTGTTATCGGTTCTACTGCTAGGAGAAGGTTTTACATCCTTACTTATTCTTTTACGCTTTCTTTTTCGCGCGTCTTCAACCGTTTTCTCTTTTTTGTTGACCTCATCCAAGTTAATGGTTTGCCCAGTTTTCTTAGGCCCAGTCAATTTTTGATACTGTGTTTTTAACGTTTCATTTTCTGCCTCTGGAGCCTTCTCCTCCGCATGGGGTTCTTGAACTACTGGCTCTGTTTCAGCCACTATTTCTACTTCTGGCTCGGAAATATGAACAGGAGCTTCCTCGATTTCTTGTGGCAAATCAGCGGCCACCTCAGGAATTATTTCAACTTCTTTTTCTTGAGGTACAACTTCTTTTTTAGCTGGTCTTTTTAAAGCTTCCAAATCAATTTTACCAAGAGATTTTGGTTTTTCAAGAGCAACTCTGTTTGTTTTAAGAGATTCTCTTTTTGCGATTTGGTCCAAGCGTTCTTGCTCTTTCTTTTCCTGAATGATTCGAAGCGTTTCTTTCTCCTTGCGCTTTTCCTCACTCACTTCATGGGAAGCTACCTTTTTGGATTTGTCCGTCTCAAATTCATCCAAAAGTGTGGTATACACTTCTGTGGTGATTTTGGTAGTCGGACGCGCATCGATTTCAATTCCTTTTTGATTCAGAAATTCAACAGCACGGTCAAGGGAGATATTTAATTCCCTTAACACTTTGTTTAGTCGAACACTGGGTTGGTCAGCCATATAATTATATCTATTTGCAAAAATAGGAATTATTTTTGCAGTCTATTCTTCAAATTCTGCTTTCAATATTTTTAAAACGTCTTGAATCGTTTCTTCTTCTAAATCCGTTCTCTTAATCAGGTCAGCCTTGTCAAGCTCTAAAATACTTTTTGCCGTATCTAAACCTACTTTTTTGAACTCGTCAATAATCCATTGTTCGATTTCATCGCTAAACTCTTTCAATTCGATGTCTTCTTCAACTCCGTCACGGAAAACATCAATCTCATAACCCGTAAGTTTCCCCGCCAAACGAATGTTGGTTCCCCCTTTTCCGATTGCTTTAGAAACCTCCTCAGGGTTGAGAATAACTTCAACTCGTTTGTTTACTTCATCGATCTTCAAGGAGTTTACTTTTGCTGGGCTCAAGGCTCGTGTGATAAACAACTGTAAATTATTAGTGTAATTGATGACATCAATATTTTCATTTCCCAATTCCCTTACAATTCCGTGAATTCGAGATCCTTTCATCCCCACACAAGCTCCTACTGGATCAATTCTATCATCGTAAGAGTCTACAGCTACTTTAGCTTTTTCTCCAGGAATACGAACTGCTTTTTTGATGGTGATTAATCCGTCAAAAACTTCAGGAATTTCTTGCTCAAATAATTTTTCTAAAAATACAGGGGAAGTTCTAGAAAGCACTATTCTAGGCTTATTCCCGCGAAGTTCTACAGATTCAATGATACCGCGAACGTTATCCCCTTTTCTAAAAAAGTCACTAGGGATTTGACGGTCTTTAGGTAAAATGATTTCATTTCCATCATCATCTAGCAAAATGATTTCTCGACTTCGAATGTGGTGTACCTCAGCGGTGTAAATTTCACCTTCACGATCTTTAAATTGTTTAAAAATGTTCGTGCTGTCGTGTTCAAATATTTTGGCAACTAAATTCTGTCTTAAGTATTGAATTGAACGTCTTCCCAAATCAATAAGTTTCACTTCTTCAGAAACGTCTTCACCTACTTCAAAGTCAGGTTCAATTTTTCGAGCTTCTGAAAGCGCAATTTCTTGGTTATCATCCTCTACTTTTCCATCTTCCACCACGACGCGGTTTCTCCAGATCTCTAAATCCCCTTTATCTGGGTTGATGATGATGTCAAAATTTTCATCAGAACCAAACTTTCGCTTTAATGTGTTTTTAAACACGTCTTCTAATATGACCATCAAAGTAACACGGTCAATGAATTTATCATCTTTAAATTCTGAAAAAGAATCAATTAAGGCTAAATTTTCCATTGTTTTTAAATTATCTATTTCACTAAAACTTTTGCACTAAGGATGTCTTGGTACAAAAGGGTTTCTTTTTTTATTACGGTTATTTTCCCTTTACCTACAGGTTTGGGTTCTCTTTGTTTCCACTCAAGTGTAAATGCGTTTTCATCTGCCTCTTGAAGGATTCCTTCAACTGCTCGGACACCTTCTCGTTCAACGCGAAGTGTACGTCCTTTGTTTTTAATAAACTGCCTTGCATTTAATAATGGACTTCCGACGCCTGCTGAACCTACTGCAAGCGAAAAATCAAAAACTTCCCGATCCAAGTTGTGTTCTATATGACGACTAACCTCCATGCAAGATAGCATATTGACCCCCTCATCACCATCCAAAAGAATATTAATGTGGTTGTCCTCTGAAATGGTACATTCAATCAAAAACAAATCCGGCCGGCTCTCCAAGGCGGCGTTTAATAACTCATTAACTTGTTCTTTAAATGTCATCTAAAAAAAAAGGGGACTTTAAAGTCTCCTCTGGATTTTGTTCAGAAATGTCTGCAAATTTATAAAGAATTCCCTGAAATTCCGAATATTATGAGTAAAATTTACTAAAGTAACTGCCTTGTCGTCTAAGATCGAGGAGTCTATTTTACTCGCACAAAGTAGCTCTGCTTCCTTTTTCTGCTACAACAATTAATTTTTTAAATCAATTCGAGTATGAAATAGCATTGATGAAGTTTTGAGTATTTATTAAAATTCGATAAGTTTGGAATACTAGAGATCGATAAGAATTCTAGAAGATTTGACTTTTTAGTTTTCCTCTTTGTATTTATATTTTCCTCTAATGAAGAACCTATTTAAAATACTGATTTTCCTTGTTGCGATTGCAATTGTTGTTTTGATCTGGCCCTATCAAATGCCCAGCTACACCCCTCAAAGAGACTATCTCGATATGGAAGAACAAATTTTGGAAGCTTTTATTTTAGCCAAGGACAGCACTACGATTCAGCTCCCAGAAGGACATTATCTTTTTTCACAATCCTTGAGTTTAGACGGAAAAAAACATGTCACCATCAAAGGCATGGGGATGGATAAAACTGTATTGTCGTTCAAGGGTCAGACCCAAGGTGCTGAAGGTATTAAAATCACCAATTCTCAAAACATCACCATTGAAGATCTTGGGATTGAAGATGCTGCAGGGGACAATATTAAAGTAAGTGATACGGATACGATTACACTTCGCAACATTCGTTCTGCATGGACAGGCAAAGTTTCCGATAAAAATGGGGCTTATGCCTTATATCCTGTTTTAAGTACTCATGTGTTAATTGAGGGTTGTGAGGCTATTGGTTCCTCGGATGCAGGAATATATGTGGGTCAATCCCAACATGTAATCATTCGGAACAACAAAGCTTTTTACAATGTTGCTGGTATAGAAAGTGAAAACAGTACCCATGTTGAAATTTACAAGAACGAAGCTTATGAAAATACCAGTGGATTATTAATTTTTAACCTCCCAGAACTCACCGTCTACGGGAGTCATGTCCGGGCATATGAAAATACGATTTACAATAATAATGTGCCGAATTTTGGTGTAAAAGGCTCCATCGTAAGTGCCGTACCCAAAGGTACGGGAGTAGTGATTATGGCAACACAAGACGTGCGGTTTGAAAACAATACCATTGCAGACCATAAAACCTCAAACCTTTCTGTGGTGAGTTATAAAGTGTTTGCTGCAGATGAAGATCCTGAAAGTGGAACGTTGAGTGCGGCTGCTGAAGCTCAGGGCCTTCGTGCTATACAAAGTGATTATCAAAACGACCAAAACTATAACCCCTACCCGGGAAAAGTAAGCATTAACAACAATCAATTTGAAAATCGTTTTAGGTTTCCTACCCTTTCAAACGATTTTGGAAAATTATGGTTTTTTAAAAATCGAGGTCGCATTCCTGATATTGCCTATGACGGAATTTTACCAGAGGGAACAAAACTCCAAGATCCAAAAGTTATACTCTGCATTCAAAACAATGAAAATGCATCCTTTGTATTTTTAGATGCTGCAAACGACTTTGAGGGTTTTTCATCCGAGCTAACGCCATTTAATTGTTCTTTAAACTAATGGCAAAAGAAGGAATCCGTTTGATAAAACATTTTCAATTACTGTTTTTTTGCTTCCTATTTCTCCAATGTGGCTCTAAAGATCCTTCTCCTCCACAAGCCAAAAAAGTTACTTCAACTACAGCGATAAGTACTTCCACTTCTAATCAAAAACAAAACTTATCTGACTATGGTTTTTTTGAAGGAAAACTTGCTGATCTCCTCCCAAGTGAAAACGTTTTACCCTATACTTTAAACACCCCCTTATTCACTAATTATGCCTTTAAAAAAAGGTTTATTTATTTCCCCCAAGGTAAACCAATGACTTACAAGGAGAAGGGTGTTTTTGATTTTGAAAACGGGACAGTACTAATCAAAAACTTTTATTATCCAGTGGATTTTAGACTTCCAGAAGGTGAAAAAAGAATCCTTGAAACCCGTTTGCTTCTTAAAGAAAACGAAGAATGGATTCCTTTAAACTATGTTTGGAATGAAGATCAAGACGAAGCTTCGTTAAATTATATCGGGAAAAAAACCGAAATCGACTGGATCCATACTGATGGAACTCCAAAGACGATTACTTACAACGTTCCCAACAACAATCAATGTAAAAACTGCCATCTGAATGGTAAAGAGATCAGCCCTATTGGCCCTACTGCAGCACAATTAAACGGAAACTTCAAAGCACTTTCCGAAAGTTTGAATCAATTGGATTTTTATACTCAACACGGCTATTTAAAAGACAAACCACAAAACAGTACACTCCCTCAATTTGCTGTTTGGGATGATCCCCAAACAGGTTCGCTGGAAGATCGGGCTAAGGCCTATTTGGACATCAACTGTGCGCATTGCCATCAGCCCCAAGGAAGTGCAAAAAATTCAGGGCTCGATTTGAGCTTTTATCAAACCGAGGCTCGTAAGCGAGGGATCTTTAAACCTCCTGTTGCTGCTGGAAAAGGTTCTGGGGATTTAGAATACAGCATTGTTCCTGGACATCCTGAAAATTCGATCTTACTTTACCGCATGATGAGTAATGATCCGGGGATTATGATGCCTGAGGTTGGTCGCTCCGTAGTCCACGAAGAAGGGGTTGCTTTAATTTCAGAATATATTGCTGGATTGATCCAAAATAAATAGAATTTTAAGTTTTTTAAAAACCCCATTCCCTTAAAAAATACTAGTTTTGAAGACTATGAAATTTAAGTCTGGAATCCATTTTACTAAACACGTTCCAAAAACACTGACTCCTTTTGAACGCTTGTTTGAGATCTTCAAAGAACTCATAACGCATACTTCTGGAGATTTTGACGAAGCTATAGAATGGCTACGAGAATTGGATGAGGAATACCAACTAACGGATGAAAATTATACTGTAGATGATTTTATAGAGGATCTCAAGCAAAAAGCGTACATCCAACCCAAATCAGGTAAAGGTGGCGATGGAAAAGGGGAAGGATTTGCTCTGACCCCAAAGACAGAAAAACTACTCCGAGAACATGCTTTAAAACAAATTTTTGGCAATCTTAAAAAAACATCCTCTGGCGATCATAAAACCAAAAGCACTGGATCTGGTCAAGAAAATACTGGAGAATTTAAAGCGTATCAGTTTGGTGACCCACTAGAAAAAATTGCCATAACCGAGAGCATCAAAAATGCTCAAATTCGAAACGCAATGGGTGATTTTAACCTACAAGATCAGGACCTCGTCGTTGAGGATTCTTTCTTCAAAACGCAAATGAGTACTGTGTTAATGATAGACATTAGTCACAGCATGATTTTATATGGAGAAGATCGTATTACTCCTGCTAAAAAAGTAGCCATGGCTTTAGCGGAACTCATTACAACCCGTTACCCCAAAGACACTTTGGACCTCCTCGTTTTTGGAAATGACGCTACACAAATACTCCTAAAAGACCTTCCCTATTTAGAAGTAGGGCCTTATCATACGAATACGGTGGCCGGGTTAGAGCTTGCAATGGATTTACTTCGGCGAAAGAAAAACACCAACAAGCAGATTTTTATGATTACCGATGGAAAGCCCAGTTGTTTAAAATTACCCGACGGCACCTATTACAAAAACAGTGTGGGATTAGACGAAATGATCGTCGAGAAATGTTACAATATGGCCCGCCAAGCTAAAAAACTACACATTCCCATCACCACTTTTATGATAGCACAAGATCCGTATTTACAGCAATTTATTCGCACGTTTACGGAAGCCAACAGAGGAAAAGCTTTTTTTACTGGTTTAAAAGGATTGGGAGAAATGATTTTTGAAGACTATGAAAAAAACAGAAAAAAACGCTTAGAATAAAGCCAAATGAAAGAAAAAGAAATAACCAATATAGGACAATTAAAAAAATCTGGATATCAAGCCCAATCCATTCAAAAAGAACTGGCAAAAAACTTAAAACTAAAACTTCAAAAAGGAGAACAAACCTTTGAAGGAATTATAGGCTATGAAAACACCGTCATTCCTGATGTAGAACGTGCCCTACTCTCAGGACATAACATGAACTTACTTGGCTTACGAGGCCAGGCAAAAACCCGAATTGCACGGCAACTTACCAGTTTATTAGACGAATGGGTTCCTGTCGTTTCGGGCTCTGAAATAAACGATGATCCTCTCGATCCCATTAGCCGAGAAGCAAAAGCACTTATTACGGAACAAGGGGAGGCCACTCCCGTAAGCTGGCTTCATCGAAGCGAGCGTTTTTATGAAAAACTTGCTACACCTGATGTTACTGTTGCCGATCTAATTGGTGATGTAGATCCAATAAAAGCCTCCAATCTAAAATTGTCTTATGCTGATGAGCGGGTTATCCATTTTGGAATGATCCCAAGAGCCCATCGTTGTATATTTGTATTAAACGAATTACCCGACCTACAAGCTCGAATTCAAGTAGCACTTTTCTCCATTCTTCAAGAAAAAGAGATTCAAATTCGCGGATTTAAATTGCGTTTCCCTGTACAACCGCTGTTGATTTTTACAGCAAACCCAGAAGATTATACCAACAGGGGTAGTATTGTCACTCCTCTGAAAGATCGTATAGGTTCACAAATATTGACCCACTACCCGCACAATAGGGATATTGCAAAACAGATTACCAAACAAGAAGCCAAAGCAACTGAGAATCAAGCGGCTCATATTCACATCCCCGAATTGGCTCGTGATATCCTAGAGCAAATTAGTTTTGAAGCACGAAAAAGTGATTATGTCGATGCTAAAAGTGGGGTAAGTGCTCGATTGAGCATTACCGCTTTTGAAAACCTACTTTCCACGGCAGAACGAAGAATGCTGTTGAGCGGTGAGGAAAAAACGACTTTACGAATGGCTGATTTTCTCGGAATTATTCCTGCGATTAATGGTAAGATCGAATTGGTGTATGAAGGAGAGCAAGAGGGTGCTGAACAAATCTCTTACTACCTCATCACTCAAGCCGTAAAAACTCTATTTCCTTCTTATTTTCCCGAAGTAAAAAAACTAGAAAAAGCAAATGAAATAGGTCCCTATGATACTCTTCTTGGTTGGTTTTTCAAAGACAATGAACTTTTTATTGACGATACACTGACCGATGTCAACTACCGGAAACTTTTAGACCAACTCCCCGGGATTGAAAGCATTCTAAAAAAACATCAACCCGACTGCGCTCCTGAGGATCGTTATTTTTTAATTGAGTTTTTATTATGGGGGCTAGAAGCTTATAAAAAGCTAAATAAGTACCGAACTCACGAAGGTTTTCAGTTTAAAGACACCTTGGGAAGTTACATCAGTAGGCTTTAGAATTCTATAAGACATAAAAAAACCTCCCATTTTGGAGGTTTTTTTATATGCATTAACAACTAAGCAACTACTCTATTTCAAATAATTTTGTTTCCTCAAATTCGGAAAGTTGTACCGCTTCGATTTTTGACTTTAAATCCTCCCATTGTTCTTTGAAAAAAGCATTTGTTTTTTCTAATGCTGTTTTCAAGTCCTCGCGAGCGTGTTCCAAAAGTTTTTCTTCTGTTGAAGTAATTCCTGTAGGTCTTGATTGCACATACCTATTCGCAATAGAAATTCTACTGACTACGCTATTTTCAAGATTTCTAACAATCCCTTGTCGTTTGTCCTCTTTTCCTAAAAATAAATCTATAATCGAATCTATATTTTTTGTGCCTTCTTCAATGGATTCAAGCACCTCTTTATGAGACTCTTTCTCTTTGGCTTCTATTCTTTTTTTATAGCTAGCTAAGGTTTTTTGACTCCGCTTCAATTGCTCTACGGCTTCTGTTGCTTTTTCAGTAAACTGTTCGATCGTTTTTGCGTAATGATATCGATCGTCTGTAGCTTTTTGGGAAACTTCAATTCTTGGATCATTAAGAACACTTACCGTTGTTTCTGATTGGGTTTCTTTACTTTCAAGTACCACTCTATAAGTGCCTGGTTTCACCGTAACTCCTCCGGGTTCAGCGCCTTTTTTCTGCTCTGATCTCCTCGGGCGTGAGACCCCTTTTTCATTCATATACCAATACCACCGATGCAATCCAGTTTCTGTAGGTGCTTTTTTCTCCAGTGTGCGAATCAATCGTTCACCATCATAAAACTTTAAAGTTATGGAATCTTTATTTTTTTCATCCGTTACCTTGTAAAAGTAAGTAAGCATACTTCCCGCTTTTCTATTTTCTGCGTTGAACAAAGCATCACCGCCAAAACGAGATCCTGTAGGCTGTTGATATTCCGCTAAATAAGCTGTAGGAGGTTCAAAAAGATGAGATTGTTTCGTTGTGATTTCCGGGTTTTTTGCAATGGCGCGAAGTGGTCGGAGATCATCCAACACCCAGGCAGCTCTACCGAAGGTTCCAATCACCAAATCGTGTTCACGCGGATGAATCATCAGGTCTTTGGTCGATACTGTAGGAAAGACCTTTGAATCAAATTTGATCCAATTTTCACCAGCATTAATAGAATAATACAAGCCGTCGTCCGTTCCTAAAAACAACAGGTTTTCGGTCTCCAAATCCTCAACGAGGCTTAAAGCATACCCAAATACATCTTTTTCATCTACAATACGTTCCCAACTTTTTCCATAATTACTGGTTTTAAAGACATAAGGAGCATAATTGAAACGACGGTAATCGTTGGCTACTAAAAAAGCGGTTCCTGACTGCTTGTTGGAAGCTTTAATTTGTGCAATCCAACTGCCTTGGGGAAGCTGTTTGATGTTCTTTGTTACTTCTACCCAACTCTTCCCACCATCTTGTGTGAAGTGGACCCTACCGTCATCGGATCCCGTCCACAATACCCCTTTCTGGATTGGGGAAGGTTCGATCACCAATAAGGTACAGTGGTTTTCAGCACCGGTAGCATCAAGGGTTAGTCCACCGCTTTCACTTTGCTTTTGTTTATCAGGATCGTTCGTTGTTAAATCAGGAGAGATAACCTCCCACGTCAGTCCTTTGTCTGTGCTTTTGTGGACAAATTGACTTCCAAAATAGACGGTACTGTTATCAAAAGGATCTTGACCAATGGCAGCATTCCAATTGAATCTGAGAACCATCTCAGGATCGGGATGTGTTGGTCTAACCCCATAATTATTTCCCGTTTGCCAATCGTAGCGGGACACATTTCCCTGCTGGCTCATCGCGTAACCAAAACGAGAATCATCTTTATCTGGAACGACATCAAACCCGTCGCCAAAAGCAATTTCTTGCCAATAAGAATTCCGGATTCCTTGTGCTTTCCATACATAGGCAGGGCCCCTCCAAGAACCATTGTCTTGCATCCCTCCGTAAACATTGTAGGGATATTCATTATCCACATTGATATGATAAAACTGACCCACAGGAATATTCCCAACAAAACGCCAAGAAGCTCCCCCGTCACGGGTAATGTTTAATCCACCGTCATTTCCATCAATCATAAATGAACCATCCTCTGGATGAATCCACCAGGCGTGGTGATCAGGATGTACCCCATTGTTGGCATTGTATGCAGGCATTAATTCTTTAAAGCTTCGCCCTCCGTCCTCGGATACATTTACATAGGTAAATACCGAATACACTCTGTTTTCATTTTGAGGATCTACAAAAAGATCCGAATAATAAAAAGGCCTATTCCCTATATCTGGACTGTCGTTTATTTTAACCCACTGATCACCTCCATCTGTGGACTTGTAGAGCGCATTCTTTTTTGCTTCCACTAAAGCGTAGATGATGTTTGGTTTGTTTTGTGCCATTGCTAAGCCAATACGTCCCAATTCCCCCTCAGGAAGTCCCTCTTTACTGGTTTTTTTAGTCCAGGTTTTACCCCCATCGATTGTAATATATAGTCCACTCCCCTTTCCGCCAGAATTAAAAAACCAGGGGTCTCTTTTGTGTTCCCAAAGAGCTGCTACCAGTTTATTTGGATTTTTGGGATCCATGATTAAATCTGCTGCACCTGTTTTGGCGTTGACATACAGTATTTTTTGCCAGCTAACTCCACCGTCTGTAGTTTTAAAAATTCCACGCTCTGGATGTTCGCCCCAAGGCGATCCTATAGAAGCAACATATACTACTTTGGGATCTGTTGGATCGATAATTATTCTGTGAATATGTCGGGTTTTTTCCAGGCCCATGAGGCTCCATGTTTTCCCTGCATCAAGAGAACGATAAACCCCATACCCTCCGTTTAAACTGTTTCTGGGATTTCCTTCTCCTGTTCCTACCCAAATAACGTCTGGGTTGGATTGCTGAATGGCCACAGCTCCTATAGAAGCGGTTACTTGATCATCAAATATTGGTTTCCAATTCACTCCTCCACTGGTAGACTTCCACACTCCACCGGAGGCAGTTCCTACATAAATAATTTCTCTGTTTGTATTAACTACGTCAATTGAAGTGACTCGCCCACTCATCCCGCCGGGCCCAATATTACGCGGAGCAATACCTTTCATCCAATGGGGATCCAATCCCTGAGAGCTTAGGATTTGCACTAGTAGAATACAACTGAGGAAATATAGTTTTTTCATTTTTTGAATTTTTTAAAAAGTACAAAAAAAGGAAATCATGATTTCCTTTCTGATGACCAAATCTCTCCAAACGATAAAAAATTGCGATGTACTATGCTCCTAACTCTCATAAAAAGCAAACTAAAAGAGAGGGTCGAGAGAATGTATTTAAAAATTGATCCCAAATGAATTTTGGTTCTAAATGAGTTTTATTAGTTTTAAGACTTAAACAAAAAAATGATGAAACTTATAAAAACTAGTGTCCTACTCGCTTTGATTTTGGCTTGTCAAAGTAAACCTGAACAAAATCAAAAGGAGACTTATAGTCCTCTAGTTACAGAAATGTATACCGCCGACCCTTCTGCTCATGTGTTTGAAGGAGCATTGTATATCTATCCTTCACACGACATAGACGGAGGTGTTCCTGAAGACGATTTGGGAAGTCACTTTGCAATGCGTGATTATCATGTACTGAAAATGAATTCAGACGAAACCGTCCAGGATATGGGTAAAGCTCTCGATTTGGATGATATCCCTTGGGCAAAAAAACAACTTTGGGCACCCGATATCGCTGAAAAAAACGGAACGTATTATTTTTATTTTCCCGCGAAAGATATGGACGATATCTTCCGTATTGGCGTAGCAACCGCCTCAACTCCCATCGGTCCTTTTACTCCCGAAGTACAACCTATTGCTGGAGCTTACAGTATTGATCCTGCGGTATTTAAAGACCAGGACGGTTCGTATTATATGTACTTTGGTGGAATTTGGGGAGGACAATTACAACGTTGGGAAAGCGGTCGCTATAGACCAGAAGACCAGTACCCCAATGCCGATGAAAAAGCGATTGCACCTAAAGTTGCAAAACTGTCTGAGGATATGTTTCAATTTGAATCTGCTGTTCAAGACATTCAATTGCTGGATGCAGAGGGGAATCCACTACTGGCTGGAGACAATGAACGTCGTTTTTTTGAAGCTGCCTGGATGCATACCTACCAGGGAACGTATTATTTTTCATATTCCACAGGAGATACCCACAATATTGCCTACGCCACAGGCGACTCTCCCTTAGGACCCTTCACCTATCAAGGAGTTCTCTTAAAACCTGTATTGGGATGGACCAATCATCATTCCATCGTAGAATACAATGGGCAATGGTTTCTTTTTTTTCATGACAGCTCGCTTTCAAAAGGTGTTACCCATCTTCGAAGTATCAAAAAAGCAAAATTGGTACACCTTCCCGATGGTCGTATTCAAACCATTGATGCTATGGTTGAAGTAGCACAGTAAAAGGTCCCATTTAAAAAAACAATCTCCATACCCCTTGGATACCATAAAGGGTTAATAGAGCAGAAATGCCTAGAATTAAAGAGGCTAAAGTATGTAGTCGATACCCTTGAGGGACAGACATCTGACTAAATTGAGTAACTACCCAGAAAAAGCTATCATTGGCATGGGAAACTACGGCAGAACCCGCACCGATGGCGACGACTACCAAGGCTTTATCATATGCAGCTGTCAGCCCCAAACTCTCTAGAATGGGAAGTACTAAAGAAGCCGCTGTAACGATGGCTACAGTAGAGGAACCTTGAGCCGTTTTGATTAATGCCGCTAATAGAAAGGGCATGACCAACCCCAAGGGCAACCCTTTTAATAAAGGCTCTATGTTGTGATGGATTCCCGAACTTTGAATCACCTTGCCAAAAGCACCCCCAGCAGCTGTGATCAACAATATGGTGGCAGCACCTTTGACCGCCATTCCTAACCAACCGTCTTGAGTCAAACGTTGTCCCTCCCATTTTTTGGGAACAAACATTGCCAAAAAAACACCAATAAACAAAGCAATAATAGGATGTCCAATAAAGGCAATCGAATTTTTTAGAGCACCCACTTCCATAGGAAAGCTAGGATAGGAAACTATAGAATTGCATACAATGAGTGCAATAGGCACTAGAATTGGAAGCAAGGTTCTTTTCAATGAAGGCAAAGATTGTTCATTGATTTCCTCCGTGGGATGGGTTTCTATTTGAGGTGCTATCCAAATCCGATTCCCCATAAACTTGGCAAAGAGAATACAGATGCCTACCCCAATACTGCTCGCAAGCAATCCAAAAACAATGACCAAACCCAAGTCAGCACCAATAATAGCTGTAGCAGCTATGGGTCCGGGTGTAGGAGGAACCATAGTGTGCGCTCCCGTTAAACCCATACTCAAGGCTATGGCTGTACCCGCCAAGGATACCCCCACCTTTTTAGTCAACGCTTTGTTTAAAGGGGAGAGAATTACAAATCCTGAATCTGCAAAAACGGGGATGGAAACCAAATAGCCGATGCAACCCATTACCCAATGAATCCTTTTGCCCCCTAGTTTACGGATAAAAAAATGTGCAATGACCTGTGCGCCTCCCGATTGTTCCAGAAAAGTCCCAATGATTAGTCCAGCAACAATAATGATTCCAATAGCTCCTAGGGTCCCTCCAAAACCATCCTGAAGTGCTTTAAGAATGTCTGCTGAGGGCATGCCTACTGCCCAACCAAAACCTATACTGACTACAATCAGTGCCAAAAAAGGATGCCATTTCCATCGGCTGGTTAACACTATAATTCCAAGGATTGCGAGAAATAATGGAAGAAAAGCCCACATCATTTAATGCAAATCCCGTGATACTTCGGCTCCAGACCCTCCCACCAAAAAGTCCATATCACAACCTTGATCAGGTTGGTTGACATGATCGATATACAGTTTAGCATATCCACGAACGGCTTGGGGTTCGGGTGCTTTCCATTGGGCTTTTCGTGAAGCCAGTTCCTCTGCAGAAATTTCTAAATTTAAACTTCGATTCGGGACATCCAGAGAAATTATATCTCCGTTTTGTACCAATGCCAAAACTCCACCTATTGCCGCTTCTGGGGCCACATGAAGCACTACCGTACCGTAAGCTGTCCCACTCATTCTCCCATCGGATATACGCACCATATCGGTAATTCCTTGATCCAATATTTTTTTAGGTAAGTCCATATTACCCACTTCTGGCATACCCGGGTAGCCTACAGCACCAACACCTTTGAGCACCATAACGCTATTTTTATCGATTTCTAAATTGGGATCGTTCACTCGATCATGATAGTCCTCTATAGATTCAAAAACGACCGCTTTTCCTCGATGTTTTAACAAATGAGCACTGGCCGCGCAGGGTTTAATAACCGCGCCTTTTTCACATAAATTTCCGTACAACACAGCAATTCCTGCCTCCTTCATAAAGGGTGCGGAGGGACTTCCAACCACCTCTTCGTTGTAGTTTATTGAGGATTCCGCATTTTCGATTAAAGTTTTACCATTGGCAGTAGGGGTAGGTTTGAGATGCTGTTTCATGGCTTTGACGACAACACTCAAACCTCCTGCATAAAACAAGTCTTCCATCAAATAGCTTCCAGCTGGTTGTAAGTTGACTATCATCGGAAGCTTGCTTGCTAATTCGTCAAAATCATTCAACTCCAAAGGAATCCCCAATCGTTTGGCAATAGCCAGCAAGTGAAGTACCACATTGGTAGATCCTCCGATAGCGGCATTCATCTTTATGGCATTTTCAAAAGCGTCTCTGGTTAATATTTTTGATAGGGTCAAGTCTTCTTTTACCATTTCGACAATCCGATTCCCAGAGAGATGCGCCATTACTTTTTTTCGAGCATCAACAGCAGGAATGGCAGCTGCATTCGGCAAGGTCAATCCGAGGGCTTCCACCGTACAAGCCATCGAAGAAGCCGTCCCCATTGTCATGCAATGCCCAGCACTTCTGCTCATACAGGATTCGGCTTCGCGCATTTCTTCACTACTTAGTTCACCTTTGATTAGTGCTTCAGACAATTTCCAAGTAAGTGTTCCAGAGCCTACTTTTTTACCCTGCCAAACTCCATTCAACATAGGACCCCCAGGGACCACTAGAGTTGGCAAATCCACACTACAGGCACCCATAATGGTGGAGGGCGTTGTTTTATCACAACCTGTCAATAATATCACCCCGTCTATGGGATTGGCACGTATGCTTTCCTCCACATCCATACTTGCCAAATTCCGCCAAAGCATAGTGCTTGGCTTCATTAGAGTTTCCCCCAAAGACATAACGGGAAATTCTAAAGGAAATCCACCGGCTTCATAAACTCCTCTTTTAACAATTTCAGCGAAATCCCGTAAATGTGCATTACAAGGGGTAAGATCAGACCAAGTATTACAAATTCCAATAACTGGTTTTCCTTGAAACATATGATCAGGATGGCCTTGGTTTCTCATCCAAGAGCGATGGACAAATCCCATTTTGTCATTGTGCCCAAACCATTCGCTACTTCTAAGTTTTTTTTCTTTCATTTGGCATACTGTTCATCTGCCTAGACAGTGTCTTCCAAATGTATCAATTATATTGGCGGTCCCAAAAGTTTTTTTACGCTATATCTAGAATTCTACCCTCAACTTTTCCCTTTAAAAATGTAAAACATAAAAATTGATCTCGCTCTCCTCAAGGCATAAAAAAACCCTCTGGAATGCAGAGGGTGAAATTAAAGAGTTGGCCTACTAGGGCTCGAACCTAGACTCTTCTGAACCAAAATCAGACGTGTTGCCAGTTACACCATAGGCCAAAAGTGGTGCAAATTTAAACGAAAGTTTTTTGTAGACCAACTTTTCCTTAATTTTCTTCTTTGTGGGTTTTAATTAATGGAATGTTAATGGCAAAAGAATGGTTTTCTCTTCCTTGATTTATGCTTACATTCGTTGTTCAAAATTGATGCAAATAATGATTGACAAAACATTTCGCTTATGGAACCACAGCTTTGGATGGACGGTTTTTGCGATTGCCTTGTTTACTTTTGGAAGTACAGTAGAACCCACTGCAAGTTTTTGGGATGCTGGAGAATACATTTCCACTTCTGCTAAACTTCAAGTAGGTCATCCTCCAGGAGCGCCTCTCTTTCAAATGATCGGTGCATTTTTTGCTCTTTTTGCTACAAGTGCTCAAAAAGTGGCGCTTATGGTCAATTTTATGTCGGTATTTTCTTCGGCGTTTACAATCCTCTTTTTATTTTGGACACTTACCCTTTTGCTCATAAAATTGCCCAATTTTCAACAGCTTGAAAATCGGTCCGATAAAATTGCACTTTTTGGAAGTGCTGCTGTAGGTGCTTTAGCTTTTTGTTTTTCGGATAGTTTTTGGTTTAATGCCGTTGAGACGGAAGTCTATGCGATGGCAACTTTAATCCTCTCTGCGCTATTTTGGATGGGGCTTCGCTGGGAACAAGAAATGAACACTCCTAGAGGTGATCGTTGGTTGTTGATGATCGCTTTTGTCATTGGACTTTCGTTTGGTGTTCACTTTATGGGTCTACTAACTATTCCAGCACTTGGAATGATTTATTATTTTAAAAATTACAAAAAAATTACTGTCAAAGGTTTTGTATATGCCAATCTTATTTCGGTAGCGATTTTGCTGTTTATTTTTAAATTACTCCTTCCTCTTACCCTCTCATTTTTCGGAAAAGCAGAAGTGTTTTTTGTAAACTCTATCGGACTTCCTTTCAATAGCGGCACCCTAATCGCAGCCTTAATTTTTATTGCTTTTTTTTATTATACCCTTGGCTATACTCGAAAGAAAAATTGGGTAAATCTCAATACTGCTGTTTTGTCTGTGCTATTTGTTTTGATTGGCTTTTCTTCATGGATCATGATTCCAATTCGCGCGAATGCCAATACGGTGATCAATGAAAATTCTCCCTCCGATGCGCGTTTGCTTTTGGCTTACTACAATATGGAACAATACCCGGAAACCAAGTTGTTTTACGGACCCATGTTTTCTGATATTTATGCGGGTCAAGATCCCGAAAAACCTTTTATAGACGACAAACCCAAATACGAAAGGGATTATAAAACGGGGCGTTATAAAATTGTAAACTTTTGGAAGAATGCTCGATTTAATTCGAACAGTGCACACAACGGTTTATTACCACGATTGTGGAGTAGTGAACACGCTGGCAACTATATGAATTTTACAGAACCACTGAATTTTACGATAAAATCAAGTTACCGATCCAATCCACAACTCCAACAACGCATCCAAGAATTTAGAGAAGATGTCGAAGACGATGCTGTAACAGGAGAACAGTACCATCAATTTTTAAAAACGTTTAGTCCCTATATCAATATTGAAAAACCGAGCTTTTTATCCAATTTAAAATTCTTTTTTGAGTACCAAATTGGGTATATGTATTGGCGCTATTTGATGTGGAATTTTACGGGACGACAAAACGACATTCAGGGAGAATACAATGTGCTGAATGGAAATTGGATTAGCGGCATCCCCATTATTGATGAACTCCGCTTAGGCAATCAATCTGAGCTTCACCAAGATGCTTTGAACAACAAAGCGAGAAACACCTATTTTTTCCTTCCCTTCCTTCTCGGATTGATCGGACTCTATTTTATTTATCAAAAAGATCCCAAACGTTTTTGGGTGCTTTTATTGTTCTTCTTATTCACCGGTTTGGCTTTAAAGGTATATCTCAACGAACGCCCTTTTGAACCCCGAGAGCGAGACTATGCATTGGTTGGTTCGTTTTATGTTTTTGCAATTTGGATTGGAATTGGAAGTTGGGCTTTGGTTCAAAAACTGCAGGCCTTTCTCTCTAAGAAAATTGCAGGACCAGTGGTTGTGAGTGTTTGTCTGCTGTGTGTTCCTGTCCTCATGGGGTCTCAAAACTGGGATGATCACGACCGATCGAATCGGTACACCGCGCAATCCATGGCTAAATCTTATTTGCAATCCATTCAAAAGGACAAAGGGGCAATTATATTCACCATTGGAGATAACGACACTTTTGCACTTTGGTATGCTCAGGAAATTGAAGGATTCCGAACGGACGTTCGAACCGTAAATTCAAGTTTGTTAGGCACCGATTGGTATATCGACCAGATGAAGCGAAAAACCTATGAGAGCGATCCTATTCCCTCTCAGTTAACTCATGACCTTTATGCCTATGGAGTTCGTGATGTAATCCGTTACCAGCCCGTTTTGGATTCTGTTCGATGGGACATCAAAGACTTGATGAATTGGATTGCTAGCGATCACCCTCGGACAAAAATCAAAGATTTATTAAAACAATCTGGAGAAGATCCAAACCAACTCCCTGAAAGCCAGCAAGAGGGTGTGTTTTATCCAACTCGAAAGATTAGAATTCCTGTCAATAAAGAAAATGTCTTAAAAAGTGGGATCGTAAAAGCCGAAGATGCAGATAAAATTGTTCCCTATATCGACATCGATTTGCCTGAAAGTGCATTGCTCAAAAACCAAATGATGATGTTGGATATTGTTGCAAATAACGATTGGGAACGCCCCATTTATTTCACCGGGGGCAGCTATTCAGATTCAGAATATTTGTGGATGAAAAAATACCTGCAATTAGAAGGCTTGGTTTATAAATTGGTTCCGATAGAAACGAATTTAGGTGAGGAAAATCCGTATTTGATGGGACGTATCGATCCCGATTTGATGTACGATATCGTTATGAAATGGGACTGGGGAAATTCGGAACGCACAGATATTTATCACGATCCTGAAACTCGAAAAAACAGTATTTCATTTCGTAGTAATATGGCACGACTCGCTGAAATTTTAATCAATGAGGAAAAGTTTGAAAAAGCACGGGACATCATCGATCTCGCTATTGAAAAAATGCCCATTGATTATTTTGGCTATTACAGTCTATTAGTTCCTTTTGTAGATGGCTATTTCAGAATGGATGAAGTGGAAAAAGCACGAGATTTGTCAGGAAAAATTGCAGTAAAATACAGCGATCGATTAAGCTACTTCAACAGCCTAGAGGCAAATTTACAGTATGCTATGGGAGAGGAAATCATCACCGAAATTGAACGCTATCGTACGTTGATTGAAGCCAGTCTAAAACACGCTGAAAAAAATGAATTATCTCCAATCTTAAATACGTTCCTAGACTCCATAGAACCTTTTAAATACCTTTATGGTGATTATGAATTCTATACGGGATTAGTGGATGTTGTTGAAGGGTATTATCTGGAGGACACCCTTGAGAGTGCACAATCTTTAAGTAAGAAAATCGGTGAACAATACAGCAATCGGATTCAATTATTTAGTCAGATTTCAGAGGAAAATCAAAGGCAACTTCTTACCAGAATTCAGGATGAACTTTCTGAATACAACTATTTTGTACAGCTTGTAAAATCTTATGACAGCACTTCTTTTGGAAATGAAATAGAAGCCGATTTTAATAAAAACCTCAACGTATTTGCACCCCTTTTATCTGAAGAAGAATAATTTTAGTCGGAATTCACCTGATCTTGTAAAAGGCTGATCAAAGTGTTAGCATCTTGCACACCACTTTGACGCCAGATCATTTCACTGAATTTATAGATCATAAACGTAGGTAAAACTCGTACACGAAGAGCTTCCGATAATTTATGGTTTTTATCGATATCGATTTTGATTACTTTTCCCTTATCTCCCAGTGCTGCAGCAACATCCTTGAGTGTGCTTTGCATGTTGAAGAGATCATCCTCCTCTTGGCGATAAAACGCTAAAAGAATGGGGGTTTTTTCATCTAATAATTCACCAAATTTAGACATAGCTAGTTCGAATTATGAAACAAATGTAAAAGATTTTGTTTAAACTACGCCTTTTGACTTTTTTAATGTAATCACACTAATTTCAGGCCACATCCCTACTCTTCCTGGATAGGCAAGATATCCAAACCCTCGATTAACATTCAAGCGCTGTTTTGCATCACCATAAATTCCAGCCCATTGTTTGTATCTCCATTTTACTGGGCTCCATTTTATCCAGCCTGGAATTTCGATTCCAAACTGCATTCCGTGAGTATGTCCACTTAATGTTAAATGAATGTTGAAAGGGTGCGGTAAAACTTTAGCTTCCCAATGGGAAGGGTCGTGAGAAAGCAGGATTTTAAAGTCTTGAGCTGCCACCTTATCCAAAGCTTTGTCGAGATCGCCTTCTTGTTTGAATCCACTTCCCCAATTTTCAACTCCAACAAGCGCAACTCGCTGTCCATCTTTTTCAATAAAACGGGACTCATTCAACAATAAATCCCACCCCATATCTTTATGGGCTTGATATAAATCCTTGATGTTTTGAGTTTTTTCTTCTGGACTATCCCAACGTGTATAATCCCCGTAATCGTGATTTCCTAAAATAGAATAGACTCCGTAGGGTGCTTTAATTTTGCCAAAATGAGGAATCCAAGGGAGTACTTCTTCGGTTTTGTTATTTACTAAATCTCCTGTAAATAAAACGACATCGCTCTGCTGTTGACTTATCAGGTCAATCCCATAATTGACTTGTTCAACATTATCGAAACTTCCACTGTGTATGTCCGAAATCTGAGTGAGGGTAAAACCATCAAATGCTTCGGGCAAATCATCGTATTCTAAGGTATATTTTAATACCTTAAAATTGTATTTCCCTTTGTACATCCCATACAAAAGGGAGACTAACGGTATTGCTGCGACACCAAGGGCTATCTGTGAAATAAAAATACGTCGTGAGGGTAAATAGCGAAGTTGTCCGGGTATTTTGGTGAAATAATTGTAAATCGTAAAAGGAATTCGAATAATATCCTCCGCAAGTAACGCGATGGAGAGCACGGCTTGAAATACAAAGAGAGCGATAAAGAAACCGATGGCATACATAAATTTCGGCTCCATGGTGGGTGTTCTTTCAAATACAAGAGTATGAAGAAGAAGGTTGCCAATGATCAGCAACACAACTAAAAAATAGATTCCCCAAACCCATTTATTAGAAGTAACTGTCTTCAAGGCTTGAAAACCGTACCATTGGAAAAGTAGTAATAATGTGATTGTGACTAGCCACCTCATCGTCTTTTTTTTTGCAAAGGTAGTCGGTTCAGAGGGAACTAACTAATGATCATATCCTCCGATATCTTGAGCCATTCGGAGAGCCTTACCATCTGATAAACTTGCTACAAAACAACTGACATTCAGCAAAGTTTCATACAAATTACTCCCTTGCATGGGGATACCTTCTGGAACTAAGGAGAGTAAAAGTTTGTCGAAGGTGTGGGCATTTCCTTGCCATTTCTGAACGGCTGCATGGGTATAGTGTTCTAGCAAAATCGATAGGGCTCGATGACCGACAACTTCTTTTTGAATTACTTCTTTAGATTGATAGATATTTCGAACACTCAAGCTGATAATATCTTCTATTTGAGCTTTATACTGACTTTTATCTAATAAAGCCGCTTCAAAAGTCCCGGCTAAGATTGCCGATTCATTTTCTAAAAAAATCTTTACCGCATCTTGAATTAAACTGTTAATGGCTAAAGCTCGAAGATAACTTAAGCGCTGAGGTTTAAACTTTAATTGTGCATATTTCTTGGTATCTATTCGATCTCGAACAAGATTAATTAAATATTCCAAAGCATATTCTTCTGAAATCCATCCAAGATTGATCCCGTCTTCAAAATCAATAATGGTATAGCAAATATCATCCGCTGCTTCTACGAGATAAGCTAATGGATGACGAAAATAAGTCCCGTTATTTTCTAACGTAAGTTCCGTTGCTAAGTCCTTAAAAAAAGGAGCTTGAGCCTGAAAATAACCGTATTTTTTATCTGCTACATGCGAAGTGGGTTTAAGGGGTAAACTCGCTTTGGGGTATTTTACAAATGCCCCGAGTGTGGCATAACTCAAACGAAGTCCTCCTTCCGTACCGGGCATGGAATCCGTGAGTATTTTTAAGCCATTCGCATTCCCTTCAAAGTCACATAAATCTTGATACTCTAGGGACGTTAGTTGGGATTTAAATTGAGCTCCTTTCCCTGCAGAAAAAAAATGCCCAATAGCTTTTTCTCCACTATGACCAAAAGGTGGATTCCCGATATCATGAGCTAAAGAGGCTGCTGCCGTTATTGCGCCGAAATCGTTAGGTTGATATCCAAGGCTGTGCTGTAAATGAGGGTGCTTGTCTACTATCGCTTTTCCTGCCAATCGCCCTATGCTCCTTCCAACTACGGATACCTCTAAACTATGGGTAAGACGGGTGTGAACAAAATCGGTTTTAGAAAAAGGAATCACTTGCGTTTTATCTTGCAAACTTCGAAAAGGATTAGAAAATACAATCCGATCATAGTCTACCTCAAAGCCCAATCTCAAGTTATCCTGTTCTACTCTTAGGCGTTTATTTGTGTCGCCGAAACGTTTTAAAGACAATAATGATTCCCACTTCATAAAGAGTATGTTATGTAATAGTTATGAAAAATTACTTGGGATAATGTTTTGTTAAAAAACCAAGCCAATGATTTAACCTTTAGCTAAACCCCCACCTTTCCATGCCCTATACATTTGCAACAAATCTAATTCATCTAATTAAAACTTAAAACAAAATGACAAAATTTAAATTTATTCCCCTAATTGCAAGTTTCGCATTTTTTTCTTCTTGTTCTGAAGAAGAACCCATTATTGAATATGTCACCATTACTGAAACTGTTGTGGAAACCGTGGTAGAAACACAAACAGTTAAAGTGGAAACTGGACTCTATTCCGATTCTACTTTAGAAGGTAAAATTACAGATGACCTTACATTAGATTCCTCTAAAATATGGCTACTTAAAGGTAGGGTTTCTGTAGTTGCTGGAGTTACTTTAACCATTCCTGCTGGAACCATTATTAAAGCTGCTTCTGGAACAGGATCTGATGCTTCCACCTTAATCATAGCCCGTGGAGCGAAAATAGTTGCTAATGGTACATCAGCTGCTCCCATTGTTTTCACCTCAATTTCTGACAACATAGAAGTAGACGGAACCTATCCAACAAATGGACCGTCATTAAATGTTGACACCCGAGGTTTATGGGGTGGACTCATTGTTCTTGGGAACGCTCCTGCTTCATTCTCTGGAGATGTTACTGAACTTCAAATTGAAGGAATTCCAACTTCAGACACTAGCGGACTTTATGGAGGAACAGATCCTTTGGATAGTTCCGGTTCTCTTCAATACCTCTCTATACGACATGGTGGTGCAGAGATTGGAGAAGGTAATGAAATCAACGGACTCACTTTAGGTGGAGTAGGTTCTGGAACCACAATAAATCAGATTGAAGTAGTTGGAAATGTAGATGACGGAATCGAATTCTTTGGAGGAACAGTTAATGCTTCAAACTTGCTCGTCTGGGGACAAGGAGACGATGCCTTAGACATTGACCAGGGTTATGCTGGTACTATCGACGGGGCTTTAGTGATATTGACTGCGGCTTCAGATCACGGCTTTGAAATTGATGGCCCCGAAGGATCTGCCCCAGGACGCTTTGCAATAAAAAATGCTACCGTTATTGGAGCAACATTTAATTGTATCGCTGAGGGTGTAGATGGAGAAATGGCTGACTTTAGAAAAGGAGCGACTGGAGACCTTATAAATATTTTATTCAAAAATTTTGCAGGTGGGAAAGATGTAGAATTAGACGATACTGCTGATGCGAACTCCTATACTGCTGGAACACTAACCTTTACCAATATTGACATCCAATACCCTACAGATTCTGAAGGTGCTGTTTGTAGTGACGTTGAAAGTTTAGATAAAATTTTTGATGACAAAACAGAAACTACAGAAAGTTCTTTTGAAACCGATGCTTTAAACTTTGCAGAAATTGTCTCAACTCAACAACAAGGAAATGGAGTTGATGAAAGCATATTCTCCTGGACCTTTTACGCCAAAAACTAAGTCTACCGAAAAGAATTATTTATTCCATTTTTAAATTTCATTTAACAAGAATTGCTCGAACTATTTCGGGCAATTGTTGTTTAACTCCTTAAACCCTTCTAATGAAAAACAACTTCTATTTCCAAATCATTCTCCCTTTAATTGTTTCTACTTTTTCTTTTGGTCAAGCCGGAATTACTGGAACGGTAATCGATGGAGATTTTAATGAACCCCTACCCTTTGCAAATATTTTAATTCAAGAAACAGGGGATGGTGTGACTTCAGATTTCGATGGGAAATACACTTTTGAACTGGCAGCGGGAACCTATACCCTTCAATTTTCTTTTGTTGGTTATGAGACAAAAATAATTACAGGAATCCTTGTATCTGGTGATGAATATACCCTCACTGATGTTGTTTTAAATTCTGCTTCTGAAGGTTTGGAGGAAGTGATTGTTACCGTGGAAGCGCTACGTAATACGGAATCCTCTGTTTTGAATATTCAACGAAAATCTGCAAGTCTTTTAGACGGAATCTCAGCGGAAGCTTTTAAAAAAATTGGGGCAAATGATATTGCTGCTGCTGTAAAAAGTGTCCCAGGAGTTTCTGTACAAGGTGGAAAATATGTTTATGTCAGAGGTTTAGGTGACCGGTACTCCAAATCCATTTTGAATGGGGTGGATATCCCAGGACTTGATCCTGACCGTAATACAATTCAAATGGACCTTTTTCCTACCAATATGCTTTCCAATGTTTTGGTAATTAAATCCGCTAGAGCTGATTTACCAGCTGATTTTACAGGAGGAGTTATTGATATTGTGACTAAGGATTTTCCCACGAAAGAGGAGTTTGCTGTATCCATCAGCACTGCCTATAATCCAGACATGCATTTTAATAAAAACTACTTGAACTATACAGGAGGTGCTACCGATTTTTTAGGATTTGATGACGGCTCAAGAAAAAACACCATTGCCAATACCTTTTTGGGGAATACCTTCGACCCCAGATTAAACCCCTCGGAAACGGGCTTAAGTGTTATCAATCGAATCAGTAATCAATTCGATCCACAAATGGCACCAAAACAAGCAAACAGTGGGATGAATTATGGTTTGGGGATTAGCTATGGAAATCAATATAATTTTGAAAATGGACATCAATTTGGGGTATTGGGATCTCTATCTTATAAAAACGAACAATCCCTCTATGAAAACACACAGGATAATATCTACAATTACAATCCCATAAAAACCGAATTTGCATTTGAAGAAAATAGAATACAAACCGGAACTATAGGAGGGCAAAATGTAATTGCTAGTGGACTGTTGGGATTGACCTACAAAACTTTAAATTCCAAAATAAAATTGAACGGCTTACATATTCAAAACGGTGAAAGTACCGCCGGGAGTTTTAGACAACTTACTCGTTTTTCTGACTTTATCGATTTCAATAAATTCAATTTGGAGTATAACGAACGTAGTATTTCAAACGCTATGCTTTCTGGTCTCCACTCTTTTGAAGATTCAAACTTAAAATTGGAGTGGACCTTGTCTGGAACTCTGGCAAAGGTGCACGATAAAGATGTACGAAACACCACCTTTCAGGATGAGGAAGGAATTTTTAGTTTTCAAGAAAACACAGAGCCCAAAAGAATATGGAGAACACTGGATGAATACAATTTGGTGAGTAAAGTCGATTTTACGAAACGATATGAATTTTTAAAATCCAATGCGGTTCTAAAATTTGGTACCTACGGTTCATATAAGGAACGTGATTTTTCAATTGCACAGTATTCTGTAAGTTCCAATTACACTTCAGAAAATGATTGGAATAATTACAATGGAGATCCAAACCAACTTTTTAATCCCAACTTTCTTATCGGCCCAAACAATCTCAAAGGAACCTATATTAATCCACAAACTACCCTAAGACAAGATGCAAATGTATTCAATGCCAAACAGCAGAATTTTGCGGCTTATGTTTCTAATGAATTCAATTTTACTGAAAAATTAAAATCTATTCTGGGATTTCGCTTTGAAAAGTATCAGGTGTTTTACACTGGGAAAAACAGTCAGTTAGGACAAGTATTCAACAATCAAAATATCATAAATAAAAACAATATATTTCCTTCAGCGAATTTTATTTACAGCTTGAATGAAAATCGGAATATCCGTCTTGCGTATTCGTTGACCACGGCAAGACCGAGTTTTAAAGAGGCTTCAATTGCCGAAATTTACGACCCCCTGTCCAACTTATTTTTTATCGGAAACATTAATATCCGTCCCACCTATATCGATAATTTTGATCTCCGCTATGAAGCCTTTGGTGAAAATGCACAACTGTTTGCCCTAAGTGCCTTTTACAAAAACCTTACTGATCCCATTGAAATTGGTTTTGTTGCGGCATCTACCTCCAACTACAAGCCCCTCAATCTTGAACAAGCGAAAGTCTTTGGCTTAGAACTGGAGTTGAGAAAAGACCTCAGCACTTGGTTCGCAAATTTAACCCATTGGAATCTCAATATAAACGGATCTTATATTCTTTCAGATGAAAAATACAGTGAGGATGAATTGAAATTGAGACAACTTGGCCTGAGAGAAGGACAAACCTTGGGAGATTCAAGACCTTTACAGGGACAATCCCCATATTTAGTTAACGCTGGTTTGGAATACAACAACCAAGAAAAAAGTGTTCAGGGAGGTCTCTACTATAACGTTCAAGGAAAAACACTTCAAGTTGTTGGGGATGGCTTTTATCCTGATGTCTTTACTATGCCTTTTCACAGCCTTAATCTGAATTTGACTAAGCAACTAGACCGCGGGCAAAAATTAACCTTAAAAATCACTAACCTATTAAACGATACTCAAGAAAGCCTGTTTATAGGAGCCGAAAATGAAAGTCAAGTATTTAGCTACAGGTTTTTGGGAAGAACCTTAAGTCTGGGGTACTCTGTAGCATTTTAACAACCGGAAACGCCCCCTTCCAAACAGTAAAGTTATAAGAAATAATCCTAAGGATTATTTCTTATAACTTGTATAATACTCGTTGAGAAGATTCATAACACTTTTTACTATGTCCTTCGTTTCTAATAAAATATTAAAATACAATGTCGTATTTTTTGGACTTGATTCTTCTTTTCGAGTACGCTCAATCTGCTTGTTTATTTTTTCAGAGATCATATCAACGATCTCTTGTTTTTGAGCAGTTAAAAACGAAACTCTCTCAAATTTTCTGCTGCTAAAAACTTCGATGATCTCAGCATACAACAACTCCAATCGGTCGTTGATTTCCTTTAAATCTTTAAATTGATTGAACTTGAGCTTTTCGTGCTGATTTCTTACGTGCTTATAACTTTTCCTAGAAATAAATTCTAACGACTGTGCGATATCTGTTAGATAAGCCAAAATAATGATATAAAAATTACTGCCCCGTACACTGGTCTCATCTAAACTTTTTATCAAATAGAAAATATTGTCTCTAAGCTCCTCTATTTCGCTTTCTAACTTCTCAACTCCTTTTTTGCTCTTCTTAAGCGTATCTACATTTTGAGTAGATAATCCCTTTAAAAAATTCGCATAGATCTTATTGGTTCTGGAGATCACATTTACAATGTTATCTGCGGATTCAAATATGATCCCTTGAACCGTACTACTTTCAGATTTCTTTAATTCTCTTTGGGTTACTTGAGTCGTTTTCTTTTTGTGCTGAAGGAAGTTTCTAGCCAAAAGAAGAATTGTAACCAGCAATAATACAGGAATCATGGTGAATTTATCCCAACGAATTAGGAAAACAACAATCCCAGAAGCAACAAAGGCTGCAAAAGCTGTTAAAAACCAACCTCCAATTACATTTACTACTCCTGCGACGCGGTATACGGCACTTTCTCGGCCCCATGCTCTATCCGCTAAGGAAGTTCCCATAGCTACCATAAAAGTAACATAAGTAGTAGATAAAGGCAGTTTCATCGCCGTAGCAATAGAAATCAGTATTCCAGCAACCATTAAATTCACAGAAGCTCGGATCATATCAAATGCAGGTGCATCGAGACTTTGATCTTTACTGATCATAAAATTACTATTGCGTTCAAAGCTTTTTTCAATTTTTTTATGTGTGGATTCCGGTATCAAAGAACCGATGACTGAAGAAGACTTAAAGAAAAAGTTAACGATGCCTCTTGAAAAGAAATTCGGATTGAATTTCTCATGCGTATCGTTTTGTCTTGACAAACCGATTTCAGTTTCTGCAACGGTTTTTGCCTTTTTAGAAAACCATAGTGTTACCACCATTATGCCCCCAGCAATAAATAATAAAAAGGGTTCTGCTGGCACTTTTTTATCCAGAGATTCCATGGAAAATAACGATGCGTCTATACCCGAAACGCTCCATGCCTCATAGGAATGATATGCTGCCATAGACACTCCGATAAAGTTAACCAAGTCATTCCCTGAGAATGCTAAAGCAAGGCCAAAAGTTCCTACTAGGATGACAACAATCAAAATACTTTTTTCAGAAATCTTCTGAAAGAGGTAGGAAAAAGCGGTCAAAATGATAAACGATATCACAACTAAAACAATTTCATTGTTTTTGAGTAGTCCAGATATTTCGCTGTAAAAAGGAGTTCCTTGTAACCCTTTGATAAAGATAAAATAGGTTATAGAAGTGAGCGCTATTCCCCCAAAAAGGGCTCCAAAGTTTTTGATTTTCTTCTCAAACTGAAAAGTAAAAACTAGTCTAGATATATATTGAACAAAAGCACCCACAGAAAATGAAATTACCACAGATAAGAGTATTCCGCTGATAATGGTAATCGCTTTGTCGGTATTGATATACCTTCCTATATCCACAAGTGTTTCTGTGTCGGATTCTAGTATTTTAAAAATAGACATCACAACCGAGGCTCCTAAAAGTGTAAAAACGATTGAAACGGTAGTGGAAGTAGGTAACCCTAGGGTATTAAAAAAATCGAGCAGTAAAATATCCGTAATGATTACTGCCATAAAAATGATCATGATTTCATCAAAATAAAACTCACCAGGATTGAAAATTCCTTTTCGAGCTACTTCCATCATCCCACTGGAAAAAATTGCTCCAACAAAGATTCCGACACTTGCAACAATCATGATAGTCTTCAGTGATATAGCTTTTGAGCCAATGGCAGAGTTTAAAAAGTTAATTGCATCATTGCTAACTCCCACTACGATATCCAATACAGCAAGGGCTGCAAGGGCAATCAACATATATAAATAAATATTATCCATCATTTGGTTTTTAAAAGGTAAAGATGTGTTTTTTTATGAATATCAAGGTTACTAAACTATTAAAAATGCAAATCAAAACCAGTTCTGAAAAGCACGTAATCTTTCCTAGTGTCCGATCTTGAAAAACTGAGATCTGCCTGAACTTTTAAACTATGACCCACAATATACTTTGAGAGTCCATAGGTAATCTGCTGAAGATCGGATAGTCGGGTGATTTCTTGAAAATCTAAATTCGTATACCTTATGGTCATTTCTACATTGTTTTTAAAGAGATAACTTCCTTGGAAATTGATTGCAGAACCTGCGCCTACCACTGCTCCTGTTTTTGTTTTTCCATCATCTTCTAAAGCTTCAATGGCGTCTGCAGTTCTTTTTGCATATTCTCCAGTGAGTGCAAAACCATTGTATTTAAGTACTCCATCAACAAATAGGGTGGTAATGTCAGTTTCAAATAAACCTCCACTGGATTGTGTCATGTATGAACCCAGATTTGAGCGGGTCTTTACTGCATTTTTGTTTATATCATAGGTGATTCCAAACATAGCTTTAACGGTAGCCTCTCTAGATAAATCTCCCTGAGAGTAGTCTCCTTTGGATTTAAATTCACCGAAGGGTAATATTTCCAATCTACTGGTGTACTGAAGACCCCCGAGATTCCCTTCTGTTATGTTTCTTCCTTCACCTTGTGATACTGCAAATTTTTCTTTGCTGATCCAGTTTCCAAAAAGTTTGGATTGGTGTCTCAATTGAACCCCCATATCCCGATCAATATTAAATCTGCTATTTAATAACGACCGATCAATCAATTGAAGGTTTGCTGAGGATACAACCCGCTCTATGTTCCCTGGAAGTTTGGTTTGACCTGCCCACAATTCAAAGCCTTGATAGAATTCCCATTGGATTACGGCATCAAGGATATAACGAGGTGTATTCCTATTAAAAATACTTGCCCCAGAAATATCTCTGTTAGAAAGCCCTAGTTCTACCTTGTAAGAGAGTTTAGGCGAAAAAGCAAAGCCATCAAATTTTAATCGAGCTCTGCGGATCTGGAAGTTATATTCTGCAGGAGCATAGCTGTCTTCATCATAGTCCCACTGACTTTCGTAGCGTGTTTGGAAACGGGGAGCAAATTTTACACTAAAGGAACTGTCTTTAGCAATAAAATTAATCATCCCTTTGCCAAATTTAGTGTCACTGACTTGTTGAGCAAAAAGAAGGTTAGTAAATACGGTAATAAAAAATAAGCTGGATACTGTCCAATATTTCATTTTCAGAAATTTTCTGCAAAAGACCGTATTTATGGAATATCCAATGTTAAGTTAACGTTAAGCATTTAACTCTTAGTTAACATGGCTTGTGAATATGTTAACAAACCGTTATTGTTTAGTGCATTTGTCCGTTATGAACCACACATCAAACAGTTGTCATCTTCATTCCCTTTGGCTTGTGCCAACATTTCTTTAAGTTCTTGTGGACTCAAGGGTTCTACAGGTACACTCGCCTGAGCAGTTGCTACGGAAGCTCCTGCTACTCCAGAGGCCATTTCGGCTACCGGTGGTGCTTCTGCTTTTACTTTATTATCTATAGTAAATTTGATTGCGTCAACAGCAGATTTCGTTCTCAAATAGTACATTCCTGTTTTTAGTCCTGATTTCCAACCGTAAAAATGCATTGATGTCAATTTAGCCATCGTAGCCCCCTCCATAAAAAGATTTAAGGATTGAGATTGGTCGATAAAGTACCCCCGTTGGCGCGACATATCAATAATGTCTTTCATACTCATTTCCCATACGGTACGGTAAAGTTCTTTTAGATCATTTGGAATGCCTTGGATATTTTGAACAGAACCATTATTACGCATCAATTCTTGCTTCATGTCTTCATTCCACAAACCTCGTTCAACCAAATCCTCCAGTAGGTGTTTGTTTACCACAATAAATTCCCCCGAAAGAACGCGTCGAGTATAAATATTCGAGGTGTAAGGTTCAAAGCATTCGTTGTTACCTAAAATCTGAGAGGTACTTGCTGTAGGCATGGGAGCTACCAACAGTGAATTCCGTACTCCTTGCTTTTTAACCGTTTTGCGTAAAGCTTCCCAATCCCATCGTCCGCTAAGCTCCTCATCTTTAATGCCCCACAAATTGTGCTGGAATTCTCCATTAGAAATGGGAGATCCTTTGTAGGTAGGGTAGGGTCCATCTTTTTTGGCTTCCTCTGTGGAAGCGGTTACAGCTGCAAAATAAAGCGTTTCAAAAATTTCTTGATTCAGTTTTTTAGCCTCGTCAGAGGTAAAAGGCAGTCTTAGCATAATAAAGGCGTCTGCTAAACCTTGAACCCCCAATCCAATTGGACGATGTCTGAAGTTAGAATTTTCTGCCTCTTTTACCGGGTAATAATTTCGATCGATTACTCGGTTAAGGTTTTTAGTCACCCTTACCGTCACATCAAATAGCGCCTTATGGTCAAATGCTTTGTCTTTGATGAACATGGGTAAAGCGATTGAAGCAAGATTACAAACCGCAACTTCGTCTGCTGAGGTATATTCTAAAATTTCAGTACATAGGTTGGAAGACCGTATCGTCCCAAGATTTTTTTGATTGGATTTTCTGTTAGCAGAATCCTTATAAAGCATGTAAGGAGTACCCGTCTCAATTTGAGATTCTAATATTTTTTCCCAAAGCTCACGAGCTTTAATGGTCTTTCTACCCTTACCTTCTTTTTCGTATTGAGTATAGAGTGCTTCAAATTCTTCCCCGTGTACATTGAATAAGTTGGGACATTCGTTTGGACACATCAGAGTCCAATCTGCATTTTCTTCAACGCGTTTCATAAATAAATCCGGTGTCCACATGGCGTAAAACAAATCTCTTGCACGCATTTCCTCTTTCCCGTGATTCTTTTTTAATTCCAAAAATTCGAATATGTCCGCATGCCAAGGCTCTACGTAAATCGCAAAAGATCCTTTGCGCTTCCCTCCCCCTTGATCAACATAACGTGCTGTGTCGTTAAATACTCTGAGCATGGGTACGATTCCATTGGAAGTTCCATTGGTTCCTGAGATGTAGGAACCTGTTGCACGAACGTTGTGAATAGACAATCCGATTCCACCTGCTGATTGGGAGATTTTGGCGGTTTGTTTTAGCGTGTCGTAAATCCCGTCAATACTATCGTCTTTCATGGTTAAAAGAAAACAAGAAGACATTTGAGGTTTGGGAGTTCCTGAATTAAACAAGGTCGGAGTAGCGTGGGTAAAATAGCGCTTCGACATTAATTCGTAGGTCTCCAAAGCCGATTCGATATCGTCTAAATGAATACCAATGGAAACTCGCATGAGCATGTGCTGAGGACGCTCTACAATCTTTCCGTTAAGCTTCAAAAGATACGAGCGCTCTAAAGTTTTAAACCCAAAAAAGTCATAGCCAAAATCACGATTGTAGATGATGCTTGAATCCAGTTTATCCGCATTTTTTTGAATGATTTTAAACACCTCATCCGAAAGTAAAGGAGCCTTCTTTCCGGTTCTTGGGTTGATGTATAGATATAAATCGGTCATCGTTTCGGAGAACGACTTTTTGGTGTTTTTGTGGAGGTTGGATACCGAAATTCTGGCCGCCAACTTTGCATAATCGGGGTGTGTAGTGGTCATGGTCGCAGCGATTTCTGCAGCCAAATTATCCAATTCAGAGGTAGTTACTCCATCATACAGTCCTTCAATTACACGCATCGCAACCCGAACTGGATCGACAAGAGGATTTAATCCATAGTTGAGCTTTCGGATTCTGGCGGTAATTTTATCGAACATGATGGGCTCTTTACGACCATCTCTTTTTACTACAAACATGATTTTGACTTTTATTGATTACTAATTCGGTTACTTCTGATTTATGGTTTGGTTTTAAAGCGACTTAAAAGTCAGCATCAAAACTAATTTTGGTCTCGCTTTGTTCGTTATTAAGCACACCCGCTTTCTGGTATTCCCCTACACGCTTTTCAAAAAAGTTCGTTTTCCCTTGCAGTGATATCATATCCATGAAGTCAAACGGATTGGTCACATTGAATTCTTTTTCTAGATTGAGTTCAACTAACAAACGATCCGTAACAAACTCCAAGTACTGAGTCATCAATTTAGAATTCATCCCTATCAAACTGATGGGTAAGGATTCTGTAATAAATTCACGCTCAATATTTAAAGCATCTAAAAGGATTTCTTTAATCCGAGCTGGGGGCACTTTGTTAACTAAATGATGGTTGTGTAAGTGCACCGCAAAATCACAATGAACTCCTTCGTCTCTTGAGATTAATTCGTTTGAGAAAGTGAGTCCGGGCATAAGACCTCTCTTTTTCAACCAATAAATTGAACAAAAAGCTCCTGAAAAGAAAATTCCCTCTACGGCTGCAAAGGCTATCAGACGCTCTGCGAAAGAATCCGAATCAATCCACTTCAATGCCCAATCTGCTTTTTTCTTGATTGCGGGAAACACTTCGATTGCCTTAAACAAATTGTTCTTTTCAACATCGTCTTTCACATAGGTGTCAATCAACAACGAATAGGTTTCTGAGTGAATGTTCTCCATCATAATTTGGAAACCGTAGAAAAATTTTGCCTCAGAATATTGAACTTCATTGACAAAGTTCTCCGCTAAATTTTCATTTACGATTCCATCCGAAGCAGCAAAAAAAGCTAAGATATGCTTGATGAAATATTTTTCATCATCATTCAACTTGTTGTTCCAATCCGACAAATCTTGATGGAGATCAATTTCCTCTGCTGTCCAAAAACTAGCCTCCATTTTTTTATACCATTCCCAAATGTCGTGATGTTGGATTGGGAAGATTACAAATCGGTTTTCATTTTCTTGGAGAATAGGTTCTACTGCTGCCATCTGTTTCGGTTGTTATTTGGTTAAAAAAGTATTTGAATATCGTCTTACAAAGATTCTAAAATCAACTCATATTTGAAAGACGAACTTTTCCACAATGGATGCTAGTTTTTAACAAAATGAACTCTTTTTATGATTTTAAGATCAAATCATATTATAATTAAAGTGCTGTTTATAAGCAACTTAGACTATACGTCCCTCTTGAATCCCCTAGAAACAGTAACAATTCACTAAGACGTCTTTTGAGCGTACTCTTCTAAAGCTTGATACCATGCTTTTCCAAATTTGCGAACCAGTGCTGTTTTTACAAATTGATAGACCGGAATTTTAAAGATTTTTCCATAGCTACATGCATCAGAACAAATAGACCAGCTGTGATAATTTACGGCAACCATATTTTCATATTCGGTTACTCGGACTGGGTATAAATGACAAGAAATGGGCTTTTGAAAATCTATCGCACCTTGATTGTGGGCTTTTTCTATTCCACAGGAGGCAATTCCAGTTTCTGAAAAAACAGTATATGCGCACTCTTTACCTTTTACCAAAGGAGTTTCAAAATCCCCATCGACTCCTTTAACATAAACACCTTGTTCTTCAATCGATTTAATGCCTTTTTTATTTAGAAAGGGTTTAATTTTGGAGTAGTTTTTTTCCAGAAAGAGGGTTTCTTCCTTTTCTAAAGGAGCCCCTGCTTCTCCTGCAACACAACATTCTCCTTTACATTTTGATATATTACAAACAAAATCTTCGGAAAATAAATCATCGGAAACTAAGGTATTTTCAATAGACAACATCTCGCTTTTTTTTCAAAATTACTGATTATTTAGCGGTTCATTTCTGTGAATGAAATTACATTTGCAAAAAAATTGAGTAATGTTTGATTTTAAAGAACTTTTATCTGCTAGTTTAGTCTTATTCGCGGTTATTGATATCGTTGGGAGTATTCCCTTAATCATCAGTCTTCGCGCCAAAGTAGGACACATTCAGTCTGGCAAAGCTTCAGTGATTTCTGCTTTTATCATGATCGGCTTTTTATTTTTAGGAGAGGAAATATTAAAGCTTATCGGAATAGACATCAATTCTTTTGCCGTTGCGGGTTCATTTGTTATTCTATTTTTAGCTCTAGAAATGATTTTAGGGATTAACTTATACAAAGACGATGTGCCGGAAACAGCCTCTATCGTTCCCCTTGCCTTTCCGATGATTGCTGGTGCAGGGACCATGACTTCCTTATTATCCCTCCGAGCAGAGTATCATGTACTGAACATTATTTTGGCCATATTGATCAACATCATTTTTGTGTACATCATACTGAAATCTTCCAAGCTAATTGAAAAAAAACTAGGTAAATCGGGAATAAACATCATTCGCAAGGTTTTTGGAATTGTACTGTTAGCTATTGCCGTAAAACTATTTACGACCAACATTGGTCAACTCTTTTAAATCACTACTTTTATAGAATGAAAATTCTGCTTCCCATTTTAATGATACTTGCCCTTGGCATGGGTGTTTTTAATCTTATCCAAATTGATTGGGAGGCTCCTTTGGAGGGGAAAAGTAGTATCGCACTCATCGGCTCCATGGCTTCAGGAAGTGCTTTTTTACTCCTTCTTATTCTATTGCTCTCCAAAAAAATTTCTCAAAAATTAAAAAAATAAATCAGTCTCCTTCTATTAAACGGAGGGCCTTCTTTACGAAGGGGTCTTCTTGATTAATAATACGCGTGTATAGATTTTCATCAAAAAGCTGCATGGCTATAAATGCTTTGATTGAAATCACTAAGCCTTTTTCGTCTTTAATTTCAATAGGGTAATTGTTTGCTGTACAATACTCTTTAAAGGCTTGGATAAAGTCCTCTTTAAAGGGCAACTCCTCACTAAAGAATTTCGGTGCATTTTCGAATTTATACTTGTCCGTATTCTTGTCTAATTCAAGAAATACAAACCGATCGACTAAATTAGAACGCATCATTAATAAATTCCATTCCTCTTCTGGTGTGTTTTGATTACTGAGATAAATGTCAGGGATAATTCCCCCACCTCCATATACCTTTCTGCCTCCTGGTGTAGTATATTCTAGGCTGTCGTTAAAAGGAACGTTCGAAACATTTTCCATTTCACCGTTTCCATAGCGTTGTTGAACCTCGGCATAGTATTCGGTCTTATTGGTTGAATCGTAGGGACGCTGAATTGACCTCCCTGTTGGGGTGTAGTACCGAGCCGTAGTCAGTCGAATCTGATCTCCTTCCCCCAAGGGCATTTGTTGCTGTACCAATCCTTTCCCGAAAGTTCTCCGCCCAATGATCCAACCTCTGTCGTTGTCTTGAATTGCACCTGCAATAACTTCACTTGCTGAGGCAGAATCTTCATCCACCAATACATAAAGGCTTCCATTTTCAAAAATGCCACCAGATGAAGCTACAGTACGTTCTCGCTTTCCGTTGTTTTCTTCTACAATTACTATGGGCATTCCAGAGGCGAGAAAGTCGTCTAAAATTTGCTTTGCTGGAAGCAGATAGCCTCCTGGATTTCCTCTGAGATCCAAAATCAAATGCTTCATGTCTTGCTGGACAAGCTTTTTCATGGCAGATTGGAATTCCGTATAGGTTGTTTGTGAAAATCGATTGATTTTTAAATATCCAATTGCCTGTTTAATAATATAAGATGAAGAAACACTGGGCAAGGGAACAGGTCCTCTTTTAAGATCAAAAACATAGAGGGAGTCCATTTTTTTTCGGTAGACCGTAAGTTGAACGGGGGCTCCCGATTGACCTTTGAGTTTTGAAATTATTTCCTCATTTGTTTTCTGCTTTGAATAGAGCGTGTCTTGATCTGCGATAAGAATCCGATCCCCCGATTTCAATCCTGCCTTTTCACTAGGCCCTCCCTCTAAAACACGAACTACGGCAATGGTGTCATTCATCATAAAAAACTGAACTCCTATGCCTTCAAAATTTCCTTGCATACTCTCCGAAAGAGCCTGTCTATCTTTTGCGGGTATATACACGGAATGGGGATCAAGTTCGTCCACTATATCCTCAATGACGGAACTGACCAAACTATCGGTATTGATTTTGTCTACATAGTCCTCAGATAAGTAGGTAATCAACCGATTGAGTTTTTGAATGCTTGGATGAGCAAAACCTACCCGAATATTTTCTCTATTGAGCCTAGACCCGAATAGGTAACCTATCGCTGAAGATAGCAATACAATTAAAAACAAAAAAATGGTGTTTCTTTTCACAATCCTCAATTTTAAAGTGGAACACATTCCAATTCAACACCTGCTTTTTCTAGAAACTTTAATCCACTGGTATCTTTATACGCTTTGGAATATACTACCCGAATAATTCCAGATTGGTGGATGAGTTTACTGCATTCTTGACAAGGGGATAAAGTGATGTAAAGCGTCGCTCCTTTGCACGATTGAGTAGAGGAAGCCACTTTCAAAATTGCATTTGCCTCGGCATGCAAGACATACCACTTTGTATAATGGTCTTCATCTTCACAAACATTTTCAAAACCACTTGGAGTGCCGTTATAGCCGTCCGAAATAATCATGCGCTCTTTTACGATAAGTGCACCTACTTTTTTTCTTTCACAATAGGATAACTGACCCCATGTATCAGCCATTTTGAGATAGGCTCTATCGTACTTATTTTGTTTGTTTTCCACCATTGGGACTAAGATACCAAATTAGGGCTGAACGGTGTTTATATCCGTTCAAATATCATCACAAAAACTTGTGAAAGAACCACAATCCCGATTAAAAATTCCCATTTAATGCGATTGCTTTTCATGAGTTGTAGTACCAAAAAATTTATCAAAAGAACCCCAGTTACAATGACTATTTGTGCTAGTTCTACCCCAACGGCAAATGAAAAAAGAGCGAGACTTGCAGCGTCCTCTGGAATCAACATACTAAAATACCTTCCAAAACCAAGACCGTGTATAATTCCAAAAAGGACCGTCAAAAAAGGGAAGAACCAAGGCGTTTGAGATTCAAAAAAACGCTTGTTAGGAAGAACCAACGGAAGGGTACTGAGCCCTATGGTAATGGGTATTAACAATTCTATCCAATAACTCGAAAATTCAATCCCTGCATAAAAATTACCGATCAAGGAAAGGGTATGCCCTAGAGTAAACAGAGTAACCCATAGCACAACTTTTTTGACCTCTTTAAAAGTAAAAGGCAACGCCAAGGTGACGATAAAATATAAATGGTCCAAGCCTTGCCAATCAATCACATGACGCAAACCTAAATTTGTATAAAAACCGAAAGTCTCCATTACATATTTCTTTCTTTTTGAATGTTTTCATAAGCCTCTTGAACTTTCTGAAACTTTTCTTGAGCTCCTTTGATCAATGCTGGATCACGAGAAAGTAATTTGTCGGGGTGGTATTTCTTTGCCATAGTTCTGTAGGCTTTTTTCACCTCTGCATCTGTCGCTGTAGGCTCTATTTCAAGAATTTTATAGGCATTCCCCGTAGCTTTGATAAACATGGCTTTAATACTTTCCCTATCATTTGGACGGATCCCCAAAGCTGCAGCAATTTGCTCCACTTTATCCAATTCCGTTTGGGAAATCGACCCATCTGCATTGGCAACACCAAAGAGAAAATGCAAAATTTGCAAACGTGTTTCGTACGTGGATTGACTGGTGAAAATTTGGGTTAAATCAGGGATGCTTTGTTTTTCTTTTTTTACCTCTTCATTGAACTTTTCGAAAATTGAAGTTGCTCGATCCGAGCCGTAATTGGTAATAAAAAAATTTCGGACAAACTGAAGTTCCTGAGCCTTTACCTCACCGTCTGCTTTGATGACCGTAGCAGCAAGTGCAAGTAGATTGAGTTGAAAAAGTCCCGAATTTTTGTTCTGAGCTTGACCTGAACTCCAGGTGGTGGTGGGTTTAAAAAACTGGTCCATCAACCCTCCGACAATAAAACCTAAAATTGCTCCAGGAAATCTAAAAAATGAGTACCCTATGAAAGTGGCAATCCATTTGATCATATTCAAAATCTACTTTGTGAATGCAAATTTGAAAAATAAAAACGGGGCATCAAAACGTTTGGAGATGCTATTACTTTATTATCTTTGAAAAAAAAAATATGTATCCTCCAGAACTAGTAAAACCGATGAGAGAAGAGTTAACCAACATAGGATTTGTTGAATTAAGTTCTTCTGAAGATGTTTCTAATGCCCTTGCAAAATCAGGAACTACATTAGTTGTTGTCAATTCGGTTTGTGGATGTGCGGCAGCAAACGCACGCCCAGGTGTATTTTACTCCCTTCAGAATGAAAAAACTCCGGATCATCTGGTTACTGTTTTTGCTGGAGTAGATACAGAAGCTACAAAAAGTGCTCGAGACATGATGGTGCCTTTCCCTCCGTCTTCACCCAGTATTGCCTTGTTCAAAGATGGTGAATTGGTTCATATGGTAGAACGTCACCACATTGAAGGAAGACCCGCAGAACTTATTGCTGAAAACTTAAAAGCGGCTTATCAAGATCATTGCTAAAAAGCTCTTTTCTCTCGTATAGGCATGAAGAAAAAACTTGCCTTTTTCATCAGCGTAATCTTCTACTTTTGTTTTGGTAGCTTACTTGTTATTTTCCACCTCTTACAATGGATTAGCTTTTATGGATTTGGGTATCGTGCTCATTTATACACCGTTGAATATTTAAATTTAGGACTGCTGGTTTGCCTAAAAATTTTGGGGACTAAAATCAGTTTTGTGCAAATCGATGCTTTACCAAAGGACAGGCCGCTGATTTTTGTTGCTAACCATCAAAGCACCTATGATATTCCTCCCATGATTTGGCACTTGAGGAAACATCATCCAAAATTTATAAGTAAAAAAGAATTGGGTAAAGGAATCCCCAGTGTTTCTTTTAACCTGAGACACGGAGGAGCGGTATTAATCGACCGGAAAAAAACGAAAGAGGCCATGGATCTCATCTCCGATTTTGGAAAAAAACTAAACCAAAAAAAACGGAGTGCCGTAATTTTCCCAGAAGGCACTCGAAGTAGGGACGGTAGCCCTAAAAAATTTCAAAAATCAGGTCTTATTTGCCTTTTCGAATCCATGCCTGATGCCTTGATCGTTCCTATAAGTATTGGAAATTCTTGGAGATTCGGAAAAGACAATTACTTCCCCATGCCTTTGGGGGTTCATCTCAAAATAACGGTTCACCAAGCACGAGAAATCGATCGCAAAAACCCCTTGAAATGTATCGATGAAATAGAACAATGTATAGGGGAAGCGGTGCGAAAAAAACAAAACCCTACTCCTTCATTTTAGGTAAAACAATAGTAAATGTTGTTCCCTTGTTTGGTGTCGAAACAAAAGTGATCGTTCCGTTGTGTGATTTGATAATATTCTTAACTATTCCCAATCCCAACCCCATTCCAGCAGATTTTGTGGTAAACTTTGGTTCAAATATTTTACTTTTTAAATTCGGAGGAATCCCGCTGCCGTTATCCATAATAGAAATTATGGTTTGTTCAGGTTCTGCAATAATCTGAACCCCTATTTGTGGAGTTTTCTTTTTAGAAACGGATTGCAGGGCATTTTGTACAAGATTGGTGATGACCCGAATCCATTGGGTTCGATCAATTTGAAGAAAAACATGAGGTGCATTGGAAGAAAAGACGATATATTCTTGCTGAAAAATACTGATCGCCATTTGGGTAACCTCCACCAAATCTGAGTTTTTCATATTGGATTTGGGAAGGGACGCAAAGTCAGAAAATGCCTCGGCGACCTCACTCATGGTGTCGATCTGCTGTATTAATAATTTTGAAAAATCTTTTAATTTTTTTGCACTATCCGCATCGTTTGGATCAAAGGTATGTTCAAAACTTTGAATCGTAAGTCGCATCGGCGTCAATGGATTTTTGATTTCGTGAGCTACTTGTCTTGCCATTTCTTGCCATGCATTTTCTCGTTCCGTTTTAGCTAATTTTTCTGCACTCTCGGCCAGATCGTCCACCATCTTGTTATAGGAATTGATCAAGCTGTCAATTTCTCTAGTAGCGTTTTTTAGGTGTATTTTTTCATTCTTTTTTTGTAATCCCATCTCTCCCATTCGAACTCGAATCGTTTCGAGAGACCGAGTGACAAATTTGGAAAGGAAATAGGCTATAAAAATTACCCCCCCTAAAAGAACAATGTATATTTGGTATAAATTTTCTAAGAAAGTATTCAATTCGTTTTCAGAAAAAGAAACGTCTTCAAAGTAGGGGAAAAACAATATGCCATAGGGTTTTTGAAATCGATCTTTTAACAAACGATAGGAGGCATGAAATTTATCGATATCTGAGGTATATTGTTCGATATAGCGCCCTTGTTCACTTTGATTAATTTTCTGTAGTAATAAGGGATCCAACACATAATCATTTGCGATAACTTCCAAAGGGGAATGGTAAATAAACAACGGGCTACCGTCCAAATTGAAAAGAGAATATTGAATACTGTGTATTTCATTGATTTTTTCAAAATCATTCGCATACTGCTGCCACACACTATCTGGACGATTGTATAAATCGTGTTTTTCTACTAAATAATCGATATGCCTTTGAATCTGGATCTCTTTTCTGTTCAGCCTACCGAGATGGTAGTTTTCCCTTTGAGATTCATATTGAATACTCGTGGTCCCCAAAATTAGTAAACCCGCAACGAGTAGCATTAGAATCATTACCGCAAAAAGGCGTGTTCTAAAAGAAAACTTACCAGGAAATTTAAATGCGTTGCTCATTCACTTTTTCTTGTTTTCTTGTACAGTTTAATTCCTAAAAACAGGACCACTCCTAGACCGATGAGGCCGAGCATTCCTGAAATCCAATGCATACTGTCTTTTAAAATTGCCAAAAAAACAATGGCAAACAAAAGTAATGTAGCACCCTCATTCCATATCCGCATGTACGCACTTGAATAGGTCGCTGAATCTTGCTTAAATTTTAAAAACATCTTATGTGTTTTAAGATGATACAAAAACAATAGAAAAACAAAAAATAGCTTAAGGTGCATCCATGGTTGTAATAGCCACTCAGGCATCAAGTAAAGTAACCATCCTGCAAATAGAACAGTCAGTATTGCTGAGGGCCAAGTTATGATATACCACAGCCGTTTTTCCATAATCTTGAACTGAGAAACTAGTAGGGCAGCCTCTACTTTAGATTTCTTGAGTGCCTCTATATGGTAAATAAAGAGCCGAGGAATGTAGAATAAACCTGCAAACCAGGTTATTACAAAAATTAAATGCAAAGCTTTTACATAGTTGTAATACACGACCTTCTATTTTAAGGTTAAATAATCCAAATTTAATTCCGCAAAAGCTGCATTAAATTCTGCCAAATCTTTTGAAATAAGTTGGTTATAGTGTTGTAGTTGCTCTTCCACTCGTTGGGTCAACTCTTGTCTAACTGCTTCATCTTGTGCGGTTGGTGGAAAGTCACTTCCCGTAACCAAACGATTCAGGTGACCGAGTTTATTGGTCAGTCGAATTGGAAAATTTAAAGGATCTTGATTGCTTTTGTTTTGAGTTTGATATAGTGCCTTTTCGATTTCTGAAAATTCGTTTTTCAAGCCCTTTACCTTTTCTAACAAAGTCGCTGTCTCCTCCATACTACCATAATTCGATTCAAAATCAGTGAGTTTTTTGGTAATACTTCTAATGTTCTTGATGGCCTTATGGGCTTCGTCCACTGTTTTGTTTACACGATTTACAAACTCAAACTGTTCTTGCATCTGAGCCACACTAACCTCTGCTCGAGGATCGCTTAAGATGGTAAATTCTTGTTGTTCCGTTTGCCCGTTTCTCTCCAGAATTACCTCGTAAGTTCCAGGAACTGCTTTTGCACCAGAGAAAGATGCTGACCAAAATATCATCCCGTCCAAGGTTTCCGCTCCCTCATAACGAGTATTCCAAACAAATTGATTTCCGCCAGAACTGACCTTTAATACCTCCTCTTTAGAGGCTGTACTATAGGTCTTTATGGTTTTGCCGTTTTTTTCTTTAAAATGCAATTGAATGGTATCTTTTGATTGGTCAAAATCTTTAATATTAAAATAGACCACTACTCCATTGGGTAAATTGGTCCCTTCGGTCAAGGAAGGTCTAGAAGCATATCCTTGTGTTCGATAACTGTCTTTTGGTTTAAATAAATTCATCTCTTTGTTAGCTGTCTTCGCGTCCAACTGGTGAATGACCGTCAGATCGTCTAGTATCCAAAGACTTCTCCCTTGTGTAGCAACAATTAAACTGTGCTCCTTAATCGTCAAGTCCGTAATCGGTACAATAGGAAGGTTTAATTGAAATTCGTTCCAACTTAATCCATCATCATGAGAAATGTACATTCCTTTTTCTGTCCCTGCATAAAGCAATCCTTTTTTTGCAGGATCTGCCCTTACTACTCTTGTAAAATCTTCAGCTCCAATTCCGTTTGTAATTTTTGTCCAGGTTTTACCATAATCGGTCGTTTTATACAAATACGGCTGAAAATCTCCCGTTTTGTATAAGGTCCCTGCCACATAGCAAACGGCTGGATCAAAGGAAGAAGGTTCTACACTATTGACCATCATCCACTTAGGCATTTGAGAGGGTGTTACATTTTCCCAGTTTGCCCCACCATCTCTAGTCAGATGAAGCAGCCCGTCATCACTACCTACCCACATAAGTCCTTCTTGAAGGGGGGACTCGTTTGCTGCAAAAATGGTGCAATAATACTCTACACTGGTATTGTCTTGGGTGATGGGTCCCCCAGAAGACCTCAATTTTTCAGGATCATTTCGTGTTAAATCGGGGCTAATAATCTCCCAACTTTGCCCTTCATTTTCAGAAACATGTACATGATTCGAGAAGGTGTACAACTTCTTGGGATTGTGTTTACTAAAATGAATTGGAAAATTCCATTGAAAACGGTATTTCATTCCTTCAGCTCCATATCCCATCGGGTTATCCGGCCAAACATTGATTCCACGTTCACTGTTGGTTTGATGATTGAGTCGGGTTAAATAGCCCCCATAACTTCCTCCATAAACAATTTCATTATTTAGTGGATCTACAGCGATATGTGCAGATTCTCCACCTGCAGTAGGTTCCCAATCGTCTTCAGAAATTGAATTCCCATCCGAACGGTATTTGACCCTCAAAGTGGAATTGTCTTGTTGAGCTACATAGATTCGATAGGGAAAGGAATTGTCTGTAGTGACTCGATAAAATTGTGCCGTGGGTTGGTTGTGATAGGTGCTCCATGTTTCTCCTCCATCATAAGATATTTGAGCTCCACCATCATCGGCAATGATGAGGCGCTTATTATCTTCAGGGGCTATCCATAAATCGTGGTGATCACCATGAGGTGCGTTTTTAGACTCAAACGTTTTTCCCCCGTCTTTCGACTTGTGATAAGAGACATTCATGACATAAACGAGATCTTCATCTTGTGTATCTGCATATATTTTTGAATAATACCATGCGCGTTGTCTCAAAGCTCTACTGTCGTTGATATGTTTCCATGTAGCACCGCCGTCTTCGGATTTATACACCCCGCCTTCCTCTTTGTTTTCAACGATAGCCCATACTTTTTGTGAATTAATTGGAGAGACTGTAATTCCCATAATTCCCAAGATTCCTGGGGCAAAACCTTCGTTTGTACTAATCTCATTCCATGTTTGCCCTTCATCCGTACTTTTCCATAAAGCAGATCCTTCCCCACCGCTGTTTAAGCTGTAGGGTGTTCGGTTTACTCTCCAAGTGCTGGCATACAAAACTCTTGAATTACTAGGATCCATAACCAATTCAACAGCCCCAGAATGTTCGTTAGAAAATAATACTTTATCCCAACTTTTACCCCCGTCCATACTTTTATAGACTCCCCGATCTTTTGTGGGTTTATAAATATTCCCCAATACGGCGGCATAAACTATGTCTGGATTAGTGGGATGTATAGCAATTCTGGGGATGTGCCTTGAATTTGGCAATCCAGAAAAAACCCATGTTTTTCCTGCATCAACAGATTTCCACAAGCCGTACCCAGAAGATACGTTTCCTCTTAAAGTTACTTCACCACCACCTACGTAAATTACGTTTGGATCACTTTGAGCTACGGCCACAGAGCCGATACTTCCTCCAAAATAACCGTCGGAAATATTTTCATAGGTTTGACCCCCATCCTCGGTTTTCCATACTCCTCCCCCAGTTGCACCAAAATAAAATAAATTGGGTTTTCCAGAAACACCTGTCACTGCAGCAGAACGGCCCCCACGAAAAGGTCCGATCGATCTGTACTGAATCGCATCGTAAACTTTCTCAGGATAGCTTACGGTTGAGACTTGAGCATTTCTCCTGTTGCGTTGTCCATAAAAAGGAGTAGCCATTAAAAAAACGAACAACGTTAAAGTCAAAAGTATAGTGGGATGTTTTGAATATCTCAGTTTCATAGTCTTTAAATTGTGATGAATTAAAAGTATAAATTTAATTCTGAAATAAGGTGCTCTCCAGAAAAGCTTTTCCCTGCACTAAGAGGCAAAAAGCTCTTTCTTTACTGCTCGATTCAGAAAAAAGGCAGTGACAATAGTTGAAATCACGTCCGAAATTGGAAAGGCTAACCAGACCCCTTGAACCCCATATTGATAGGACAAAAGATACAGTAAAGGAATAAAAACCAAACCTTGTCTGCTCAAGGTTAACAATAAAGCAGGCAATGCTTTCCCAATAGCCTGGAAATATGCAGCCCCAATCAACTGTATTCCAACCATAGGCAAAGCAGCGAAAACGATTTTTAATGCGCCCGGTGTTTGAGAGTTTACGACTGCATCCTTCGTGAAAAGTGTTGGGATTTGATCTGCAAAAAACATAATAAACAACAACACCAATGTCGCTAAAACCGTAGCATACCCTATAGAAATATTAATTACTTTTCGAACTCGATCCCAATTTTTTGCTCCGTAATTATACCCTGCAATTGGAAGGAAACCTTGGGTAATCCCAAAAATAGGAAAGGTTGCAAACATCAGCATCCGACTTAAAATGGCATAAACTGCTATAGTAGATTCCCCTCCAAATGAAAATAAAATATTATTTACAAGAAGAACCGTAATACTAACCATGGCTTGCCTTGCTAGAGTAACTGATCCTAAAGAAGAAATTTCTTTTACAAGGGAAGCGTCTAATCTAAAAGCACTCCATTTTGGACGAAGCACTGATTTTTTAGATACAAAAAAATAAACAATATAGGCTGCACATACACCATAAGATAGCGTTGTTGCCCATGCGGCACCCATCATTCCCCAATCAAAAACACGGATAAATACATAATCCAATACTAAATTGGAAACGGAAGGTAAAAGCATGGCATACATTGCGTTTTTCGGTTTCCCTTCGGCACGTATCGTATTGTTCGACATCATGCAAAAAGCGAGTACCGGCACACCGTACATCACAATAACGTAATAGGTTTTGGCCAAGGAAAACAGGCTCCCTTTCCCTCCAAAAATTGGGAGGATTTCATTGACAAAAAACAAGCCAAAAAAGACTACAATGATGGTTAATAAAAATGTTAGGGTAATCTGATTGGCAAAAGTTCGCTCTGCCTTGTTATGATGGTGTTCTCCTAAGGCTCTAGAGATTATGGAGGCTCCACCAACTCCTATGGACATTCCTAGAGCAGCAATAAAAAAAGACACCGGCAAAACTACATTGATGGCTGCAATAGCCTCTGAGCCGATCCACTGACCAACAAAAATAGTGTCGATCAGGATATTAAGTGACATCACTAATATCCCTATAGAGGCAGGAACGGCTTGTTGTATTAATAATTTGGGTATGGACTGAATTCCTAAAGCGGCTGTTGACTTTAAACTCATTGAGCCATTTCTTTAAGGGCCCATTCGTCTATCCATCTACTCATTACATTCACCCAATCTTCTCTGTCGTTCACACAAGGAATTACATGTAGTTTTTTTCCTCCGTTGTCTTCAAAATCTTCAGCTGCTTCCATCCCAATCTCCTCTAAGGTTTCCAAACAGTCTGAAATAAAAGCTGGAGTTACTATGGCCAATTCTTTCGTTCCGTTTTTCGCAAAAGCTTCAACCGTTTTGTCGGTGTAAGGTTTTAACCAAGACCCCAAAATGGAAACTCGAGATTGAAAACTTGTAGAATAAGTTCCTTCTTTTAATTCTAAATATGCTGCTACGTTTTGAGTCGTCTTTTCACATTGATGTCTATAGCAATAGGCATGGGCAGGGGAATCCTCAAAACAACATTTACAATCCATTTTACAATGCGATTTGGTAATGTCTGATTTGCGAATATGCCGTTCTGGAACTCCGTGATAAGAAAACAAAAGATGCTCCCAGTTTTTTCCTTTTAGTGACTCCTGTATGGTATTGGAAAGTACACGGATATAATCAGGATGATCGTAAAAAGCTGGCAAAGATGTAAATTCCATATGAGGAAAATGCTTTGCTCTAATCTCTTCAGCCAATACCAAAATCGTTTCTGTAGTTGCCATGGCAAACTGAGGATAGAGAGGGAGAAGTAAAACTTCCGTTACCCCTTTTTTTGCAAGGGCATCCAAACCAAAATGAATGGATGGGTTGCCATATCGCATTGCAAGTTCAACAGGGATACTTACTTTGTTTTGAACTTTTTCAAGGAGTCTTTCTGAGAGGACAATTAATGGAGAACCTTCCTTCCACCAAATTTTGCGATAGGCTTTTGCGGATTTTTTCGGTCGTGTATTTAAAATAATTCCTTTAACTAAAAATGTTCGGAACCATTTGGGTAAATCGATAACCCTCTCATCCATTAAAAACTCATCTAAATACGACTTAACATCTTCGGTTTCGGTACTATCTGGAGAGCCCAGATTAACTAATAGTACTCCTTTCATGAACAAATTTTTTACGAAGATACTGAACCTAAATATTTCTTAGGAGTGGTTCCATATTTCTTTTTGAAGGCTGCAATAAAATGACTGGCCGTGCTGTAGCCAAGTTTTAAGCCTACTTCATTGACATTGTATTTTTGAGAATTTAACATTCTACAGGCTTCTTCCATTTTATGGTCTAAGAGGTATGCATATACCGTATCCCCATAAAGTTCCTTAAAACCCTCTTTTAATTTTTTCAAAGAAAGTCCAATTTCGACGGCTAGGCTTTCCAAGGAAGGAGGTGTCGTCATTCGCTCCAAAATTATTTCTTTGGCCTGACGAATTTTTCTAACATTCTCCTCATCTACCAAAAAAGGACATTGTGCAATGGATGGATCTTCACTTTTATTAAAGTAAAGACTGAGTAATTCATATACCTTCCCTTTGATATAAAGTGCTTTAATACTGTCGTGAATTTTCGATTGAAGTATCTGACTCAAAACAACAGCTATGGAGGAGGAAAACTCCTGATTGTCATAGAATTTTTTTGAGCTGTTTTCAGGACTCAAAAATGGAATATGATCGGCATCTGAAGAAAACAATGCGTGAAATTTAGTGATTGAAATCAAGACGCTAATCAACCATGTGTTGGGACTGAGTTCCACATCAATGGGCAATTTTTTTACAGGATTATAAAGGAGCATGGAATGATTTTCATAAAGTGGAAATGTATAGCTACCCTCATTGTAAATAAAATTCAGATTCCCTTTTAAGCAGAAGTGAAATTGCAAATAGTCTTGAGCAACATGATGAGTCAAGTGTTTAACTGCATCCTGGTCATTTTTCGTTCTTAAAACAACACATCCCACCCCAATTTCTGTTGTCTCAAAAGAACTTTTACCGTTATTTTTATCCTCCATAAAATGATAATTAAAATGAATCCTTTCCGATTACAATTCAAAATTTTATATAAAAATAAGCCTTTTCAAGGAGTTACAAGAATACTTATAAAAAAACCTTAAGGGACATTTATAAACTTTATAGCGTTATTTTTTAGACACACACTCTTTTATTTTTGTACTCGAATTTAAACGAATCTCATTGACCAAAATAAAGTCATTTTTTGCTGTTGGTGTAAGCCACAAAACCGCTTCAATAGATCAAAGGGGACATTTTAGTTTTAGTGATTCGAATCTGCACGGTTTGTTTTTGGATGCCAAAGAAAAAAGAATCCAAGACTTATTGATTATCAACACCTGTAACCGTACCGAGATTTATGGCTGGACCAGTTCACATGATGTCCTAAAGAATCTATTGCTTACGCATTCTGAAGGGACCCAAGAAATCTTTGATGAAATCGGTTACACCTTACAAGGTGAAGAAGGATTCCATCATTTGTTTCGAGTTGGGACTGGTTTAGAAAGTCAAATATTAGGTGATTTTGAAATCATTGGACAAATCAAGCAAAGTTTTTATCGCTCAAAAAAAATGGGGCTCGCCCATGGGAATCTTGAACGATTAACCAACTCTGTAATTCAAGCGAGCAAACGTATTAAAACCGAAACTCAGATCTCCAGTGGAGCTACTTCAGTAGCTTTTGCTTCGGTACAATACATTTTACAAAATGTCCCCGATATTTCAAAAAAGAACATCTTGCTTTTTGGAACAGGTAAAATCGGGGCAAATACTTGTGAAAATCTGGTTAAACACAGTCAAAATGATCATATTGTTCTTATCAACAGAACTCAAGAAAAGGCCGAAAAAATAGCGGGTAAATTTCCGGTACAGGTAAAACCCTTTGGAGAATTAGCCGCTTCTATTCGGGAGTGTGATGTCCTTATTGTGGCTACCAGTTCTCAAAAGCCTACTATTACAGCTGACCTCATTCACAACCAAAAACCTTTACTCATCTTGGATCTTTCCCTTCCCAGAAATGTTGATGCTAAAATAAAAGACAGACCCAACACTCAAGTGATTCACCTTGATGAACTTTCTCAAATTACAGACGCTACGTTTGAGAAAAGAAAAAAATTCATTCCTCAGGCTGAAAAAATCATTGCGTTGGTCCAACAAGAATTTATGGAATGGGTAACGCATCGTAAATACGTCCCAACCTTAAAAGCATTTAAGGAAAAAATAAGTACCCCTACAGCTAATACTGAACTGCTCCCTGAAAGGGATTTGGATTATATGGCACAGAAAATCATGGGACAAGTTGCTGCCTATCTTAGATCAAATCCACACAAAGCTGATGAAACCGTGCATCTTTTGCAAGAAGTTTTTGAGTTGAACCCTGAGCGTTTTATTAAGAAATGATACGGATTGGAACTCGGAAAAGCACACTAGCCCTCTGGCAAGCGAATCAAGTTAAAGATCAATTGGATGCGCTAGGGGCTCAGACCGTAATCGTGCCCATCGAAAGCGAAGGAGACCAAAACCTAACCGACCCGCTTTATCAAATGGGAATTCAAGGAATTTTCACCAAAGCTTTGGACCAAGCACTTCTTCTCAATAAAATCGATCTGGCAGTTCACAGTCTTAAAGACGTGCCTACATTAATGGCGCAAGGAATTGAAATTAGTGCAGTATTAGCTCGTGGTTCCCATTGGGATGTGCTCGTACCCCGACAAGAAAATACCCCTCTCCCTAAAAAAAACTGTATCGGCACAGGAAGTTTAAGAAGAAAAGCCCAGTGGCTTAGACGATATCCCAATTACAGCGTAGAAAATCTCCGAGGAAATGTCCAAAAACGCATAGAAAAACTAAACCACTCCACATGGGAAGGAGCCATTTTCGCTCAAGCTGGGCTCGAGCGATTGGGACTTAAGAATTTAAACTATGAAACACTTGACTGGATGATCCCTGCTCCAGCACAAGGGATTGTCGGTATTGCAAGTTTGGTAACCAATACCAAACTCCATCCTCTTTTGAACCAAATGAATTGTACCCTTACAGCACTTTGCGCAACTGTTGAACGTACTTTTTTAAATACCCTAGAAGGGGGGTGTACCGCGCCTATCGGTGCTTTCTCTGAAATAAAAAACAACACTTTGTATTTTAAAGGCGGGCTGTTTTCACTTGACGGAAAAGATGCCATCCTCTTGGAAGAGGAAGTTCTTGTAAACCACGCTGCTGAGTTTGGAATTAAAGCCGCACAAAAAATATTAGCTCAAGGGGGGGCATCCTTAATGCAACAAATAAAATCCCAAATGTAAGATGCGACTACTAGCAACCAAACATCTTGCTCCTTCCTTTAGAGACCGTCTGATACAACATGGTTTTTCTCTCATTGAACAACCCTTCATACAGATCCAGGAACTTCCATTCCAAAAAAAAGAAATCCATAATAACTTAATTTTTACGAGTCAAAATGCAGTAAAAATTGCGTTTTCTAAAGAAGAAATCACAACGCAAATCCAAGGGAGAAAATATTATTGTGTCGGTGAAAAAACAAAAACTCTTATTGAGAAAAATGGTCAAATAGTGATCAAAATGTCTCCAAATGCAGCGGAATTGGTTCAATTTTTAATTAAAAAGGGGCAAAATGAGCAATTTTCATTTTTCTGTGGAAAACTTCGTCGCCCCGAAATTGAGACTCAACTGTTTGAAAATAAGATAGAATTCAACACCCATAAAATCTACGATACCCTTATCACTCCTGTAGAAATAAACAAGGTCTTTGATGGGGTGCTCTTTTTTAGTCCGTCTGCCGTAATAAGTTATTTTAAAACCAATACTTGGAATTCAGAAACTCATGGGTTTTGCATTGGGAATACTACTGCAGCAGAACTGGCTAAACACACAAAGAATTTCAGTGTCGCTAAAGAGCCTACCGATGCCCAACTTTTACTCAGCATTCACAACTATTATACTCAACACCATGCTCAAAAATGATTTGTTTTTAAAAGCCCTTAGAGGGGAAACCGTAACCAGACCCCCTGTATGGATGATGCGTCAAGCGGGACGATATTTACCAGACTTTATGGTGTTAAAAGAAAAATATGATTTTTTTACTCGTTGTCAAACCCCCGAGTTAGCTACCGAAATCACCCTCATGCCGATAGACCAAATTGGTCCCGATGCAGCTATCTTATTTAGCGATATTTTAGTTGTCCTTCAAGCCATGCAGATTCCTGTAGAAATGAAAGAGAGTGTGGGACCATGGCTTCCCAAGCCAATCCGTTCACAAGCGGAGGTTGACCAAGTGATTCTTCCGGATATACACGAACACCTTGGGTATGTTCTAGATGCGGTTAAAATGACCAAACAAGAGCTTGCTAACCGAGTTCCGCTTATTGGCTTTGCTGGATCCCCTTGGACGCTACTTTGTTATGCCGTTCAGGGGCAAGGTTCGAAAACGTTTGATAAAGCCAAAGCTTTTTGTTTTAGTCAACCGGAATCAGCCCACGAGCTCCTCCAAAAAATCACCACTACTACCATTGCCTATTTAAAAGAAAAGGTCAAATCCGGTGTCGATGCAGTACAAATTTTTGATTCATGGGGTGGACTTCTTTCTCCAGAGGATTACCAAATTTTTTCTTGGCCCTATATTCAACAAATCATCGATGCATTAAAAGAAGAAATCCCTGTAATTGTCTTTGGAAAAGGATGCTGGTTTGCACTTCATGAAATGGGAAAATCTGGTGCATCAGCATTGGGTGTGGACTGGACTTGCTCTGCAAGAAATGCTCGATATCTCTCTGGTGGACAGATTACACTCCAAGGAAATTTTGATCCCGCAAGATTACTTTCCCCCATCCCTGAAATTACAGAAGCGGTTTATAAAATGATCAATGAATTCGGAAAAGATCGTTACATTGTCAATCTAGGGCATGGCATTTTGCCTAACATCCCTGTTGATCATGCCAAAGCATTTGTAGATGCTGTGAAATCCTATTATTAAATGAACCTGCCTACACCATGAAAAATCGGTTTTACACTTACATTCAAAAACTTCAAAATGAGATTACTCTTGCCTTGGAGGGTGTTGATGGTAAAGCACGATTCAAAGAAGACGTGTGGACGCGTTCAGAAGGGGGCGGAGGACAAAGTCGTATTCTTGAAAATGGTGCCGTAATAGAAAAAGGAGGGGTAAATATTTCGGCAGTTCATGGACCATTACCCAAAAGCATGCAAAGCTATTTTAAAGTAGGTGATGTTAATTTTTATGCCTGTGGATTGAGTTTGGTTCTTCATCCTAAAAATCCAATGGCCCCTACTGTTCACGCCAATTGGCGATATTTTGAAATGTATGACAAATCCAATACCCTTATTGATCAATGGTTTGGTGGTGGACTTGATTTGACTCCCTACTACCTTTTTGAAGAGGATGCAATTCATTTTCATCAGCAATGTAAAACCGCTTGTGATGTGCACCACCCCGATTTTTATTCCGACTTTAAAGCCCATTGCGACAACTATTTTTATAACGAACACCGGGAGGAAGCACGAGGTATCGGAGGTTTGTTTTTTGACTATCTCAAAGCAAACCCTACCATTGGTATCGAAGATCGATACAATTTTGTTACAACTGTTGGGGATGCCTTTCTTGAGGCTTACCTTCCCATATTAAAGAAACGAAAAGATCTTCCCTACACCAAAGCACAAAGAGATTGGCAGGAAATCCGGAGAGGACGTTATGTAGAATTCAATCTAATCCATGATAAAGGAACCCTCTTTGGACTCAAAACTAAAGGCCGAATGGAGAGTATTTTAATGAGTCTTCCTCCTCATGTTCAGTGGCGTTACGATTATCAACCGGAAGAAGGAAGTGAAGAAGCAAAACTTCTAGCGGTTTTAAAAAATCCAAAAGAATGGGTCTAAATCGAAATTCTACATTTCAGTTTTTGTATTTTAATTGCAAAATGAATCCCTATGAATAGCCTGATTATCTTATTTGTACTCCCACTACTGATCATATTTTCCTATTTGTTTGATGCCTTTTCGCGAAAAACAAAATTTCCGTCTGTCATACTTTTAATGTTTACTGGAATTGTGGTTCGGGTGATATCAAACGCCTATGGAATTGAAAAATTAGGGTTTTTAGATGATCTAATTCCTGTACTAGGAACCGTCGGATTGATTTTAATCGTTTTGGAAGGTGCCTTAGAACTAGAAATTAAAAGAGAAAAGCTTTTCCTTATTTTAAAAGGATTCCTTGCCGCTCTTGTCCTTTTAATACTCAATATAGTTGCATTGCAATGGGTTTTTGCTCATGTATTTCAAATGAATACCCAATTGGCTATCTTATCCGCTATCCCACTGGCAATCATAAGCAGTGCAGTGGCAATCCCTTCCGCAGCAAGTTTCCTCAATCAAGATCGTGAGTTTGTTGTCTATGAATCTACTTTTTCTGATATCCTGGGAATCATGATTTTTAATTATGCCTTGAGACAGTTTGAAACTGATCAAGCCCTTATTGGTGTTACACCCATGGTTTCGCTTTTTCTTCAAATTATTGGAGTCATTGTAATTTCTCTCGCCATAACCTACGTATTGTTTAAACTCTTGCGAGAGATTGATCACCATGTCAAATTTTTCTTAATTCTAGCATTACTCATCTTGGTATATGCTTTTGGAAAGTTGTTCCATCTACCCGCATTAGTAACCATTTTTATCTTTGGAATTTTCTTGAGTAATGTGAAAAGTTTACTCCCTCGGTTTTTAAAAAATTATTTAGACTTGGACCACACAGAAAAGGAATTGCATGAGTTTCATATACTCACTGCAGAATCAACCTTTATCGTTAGGACGTTCTTTTTCTTGTTCTTTGGTTTTTCCATTCAGCTTTCAGATTTTAACACTGCGCAGCCCGTATTGTATGGAATACTTATCATCTTAATTATGTTGGTTTTACGTTATCTTTATTTTACCACAACTACTTTTAAAATAAAACCCAGTTCTCTGGTTTATATGTCGCCCAGAGGGCTCATCAGTATTTTGTTGTTTGTACAACTTAAAGAAGTTTCTTTTATTGATTTAACAAATAGCCCAATTGATGAGCGGGTGTTGTTAATTGTTATTTTAAGTTCAATGCTAGTCATGCTTATCGGAACATTAAAAAAACCCAAAGCTGAAGTCCCTGAAATTGAGGAGGCAGAAACTGAGATTGAAGAGGAAACTCCACAAACATTAGACATGGAAGTTTACCCTTCCGAACCCCCTGAGAACCCTTCCGAAGATTCACTAAATTAAAAAACATGTTTCCACTTAATCGCAACAGAAGATTACGAAATTCATCCAGCATGAGAAGTTTGCTCCAAGAGTACCGACTTACTCCCGACGATTTTATCACTCCCTTATTTATTATTGAAGGAAAACAGTTGAAAGAGCCCATTCCTTCGATGCCGGGTTATTTTCGAATGTCCTTGGATTTGATCGCTGAAAAAGTAATCACGTTATGGAAACAAGACCTCAAAGCAGTACTCTTATTTGTAAAAGTTCCCGAGGGATTAAAAGATAATGAGGGGAAAGAGGCATTAAATCCAGACGGCTTGATGCAACGCGCCATTAAAACAATAAAGGATGCTGTTCCTGAAATGATCGTAATGACTGATGTTGCCTTAGATCCTTATTCCTCATTCGGGCATGATGGCATTGTTGAGAAAGGCAATGTTTTGAATGACCCAACGGTTGCTGTATTATCAAAAATGGCACTTTCCCATGCTCAAGCAGGTGCAGATGTGGTCGCTCCAAGTGATATGATGGATGGCCGTGTTTTAGCTATTCGAAAAGAATTAGAAGCAGCTCAATTTCACAATACAGTCATCATGAGTTATAGTGCAAAATACGCTTCTTCGTTTTACGGTCCCTTTCGGGATGCGCTGGATTCTGCACCAGGTTTTGGAGATAAAAAAACCTACCAAATGGATTTTGCAAATCGTGAAGAAGCCCTTGTTGAAACCCAACGCGATATCGAAGAAGGTGCAGATATAGTGATGGTCAAACCCGGTTTGGCTTATTTAGATATTATTCGGGATCTTAAAAATTCGATTCAAACTCCCATTGCAGCCTATCAAGTAAGTGGTGAATATGCTATGCTTAAAGCTGCTGCTGAAAAAGGGTGGATTGATCACGATCAAGTCATGCTGGAACAACTCCTAAGTTTCAAACGTGCTGGAGCACAGCTTATCGCAACCTATTTTGCTGAGGAAGCTGTTAAACATATTTAAATTTTCGTTTTTTGTCTTTAAAAATTTATACTTTTAAAAAAAGTAATCCCCAATGCGCCCCAAATTCATTCTCTTATTAGGAGCACTAATCCCCGTATTTTTTTCCTGTAATGGAGTTGATTTCATTGATGATTATGTCCCCCCCTCCATACGAATTACTACACAGATTACCACCTTAACATTAGGCTCATCCGTAGCTTTAGAAGCCTCTTATTTTAACAATGTAGGGGTACACATTCAGGCGAAAACTATTGAATGGAAAAGTTTACACCCTGAAATTATCCAAATCAATGCCGAGGGGACTGCTAGCCCTCTTCAAGAAGGACAAGCAGAATTAATCGCTCAAACCACTACAGAAGAGGGTGATGTTGTCCTAGATACAATTTTAATTACCGTTGTCAGTAATGTTGTTTTTGAAAACGAAGACGAAGTTCCTATAGATCACGATATCGAGGGAGGGATGCAAAATTCAAGTGTTAGCCCTACACTTAGAATCCTGAACAGCATCATAGAAATTAGTGCAAACACCAGCTATCAATTGGAAATTTTTTATCAGGATGAAAACGGAGTAGAAAGCCATCCAGAAACACTTCTTTGGACAAGTTCTGATCAAACTGTAATCGACGTTAATGAAAAAGGAACCCTAACCGCCATAGGTTCCGGCACAGCAACGATTACTGTTTCACTAGCTACTTCAAATACGCTTCTATTCGCACAAAATTTTATTACGGTAACTGTACCCGAATTGGAAACAGTAACCTCTTTTTCTGGAAATCTAGTCACCAAAAGTGGTTATACATTAGAGGGTGGATTTACACTTAGCATCACAGAAACAGGTCTTCAACTCAGTTTAGGAGAAGATTACAAAGCCTCAACAACGCTCCCTGGTCTTTATGTTTACTTGTCCAATAACAACAACACTACTTCACAGGCTTATGAAATTGGACCCGTAAAAGTATTTACTGGTTCACATTCCTATGACCTCCCTTCATCCATTGGACTGATGGATTATCAATACATTCTTTATTGGTGCAAGCCCTTTAATGTAAAAGTAGGAGAAGCAAAAATTTACGATTAATGAAAAGCTCCACTTTTATTCTTCTCTGCATTTTTAGCTTTTCTCTTGTTCATGGACAATGGATAAAAGAAAAAGGCAGTGGTTATTCCAAGATTAGTGGGTGGTCTTTACTCGCTGATGAACATTTTACAGACCAGGGAAAAATAGATCCGAACGCCACCAGAGGTCTATTTATCAGCAGCATTTACTTGCAATACGGTCTGTCAAAAAACGTCAATTTCATTGCTTATTTGCCCCTTTGGGTAAAGAATTATCAATACGCTCAGATCTCCAAAACGAATGGAAATACCTATGAACCCAGACAGGTTTTTAATGGATTAGGCGATATTAATCTTGGAATGGAATATGGACTAAAAACAAGTGGGAAATGGGTGCTTTCTTCTACACTTACACTAGGGCTTCCCTCAGGAAAAGCTGTTGCTGGTTCAGACGGAAGTTTTCAAACGGGTGATGGGGAATTCAATCAATTGATCCAATTAAACGCTGGAAGTGGCTTTTCCATAGGAGGACAAAACTTATATCTAAAATCGTATTTAGGGTTAAACAACCGAACCAAAGGGTTCTCGGATGAAGTCCATACTTATTTTGAAACAGGAAGTCAATTTTTAGAAAATAATCTGTTAATTCTTGGTCGTTTACACTGGACAAAACCCCTTTATAATGGCACCTTAGATGCCTCCAATTCCAATGGTACCATTTTCGCCAATAACATTGAAAGTTTGGTTATCGGATTTGAGACTGCGATAAATCTGGGAGAACAGTGGGGATTAAGTGTTGCTATTACACACCCGATATCGGGAAAAGTCATTTACCGAGCCCAAAGTTATTCGGGAGGAATATTCTTTAACTTTTAGCAAATTCAAACCCCATATTTTCGCTCTGCTGAAAATGGCAGCAGGGAGAGCGTAGTCGGTTGATCTGAAATTAATTCGGCAACCAATTTTCCTGTAGCTGGTCCCAAACTCCAACCCATCATCGAATGACCGGTAGCCAAAACTAAATTTGCACATTTAGAATGTCTGCCAATGTAAGGGAGTCCGTCTGGAGAAAGAGGTCTAAGTCCACACTTCACTTCATCTATGTCGGTTTGATTAGGAACAACATTCGGATAGAACGCTGATGCGGCTCGGGCAATGGCGGCAACCCGTTTCGTGTTGATCAGATGATTTATACCCGACAATTCCATCGTTCCCCCAAATCGTGTAAAGCCTTGCATAGGAGTTACAGCTACTTTTGCCTCTAGTAAAATTGCTGGGAGGCGAATCCCCGTAGGCTGATGAATATTGATCCGGTAGCCTTTTCCTGCTTGAACCGACAATTGAATTCCAAGTTGTTTTACTAAGGATTCTGACCAAGCACCGCTTGCAAGGACAACCTCATCGGTTGCCACTTGTTTTGAGGTTGTACACACCGCAGTGATTTTATTTTCTTGTATTTTAAAATGAGAAACAGCCTCTCCAGTCAAAAAAGTTACTCCTCTCTTTTCCAAAACAGCAATCAAATTCTTCATAAACAATTCAGGCGTACTGTGAGCATCGCTCTCATACCAGTAAGCTCCAGCAATATTCATAGGCGCGTCGGGTTGTTTTTTTAAAACCTCTGAAGGGGTCAGTTGATCAATTTTCAACCCTAAGTCTCTAGCCCAACTCACAATTTCGGCTTCTTCCTTTTCCGCATGAACGGTTTGATAAGCCATTAAAAGTCCTTTTGTTTCAAGATGAAAGTCAAATTCCTCTGAGGCTTTCATTTCCAAATAAAGTTGCTTACTCAGAATATTGATGTCAAGTAAGGTTTGCATGGAACGCTGAACATGATCGGGCGTACATGATTTCATGAATTTTAATCCCCATTGAACTAGATCTTTGTTTAATCGGGGTTTGATGTAAAAAGGACTCGAAGCTTTAAACATCCAACGCAAACCCTTGGAGACCATGCCCGGTGCTGCCATAGGTACGATATGACTAGGAGTGAGGTATCCTGCATTGACATGAGAAGCTCCGCTGCTAAAATCTCCCTTATCCATCACTGTAACTTGATGCCCTTCCAAGGTTAGATAGTACGCTGAACACAAACCTACGATCCCTCCTCCTACAACTACAACCTTTTTTTGAATCATATCAGATAACTTGAAAGCCTTTTACATAAGGATCCTCAGGATCTAAAATTAATTTATTGTATCCGGTAATTCGCGCATTCCCCTCTATGCTGGGAATCATTGCCTCCAAACTTCCAACTTTTGCTTTAGATTCTACACACCCAGTAAAAACCGACCCAATGATACTTTCGTGAACAAAAGGATCTCCAACTTTTAATCTTCCCTTGGCAAACCATTGTGCCATCCTTGCAGAAGTACCTGTCCCACAGGGTGACCGATCGATAGCCTTATCGCCGTAAAAAACAGCATTTCGAGCAGTTGCATTTTTCTGAATGGGTTTCCCTGCCCATAAAACATGACTACAGCCTTGTATATTTTCATCCAAGGGGTGGATAAATAAATGGGCTTCATTTAAACGCTTTCGAAGATCTCGACTCCATGAAACCAATTGAGAGGTGGTATATGCATCGATTCCTTTAAAGTTTTTTTGTAAATCTATTATCGCATAAAAATTTCCACCATAGGCCACATCAATATTCAACTTACCTAAACCTGGACATTCAATTTCAAAATCGCTGGCGTACAAAAATGCGGGAACATTAGTAAAACGAACGGCAGTAACTTTATTTTCTTTTTGAGTGTACTTCGCAATGACCAATCCTGCTGGGGTTTCAACACGTACTACTCCCGGTACTTGGGGTTGGATTAATTGCTCCTCGATTAAAATTGTAATTGCACCTATTAAACCGTGACCACACATGGGTAAGCAACCACTGGTTTCGATAAATAAAATTCCTATGTCGTTTTGTGAATCTTGAGGATCGTAATAAAAACTCCCGCTCATCATATCGTGCCCTCGAGGTTCAAACATCAACCCTGTTCTTATCCAATCGAAATTTTTAATAAAATGAGAGCGTTTTTCACTCATAGTAACTCCTATCAACTCTGGCCTTGGTGACTTTACAATACGCACAGGGTTTCCTGCAGTATATCCATCAACACAATCAAATTCGATGCGCTCTGTTGGTTTCATAAAGCTGCTGTAGTCAGATTACCATCTACATTTCTTAGAATGCCTAAGGGGTTTTCATTTTTTAAAGCATCTGGGAGCAATTCATTTGGACAATCTTGAAAAGCAACAGGACGTAACCAACGGTAGATTGCGTCCGTTCCTACGGAAGTAAAACGACTGTCTGTGGACGCTGGAAAAGGGCCCCCATGTTGCATCGCTTCGGTTACTGCCACACCAGTAGGTACGCCTTCAAAAAGAATTCTCCCCACCTTGGATTGCAATTTGGAAAGGAGCATTTTTAAATCTCTGTTGTCCTCCTTCTCGCCAAGCAAGGTAGCTGTTAGCTGACCTTCTAATGCCATAGCAACTTCGAGCATTTGACTTACAGAAAGGCAATTTACTACTAGAGTAAACGGTCCAAAAACCTCTTCAGACAATTTTTTATTTTTTATAAACTCCTTGGCATCTATGGAACCAACAACCGCAGAACAATTTCCAGAGGAATAAACGGACTTCAACTTTCCTTCTGATTTAAGTTCATCTATTTGTAAATCAAATTTCTTTTGGATAGAATCGTGTGCCATAGGAGGAAGACTCAATTCGGAAGTATGCTGGCTGATTTCAGCTGCCAAATCATGAGTTCCAGAGGGGTCACATACAACAATAAGACCCGGGTTAGTGCAAAACTGTCCCGTTCCCATAGTAACGGATTGGGCTAGTGTTTCGGCTAAGGAAAAATCTGTTTTTAATTTGTTTTCAAATATAAAAATGGGATTAATACTACCCATTTCTGCAAAAACTGGGATGGGTTCTTTCCGCTTTTGGGCAAGATCGTAAAGCGCTTTGCCCCCTGAAAAACTTCCTGTAAATCCTACTCCTTTAATCTTAGGATGTGAAACCAACAGACTTCCTATTTTATGGGATTGCCCCCCCAAATGAGAAAATATACCTTGAGGTAAGTTGCATTTTACTAGGGCTTTGGCAATACAATCTGCTACCAACTCACTCGTTCCAGCATGGAACGGATGTGCTTTAACTACCACGGGACAGCCTGCAGCTAAAGCAGAAATAGTATCCCCTCCAGCGGTTGAAAAAGCCAAAGGGAAATTACTCGCACCAAAAACGGCTATAGGACCTATCGGATAATTCATCTTTCGAAAATCCGGTCCTTGGGTGTGTATCTTGATTTCTGCTAAAGAACCCTTTTGTAACAATTCAATAAATCGTTGAATTTGAGCGAGGGTACGTTGAAATTCTCCTTGGGCTCGACCTTCAGGTAAAGCAGATTCTTCTTGATAGGTTTCTAAAATGAATTGCTGATGAGATTGAAGTTCCTCCTGAATGGTTTGTAAAAAAGTAGCCCGTTCCTCAAAACTTGTAGAAGCATACGTTTCAAAACTTACCTCAGCGGCAGCAACAGCTGTATCGATTTGATCGGAAGTCGCTTCTTGAAATGCCGTAGGTAAGGCTTGATTTGTTTTAGGATTTACTGTGTGAAAAATACTGGACTGAACCGTTTGTTCCCAACTGCCTGCTATTAGATTTTTTCCTGTAATCATAGGTATTTTTTATAATCAAGATTTTGTGGACGCATTTCGAGTCCCCTTAAAAGGAGGTCTTGGACTTGGTCGTGAGCTTGACCCGTAAGTGGCATACGAGGGGGCCTTACATAGCCTGTGCCCAATCCAGTCGCCACTTCACATAGTTTAATATTTTGAACCAACTGGGGAGAAATATCCAGTTCTAAAAGGGGTAAAAACCAACGAAAAACGGCTCTTGCCTTTTCCCATTCTCCAGCCTTACAATAGGTATAAATCGCTACGGTTTCTTGAGGAAAGGCATCTACTAAACCAGCTACCCAACCACTAGCTCCCATTAATAAACACTCTAATGCAATGGTATCTACCCCACAAAGAATTTTGTATCGATCCCCAAAGTGATTTATCATTCGGGTGACGTTGGTTGTATCCCGAGTAGATTCCTTAACAGCATTGATATTTTTATATTTTGAAAGCTTTTCAAACATCTCAAGGGTAACCATAATTTTATAATCTACAGGGTTGTTGTAAATCATTATGGGTAACGTGGTGCTTGATGCTATTGCTGAAAAATACGCGACCGTTTCTTCATCGGTAGCCTTGTATCGCATGGGGGGAAGCAACATTAATCCATCTGCACCTTCGTCTTCTGCTTGGCGTGCTAAAGCAACTGCAACCGCAGTTGACTGTTCTGCAATATTGAGAATCACTGGGATTTTCCTTTCAACTTGTTCTATGCTGGTGGCCAAAAGTGTACTTTTTTCTTTTGAACTTAAAGTACTTGCCTCACCCAGAGTTCCTCCTAATATAATCCCATGAACTCCCGCCTCTATTTGGGCAGACAAATTCAGTTGAAAAGCCTTAAGGTCAAGATTGAAGTCCGCATCAAACTGGGTAGTAATAGCAGGCATGACACCCTCCCATTTAAAATTTATCATTGTAATTTGTGTTTTATAAGCGCTGATCAAGATAAGTTTTTTTACTATTTGACGCTGCTTTTTTAAAAAATTTCTAAATTGAAAACAAGACCAAAAAAAACCTCTTACCCCATCAAAAATGGTTCCTTTTTCCTATATAAAAACCCCTTTGGGGTGGGTAAAAATTCAGGAGAGTAATTCCAAATTAACTTCACTTCAATTTGTAGAAGACCCTATGATTACAGAGGATCAACCGTTAACTCCCCTTTCCCAAAAAGTAAAGACCGATTTGAAATTGTATTTTGAGAGCGGTATTTTGAATCCTTCCTTTCCCCTAGAACCGGAGGGAACACCCTTCCAAAAACAGCTTTGGGATCTTCTTTTGCAAATACCCAAAGGAAAAACTATAAGCTATAAACAATTGGCACAACTTTTCGGAAATCCTAAAGCCATTCGGTCTGTAGCAAATGCTGTAGCCAAAAACCCTATCCTACTCTACATTCCCTGTCATCGAGTGATCGGAAGTGACGGTTCTATGACTGGATATGCCGCTGGAATTCAAAAGAAAATTGGGTTGCTCGAACGGGAAGGTGTGTCCATTCAAAAAAGATTAAATTTGTGAGACAAGTGTTTACTGTTTAAATTTAAAAGAAGAACTGGTGATCAAAAAAATATTGCAATCCATAGGAGTCCTTGGTATCGTTTTATTTAGCCTAGTCTATATCTCTGACTACAGCTATTTGTTAACTGCCGTATCCAACATTTATCTCAAAGGCCATACAACGGCATTTTTAGCCGATTATGAACAGTTCGAAAACAGAACTTTGCCCGCTTCTGAAAATCCAGAGCCTTGGCCGTTGCATTCCAAATTCAATTCGACAGAACTTACTGAAGAACAAGAAAAAACGATCGTTGAAAATAAAACTGTCGCTTTTTTAATATTTAAAAATGACAGCCTCTTTTTTGAAAAATACTATGATGGATATGGTTTAGATTCAAAAAGCAATGCCTTTTCAATGGCCAAAAGCTATGTGTCGGCACTTCTTGGGAAAGCCATCATGGAGGGGTATATCGAAAGTTTGGATCAGGCTGTAATCGATTTTATCCCAGAACTCAAAGGCGCCTATGCCTCAAAAGTTACTGTTGGTGATTTATCCAGTATGGCCTCTGGACAACGATGGGATGAATCCTATTACTCTCCTTTATCTGTCACAACAGCCGCTTATTTTGTAGAAGATTTAGACCGTTTGATTTTAGAGCAACCCATAGATGAAGCCCCAGGTCAGTCCTATATCTACAAAAGCGGTACCACTCAATTGCTCGGGATGGTTATTGCTAGAGCCACTGGAAAAAACTTGACCGAATACCTTTATGAAAGCTTTTGGAATCCAATGGGTGCTGAAAAAGAAGCCTTATGGCAGCTGGATAGCAAAACCAAGGGTATGGAAAAAGCGTATTGTTGTATCGCTTCTAATGCTCGGGATTTTGCCCGACTATCCAAATTGTATAAAAACCATGGAAAATGGAAGGGTAAACAACTCCTCGATTCAACCTTCATTGCCCAATCCATTCAGCCTCGTTTTAGCGAAAGTCCCGAATATGGATACGGCTGGTGGCTAAAAGAATACAAAGGATATCGGGTTCATATGAATCGTGGACATTTAGGCCAATATGTAATCACTTTCCCCGAAGAAAATTTAATTGCAGTCCGCCTTGGACATGAAAAAGGGCCAAAAGGAAATCCTGAGGATCCTTTTACTCCCGACATTTACCACTACATGAATGTGGTTTTAGACCTGAATTCAGATGCTGACACACCTTGACTTACATAAAATTCTATTTCTAGACATCGAAACTGTTCCCCTTTACAGCAATTTCAGTGAAGTTCCTGAAATTGAAAAAAAGTATTTTGAAGAAAAAACAGCCTACCAAAGAAAGGATGAGATTACGGCAGAAGATTTTTATAATAAAGCAGGAATTTGGGCTGAATTTGGAAAAATTATTTGTCTCTCTGTCGGTTATTTTGCTCCCACAACAAACAAGCGAGAATTCCGATTAAAAAGTTTTTTCGGCGATGAAAAATTTCTTTTGACCGAATTTAAAACTCTGATTGAAACCCATTTCAATTCTCCCAAACACCGACTTTGTGGACATAATGCAAAAGAATTTGATTTCCCCTTTATCGCCCGAAGAATGCTTGTCCATCAGATTGCACTCCCAACTACGTTACAGTTGTTTAATAAAAAACCTTGGGAGGTTCCTCATTTGGACACTCTTCACTTATGGCGTTTTGGAGATTTTAAACACTATACCTCTCTAAAGTTAATGGCATACACTTTAGGTATTCCTTCACCAAAAGACGATATCGATGGAAGTCAAGTAGCTTCTGTTTTTTATGAGGAAAGAAACATCAATCGGATTGTGACCTATTGTGAAAAAGATGTGGTTACAGTAGCTCAAATTTTTCTAAAACTCAGAAACTCCTCACTTCTTCGGGAAGAAGAAATTTCTTTCAGCACCTAAAATTTAACTATATTAGACCGTACAAAAATTAAATTGAATGGAAACAAATTACGATGCCATTGTAGTTGGAACTGGAATAAGTGGGGGCTGGGCTGCTAAAGAACTTTGTGAAAAAGGATTAAAAACTTTAGTACTGGAAAGAGGACGAATGGTAAAACATTTAGAAGACTATCCCACCATGTATTTGGATCCATGGGATATGAAGAATGGCGGAAGCACCTCTCAAGAAGAATTAAAAAACTATAACAAGCAACGTAGATGGGGAGTAAATGAAGGAAACCGTCATTTTTATAATAAAGACGCGGAGTACGATTATGATGAAGACAAAACCTTTGATTGGATTCGCGGAACTCAAGTAGGAGGTCGATCGTTAATATGGGGAAGACAGACCTACCGCTGGAGTGATGACGATTTTGAAGCCAACCTCAGAGATGGAATTGGCATCGATTGGCCCGTTCGTTATAAGGATATTGCCCCCTGGTATTCTTATGTTGAAAAATTTATTGGGGTTAGTGGAGAAGCATTAAATCTTCCTCAACTTCCCGATAGTGAATTTTTACCCCCCATGGAACTCAACTGTGTGGAGAAAGAATTACAATCCTCAATTGCCAAAAACTATACAGATCGTGTCATGACAGTTGGTCGAGTAGCACACATTACTCAAGGCACGAAATCCAATGGAGGAAGAACCCAATGTCAATTCCGAAATCGCTGTGATAGAGGGTGTCCTTTTGGTTCGTATTTTAGCTCAAACTCTTCTACACTTCCCGCTGCAGAGCTAACTGGAAATCTTACTCTAAGAGCTAATTCTGTAGTAACAGAAGTGATTTATGACGAAAAAACACAGAAAGCTTCTGGAGTTCGAGTTGTTGATACAATCACAAAAGAGGTGTTGGAGTTCAATTCCAAAGTAGTTTTCATTTGTGCTTCTTCTATGGCCTCTACAGCTATTTTGCTCAATTCAAAATCCGAGCGTTTCCCAAACGGTTTAGGGAACGACTCTGGAGAACTCGGACACAATATTATGGATCACCAACTGGGTAGTGGTGCTTCAGGCACTTTTGATGGTTTTGAAGACAAATATTACACAGGAAGACGTCCAAATGGATTTTATATTCCTCGTTTTAGAAATGTTGGAGGTAAGAAAAATAACGTTGACTTTTTAAGAGGTTACGGATATCAAGGAGGTGCTGGACGTGGCAATTGGGCAGATGCTATTGCTGAATTTGGATACGGTTCTGAGTTTAAAAACGCCATGCTAGAGCCTGGAAAATGGAATGTCGGTATGGGAGGATTTGGAGAAGTATTACCCTACCACGAAAACCGCATGTATTTGAATTACGACAAAATCGATCAATGGGGTTTGCCCAAGATTGTATTTGATGCCGAATTCAAAGACAACGAGAAGAAAATGAAAGAAGATTGGAAAGTACAAGCTGCAGAAATGTTAGAAAATGCAGGTTGTAAAAATGTATCTATCTACGATTCAAACGCCCCAATAGGGAAAGGAATCCACGAAATGGGTACTGCTCGTATGGGCCATGATCCTAAAACATCTGTTTTAAACAAACACAATCAGGTACACAGTGTTCCTAATGTGTATATGACGGACGGTGCATTTATGACTTCTTCCGGTACACAAAATCCTTCCTTGACCTATATGGCATTTACTGCACGTGCGGTAAACCATGCTGTAGAGGAATTAAAGAAAATGAACCTGTAAGTATCCATGTCGGTAACCCCATCAGAAGAGGAAAAGCCTAACTGTTTATTGGATGTTCATCGACTGAATCTTGGAATAGAAGGGAACACCTTATTAAAGGAAATTTCTTTTCAACTTTCTGAGAATGAAATCGTAGCTGTTGTTGGAGAATCTGGAAGTGGCAAGTCCCTTTTAGCACTTTCACTTTTAGGTCTACAACCAAAAAATGCCGTCGTGACTGCCCAACACTTGTTCTTTCAAAAGCAGTCGTTGTTAAGCCTTCAAACCCAGGATTGGCAAAAACTTCGAGGTAATAAAATGGGGATGATTTTTCAAGAACCCCAATCCAGTTTGAATCCCTCCATGCGCTTGGGCAAACAATTAAAAGAGGTTCTTGAACAACACACTTCCCTTTCAAGAAAAAAGCAAGAAGACAAAATTCGAGAAGCGCTTTTAGAGGTCCAACTCCTAGATCCTGAACGTATTTTAAAATCCTATCCCCATGAAATTAGCGGGGGACAAAAACAACGGGTGATGATCGCGATGGCACTTCTGAATCATCCCCAAATATTGATTGCAGACGAACCTACCACAGCATTAGATGTAACGGTTCAAAAGGAAATCATAGAGCTTCTCAAACGGCTACAGAAGAAAAGGAACATGAGTGTTTTGTTTATTTCCCATGATCTTGCTTTAGTGAAAAAATTAGCGGATCGGGTATTGGTAATGTATCAAGGAGAAATTATTGAAGAAAATAGAACCGATTCTTTATTTCAAAACCCAAAAGAGGCTTATACAAAGGGACTTCTCTTTGCTCGACCCTCTACGACAGAGCGATGGAGCCCATTACCTACCTTGGCAGATTATAAATTAAAGTCCTTTCAACCCCAACAAATTACCTCCACAGAACGGGGTAAAAGACATCTCAACATATATGCTCAAAAGCCCCTATTAGAAGTAAAGGACCTTGAAAAAATTTATTCAAATCGATCCGGTTTTTTTACAAAATCAGTCGGTTTTCAGGCGGTAAGCCCCATTAGTTTTTCTTTATTTCCAGGAGAGACTTTGGGTTTGGTTGGCGAATCAGGTTGTGGAAAATCCACTTTAGCGAAAGCTCTAATTTTCCTAGATCCACCCTCTGCAGGTCAAGTATTATTTAAAGGAAAAACCATCCGTTTCAAGGACAAATCCATGATGCGTGACATTCGTCAAAAAATCCAATTTGTCTTTCAGGATCCGTATGCTTCCTTACACCCCCTTAAAAATATTGGTAACGCTATCCAAGAAGTCTTAGCGCGCTATACTCCAGATACTAAGTCCGCGCTTTATATAAAAACAGTGTCTCTTTTGGAACAAGTTGGATTATCAGAATCGTATTACAGCCGATATCCTCATGAGCTCTCTGGCGGACAACGCCAACGTATCGTTATTGCACGAGCTTTAGCCACGCAACCTGAATTACTTATTTGCGATGAAAGTGTCGCTGCGTTAGACATTTCCGTTCAAGCTCAAGTACTGAATTTACTCAATCAACTCAAAACCGAATTGGGATTGAGTTATCTGTTTATTTCCCACGATTTGGCTGTGGTCAAGTACATGTCTGATCGTGTCATGGTAATGCAAAACGGTAAATTAGTAGAACTCCAAGAGGCTGACGCTTTGTATAAAAATCCTAAGAATACCTACACCAAAAAATTAATTGGAGCAATTTCCTAATTTGATTTAAGGGGCTGGATTGGGTTGTGAAATATGAATTTCCTCGATTCCCTTCAGAATTTCCTCACTCAGTGTTATCGCGTGCGTATCGATGTTCTCTTTCAATTGGGCCAAATTGGTTGCTCCGATGATGTTACTGGTTGTAAATGGTCGATCATTTACAAAAGCAAGGGCCATTTGCGTAAGGGTGAGTCCATTTTTTTGCGCCAATTCGTAATACCGATCAACCGCAATTTTTGAGGGAGTTGAACTGTATCGATCATAATGTGGAAAAAGGGTTAATCGTGCATTCTCTGGAAGGTTTCCTTTTCGGTATTTTCCAGACAATACCCCAAAGGCAAGCGGGGAGTAAGCCAAAAGTCCTACGTCTTCCCGATGACAAATTTCAGCATTTCCAATTTCGAACGTTCTGTTTATCAAGGAATAGGGATTTTGTATAGTTCGTACTCGAGGTCGATCAGAATGAGCCGCATTTAAAAATTTCATAGTCCCCCAAGGAGTTTCGTTAGACAAACCTATATAACGGATTGTTCCTTTTTTTACATGTGCTTGTAATGCCTCTAATACCTGATCAAAGTTTTCCTCCCAAACGTCTTCTCGCTGGTAATCATAACCCAGTTTTCCAAAGTAGTTTGTAGGTCGCTCTGGCCAGTGTAATTGATATAAATCTATATAATCCGTTTGCATGCGTTTAAGACTTTTTTCTACAGCTGTATCAATCGACTTTTTGGAATAGCTTTTATCTGTTCTGATATGTTGGGTAAAGCCTGCAGGTCCTGCAATTTTAGAGGCCAAAATAACTTGATCTCTCAGTCCAGTCTTTTTAAACCAAGTCCCAATAATTCGTTCTGTTTCCCCTTGTTCCTCTTGCCGAGGTGGAATGGGATACAGCTCAGCCGTGTCAAAAAAATTGACTCCTTGTTCAAAGGCGTAGTCCATCTGCTCATGCCCTTCTTGTTCATTATTTTGCCTTCCCCATGTCATGGTGCCTAAACAAATTTTACTCACTTCAATTTCTGTTCCAGGTAATTTATTGTATTCCATAATTAATTTGTTTGTAAGAGTGCTGTTATTTCATCCAGTGATGGACTCAGAACAACCTCAATTCTTCGGTTTGATGCTCTACCTTCCGTGGTACTGTTGGGTGCGATGGGGACGTATTCACTTCGTCCTGCTGCGGTAAGGTTTTGGGGTAAAATCTGCTCGTTTTCTAAAAGGATATTTACTACAGCTGTCGCTCGTTTTGTCGAAAGATCCCAATTGGATTCCAAGGCACCATTTGGAGAAAAAGGTACATTATCGGTATGTCCTTCAATCAAAATTGAGATGTCTGGATTTTCTTCCAATACCATTGCCAATTCTTTTAGGGCCTGTTTGCCCGCTGGTTCAATATCCCAACGACCCGATTTAAACAAGAGTTTATTTTCCATGGAAACGTAAACCTTTCCATTGCGTTGTTCCACAGTAAGCCCTTTTCCTTCAAAATTTAAAAGTGCATCCGAAAGTCGATTCTTGAGTTCATCTAGGGCTTGTTTCTGACTTTGAATCATTTCTTCCAACTGATCTACACGCTCGGAACGAGATTGCAATTCTGTTTTTCTCAAGGCAATTTCTTTTAATAAGGCATTGTTTTGAGCTATACTCTTCTGAATTTTTTGCTCGCTATTTTCTTTGAGTAAGTTGTACTTTTCTTCCCACTGTGTTAGTTGTTCTCTTGCTTGAGACACGCTATCTCGTGATCGTTTTAAATAGGTCGAAACTTCCATTAGATCGGCATCCAAAAGATCCCAGGCTTGTTGTATCGAATCCCGTGATTTCTCATAGGAATTACGCTGCATTTTTACTTCAGCGTAGCGACTTTCCAAATCATTGAATACTTTCGTGGAAACACAACTCGTTATCGTGAGCAAAAAGAAAATCAAAAGAAGAACCAAGTTTTGTTTCATAACTTAAAATTTTAGTTCCAGTCCAACAGGACAATGATCGGAATGTTTTGCTTCAGGAAGTATAAAAGAACGCGTGATCGAGGCTTGGAGCGGCTCACTGACTAGTGCGTAATCGATTCTCCAGCCTTTATTATTGTTTCTTGCATTGGCTCGGTAACTCCACCAACTGTACTGATGGGGTTGTGGGTTAAAAAGTCGGAAAGAATCAATAAATCCGGATTTTATAAACTGATCCAGCCAGGCTCTTTCTTCGGGGAGAAATCCCGAAACGTTTTTATTTCTGATAGGATCGTGGATATCTATCGGCTGATGGCAAATGTTGTAATCCCCACAAATGATTAGGTTTGGAATTTCTTTTTTTAGTTGATCGATATAGGTTTGAAATTCATCCATAAATTGAAATTTATAATCCAACCGTTCAGGATTTGTTCCAGAAGGGAGGTACAAACTCATCACTGATACCTGGTCAAAATCCAGTCTTAAAATCCGGCCTTCATAATCCATGTGATCAATCCCGCTACCATATACTACTTTATTGGGTTTGGATTTTGAAAAAATAGCCACCCCACTGTAGCCTTTTTTTTGTGCAGAGAACCAATAGTGATAATATCCTAGTTTTTCAAAAACCGAGGTATCAACCTGCTCCTCAAGGGCTTTGGTCTCTTGAATACAAATAATATCCGCTTGCGTTGCGGCTAACCAACTGTCAAAACCTTTGTTGAGAGCAGCACGAATTCCATTTACATTATAAGAAAGTAGTTTCAAATCAATTTTTTACGAAGATAAAAAAACTGATTTAAAGTTTTTTTAGCAAAGTCGTAATGGAAACTTGATCTTGTATAGTGGTTTTCAGATCGGCTATTGCAATCCGAATTTGCTCCATAGAATCCCTTTCTCTGAGGGTCACGGTTTGATCCTCTAGGCTTTGATGATCTACGGTAATACAAAATGGAGTCCCTAGTGCATCTTGTCGTCGATACCGTCTTCCCACTGCATCTTTTTCATCGTATACCGTTTGCAAATCCCATTTGAGCTCTTCAACTATAGTTCTTGCAAGTTCAGGAAGACCGTCTTTTTTAACTAAAGGTAAAACAGCTGCTTTATTAGGTGCTAAAGCAAAAGGAAATTTTAAGACCGTTCTTGAGGTTCCCCCTTCCAATTCCTCCTCCACTAGGGAATTTGAAAAAACGGCTAAAAACATTCTGTCCAAACCAATGGATGTTTCTACTACATAGGGAGTATAGTTTTCGTTTCGTTCTGGATCAAAATACTGTAATTTTTTGCCCGTGTACTTTTCGTGGCTCGATAGGTCAAAATCGGTACGGGAGTGAATTCCCTCCAATTCTTTAAACCCAAACGGGAAACGGAATTCGATGTCAGAAGCTGCATCAGCGTAATGGGCAAGTTTTTCATGATCATGAAAACGGTAATTTTCTTTCCCCATTCCAAGTGCTAAATGCCATTTGAGTCGATCTTCTTTCCAGCGCTCATACCATTCTTTTTGGGTTCCTGGAGGAATAAAAAATTGCATCTCCATTTGTTCAAACTCACGCATTCTAAAAATGAATTGTCTGGCAACGATTTCATTTCGGAAGGCCTTTCCTGTCTGAGCAATTCCAAAGGGTAATTTCATTCTCCCTGTTTTTTGAACATTGAGGAAGTTTACAAAAATTCCTTGTGCCGTTTCAGGTCGTAAATACAAATCCATTGCAGTATCTGCTGAAGCACCTAGTTTTGTTCCAAACATTAAGTTAAATTGCTTCACATCCGTCCAGTCTCTAGACCCCGTTTCAGGACAGCTGATTTCTAATTCTTCGATCAAGGCGCGAACATCTGCCAAATCTTCTTTTTCTAAAGATTGTCCTAACCGTTTTAAAATGGAAGCTGCTTTTTCTTGATTGGCAAGAACCCGGGGGTTCGTCGCTCGAAATTGAGCTTCATCAAAGTCCGCTCCAAAGCGTTTGGAAGCCTTTTCAATTTCTTTTTCAATTTTGCCTTCAATTTTCGCAACGTATTCCTCGACCAAAACGTCAGCACGATATCGCTTTTTAGAAACTTTATTGTCAATTAAAGGATCGTTAAATGCATCTACATGACCTGAGGCTTTCCATGTGGTGGGGTGCATAAATATTGCGGCATCGATCCCTACAATATTTTCATGAAGCTGAACCATAGATTTCCACCAGTATTCACGAATGTTATTTTTTAAAGCGGCTCCATTTTGGGCATAATCATATACGGCACTTAGACCATCGTATATTTCACTTGAAGGAAAGACAAAACCATACTCCTTGGCATGGGATATCACTTTTTTGAATTGATCAGTTTGTTGCGTCATGGCGCAAAAATAATTCTTTTTGTTATTTTTAAGGGGCTCTTGATCTTAATCTATGAAAAAAAAAGCCTTTGCTGTTCTTCAAACTTTGGTAGATTTCATTTTCCCAAGAAATTGTCTCGGCTGTGAGAGTTTTTTAAAGTTTTACGAAAAACATCTCTGTATAAGTTGTCAGATTAAAATGCCTCTGACCTCTTTTCACCTAATTCGAGAAAATCCTTTGTATGAAAAAATAAATGTTCAGTTTGAATCCACTGCAGTGACTTCCTTGTTTTTTTTCCAAAAAGAGGGCGCTATAGCGCATATGATTCATCTATTCAAGTACAAAGGCGAACGTAAAATTGGTGTTTTTTTAGGTGAATGGCTAGCGAATACCCTTCAAGAAAGTGCTTTTTTCAAAGATATTGATGGAATTGTTCCTGTTCCTTTACACCCTAAAAAACAAAAAAAACGAGGATACAATCAGGCTGAAATTGTAGGAGCAACGCTTTCCAAAAAAATGGGGGTTCCTTTATATACGGAGGTTTTAGAAAGAATAAAAAACACAACTGCTTTGGCTCTTTTAGGAGAATCTGCAAGAAAGAATGAGGTAACAAACGCATTCATCCAACAACAACCTTTCCCAACTGCTCCACAACACGTATTACTAATTGATGATGTCCTAACAACAGGAGCTACTCTGGCAGCTTGTGCCTCCGTTCTATTGAAGAATAGTGGGCTAAAAATAAGCATCGCTGTACTTGCTTGTAGGTTGTGAGTAGAATAATGCTTTATTTTGTGGTGATTAATTTAAGAATGAGATTCAGTTTATATATTCTCCTTTTGGGTGGGCTATTGTTGTCTACCGTTCAATGTGCTAAACGAGCCTCTCCAACTGGAGGACCCAGAGATTCTATTCCTCCCCTTCTAATTAATGCTTCTCCAAAATTGAATACCGTCTTTTTTGATAAAGATGAAATCAATTTAACCTTTAACGAATATGTGACACTTAAAGACATCAGCAAACAGTTGATCATCTCTCCACCACTAAATTCCTCGCAATACAAAATCTATCCCGTCACAGGAGCAGCTAAAAAAGTTACGGTCAAATTACTCGATACCCTACTAGACAATACTACCTATACGTTCAATTTCGGGGAGGGGATCATCGATTTTAACGAATCCAATCCCATTTCCTATTTGACCTATACCCTTTCTACAGGGGCAACGATTGACTCGCTCTACATTAAAGGAAGGATTACAGATGCTTTTGAGCGAGAAACCGATCGGTTTATCTCGCTACAATTGTATCCTGTGGACAGCACCTTTACGGATTCGGTGATCTACACCAAAAAACCCCTGTATGTGACCAGCACGTTGGACACTACCATTTATCGTTTTCAAAATCTTCGAGCGGGAAAGTACGCTCTTGTCGCTCTGAAAGATCAAGCTGGCAATTACTATTTTGATCAAAATGCCGATAAAATTGGATTTGTAGATACTCTGATTGAACTTCCTCAAGACTCGATCATTGATCTGAGACTATTTAAAGAACGGACCAATTTCTTTTGGGACAAACCCTACTTCATAAACGACCACCATATTGCGCTTGCCTATTATGGTGACCGAAAGGAAGAACCTTTTAAGATGGTCAGTGAGGTCCCCGATAGCTTTGAATATCTGGTAACACAAAGCAGAAAAACAGACACTTTAAATTACTGGTTTAAAGGCGCAGAATTGGATTCCCTCCAGTTTGAATTAAAAATTAAAGACTCATTACAAATACGAACCGTTTATTTTAAAAATCCCGTAGCGGATTCCTTAGTGATTAACAAATTTACACAAGGGTCCTTGAGACTAAAGAGTAAATTCGAGATTGAAAGCAACTTACCGATTACGCAAATCAATTCGGAGCAGCTGGTGGTTACCAATGTGGATACCCTACAAATTCCAGCTAAATTAGAAATTCAAGAAAATTACGATCGAATTTTTGTGGATTTTGAAATCCTCCCGAACGACCGATATGAAATAAAACTCTTGCCCAATGCCCTTGTCGATTTTTGGGGGAATACTAACGATACCCTTGTTTACAAAACCTCAACCAAAAAAATTGAAGACTATGGCAATATCTATTTACGTGTACAACATCAAAGTTCTGTGCCTTTTATCATTGAACTTTTAAATAATGATAAGGTAGTTCGTCGCTACACTAAACCTGTAGATGGAAATGCATACACTTTTGAATTACTTGATGCGGGTAAATACCGTGTCCGTTTAATTGAAGATGCGAACGAAAACGAGCAATGGGATACTGGAAATTATTTACAAAAAATCCAACCTGAAAAAGTCATCTATTTTTGGAAGGAAATTGATTTAAGAGCAAATTGGGATATGAATGAAACTTTTAATACAAGTCAAAATTATCCCGATCTTCCAGAAAGCGCAACCGCTTCCGGTGTTCTTGAAGCTCCAGATAATCCAACTCAGCCGTAATCAAACTTTCTACGCCAGAGCGCTTTCCTGAAATAATTTGTCCAAGTGCATCGTAAACGGCAGTATGTCCGGGATAATCATTGTCTTTTTCATCAAGGCCTATTCTGTTTACCCCAGCGACATAAGCCATGTTTTCGATTGCCCTTGCTTGTAGTAAAGTATCCCAGGCATGTATTCTCGGTTTAGGCCAATTCGCAACAAAAAGCAGAAGGTCGTAATCCTGCGTATTTCGCGACCAAACAGGAAACCGCAAATCGTAGCAGATGCGTAAACATATTTTCCAACCGAGGTATTCAAATATCCCCTCCTTACTTCCCGATTTATAAAGAAGGTGTTCCCCGGCAAGGGTGAAAGTATGTCGCTTATCATAGTACATGACCTCTTCAGAAGGAGTGACTAAAACAAAACGATTGTAATATTGATCCCCTTCTTGGATGACCAAACTCCCTCCTAGAGCTGAATTCATTTTAATTGCCCAAGATTGCATCCACTGCATTGTAGAGCCTCCCATTGGTTCCGCCACAGCCTTGGGGTTCATAGTATAACCCGACGTAAACATTTCAGGTAATACAACAAGATCCGTATTGGAATTGACTTTTTTAAGGTGCTGATCTATATGTGCCCTATTTTTTATTGGGGCTTCCCAAAAAAGAGGAATTTGTAAAGCTGTGAGATGCAGTTTTGATTTCATTTGGAATTTTCAGCGCTCTTAATTGACTAGCCCTAAATTTAGCTTTTTAAAATTTATTCCTATTTCGTCCCAAGAATTTTTTTTTGTTCTTTATCCTTCTCATCTTCGCCTATTCTTAATAAGAAATCATTTTAATTACACAGGATGAATACACCAAAAGCACTGATTTTTGATATGGACGGTACCCTAGTTGATAATATGGCGTATCACAAACAATCCTGGATTTCATTTTTTGAATTTCACAATTTGGATATGGATTACGAAACCTTTGATACCAAATTTCACAAAGGATCTTTGGTAGAAATTATGGCGCGACTTTTTCCTGAAATTAGGAATCCAAAGGAACTCTTTCAAATTGGGAGCTATAAAGAAGCAAAATATAGAGAACTTTACCGTCCTCATGTAAAAGCGATTGAGGGTTTACATCCTTTTTTAACTGCTTTATCCAAAAACAACTACCCTTTAGGTATAGCGACCATGGGCGATCAGCACAATATCGATTTTATTTTTGAAGCCCTCAATCTTGATCCTTTTTTTCATTCTACCACCGGAGGGCATGAGGTCACTCATGGAAAACCCCATCCAGAGATTTTTTTAACCGCCGCAAAAAAACTAAACACAGACCCAGCGGATTGTTTGGCTTTTGAAGATACCCGTTCAGGGATTACAGCAGCAAAGGCGGCGGGTATGGAGGTGATCGGTGTGAGTACGATGTTTGATAAAAAGACCTTATTAGAATTGGGTTGCGTGAAGGCAATTGATGACTTTACCGAATTAAAATCGGTGCTTTCTACTTGGGAGGTCTAAAGCCCTCCCTTTCCAACTCATTAATTAAAATTTACTCTTTATCGAGAAATCTGATTAAAAATCTAAATTTTAAATAAATCTAAACCTTGAGATTAATTTTTATTTATATTTGGAAGTAACCTCGAAATTTAACCCCATAAAAAAATCAAATCAATTTATAGCTGTATTACTTCTAACCGTATTCTTTTCCAGTTGTGCTACTGTTTTGGGTGGTCCTATCACAGCTCATCAAAAAACAAAACCTCTTCCAGGTGAGCAAGAACGAGATGTTCGAATCGTAGCCTTAGTGGCAGATATCATACTCTTCTGGCCAAGTGCTGTAGTTGATTTTGCAACTGGAGCCATTTATAAACCCAAACAAGCTAAATAATAGTTTAAATACTAGACTTCAAGCTTAATTTTTAAGATGAGTTTCACCCCAATAAAACTCGTTTTAAACTGGTCTGAATTTGTCAAAAAGAGACCTTAAATCTGAGTAGACAGCAACCTACTATTCTTATGCCCCATGTCCCTCAAATCCATTCTATCCCTTCTTTGCTATTTCCCTATCCTAGTATTTTCACAAAATATTCAGATAGGAATTAAAGGAGGCCTAAACCTATCCCATGACAAATTTGAAACCTTTTCAGAAGGTATTCCCATTCCTATGGTCACAGAAATTGAACCCTCTTATCATGTAGGAGCCTTGTTCGAATTTTATAAAGAAGATCAAAAAGTTCGGTTTCAAATGGAAGTAATGTATACAGGCAATGGAACTAATGTTCGGGAAAGTGATTTAACTCCAGAAATTGCGATTAAAGTAAATCAAATTGCGGTGCCTTTACTTGCTAAGCTTGAGGCTACAGAGGATTGGAGTTTAACTACAGGAACCTATTTTGGTTACCTCATCAACGCTATTGAAAAGAATCGTTTTGGAGAGCGTGTGGATTCTAAAACGAATTTTCAGTTCTTCGACTTTGGTTTATTGATCGGTTTTGAACTCAGAGTGAATACCCATTTAGCTTTCGATTTAAGGTACAATTACGGACTGCTTAATTTTAATAATTCCATACTTTTTGCAGAACTTGAAACCGAACGAATTTATAAAAACAGGACCGTGAATTACGGTGTTGTGTATAAATTTTAAACGATATGCTTTTGCGTTTACCCTTTAAGACTTGCGTATAAGTATTCGCGATTCATCCGTGCAATGTTTTCAAGTGAAATTCCTTTTGGACATTCAACTTCGCAAGCTCCCGTATTGGTACAGTTTCCAAATCCCTCCATATCCATTTGATGAACCATGTTTAACACGCGGTCAGTAGCTTCTACTTTTCCTTGAGGAAGGAGCGCATATTGAGACACCTTGGCCGAAACAAACAACATGGCTGAAGCGTTTTTACAAGTAGCAACGCAGGCGCCACATCCTATGCAAGCAGCAGCGTCAAATGCCTTATCTGCATCGTGTTTATCGATAGGAATTGCATTCGCATCTTGAGTATTTCCAGAAGTGTTTACACTCACAAAACCTCCAGCTTGCTGAATTCGATCAAAAGATGAGCGATCAACGGTTAGGTCTTTGATCACCGGAAATGCTTTGGCTCTAAACGGTTCGATCGTAATGGTATCCCCGTCCTTAAACTTTCGCATGTGCAATTGACAGGTGGTTACCAAACGATCGGGTCCATGAGCTTCACCATTAATAAACATGGAACACATTCCACAAATTCCTTCACGACAATCATGATCAAATGCAACGGGATCAATTCCTTTTTCAATTAATTGCTCATTTAAAACATCCATCATTTCTAAAAATGACATGTCGGGGGAGACCTCTTTCATTTGGTAGGTTTCCATTTTCCCTTTTGCATCGGCGTTAGCTTGACGCCAAACTTTGAGTGTTAAATTCATCATCCTATTTATACGATCTGGTTTTTACTTCTATTTCTTCGTAATTTAATTGCTCTTTGTGCAATTGCGCTTTGGCTGGTTCTCCTTTGTATTCCCAAGCAGAAACAAACGTAAAGTTTTTATCATCTCGCAAAGCTTCTCCCTCTGGAGTTTGTGACTCTTCTCTAAAATGTCCTCCACAAGATTCATTGCGCTCCAAGGCATCTTTAGCAAACAATTCGCCTAATTCTAGAAAATCAGCAACTCGAGCAGCTTTAGCCAATTCTGGATTGAACTCTGAAGTGGTTCCAGGTACTTTTACATTTTTATAGAAATCTTCACGTAACGCTTTGATCTCTGAAATGGCTTCATTCAGTCCCTTTGTATTTCGAGACATCCCGCATTTGACCCACATGATTTTACCTAATTTTTTATGATAATAGTCGACCGTATGAGTCCCGTTATTACTTACAAATGCATCTAGCTGGGCTTTAACCGCGGCCTCTGCAGTTTCAAATTCAGGAAGGTTGGTGTCTATTTTACCCGTACGGATATCATCAGCGAGATAGTCTCCAATGGTGTACGGCAAAACAAAATAACCATCTGCCAATCCTTGCATTAATGCAGAAGCGCCGAGTCGATTGGCTCCATGATCAGAAAAATTCGCTTCTCCTATGGCATAACAACCCGGAATAGAAGTCATCAAATTGTAATCCACCCATACACCACCCATGGTATAATGGACTGCAGGATAAATCATCATCGGTGTTTCGTAAGGATTTTGATCTACAATTTTTTCATACATCTGGAACAAATTCCCGTATTTGGCTCGAATCACCTCCTGACCTAATTTTTTGACCAGAGCAGCATCATTTTCATCCAGTCCTTTGACATGGGCTTGTTCTTTTCCGTAGCGCTGTATAGAGGCTGCAAAATCAAGATAAACTGCCTCCCCCGTCTTGTTCACACCATAGCCTTCGTCACAACGCTCTTTTGCTGCTCGTGAGGCAACGTCACGAGGTACGAGATTTCCGAAAGCCGGATAGCGTCTTTCTAAATAATAATCTCGATTTTCCTCTGCTATTTCAGTTGGCTTTAGTTTACCTTCTCGAATCGCTTTGACATCCTCTAAATTTTTTGGTACCCAAATTCTACCGTCGTTCCGAAGTGATTCGGACATCAAAGTTAATTTGGATTGATGCTCACCGGACACAGGAATACAGGTTGGGTGAATTTGTGTAAAACATGGGTTTGCGAAATACGCACCCTTTTTATGAATCTTCCATGCGGCAGAAACATTACTCCCCATGGCGTTTGTCGATAAGAAGAAAACGTTTCCATACCCTCCTGAGGCAATTACAACTGCATGGGCACTATGACGTTCAAGTTTTCCGTTGACAAGATTTCGAGCAATAATTCCTCTGGCTTTACCTTCTACAACAACCAAATCCATCATTTCATGGCGGTTGTACATTTTTATTTTACCTCTTCCTATCTGGCGATTCATCGCAGAATAAGCCCCCAGCAGTAACTGTTGTCCCGTTTGCCCTTTAGCATAAAAAGTCCGTGATACCAATACCCCTCCAAAAGAACGGTTGTCTAACAGTCCCCCATAATCCCGAGCAAATGGAACTCCTTGAGCTACACACTGGTCGATAATATTGGTAGAGACCTCAGCTAAACGGTGGACGTTGGCTTCACGAGATCGGTAATCCCCTCCTTTAATGGTATCATAAAAAAGGCGATGGGTGGAATCCCCATCCCCTTGATAATTTTTTGCTGCATTGATTCCTCCTTGGGCTGCAATGGAGTGCGCACGACGTGGAGAATCTTGAAAACAAAATGTTTTAACATTATAGCCCAACTCTGCTAATGTGGCGGAGGCAGAAGCTCCCGCCAAACCAGTCCCTACGACGATTACATCAATAAGTCTTTTGTTTGCTGGGCTTACTAGATTGATATTGCTTTTGTGTTTTGTCCACTTATCGGCTAGAGGACCTTTGGGTATTTTAGAATCTAGTGCCATATCAAAATGCGGTTAAATGATGAAATAATGCGATAACAGCAAATCCTACAGGTACTACGATAGCAAATGCTGCAGTGATGGATTTGATCGCTTTAGAATATTTATTGTTTAATCCCATACTCTGAAAGGAGGAAGCAAAGCCATGGTATAAGTGAAGTGCAAGGAAAAGGAAGGAGAATACATAGATCCCAACACGAACAGGACTTTCAAATTTGTGGATCATTTCTTCAAAATATCGGTCTGGGTTTAGAGGCATTACCTCCACATATTTGTAATTCATCTCGGGGAACCAAAAGTCATAAAAATGAAGGCCCAAAAAAAGTAAAATAACGATCCCTGATACAATCATATTTCGAGAAACCCAAGGGGCATTTGCACTCCCTTTGTAGCTTTTGTATTTAATTGATCTGGATTTTGAATTTTGTAATTCCAAAACAAAGCCCATGGTAAAGTGAAAGAGTACTCCGAAAATCAATATCGGCTGAAGTATCATTTGCACCAGCGCATTGTTCCCCATAAAATGAGAAATTTCATTAAAAAGGGACTCGCTAAAAACAGAAGTCATGTTAATGACGAAATGTTGAGTCAGGAAAACAACCAAAAAAAGTCCAGAAAGTGCCATGGCAAGTTTCTTTCCAATTGAAGAGGCTATTAAAGTCATAAGTTTTCAATTTGTCAAACAAAATTAAGGCATATACGTTGACTAGCAAACTCCTTTTGGGTATTTTTCTGAAAAGAACTCCAAAGGGAAACTTTGTTTAAACTTTAGCTTTTTTTCAATTGGATAAATTCGTTCTAGAATTGAAAAAAATCAGAAAACTCAAGTCGTTAAGAGTTTTAAAAATCCGCTATCTTCGTTAAAAAAACAAGAAATGCGCTACCACCCTATTCCTGCTTCGGTCTATAAACAAAATAGAACTCATTTTGCTGCTCAGTTAGAGTCTAACAGTCTTGCTATTTTTAATTCGAATGATATCTATCCTATAAGTGCAGACAGCACGCTGCCTTTTGCACAGCACCGAGATATTTTTTATTTGAGTGGTATAGATCAGGAAGAGAGCATTGTGATCCTGTTCCCTGATGCGTATGAAGCAAAGCACCGTGAAATCCTTTTCTTAAGAGAAACCAATGACCATATCGCAGTTTGGGAAGGTGCCAAACTTACCAAAAAACAAGCTACAGAATTAAGCGGTATTGAAACTGTATATTCGTTAAGTGAATTTGAACGCCTCTTTCAAGAATTGAGTACGCAATGCAACCGCTTTTACTTCAACACGAACGAACATTACCGACAGTCTGTTGAGACTCAAACTCGAGAAGATCGATTTATAGCTTGGTGCAAAAAAAATTATCCCGCACACCTAGTAGGTAAAAGTAACCCCATTTTGCAAAAGTTACGGTCTGTAAAAGCACCCGAAGAAATTGAACAAATTCAACAAGCATGTGACATTACTGAAAAAGGATTTCGCAGAGTATTGTCCTTTATCCAGCCCGGGGTTTGGGAATATGAAATTGAAGCTGAATACGCACATGAATTTATTCGAAACCGTTCCAAAGGCTTTGCGTATACTCCCATTATTGCCTCTGGAAATAATGCAAATGTGTTGCACTATACGGATAATAACCAACAGTGCTTTCCTGGGGATTTGGTTTTAATGGATGTTGCCGCAGAATACGGAAACTATTCAAGTGATTTAACCCGAACTGTACCCGTTTCAGGGAAATTTACTCCTCGACAAAAACAAGTTTATGAGGCCGTACTTCGAGTTAAAAAAGAAGCAACCAAAATGCTGCTTCCAGGAACAATTTGGAAAGAATACCATATCGAAGTTGGAAAAATAATGACCTCTGAACTCCTTCAGTTGGGTCTTCTAGATAAGGCAGATGTACAAAATGAATCCGATGAAAAGCCTGCGTATAAAAAGTTTTTCATGCACGGAACTTCTCATCATATGGGATTAGATACCCACGACTATGGGCTACTCCATCTCCCTATGGAGGCCAATATGGTGTTTACTGTAGAACCTGGAATTTATATCCCCGAAGAAGGTTTCGGGCTACGATTAGAGGATGATGTTGTGATACAGTCCCAAGGGGTACCGCTTAATTTGATGAGTTCAATTCCAATTGAAATTGAAGAAATTGAAACCTTAATGAATGCATAAAAAAATCCACCTGAAATCGGTGGCTTTTTAATTGTCTTTTAAAATAGGTTTACCCCACAACAGGCTTTAAGTTCCGTTGCCAAAAATACAAGATGGTAAACAACACAATCAATATCCCCGGAAATGCAATCATATAGGTAAGCGTTTGCTGACCTGCTGCCAATTCAAGAGCAGATCCTGTTAATCCATTTGCTGCTTGATCTGCAGTTGAGCTGTCAATCCATCCACCGATAATCGGCTGAAAAATTGAACTCGAAAACATTCCCATTCCCCCTACAATTGACATTCCTAATGCCCCACTAGCAGGAATTTTTTCTGCAACAAAACCAATCATATTCGGCCAGAAATAACATATCCCTAGGGCAAAGAAAATTGCAGCTACATAAACCATAGATCCAGTTTGTGTGCTGAATAGAAAAATACCAATTGCAGCAAGAACTGCTGATCCTAATAAGACGCCTGTTTGATCAAATTTATGTACGATATCTCCACCAAAATAACGCCCAACTGCCATTAAACCAGTAATCAAAGCCAAAATTACCATTGGCTGTGCACCACTGTTTTGCATAATTAAACTTGTCCATTGTTGTGGCCCAAACTCTGAAATTGCAGTGAGTGCCATACAACCTAAGATAAAGATGTAAATCGGTGTAGCCATCGCTTTGAAGTTTCCAGAAATGGTAGAAGCGGCTGCTACTTTTGGCTTAGGAAATTCTTGTCCATAAAAAAGGTAGGCATAAATAAGGGTTGGAATAACGATAATCCAAATTTGAGCTTGCCATCCTAAAGAGGCATCGGTCATAAATTTAGAAATCAAACTTCCTAATACAATTCCCCCAGGGAACCACATATGAAAGCGATTCAATAAGGTGTTCATTTCCTTGCCCTCATAAGCATCAGCAATCATCGGGTTACAGGCGGCTTCAGTACATCCGTTTCCGATTCCAATAAGTAATGTTGAGATTAATAACCCTACATATCCGCCCGAGTAGATCGTAAGAATAATCCCTAAGGCGTGTGCAACAAATGCAAATTGCATAATTTTTTTGGGCCCAATGGTGTGGTAAAACAACCCTCCTAAAATCATCGAAATCGGGAAGCCTAAAAACCACATGGAGTTGATAAAACCGAGTTGTTGTCCACTTAAGTTAAATGCCTCTGCAAGTTGAGGTAAAATACCAGCACGAATACTGAATGAGAATGCAGTTGTTATTAGGGCAAAACAACTTCCGTAGAAAAGTCTATTACTGTTTGTCATAGTGAGTTTAAATTTCAATTAATCCACCTAAGATAGCTTATTTTTAAAACAGTTCGTGAAAAGAGAAAAAAATCTTGAGGTAGGCAAGCACACTGAATTTAGTGGCAACCGCAGTTTTTATCGCAGGAAGAATCGTTTTTCTTTTTCTTAATAGGCAACCATTTGTATCCCAAAAAAACGATAGCCGAAACAACTGCTATACATACAAAAAGCGTTTGAATCCATTCCATCACGCTAAAATTTGATAGGTTGAAAAGGCAACGATATAAGCCAATAGGGACATGCCAAAAAGCTGAACCATAGGCCATTTCCAAGAATTGGTTTCTTTTTTAACAATAGCTAGGGTACTCATACACTGCATTGCAAATGCGTAAAAGAGCATCAAAGAAATTCCACTTGCAAGATTAAAAAGGGGTTGGCCATTGGCCCGAACTTCAGAGGCCATTCTGTTTTTTATCGTTTCTTCGGCATCGCTTTCTACGCTGTAAATCGTGGCTAAGGTTCCAACAAATACCTCACGTGCTGCAAAAGAACTGATCAACGCAATACCAATTTTCCAGTCATATCCCAAGGGTGAAATCGCTGGCTCGATTGCTTTTCCTAAAATTCCAATATAGGAATGTTCTAATTGATACGCATTAATCTTATTCGATAAAGCTTCTCCTTCCAAATCGGAATACAATTCCGTAACGATGCTTTCCGCTTCAGAAAAATCTTTTCCAGGTCCATAGGAGGCCATAACCCAAAGAAGAATGGAGATTGCTAAAATGATTTTTCCTGCCTCGGTAACAAACGTTCTCGTTTTTTCCCAAACGGTGATTCCTACATTTTTTAACAAGGGTAATTTGTAATTGGGCATTTCAACTACAAAATAACTCTTGGAATTTATTTTTAAGGTTTTACTTAAAATCCAAGCTGAAATTAAAGCCATTCCAAATCCCACTAAATACAAAAACATTAGCATCAACCCTTGATAATTAAGTCCCAGAAAAGAGCCTTGTGGAATTACTAAGGCAATAAGTATAGCGTACACAGGGAGACGTGCTGAGCAAGTTGTAAAAGGAGTCACTAAAATGGTAATCAATCGTTCTTTCCAATTTTCTATATTTCGAGTTGCCATGACGGCTGGAATAGCGCAAGCCGTTCCAGAAATGAGAGGAATCACGCTTTTACCGCTTAAGCCAAAACGCCTCAACCCTCGATCCATTAAAAAGACTACACGACTCATATAACCCGTTTCTTCGAGTATCGAAATAAAGAAAAACAGAAAGGCGATTTGTGGAATAAAAATGATGATACCACCCAAACCGGGTATAATCCCTTCTGCTAGAAGACTCGTAAAAACCCCTTCTGGGAGATTGGTTTTCGCATACTCACTCAGTGCCGCAAAAGAGGTGTCAATAAAATCTTGAGGTATGCTACTCCAATCAAAAATAGATTGGAAAACAGTCATCAAAATGAGAAAAAAGATGATGTAGCCCCAAAATTTGTGTATCAAAATTCGATCCAGCCTACTCCTTAAATCGGTCGCTGAGTCCCGATCGATGAGAAGCCCTTCTTTTAAGATTTCATTGATAAATTGATACCGCTTTACAGTCTCTTTTTGTTGCAATCGTTTTAATTCAGATTCGGATTGGGTCTTGAAATTGGTGGCATCGGAGACCCGTTTTCGATCAATTTTAGCAAAATTGACATCCTGAGTGATGACCAACCACAATTTGTATAATTGTTGGTTTGGAAAAGTCACTTTTAGATTTTCAAAATAGGGCTTGTCAATGGTAGAGAGATCAATCGTAGGTTTTGTGGAAAGCTTTCGATAATTCAACAACAGCGCTTTCAATTGATCCAAACCCTGATTTTCTCTGGTGCTGACAAGTGCAATTTTGGTATCGAGGCGTTTCTCTAAAAGTTTAAGGTCTAAGGTAATTCCCTTGCGTTTCATCTGGTCTGCCATATTGATTACCAAAAGTGTAGGGATTCCTAAATCCTTCACTTGAGTAAAGAGTAACAGATTCCTTTTCAAATTTTCTACATCGGCAACTACAACGGCTACATCTGGAAAATCCTTACTGTTTTTATTGAGTAATAATTCAATAACCACACTTTCATCCATGGAGGATGCATTTAAACTGTAAGTGCCAGGAAGATCAATTAGGTGTGCCTTGGTGGTCCGATTTAATTTGCAGATTCCCTCTTTTTTTTCGACCGTAATTCCTGGGTAATTTCCTACTTTTTGTGTCAGTCCTGTAAGGCGATTAAATACTGATGTTTTTCCCGTATTGGGATTCCCTAACAATGCAATATTCAATGACCTACTCATGAACTATTTTATCAAACGAACAAAAATATGTTGTGCGGTTTCTTTTCTAATGGCTAGATGCGATTCATCTATTTTTAAATAAAGAGGATCACTGAAAGGAGCTTTTTGTATTAAAGAAATCGAGTTGCCAGGTAAACATCCCATTTCTATTAATTTTAATGGGAGAAAATCAGTTTCTATTTGCTCAATTTCTGCTTTTTCTCCTAAGGCAAGTTGATCCAGTGGAATCATTATTTAGAATGATTTTAAAGAACAAAAGTAGCAAAATAACTTTCGTTATCGGGGTAGAACTGGAAAAAATTAGGGGGAAGAATATTCTTTTTTTAGGATGCGTATATCTCCCAAGAGTGTCTGCATGGCTTCCCAGTCTGTTCCATCGTAAAAACCTCGAATCCGCTTTTCTGGATCTACCAAAATAAAGTTTTCGGTATGAATCATATCGTAGGGTCCACCCTCCCCGTCATCCTTTACTGCGAGATAGGATTTTCTGGCAAGGGTATAGATATCATTTTTATTTCCAGTTACCAAATTCCATTTGGAATCATCTACTCCTTTTTCTACAGCATAGCTTTTCAGTTGTGCCACAGAATCTATCTGAGGAGTCACACTAAAAGACAGCAGTTTAATCTGTGGATCTTTTATAAATTCACTTTGGAGCACACCCATGTTAGCGGTCATTTTGGGACATATGGTTGGACAGGTGGTGAAAAAAAAATCAGCGATGTAAATTTTACCATCATAGTCTTTTTCAGTCACTGTTTCTCCATTTTGATTGGTCATGGAAAAGGGTGCAATTTTATGAAATTTTTTAACGTGTTGGAGGGTGCTGTCCACCAATTCAAAGTTCACCATGGAAGGCTGATAAATGGGTAAGCGTTTTTGAGGTTTTAAGGCCGAATAAAACAACGCTAAAATTCCTCCAGATATAATTAAAAAGAGGACGATAAATGACTGGTATTTTTTAAAATTAGCTCCCATTCCTTCAATTCGCTTACAAATTTAAAGCTTCTTAATCTTTTGAAGGAGTGCAAAACAAGAAAAGTATTCTAAAAGCAGTTTTGAATTTTTATAATGGAGCCTATTGTACTACTTTTGCCTCAACAATAACATCCCTATGAGTCCATTTGTAGTAAAAGCGATCCAGTTATTAATGAGCTTGTCCTTATTAATTGTACTTCATGAATTGGGTCATTTTATTCCAGCCCGTATTTTTAAGACTCGTGTAGAAAAATTCTTTTTGTTTTTTGATGTCAAATTTGCCTTATTCCAAAAGAAAATTGGGGAAACTACTTACGGCATTGGCTGGCTTCCTTTAGGGGGCTATGTTAAAATCTCCGGGATGATCGATGAAAGCATGGACACGGAACAAATGCAACAACCGCCTCAGCCATGGGAGTTCCGTTCAAAACCAGCATGGCAGCGTTTAATTATTATGCTAGGGGGGGTTACTGTAAACCTAATATTAGGATTCCTTATCTATATGATGATTCTTTTTGTTTGGGGGAAAAACACCTTGTATACTGAAGCGCTTCCTCTGGGTCTAGATCCTTCCCCAATAGCTGAGGAAATTGGTTTTCAAACGGGTGATCAGCTCCTAACAATCGATGGAGAAACTTTAGACAATGTTTTGGACATCAATAAATATTTGTTTTTAAGAACAGTAAAAACAGTAACCGTAAAACACCCCGACGGAAGAAAAGAGCAACTCTCTATCCCCGAAAATTTTGGTAAACAAATGTTTGAATCTGGTGAGTTAATTCCCTTTTCTCCCGTTTTACCGTCTGTTTTGGACAGTATCATCCCCGGTTCACCTGCATCAAATGCTGGACTGCAAAGAGATGATCAAATCATCTCCATCAATGGAAATCTAATACGGCATTGGAATGATTTTAAAAATCAAATGACTTCCGAGTCGCAAGAAATTGCCCTAGTTATTCAACGAAATGGAAGACTGGACAGTCTTCAGCTCACTACAGATTTAGACGGTACTTTAGGCGTTTATCCTCAAACGTCATCCATACAGTTTAGCAATGAAAAACTATCTCTTTCAGCAAGTCTCATCGAAGGATTTGATTATGGATATTGGACGTTGCACGACTATATCGCCCAATTTAAATATATTTTTACTCAGAAAGGTGCCTCTCAGTTAGGAGGTTTTGGAGCAATTGGAAACATGTTCCCTTCTACATGGAACTGGAAAGGATTTTGGGCAAGTACGGCTCTTATCTCGATCATTTTAGCATTTATGAACATATTACCGATTCCAGCTTTGGATGGCGGACATGTCATGTTTTTAACCTATGAAATTATTACGGGCAGAAAGCCCAACGATAAGTTTATGGAATATGCCCAAATGTTTGGATTCTTTTTACTTCTAGCACTCGTACTCTATGCAAATGGAAATGATTTATATCGACTAATCTTTAGTTAATCATCATTCGTAAACCTTTTGCAGATTTAAACGAACACCTAGTGCTCTTTAAAATCTCTGAAATAATTTGAATTTCTCTTTAGTCCATTGGGTTACCCCAACTGAATTTTAAGCAAAGAACCTTGGGTTTGAGTCTAAGAGAAGAATAGAATTTATTGTTTTTAAAGGCCTTCTTTTTTAGTCCCCTTTAACAAGTCCTTGCGATTTGTAGCTCCTTTTTCTCCAATAGAGTACTAGGGATCTCCATGAATGTTGAGGTAGAACTTAGGTAGAAGAATGGTTGACTGCCGATGAATTTATCTTTTTATTATATTTAGTAAATATATTTGTGGATGAAATTCAGTCATTAAAAAAACTTCCTATTCGTCTAATAAACCTAATGAAAAAGCTACTCTTTACAATAATTTTTGTCCCTTTACTTTCATTTGCCCAAAACGGATTCAATTATCAGTCCTTAATCAAGGATGCAAACGGAGCGGTCCTGACTAATACTCAGATCTCTCTAAAATTTAGTATTCTATATGATTCTTCTTCAGGCACCCCAGTCTATGTTGAAACCCATGGGCTAACAACACCCGCCAATGGTG
>JAFMCA010000045.1 GCA_017858055.1 Flavobacteriaceae bacterium
TTTAGAAAAAGAGGATGGAAACAAACTCAATAAAGGAGAAGAAGCTGAATTCAAAGTAATCGAGTTTAGCAAGGAATTCAAACGAGTTGTGGCTTCTCACACCGTAACCTTTAAAGAGCAAGAGATGAAAAACGTGAAACGCGAAGATAAAAAAGCGGCTGCCGCTAATGCAGAAAAAGCAACTCTTGGTGATTTAGACGCACTTGCAAATTTGAGAGATCAAATGGATAGTGACGAAAATTAATTTGAATTTATATTCTTTGTGAATATTTTAAAAACCCTCCCTTTGGAGGGTTTTTTTTATAGTGTAGAAACTCCTACTTTTGTACCATTACTTATACGATGACGCCTAAAGTTCTTCTTAGCGACGAAAAAATCAACATTATACTTAATCGACTTTGCTATCAATTGATTGAACGACATGGGGATTTTTCCAATACGGTTCTTGTCGGTTTGCAACCTCGGGGCACGTATTTACTGGATCGCTTGGTCGATTTACTAATTCAATCTGGAATTTCAAAACCCAAAACGGGTAAGTTGGACACCACTTTTTTTAGAGATGATTTTCGAAGAAGTGAGCGACCCCTAAATGCTAAAGCCACAGAAATGAATCAAAGTATTGAAGGTAAAAATGTGGTTTTGATTGATGATGTCTTGTTTACTGGGAGAAGTATTCGATCTGCATTAACCGCGATCGACACTTACGGAAGACCAAAATCCATCGAATTATTGGTTTTGGTAGATCGAAGATTCAGCAGACATCTTCCTATACAGCCCGATTATCTGGGCGCTCAAATTGACGCACTTCAAGGGGATAAAGTCAAAGTTGTTTGGTCAGAAAAAGGCATTTCAGAAAATACAGTTTATCTAGAAAAACATACGGAATGAATACATTAAGTGTTTCGCATCTTTTGGGAATAAAATACCTTCAGGAGGAGGATTTACACTTGATATTCGAAACAGCCAAACATTTTAAGGAGGTAATCAATCGACCGATAAAAAAAGTTCCCAGCTTGAGAGATATCACGATTGCGAATTTGTTTTTTGAAAGCAGCACGCGTACCAAATTGTCTTTTGAATTGGCAGAAAAAAGATTGAGTGCCGATGTACTTAATTTTTCAGCAAATCAATCTTCACTAACCAAAGGAGAAACTCTTGTCGATACGGTAAACAATATTTTAGCAATGAAGGTTGATATGGTGGTAATACGTCATCCACACCCTGGAGCGGCACACTTTCTCTCTCAACGAGTAAATTCTTGTATTATCAATGCAGGGGATGGTACACATGAACATCCCTCACAAGCACTTTTGGATGCCTTTTCATTACAAGAAAAATTTGGAGAACTTACAGGAAAACGAATTGCAATAGTAGGAGATATTTTACATTCTAGAGTAGCGTTATCCAACATCTATGCTCTGAAAATGCTAGGCGCAGAAGTTAAAGTATGCGCACCTTTATCTCTTCTTCCCAAGCATATTACTTCACTAGGTGTGGAGGTGTCCTCAGACTTTCAACACACTCTGAATTGGTGTGATGCCGTAAATATGTTACGTGTTCAAAACGAGCGTATGGAATTGAACTATTTTCCTTCCACAAGAGAATACAGTCAGAACTATGGACTTACCACTGAAAAAGTAAAAAAGCTTCGTAAAGAAATTGTGATCTTGCACCCCGGACCCATCAATCGCGGAGTAGAACTCAGTAGTGAAGTAGCCGATTCAGATCAAGCGATCATTTTAGATCAAGTCGAAAATGGAGTAGCTATCCGAATGGCGATCATCTACCTTCTTGCATCAAAACTCAATATTTCTATAGGATGATTCAGTTAGAGGAAAATGAAATAGGAATCCTAGTAGCCGATCAATTTTTAAAGGAAAAAAGCTCCACTATAGAGGCTTTAAAAGCCTTAGGAGCTGTAGATGTGATTTTAGATTGTAGCGAACATACTGTTTCTGTAAAAGATCTTAAACTTTTAAAATCGTTGGTGATAGCAAATTCACGTTGCTTTGTTATGGTAATCCCCACAGATCGTATGCAGGATTTTCCTGAGGAGTTGAATGTTGTTCCTACACGAAAAGAGGCTGAGGATTTCATTTCATTTGAGCGGATGCAGCGGGATTTAGGGATTGAATTATGATGAAATTAACCATACTGGGTTGCCATTCTGCAACTCCACGTGAGAATAAACACACTACCTCGCAATTGTTGGAGGTTAAAGGGAATTTATTCTTAATCGATTGTGGTGAGGGTACACAGATGCAATTGCGCAAATCAAAAGTTAAATTCTCAAGAATCCAGCATATTTTCATTTCCCACCTTCATGGAGATCACTTTTATGGCCTCATCGGCTTAATCAGTACCTTTAGGTTATTGGGAAGAACAGCCCCTCTGACCATTTACGGTCCAGAAGGAATTAAAGAAATCATTACTTTACAGCTAAAACTAGCCAAATCGCGGACAGATTATCCATTGCATTTTCACGAACTAACTTCTAACTCCTCCGAGATTATTTTTGAAGACGAAGTGGTTAGTGTATCTACTTTACCCTTAATTCATCGAGTATATACAAACGGATTTTTGTTTGTGTCAAATTCCAAAAAGAGAAAAATCAATACCTCAGCAACAGCAAATTTGGATTTAAAACCCTTCCATTTTACTCAATTGCAGGAGGGGGCTTCCATTCAATTAGAGGACGGAAGAACGATTGAAAACAGTAAACTTACCCTAGACCCAGAACAGCCTAAAAAATATGCTTATTGTAGTGATACAGCTTATAATGAAAATTTAGTGCCCTTGATTCAAGGCGCTGATGTGTTGTATCATGAAGCGACTTTTTTAGCGCAACATCAGCAACTTGCGGAAAAAACGATGCACAGTACAGCCAAAGAGGCCGCCACCATAGCAAAAATGGCAAATGTAAAACAGCTTTTATTAGGTCATTTTTCTAATCGATACCCTGATAAAAACGAGTTTATCGAAGAAGCTTCTAAAATATTTAAATCAACTGAGATCACGGAAGACCTCAAAACTTTTTCCATATGATTAAAATGGATTGTAACTTGCAACTTAAATGAAAAATCAAGATCTCGGACATTTACGGAAATCCTACACCAAGAGTGAATTGACAGTTGTAGATATTGAAAATAACCCCATGTCTTTCTTTAAAAAATGGTTTGAAGAGGCATCAGAGCACCCAGAAATTGAGGAAGCGAATGCAATGACGCTGGCAACCTTAGGGTTGGATGATTTTCCAAAAGCTAGAATCGTTCTGCTTAAAGCACTTAGTTTAGAAGGATTTGAGTTTTACACCAATTATCTTAGCGAAAAAGGCCTTTCCATTGCACATCATGCCAAAGTTGGATTGAGTTTTTTTTGGCCGGCTCTAGAAAGACAAGTTATCATAAAGGGCGAAGCCAAAAAGGTCAGTGGGGAAAGTTCCACCGCTTATTTTAAAAGTCGCCCAATAGGAAGTCAACTTGGTGCTGTAGTTTCTGAGCAGAGTAAAGTCATCTCAGATCGCTCTATTTTGGAGGCAAAACTATCCGCTTTAGCAATGGAATTTAAGGACAAGGAAATTGATCGACCAGAACATTGGGGGGGGTATGTAGTCAAGCCTGTTTGTATTGAATTTTGGCAGGGAAGACCGAACCGATTACACGACCGTGTCCGTTGTCAATGGCAAGGTGGCTTTTGGAATATAGAACGTTTAGCTCCCTAAAGATGAAAGAATTAATGTTTTTGCGTCATGCAAAATCTTCATGGGAGAATGAAGTAGAAGATCGAAATCGGCCACTAACTGAAAACGGTGTTAAAAGAATTCAAGCCATTGCAAATGCCTCGAAGGCTGTATTTCAACCTTTTGAAATTGTATTTTCCAGTCCCGCCAATAGGGCCTTGCATACGGCCTGTATTATGATGTATGAAACTCAACGATCATTTAATGAATTACAGGTTAGAGAAGCCCTATACACCTTCAATGTTTCAGATATTTTACGTTTTGTCAAGTCTTTACCAGAAAATTACTCCAAAGTAATTTGTGTTGGTCATAATCCCGCTTTTACCTCAATAGTAACCTATTTAACCGGATCGGAATTCTATCATTTACCAACCGCTGCATGGGCAAAAATCACTTTTGAACAAAACAGTTGGGAATCTATAGCAAACGGGACCTTAAGCTTGGGAATGCCTAAAGATATTTTGAACACATGACAACAATTCAATCCCGATTTATCAATAGAGAATTAAGCTGGTTAGACTTCAACGCTCGAGTATTACAAGAAGCGGCTCACCCAAGCGTTCCTCTCCTAGAACGACTTCGTTTCATCGGAATTTTTTCTAATAATTTGGATGAATTTTTTCAAGTGCGTTATGCCACAGTTCAGCGGATTGTCCAATCCGAAAAGTCAGGCAAAAAGGTATTTGGAGGTAAGGATGCTACAGAATTATTGAAATTAATCACCCTGAAAGTAATCGAGCAACAAAAAGAAAGTGTTCAGATACTCAGAAAAGTAGAAAAAGAATTAGAAAAAGAGCAAATTTACTTCATTGATGAAACTCAGGTTTTGGAGGAGCACAAGGCTTTTTTAAAAGAATATTTTATTCAAAAGGTGAGTCCTGCACTGATGACCCTTATGATTTCAGAAAAAGAAGTTCAAGATTTTTCCTATAATCAGGCTTTTTTAGCGGTGAAGCTCACTTTTTCAGAGGATAAAAAAAGCAAAAATCAGTTTGCGTTAATTGAGTTGCCCAAAGACTTGGATCGTTTTATCGTACTTCCACAGCTTGGAGAAAAACAATATATTATGTTTTTGGACGATTTGATTCGGTATCACTTTCAGTTGATTTTTAACTTTTTTGATTACACCAGTATTTCTTCCCATATGATTAAAGTGACGCGCGATGCTGAGTTGGACATGGAAGGAGATGTTTCTAAAAGTTATATCAATAAAATCGTTGAAAGTGTCAAGGAGCGCATCTTGGCGGAGCCAGTTCGTTTAGTTTATGATAAGGAAATCGATAAGGACACCTTGAATTTGTTCAAAAAAATTCTGGGTATGGATTCTACGGACAGTCTTATCCCAGGGGGAAAGTATCACCACAGAAGGGATTATATGAACTTCCCCATGCTTAAAAGCAATAATTTGCACTATAAACGTGAAGATCCTGTGCCTATTCCTGGTTTATCTCTGGAAAAAAGTGTTTTTAAAGCGATCGATAACAAGGACTTTTTGATGTACACCCCATACCACAGTTTTTCTTATCTCATTAAATTTCTTCGAGAAGCTGCATTGGACCCTCAAGTCACGTCGATTAAAATTACCATTTATCGCTTGTCAAAGTTGTCCAACATTGCAAGTTCTTTAATCAACGCCGCAAAAAACGGTAAGAAAGTTTTGGTTCAGATTGAATTGCAAGCTCGATTTGATGAAGCCAACAACATTACTTATGCCGAACAGATGGAAGCTGCTGGGGTGGAACTTATTTTTGGAATCCCCGGTTTAAAAGTCCATTCCAAGATTGGGGTTATTGAAAAAATTGTTAAAGGGAGAAAGAAACGCTACGGCTTTATTAGTACAGGAAACTTCAATGAGGATACTGCAAAAATCTATACGGATTACACCCTTCTAACCTCTGATCAAAAACTGTTAAAAGAGGTAAATAAGGTGTTTAATTTCCTTCAAGTCCATTATAAATTAAAGAAATACAAGCATTTGATTGTATCACCCCATTATACGCATAATGCCGTAGTTCGTTTGATCAGAAAAGAGATAGAAAATCACAAAGCAGGATTGCCGAGTGGAATTAAACTCAAACTAAATGCAATCACCAATTTTGAATTGATTGAAAAGTTGTACGAAGCTAGTAACGCAGGGGTACCCATTAAGATGATAATCCGAGGGATTTGTTGTTTGATTCCCGGAGTAAAAGGGATGAGTGAAAATATTGAAGTGATCAGTATTGTAGATAAATATCTCGAGCATCCCAGAGTTTATGTTTTTGAAAATGGAGGGGATCAGAAAGTATATCTTTCCTCAGCAGATTTTATGACTCGAAACATTGAAAACAGGCTTGAAGTCGCTGTGCCTATCTATAACAAAGAACTTCAAAAAGAAATAATTGATGTCTTTGAAATATGTTGGAGTGACAATGTAAAAGCCAGAAAAATTAATGGAGCTGTTCAGAATGAATTTGTGAAAAACAATCATGAAAGCGTTCGCTCACAATGGAAAATACTTGAGTATTACCAAAAAAAAGCAGCTCATGAGGATTAAAAAATACGCTGCTATTGACATTGGTTCGAATGCCATACGTATGTTGGTGTCCAATGTGATTGATCACGAGGGGAAACAAGTGATATTAAAAAATGCACTCGTTCGTGTCCCTATTCGACTAGGTGAAGACTCTTTTACCAGCGGAATGATTTCTAAAAAAAATTTAAAGCGAATAATTAAATCCATGAAAGCGTTTACGTACCTGATGAAAGTTCATGTAGTGAAAGACTATTTAGCTTATGGAACTTCTGCGCTTCGTGAAGCGATTAACGGTAATGAAGTAGTTGAAGAAGTCTTGAGCGAAACAGGAATCAAAATTGAAATCATTGATGGTAAAAAAGAAGCTAAAATCATTTCAAATACTAACGTCTTTGACGCTGTGGATTTGAACAAAACCTTTCTTTACGTTGATGTAGGTGGAGGAAGTACCGAGTTCAGTATTTTAGAAAATGGGATTCGAATACATTCCAAATCTTTTAAAATTGGAACGGTACGTTTGTTGAATAATGGAACTTCAGATGAGCTTTGGCAAGCAGCAGGAGAGTGGGTTAAAAAACATACCGAAAATTACCCAAAAATTTATTTGTTAGGAACTGGCGGGAATATCAATAAGCTTCATAAAATGGCAAACATTAAAGACAATCGGCCACTGACGTACCTTACCCTAAATGCCATGTATTCTAAACTTAGTAAGATGACCTATGAACAACGGATCATCGATCTAGGTTTAAACCCCGATCGTTCTGATGTGATTCTTCCAGCAGCAAAAATTTTCTTAAAAACTTTAAAATGGAGCGGCGCTAAAGTCATTTATGTGCCTAAAGTTGGGCTTTCTGATGGTATGATTCGTGAGCTGTGTAAAAAGAAAGCAAAAAAAGACTAAGCGAGTTCAGTTCTTTATCCTCAACTACCTATCTCGAATTACTTTCTTCCTTCGATTTTTTTGTTCTTAACTTAAATTTAAAAGTCTAAATCAAATTTTTGTCGAAGACTCTCTAAGGCAGGATTTATTTTAAGCAAGTGTTGGTATTTTTCGTTGGGAGAATAAACAGCATCTTCGCGTATTGTTTTTTTAACATCCAGGAGGATATTCAACGAATGGTGTTTGAGCTGATTCCTTAAAAAAGGAAGTAAAAGTTCCATTTCTCTGCTCATTTCCACCTTATTCATGTCATTTGCTACGGAAAACAAAATTGAAGATGGTTTTTTGAGTTCTGGAATATTCATTTGCATGATGGAGGCAATATTTTGATTTCCTTCTTCTTTTTTATTCTCCGCATAGTTTTTCCAGAGTTTGATTAGGATTTCTTTTTCAAAAGGCTCATCGGGGAGATTTTCTACAGCAATTTTAGGGCGATGATTCTCTTTGGCAGCCTTTTTAAGAGCGATACTGGATAGAGAAAAACTGGAGACTTGAGTTTTTAATTCTTTTTTCTCTTGAGCTTTAATTTTTGAATCCCCATAGGAAGGTTTTTCTTCTTCTACTACCGGAGTAGGTTCAATTTCTGTTGTAGGCTCAGTTTTTAATTTGTCAACTGGGGGGTGTATTTTTTCCTTTGCATTATTGGAAACGGAGAGAAGAACTTCTGGAGAATCCGTCGGAATCTTGGGCTTATGATGAAGCGCCTGGGGTTTGTTAGCGTTCGCTAGCTGGGGTGGGAGGATGTATCCTTTTTTTTTTCTCCATTAAAATGGAGGGATGCCAATTGCATTAGGGAGAGTTCTACATGAACTCGTTTATTGGTCACACTTTTGTATTTGATTTCAAAAGAATTAATCAAAGCAATAGCCTCCATAAGGTAATCTGAAGAGAGAGGTTGGGTTTCTTGTTGAAATACTTTTTTAACATCTTCACCCAATTCCATAAGCGCAAGGGTTTTGGGGTCTTTTGCTAAAATTAAATGCCTAAAAAAGTCACCTAGACCTTGAATAAAATGTAAAGGATCAATTCCTCTTTTGAGCAATTCGTCATAGGCGGTTAAAATTCCAGTCACATCATGATTAAAAATAAGATGACCTAATTCGGCATAGGTTTGATGGTCTAAAAGATTGAGATTGTCTGCAACTGCTTTTGCCGTTAAATTCCCTTGTGTAAAACTCACCATGCGATCAAAAATCGATAAGGCGTCCCTAAGGGCACCTTCTGCTTTTTGAGCGATAAGAAACAAGGCACTTTCTTCAAAATTGAGTTTTCGATCTTGGGCAATTTTTACCAAATACTGTTGGATGTCACTAACAGAAATCCGTTTAAAATCATACACTTGGCATCGCGAGAGCACTGTTGGGATGATTTTATTTTTTTCAGTAGTTGCTAAAATAAAGATGACGTGTTTAGGAGGTTCCTCCAAAGTCTTTAAGAAAGCATTAAATGCCGCATTAGAAAGCATGTGTGCTTCATCAATGATATAGATCTTATGGGATCCAACCTGAGGAGGAATCCGGACCTGTTCGTTGATTTTACGTATATCTTCTACTGAATTGTTTGAGGCTGCGTCCAGTTCAAATATGTTAAAGGCAAAATCTTCCTCTGGGAGGTTTTGTTGACTCGATCTATTGATTAGTTTAGCGAGTATTCTTGCACAGGAGGTTTTGCCAACCCCTCTGGGCCCACAAAAAAGGAGGGCTTGAGCGAGTTGATCCGTTTCTAAGCTGTTTTGAAGGGTTTGCGTAATACTCTGTTGACCAACGACTTCTTCAAAAGTTGTGGGTCTGTATTTTAGTGCTGAAACGATAAAAGTCTCCATATTCACAAATATAAAAATCCGTTTTCGGTTTTGATCTATAGTTAAAAGATATTCCCTCATAATTATCAACAAATAGCTAACTTTGACCCGCAGGCCATCTTATCGCTTTTCCTATTTTGGGAGAAGAGGAAAGTCCGGACACCACAGAGCAGCATAGCGGGTAACACCCGTCATTCGCCTAGGCGAAGAGGACCAGTGCAACAGAAAGCAAGTACAGTTCGGCTGTAGTGAAATCAGGTAAACTCTATGCGGTGCAACGCCAAGTAGTTCTATGTTTAAGAGTAGCTCGCTCTATAGACGGGTAGGCGGCTAGAATGTAAGAGTAATTTTACATCCAGATAAATGATAAGACTCGACAGAATCCGGCTTATCGGCCTGC
>JAFMCA010000021.1 GCA_017858055.1 Flavobacteriaceae bacterium
GTTGTCGCTTTAGAGGGTTCGTCTTATCGCAGACCTGGAGTTCGTATGTTGATTCCTGCAAAGCGGCACAAAGACTTCAAATGCCTATTGTAAACTGAGTGAGCTATGGGGCGAAATAAGCCAGTTTTAATGACCTCTAAGACGCTTTCGTCCACTATTGGAATAATGTGCTTCTTCTTAGTTTTATGTGCTGTATAATGGCAGAAAACTTGACCTTTGTTGTCAGTGGTGAAGTTGCTATCTTGCACTGGTTCCCAAATCCATTTCCCCTCTACTTTATATCCCAAGAGGTCTCTAATTCTTGCCGCAATCCCATACTGAATGATTAATGCTCTACGGGCATTTTCCAAACCATCGCTTAGGTCTTTTAGTTGTATGATTGATTGCATTTCCTGTGTAGTTAAAAACAGTATTTGGTCTGCCTCTTTTTTTTCTGCTCTGGGCTTCTTTAACCCCCTGAAAAATCCTGAGACCCCTTTTACTCCATTTTCCATTGCAAAACTTGCAATTCGTTTGAGATAGGAGACCCGTTTGTTAATTGTAGTTGGAGAAAATCCCTTTTGATTCATCCAAACAACAAACTGATTTAAGGTAGCCATTTCAACGTTCTGTAATGTCATAACCTTAAACTCATTTCTACTGTAAATCCACTCAGCCAATAATTTTCTGAATGACTTATACTGCTTAACTGTATCTGAGGAAAAACCAATGCCTCCATTCTTATTTACTAAGTATGGCATCTGATCTATGTAATAGTCTAAGTAATCAAGTAAAGGTGTTTGTTCCTGCTCTATAACCTCATCAGAAAAAGCACCGTAAATAACATGTGATAAATCAGACTTTCCTATGTGGGATGTCCCCTTACTTATGTCAGAGAACCTACTTTGAATCCGCAGTAAAGTATTGTTTTTATCCTTCCATTCTGGATCGGTTTTTCTAACCTCCTGCTTTTTGGGATTCCAATTGTCAGGCTGACAAAAAATTCCTGTGGATTGTGAAAGAAACTTCCGTTTTCCTCCAAGTACTTTAGTCCAAGTGTAAGCGATAATATTTGTCTCTTGATTGGTTAAATCACCTGCCTTATCCCGTTTGGGATGTATTCTAAAACTTAAACTCATAACAAGTATTTTTCTACTTCGGTTGCATAATCATTCTCAATTTTATCTCCTGCACCAAATGAGTATGAAATAATACTTTCTTTATTCTCAAAGCACATCCAAGAGTCATTGTTAGGATTGAAATAATACTCGTATGGCACAACCTCTTTTAAAGCCCACAATGCATCTTCTACGTCTGAACCTTCATAAATCGGAACTTTTTTAAGTAATAAAATACTTCCATCTATAGAGCGTGTGATACTCACATTTACTCTTTCTTTAATCTGTAATTTGGAGTCGCTACTGTTATTCACGCCATCCAATTTTTGTAATGATAAATTCATATCTCAAAATTGATAATAGCGTGTTGTGTATTTACAACAGATTCACCCGTGAAATCCCGTGAAATCCCGTGAAAATTATATTTCCGGAAAATCTGGATGTCAATTAGCCCTCGTAATGCTTGACTTTATGTGATTGTTTGTGTTTTCTGTTTCATGATACTTTGTTTCCTTCACCCGCACTCTAAAAACCTCTGAAATTTCAGAGGTTTTTTGTTTTATCAAGCATTTATTGGCAGTTCAAAATGGATTACCCCACAAGGAATAAATGTGCATTACAAAAATTGTTTCCAAAGGATAAATTATTTTAAATTAGTAACTTAACAACAGAAAGTTGTTAAGGGGATTCCTTAAGTGTATTTTCTAAGGTGATACTATAGTATGGATAAACAGTTCAATGGTTTTATTCTCTCAGGTTTATTTGCCTGTCTTCTGTTTTTTTCTTCCTGTAATCAGGTAGAAAAAATCGATTTCAATACCCAAATAAAACCCATCCTCAATAAAAAATGTATTAGTTGTCACGGGGGAGTAAAGAAAAATGCTGGTTTTAGTTTCTTATTTGAAAAAGATGCTCTGGGAAACACAAGTGAAGGTTCTCCAGCAATCCTCCCTGGAAATGCACGTCAAAGTAGAATGATTCAACGACTGCATGAAACGGATTTAGAACTGAGGATGCCCTATGAGAAGCCCCCCTTAAGTAAAGAGGAAATCGAGCTGTTTACTAAATGGATCGATCAGGGAGCTCAGTGGGGAGTTCATTGGGCTTATATTCCACCTGTTAAAACAGAATTGCCTGAGGTGAATTCAATTTTTGAGGAAAATAATTTTCTCCAAACCCCAGTGGATTATTTTATTGCAGCACGTATGGAGGACAGCCAACTTCAACCCAATGTTGAGGCTTCCCCCAGTATTCTTGCAAGAAGAGCCGCATTCGATCTTACAGGACTTCCACCACAAAAGCCGCTTTTCGATGCTTATGTTAACAATAAAATATCTTATGAAGGATATATAGATAGCTTGCTCGCACTTTCCAGTTTTGGTGAAAAATGGGCAAGTTGGTGGCTCGATTTGGCACGCTATTCTGATACAAAAGGTTATGAAGCAGATCGAGGAAGAACAATTTGGCAATACAGAGATTGGGTGATAAACGCCCTAAATAGTGATATGAAATTTGATCAATTTACTATTGAACAACTTGCGGGAGATTTACTACCCATGCCTTCTTACGATCAATTACTGGCAACAGCATTTCATCGAAATACGATGAATAATGATGAGGGAGGAACTTCGGATGAGGAATATCGGACAGCAGCTGTTATTGATCGTGTAAATACCACTTTCGATGTTTTTCAGAGCACGACAATGAGTTGCGTCCAATGTCATGACCATCCCTATGATCCCTTTACTCAAAAAGAATATTATCAGTTACTGTCTTTTTTTAACAATACACGAGATGAGGATTTGATGGATGAATCTCCCAATCTCCGTCAGTATTCCGAAGAGAATCAGAAAGAAATTGAAACGGTTTTGAAATGGATTTCTGATTATGGAGACTCTAAAACACACGACTTTTACAAGGATTTCTTTCAATTTCTTGAACCCAAATACCAGGCGCATAATAGTGAAGTGTTTAATTCAGATGAAGGCTATGTTTCCGGAGTAACCCTATCGTTAAGAAATAAGGGAAAAGCTGTTTTGAGAAATGTAAATAGCCAGAATTACAGAAGCATGTATATCAAGTATAGCCCTACGCGTTTACAAACCACCTTGATCTTACGTAAAAATTCTGAGGATGGTGAGATCATTGGGAGTGTGAAGTTAAACAGTTCAGGCTCCCAAGGGTTAACCCATCCCAAAAATCAATACGCCCAAATTTCGATCAAAGAGCTAGAAGAGCCCTTTGATCTCCATATTGAAGCTGTTAATCCTTCTCTAAAAACCACATTAAACAACGGGAGTCAATATAATGATATCGCAATCTCCTTGCATTGGTTTGCTTTTGTTCCAGAGCTTCCAGGAAAAGAACAAAGCGGTTTTAAAAAGATCGAAAATTCGGTAACTACCCTTTTAAATAATCCCGAATTATTAACCCCTATCATGGTCGAAAACAAAGACTTTATGAAAAGGAAAACACATTTGTTTGATCGCGGAAGTTGGCTAATCAAAAAGGAAGAAGTTTCTCCAGGAGTTCCCTCAACGTTAAACCCCTGGGATGAAACATATCAAACAAATCGTTTGGGTCTGGCGCAATGGTTGGTGAGTGAAGACAATCCATTAACGGCAAGGACGATGGTAAATCGAGTTTGGTATCAGATATTCGGAAAAGGTTTGGTAACGACTTTGGAAGATTTAGGTACTCAATCCGAACCACCAACCCATCCCGCTTTATTGGATTGGTTGGCAGCAGATTTTATGCATTCAAAAAAATGGAGTTTAAAAGCTTTTTTAAAACTAATACTTACTTCAGCTACCTACAGGCAAAGTTCTTCTTTAGATCCTGAAAAATTTGAAGTAGATCCTGAAAATGTTTTTTATGCTCGTGGGCCTAAACTCAGATTGAGTGCGGAAGAAATTCGGGATCAGGCTTTATTTGTTTCCAATTTATTAAGTGATAAAAAGTATGGCCCTGGGGTGATGCCTCCTCAACCTGAGGGGATCTGGGAACACGCTTATCTGGGTAATTTATGGAAAGAAAGTAAAGGAGAAGATCGCTACAGAAGGGGTATATATACTTATTTAAAGAGAACCAGTCCCTATCCCTCACTCATCTCTTTTGATGCGGGAAGTAGAGAAGTTTGTTTGGTAAGAAGATCTCCCTCGAACACTCCCCTTCAAGCCTTAGTTACATTAAACGACCCAGTATTTTTGGAAGCGGCTTTCAATCTTGCAATGATTTATCATGAGGAATCAACTCAAGAGGCAATTAAAAAAATGTATCAAAAAGCAGTTTATCAAGAAATTGAACCTGAAGTTTTAAGTTTATTGGAGTCCTTGTTTCAAGATGCACTAGTAGAGTTTGGAACTACACCCGAGAAATTGGATGCCTTTTTTGGTCAAGAGAATACTGTAGACAAACAAGTGGCAGCATTAGCGATTGTGGCCAATGCCATAATGAACTTAGATGAATTTTTAACCCATGGATGATTTATTAAAAAGGCTTTTACTGGAGAATAATGAATTGAATGCCAAGCTTAACAGCCGGCGCCATTTTCTAAAAGAATGTACGTTAGGGCTGGGAGGTATTGCATTGGGGAGCTTGTTAAACTCATGTGCTAATGATCAAAAAAGAGCCTATGATTACTCAGCAAATCGGGCACTTAATCCTATGGCACCTTTATCGCCTCCATTTTCTCCCAAGGTAAAAAGCGTAATCTATTTGCATATGGTGGGAGCTCCCTCACAGCTTGAATTATTTGATTACAAACCCGAATTGGCAAAACTTCACAACAAACCCTGTCCAGAGTCCTTAATCGAAGGAAAAGAGTTTGCCTTTATTGAAGGGGTGCCCAACATGTTAGGACCTCAAGCTACATTTTCAAGAGAGGGGGAATCTGGGAATTGGCTTTCGAATCATTTACCACATTTTAAAAATGTTATTGACGAAGTCACTTTCTTAAAAGCGGTTCATACGGATCAGTTTAATCACGGTCCTGCCCAGTTATTAATGTATACCGGAAGCCCGCGATTTGGAAGACCCTCCCTCGGTTCATGGATAACTTATGGATTAGGTTCAGAGAACAACAACCTTCCTGGATTTGTTGTTTTAACTTCTGGAGGAACTCCTGATGCCGGGAAAAGTCTTTGGGGAAATGGATTTTTACCTTCGATTTATCAAGGAGTTCATTGTCGTTCTAAAGGAGATCCAGTTTTGTATTTAAAAGACCCAAAAGGCGTTTCGAGAGATTTAAAAAAGAAAATCATTGAGTCCATTAATGAAATAAATTACAAGGAGTACACCAAATTTAAAGACCCTGAAATCCTCACACGTATCAGTCAATACGAAATGGCTTACCGTATGCAAGTTTCTGTACCTGAAGTAATGGACATAAACAACGAGCCAGACTATATCAAAGAAATGTATGGGGTGAAACCTGGGAAAGAATCCTTTGCAAACAATTGTCTGCTAGCCAGAAAAATGGTGGAAAAAGGAGTGCGTTTTGTTCAGTTATACGATTGGGGATGGGATTCCCATGGTGCGAGTGAATCGGAGGCGCTTAGTAAAGGATTCTTAAATAAATGTAGAGATATGGACCGACCGGTATCTGCATTATTATTGGATTTAAAACAACGTGGATTATTAGACGAAACCTTAGTGGTTTGGGGTGGAGAATTTGGAAGAACTCCCATGTGGGAAAACCGAGCCGGAATTCAAAATTCACTAATTGGAAGAGATCATCAAGGAGAGGCATTCACCATGTGGATGGCGGGCGGTGGATTGAAAAAAGGACATGTCCATGGAAAAACAGATGAAATTGGGTTTAGAGGGATAGACGGAAGGGTTTCTGTCCATGATATCCAAGCTACTATTTTGCATTTGCTCGGCTTTGATCATGAACAATTTACTTATGATTTTCAGGGGAGACCTTTCCGATTGACCGATGTTGAAGGAAACGTAATCCGTGAAATTTTAGCTTGACATGAACTATCTCAATCCAATTATACTTCTAGGACTTGTGTCCTTTCTTTCGGTAAATGCCCAAAACAAAACTTTATTTTTCCAAACCAATTGGGGATATGAAGGCTCATGGGCTGAGTTTTTTGAAGATGTTAAACAATCCGGATACGAGGGTATTGAGGTTTGGCTTCCCTCAGATCCAAAAATTCAAGACACCCTGATTATGGGCTTAAAAGCCCATGATTTAAAAGTGATTTATTTGTGCGGAACGAATCGCAGCCAACCTTTTGAACAAAGTCTAATCGACTATCAAAACCAATTGACTCGCGCAATTGCTCAAAAACCCTATGCCATAAATTCTCATACAGGGAGTGAGTTTTTTAGTTTTGAACAGAACCAAGCCTTTATTTCAATAGCAAATGAGTTAAGTATCCAACACAAAATCCCCATTTTTCATGAGACCCATCGGGGACGTTTTAGTTATTCTCTTCCAGAAACCCTTCGTTATCTAGAAAATGATACTCTATTCCGAATCAATTTAGATGTAAGTCATTGGATGGTGGTTCATGAATCACTTTTAATTGAACAGCAAAAACCCTTGGATGCGGTACTCAATCGGACGGAACATGTACATGCTCGAGTTGGTTTTGAAGAAGGACCTCAGGTCAATGACCCGCAAGCTCCAGAGTGGAAAAAAGCACTAGAGCGGCATTTAAATCTTTGGGAGACTATAGCCAAGAGGCAATGGGCCTCTGGGAAGGAAATGACCATAACAACAGAGTTTGGACCTCCTAATTATATGCCAACAACACCTTACACGAGAAAGGCCTTAAGTGATCAATGGAAAGCGAATGTATTTATTAGGAATGCAATTAAGCTTCGATTCTATTCTAATCAAAATCAAAAATAAAATATGGATGCTTTTTTGACATTTATCGGTCGTTTTCATCCGTTGATTGTCCATCTTCCAATTGGATTTATCGTTTTAGGAGTATTGATGGAGGGGAATCGTAAAAAATTCAAATTTACTGATGGCGTTTTGCAATTCGTCCTATTTTGGATTATTGTTAGTGGACTTTTTTCTCTGGTGACCGGTTATTTTCAATATACTCAAGAGGGTCATTTATGGGAATCCATCAGTGCTCATTTATTTGTGGGGTGTATAACAGTACTCCTCGCTATTGCATTTTATGTCTATTTAAATGGGAACAAACGTCTTGCCTCCATTCCTAGACCATTTTTTTCAATCGCCTTACTTTTAAGTATTGTAATTACTGGACATCTCGGAGGAAACATTACGCACGGTGAAGCCCATTTAACGGAACCTTTGGAAGTTATGACCGCTCCAATTTTTGGAATGGAGGAGAAGGAAGCTGAATTTTTGTTAGATGCAGATACGTATAAAGAGCAGGCCTTATATAGTGCTGTGATAGATCCGATTTTATCTAAAAAATGCGTGAGTTGTCACAATCCCAAAAAAACCAAAGGAGAATTACAAATGCATCAATACGAAGCACTTGTAAAGGGTGGAAAAAACGGCTCCATTCTCGATTTTGAAAATTCTGAACAGAGTGAACTTTTTATCCGAATTCATCTGCCTTTGTCTGAGGAAAAACACATGCCTCCCAAAGCAAGAAAACAACTCTCCAAAGCAGAAATTAATGTTATCAGCAATTGGATTGAACGAGGAGCTCCACAAAAAGAAACTATAGCTGAACTGGGTATATCGTATGATTTGATTGTACCTTTTATGAAGCAAGTAGAATTAAACCCCTATCCCGATGTTGTATTAGACCCTCCAAACCAAAACGCCATAGCTTCTATCCAGGCGAAAAATATTATTATCGCACCCGTAAACCGTGCGTCCAACTTTTTAACACTAAGCAGTATAAATAATCCTAATTTTTCAACTCAAGATTTATTGCTTTTGGAGTCTCTTTACGCTCATATTGTCGAAATAGATTTGAGTTATAGTGCAGTAGATGATACTGTTTTTGAAACTTTGAGTCAGTTTCCAAACCTTGTACAAATAAAGCTGGATCACACCCAGGTCACTGGAAAGGGGTTAGCCCTACTTCAACAGCTAAAGCATTTAAAAAAGTTACACCTCGTAGACACTAACTTGGAGGCTTCTGCGTTGAATACCCTTCTTGACTTCCCAATCCTCGAACAGGTTTATATTTTTCAATCCACAAGAGATTTAACTAAAGAAATTGAGTTGCCAATTGAATCGTTGTCCCTCTTTGAATTTGGGAACTATTCTCTACCAGAATTACCCTCCGATCAAATAGTCTATTGATTTTCAGGAATTAAGTAGTTCCCACTTCCTTTTTTGAATAATTGAATATCTTTATATTCTATTCAGTTGCTCATGACACACGAAATTAAAAACCTGATGGAACACATTTGGGAAGCACAGCAGCAAAACATAAAATCTGTTTTGGCCACCGTAGTTGCTTTAGAGGGTTCGTCCTATCGCAGACCGGGTGTCCGAATGTTAATTCAAGACAACGGAACCACCTTTGGAGCCGTCAGTGGAGGTTGTGTAGAAAAAGAAGTCCAAAGACAAGCCCAATCGGTTTTGGAGTCAGGTGTTCCAAAAGTCATGACCTATGACGGTCGATTTAGACTTGGTTGTGAGGGAATTATTTTTATTCTGTTGGAACCCGTGAAATTAACCAAGGAATTGAAAAATCAATTTGATTCAGTTTTTAATGATCGAATCGTTTTTGAAAGTGTATCCTATTATTCGAAAGAGGAAGGAACAAATCTTGCTTACGGGACACAATTTATACTATCAGGAAATCGCATCTCATTAAGAGAACCTTTGGATTCTTCTTCTGAAAAACTTTTGTGTTTTAAGCAATCATTTCAACCCTTATTTCAGCTTTATCTCTTTGGTGCGGAACACGACACAGTCAGTTTGTGTAAAGCGGCTTCTGAATTAGGATGGCAAGTTACCGTCATTGCAGCGCCTGATGAAGCAAAAACGAAAGAGCATTTTGTAGGTTCATCTCAGTTTATCACACCAACATTTGAATCCCTAGAGACTCGTGGAATCGATTCACAAACTGCAGTCATGTTGATGACCCACAGCTTTACTAAGGATGTTCAATATTTACTTGCCCTTGCTCATACCCAACCGGCATATTTTGGAATATTAGGACCGAAACATCGAAGAGAACGAATCTTGGAAAAAGTTTTGGATTTTAATTCGGAGCTCTCTATTGAGTTTTTAGAAAATATTCATGGACCAGCAGGAATCAATATTGGTGCAGAAAGTGCTCAGGAAATTGCGGTATCGATATTAGCTGAAATTCTCAGTGTTCTTCGAAAGCAAAAACCAATTCAATTAAAAGAAAAAAAAGGGAGCATTCATGAGTAGGATTTGCCATGTGCTTTTGGCAGCAGGAAAATCGAAAAGAATGGGTACACCAAAGCAACTTTTGCCTTGGGGAGCCAAGACTTTAATAGAATTTCAGATTGAGAGGATACTCCCTACAACAGAACAACTTTTTATCATAACGGGTGCATTCGCCGATCAAATCGAACCTCTTCTGAAAGGATATAGCCTTGAGGTCCTCCGATGTGAAGACTGGGAAAATGGAATGGGAGATTCTTTAGGGTTCGGTATCCGAACGGTGCTCAAAATGGATGCCTCTCTAGACGGGGTATTGATTTCTTTGATAGACCAACCCTTAGTGACAAGTGAGCATTATTATAATATGAGAGCGCTTTTCCAAAAAGGACAAAAACAAATTATTGCATCTGAATCGGATTTTGGATGGAGTGGAGCTCCAGTGCTATTTGATGCTCATTATTTTGGTGCCCTACAAAAATTAAATGGAGAAGAAGGGGCTAAAAAAATTATAAAAAAAAATTCACAGCAAATCATCTATTTGAATGGAGGCAGCAGTTTAGTGGATATGGATACTCCTGAAGTCTATCGCGAATTACTTAAGGAATTTAACCCCCAATAGTAATCATACTTCGATTTTGTTCGTGTTGTTTTGGATCCTCAAAACTTTCGGGTCCGTCCAAACCCGAACGGACTGCAAATTTACTTGAAATGCTCTGCCGGATAATTGGCTCAATATCTTGATTGCTTCTTAACGCAGAGAGTAAATCATTTTCTTTCTTTGAAAACAAACAGTTTTTTAATTGACCATTTGCTGTCAATCGAATACGATTGCATTGATCACAAAAAGGATGAGTTACGGTACTAATAATTGCAAAAGTGCCTTGATGCCCTTTTATGGTATAATTCTTAGAGGTGTCATTTGGAGCATCTTGAAGTCGTATAATTTGATCATTGCTGTACTTCCCTTGAATTTGCTCCATGATTTCCTGATAGGAAACGGTTTTTTCTCTCTTCCATTGATTTCCGTCAAAAGGCATGAATTCAATAAAACGAAAGACGATTGGATGGGTTTTGGTAAACGCAATAAAATCAAGAATTTCATCATCGTTGATTCCTCGCATGAGAACAGCATTGATTTTCACCAAGAACCCTTCATCAATCAGTTTTAAAATATTTTGATAAACTCGATCAAAATAATCTCGGAAAGTGATGGTATGAAAGCGTTCCGCACTCAGGGTATCAAGGCTGATATTGATGGTTTTCACCCCTGATTTTTTCAGTAAGTCAATATGCCGATCGATGGATACGGCATTACTCGTAATCGATAATTCTACGTTAAGAGTGGATAGTAATTCCAGAATTTGAGGAAAATCTTTTCGAACCAGCGGTTCCCCACCAGTAAGTCTGATTTTATCTACACCAAATTTTACAAAAGTCTTCGCAATGGAATAAATTTCTTCAGCGTTCATTAAATGAGATGCAGGACTCAGTTTAACTCCATCTACTGGCATACAATACGAGCATCGTAAATTACATCTTTCAGTAAGTGAAATTCGGAGGTAATTGTGATGCCTTCCGAAAGTGTCCGTTAAAGGAGAAGGAGTTTGGTTCATAATTCGTGTTTAGCTCCTTTAATAATGTCAAATAAATGGAAGGCTTCAGGAAAAACAGCATGAAGCGACTCCAAAGCTCCTTGAGTTGAACCCGGGAGTGCAATGACCAAACTCTTCCCGATTAGGCCAGCAACACTTCGAGAAAGACTTGCATAGGGAGTTCTATCTTGACCATATTTTCGTATGGCTTCTTCGATCCCTGGGATGCGTTTTTCCAATAAAGGTTCTAAAGCATCTGGAGTTTGATCTCTTGGTGAAAGACCTGTTCCGCCAACAAAAAGGATTACTGAGGTTTGGGCTGCAATTTGTTTCTCGAGTTGCGATTGAATCTGGTCAATATCGTCTGAAATGACTTGATAGTCGACTACATTGATGTCCCAGTTTTCCATTAGTTTGATTACTTCTTTCCCTGCTTTATCTTCTTTTTCCTTTTTAGACGCAGTGTCAGAACAGACAATCACAGCACTAGTTATATTTGTGTTGAGTCTATGTCGATCCGTTTTTCCTCCTTTTTTGGAAACGAGTCTGATATTCGAAATTTCTACGCCTTTGTCTATGGGCTTCAGCATGTCGTACATATTTAAAGCCACTATACTTGCCCCATGCATAGCCTCTACTTCAACGCCTGTTTTATAGATTGTTTTAAGGGAGCACGAAATTTTAATTTGTAAACCATGGATTTCAAAATTAAAACCAGCGTATTCAATGGGCAACGGGTGGCAATCGGGCAAAATTTCGGGTGTTTTTTTAACACCTAGTAATCCAGCAGCACGACTCATCTCAAATACATCCCCTTTGGGAACAGTTTTATTTTGTATTGCCTGAATGGTTTCTTTTTTACTTACGGTGAGTAGTGCTTCAGCAGTTGCAATTCTCAGCGTATTTTTTTTATGTGTAATATCAACCATAACTTATTGATTTACTTTCCATTGGTGAGATTGATCCTCAAAAATTTCTTTTCCAAAAACAGGAACTTTTGCCTTGATTTCATTTACGATTGCCGTCAGGCTTTCAAAAACAGGCTTACGGTGTGCACTCGAAACAAAAACAAAAAAACAAACTTCACCTGATTTTACGGTACCAAGGCTGTGATAGATATGCATACAACTCAAGTCGAATTTAGAAAAGGCAGCCTCCCTAATTTCATGACAAACTTGATTGGCAATTTCAGTTTGTGCGCTATAGTCTATAGCATGGACTGTTTTTCCTTCAATTTGATCTGCTCGTACTTGTCCTAAAAAAATAGCGTGAGCTCCAATATTTGTTTTGGATTGATGATGAGCTATAGACGTTGCAATTTTAGTTGGAGATATTGCTCCTTCTACAAATATATTTTTAATGTTTTCTTTCATCTAATCTTTATTTTTTTCAGCCCATATTGAAAGTTCTGCTGCTCCTTCTTTCAGGCTAAAACAGTTTTGAATCCCCAACTCTCTTAATTTTTGCACAAAGAGTTTACCTCTTAAACCCGTTTGACAAAAAACGATAATTTGTTCCTCAGAGTTGTGAAAAGGTTCCAGAGAAAGTTGTTGACTCAAAGGAAATTCCTTTACATTCAAATGAGCAATTCGAGGTGATTCCTCTTTTTCTCGAACATCGATCCACAGTATCTTTTTCTTTGATGAGAGCTGGTCTAAAGATAATTCAAAATCTACGAAGCAATCTTGATTTTCTATTGGAATTACTTTTTGCTGCTTTTTTATTGCGTCGATTTCAACACTATTTTTTGGGAAATTAAATGTGGTGTGGTTGTGATTGAGAAGATTTACACAAAGAAGTTTTCCGCTGAGAATATCGCCAATTTCTAAAATAATTTTTAAAGCCTCTGTGGCTTGATAGATTCCAATGATCCCTGGGACGACCCCCAGTACACCAATTTCACTGCAATTGGGGATGGCTCCCATTTTTGGAGGAGACGGAAATAAACACCTGTAACTAGGACCATTTTTATAATTAAATACGGTTACTTGCCCTTCAAACTTATACAATGCACCATATACCATGACCTTGTCGAGTAAGAGACATTGATCGCTAATTAAATAACGCGTATAGAAATTATCCGTACCATCGATTACAAGATCAAATTTGGCAATTTGTTCTTCTGAATTTTCATGGGTTAAAGCAAAGGGGTAGTCGATGATTTCAACCTCAGAGTTGATTTTGCTTAAAAAAGCTTTTGCACAAGTGGCTTTGTTTTTACCGAGATCATTTTCTGTAAATAGAATTTGTCGTTGTAAGTTGGAGGGGGAAACGACATCAGGATCCATAATTCCCAAGAGACCTACTCCAGCGGCAGTAAGGTACTGAAGTGCTGGACATCCTAAACCTCCTGCGCCTACCACAAGTACACTTGACTTTCTGATTTTCTCTTGACCGGAGGGTCCTACTTCATTGAGCTGAAGATGTCTTTGATATCGATTTTCCATACTTAACCACCTGAAAAGGGAGGTAATAAATCTATGAGAGTTCCATTGACCTCACTGGAATCAATATCAATAGTATTGTCTTGGGCAATTTTAAAATGAATCTTTTCCAACCCTGGATAACAACGGATTAGGTGTGCTCTTAGGTTTCCAATAGTTCCAAATACTCCAGTTAGAGACTCTTCTTTTTTTCCTGTAATTTCTTGCAATTGTCCGAAATAGCGCACTCTAAGTCCCATATTAATACAAGATAAGTTTAATTCCTGCCGAGGTCAATACTAAGGCTAAAAAATATTCTAACAGTCTGTTGTTCCATCGCTGACTTCCAAAATAACTTCCAAAAAGTCCACCCACAAGGGCTAAGGTAACTAGAATAAAAGTATTTGATGTAAAGTTAACACCACTACTCATTTGACCAAGTAACCCTGATAAGGAATTTACCCAAATAAACAATGCGGACACCGCAGCAGCTTCCTTCATATTACCCCAATGAAAAAGTAAAATTATTGGAGTGAGAATTATACCCCCGCCTATTCCAATTAGCCCAGAGAAAAATCCAATCCCCATCCCAATAAACAAGGCAAGAGCGACGGGTATTTTTTTAATTTGTTTAGAGGTATTCTCTTTTTTGAAGAGCATTTTTGCTATGGCAAAAAATAAAATAAAACCCAGTATTTTTTTGTAGAGCCAAGGATCTAAAGACCACATTCCGCCAATAAAGGCAGTGGGTACCGAACCCAAAGCAAAATATAAAAACAGCTTTTTGTTGAAATGACCTGCTTTGTAATATTGAAAAAAGGAAATACCAGCAACAAATAAATTTAGGAGTAATGCCGTTTGCTTCATCAACTCAGAAGGAAATGAAAAGACAGCCATAAGCGCCAGGTAGCCACTTGCTCCTCCATGTCCAACACTAGAATACAAAAATGCAATCAATGGAATGAATACATAAAACAGAGTTGGTTCAATAAACATAGCTCCTTTTTAGGTCAATATAGTATTAGGTAAAAGTAAAACTTCTACTAGATCTCCTCTTTTTAAAAAGACTCCATTTTCAGGGATATATACAAGTGCATTTGCTTTTGCAAAGCTGACGAGCATGGAGGAGTGTTGACGATCTAAAATACTCACTGCTTTATTTTCTATGGATGCTTTTAAAAACAATGCTCTGGGTTCATCAGATTTAAAATCATGTTGTAACGGGACGAACAAACGGATTAAACCTTCGCTCTGACCACCTTTTAATCGAGCAATTAGAGGTAAAACATAAACATAAAAGCAACTTAACGTAGAGGCTGGATTACCAGGAAGTGCAAATACAAATCGAGATTCTTTTTTTCCAAAAAAAAGAGGTTTGCCAGGTCGCTGACGTACTTTATAAAAAAGCTCCTCAACTTTTAAATGGGCTAGAGCATCACGTACAAAATCATAATCACCTACAGAAATTCCTCCTGAAAGTAGAACAACATCTGAAGACTTAAAAGCGTTTTCAAGCGCTTTTATTGTAGCTTCCAAAGTATCTTCCGCAAAGGAGATGAGTTGGGTTTCAATACCTTGTTGTTCCAAAGCTGCTCGAAGTAAAACGCTATTACTTTCATAGATCTTTCCTCTTTCAAGAGGTTCAGAAATAGGAATCAACTCATTTCCAGTCAAAATCAACGTAACTTTTGGATTGCGATATACTTCCACTTCTTTGATTCCCAAACTTTGTAAAAATGCCAGACCAGAGGCTTGAAGTACTTGTCCCTTTTCAAGTGGATAAGCCCCTTTATGAACTTGAGAACCTATTGACCGAATGTTTTGCTCCAGGATTACATCGCTCTGCAGCGTAATTTGCTTCCCTTTTAGTTTAATTTTTTCTTGCATAACTACTGCATTCGCGCTGTCCGGTACAGCTGCACCAGTAAAAATGCGAACACACTCACCAGGTTTTAATTCTGGGTTACTGTTCTCCCCCGCCTTTACTTCTCCTACAAGGTCATAGTCCATGGAGTTGTGAATGCATATCGCATACCCATCCATAGAGGATTGTCTAAAATGGGGAAGGTTTACAGCTGCTTTAATTGCATGTGCAAGATTTCTGTTGAGGCATTTTGCAAGGGGTAGTAGCTCTGTCTCCCTAAGGGGAGAGCTGTTTTGTAAAACCAGTTGAAGTGCTTCAGCTACTGCTATCATGATTTGAATAAATAAAACAGGAATTTACTTTAAAAAAGCAAATTCCTGTTTGTATAATCCGTTAGATAAAATGTATTATCCAGCGAGGGGTTTGTCTGTAATAAAAGGCTGATTGTAGTGTCGCACCCCGGTTGCTTTGTAGAGTGCATTCGCCATGGCTCCCATAATTGGTGGGAACGGCGGCTCACCTAGCCCAGTAGGGTCAATTTGATTCTCTACAAAATGAACCTCGATTTCTTTGGGAGCTTCACTGTGACGAATAAGTCTGTATTGGTCAAAATTATTTTGCTCCGGTTTACCGTCTTTAAAAGTGAGGGCACTGTACATAGCATGTCCAATACCGTCAACTACTCCTCCTTCAGCGAGATTGATCGCTGCATCAGGATTGACAACGATACCACAATCGATAGCACAATACACTTTTTTAACCACAGGATTTCCATTACGCATTTCCAGATCCAATACATTTGCTACATAGGAATTGTGGCAAAAATAAGCAGCAGTACCTCGATATACCTCAGGATTTGTTCCTGTCCAATTTGATTTTTCTTTAACGAGTTTTAGCACTCCTGCATAGCGAGAGGCATCGTAATCATTTCGTTCACCGACAGGATCTTTCTCTGCGCGCTCTAGGAGTTCCAATCGAAAATCAATTGGATCTTTATCCATAGCTTCAGCGAGTTCGTCTAGGAAGGCTTGTTCAGCTCCAGCAATAAAGTTGGATCTTGGTGCTCGAAAAGCACCAACTGTAATATTGCTTTTTTCTGTCCATTCCTCTGCCATATAATGATCTACTGCCCCTGCGGGGAAACGATTTGCTGCGAGAGGACTTTCTGGAATCCCCCCGGTTTTTACATGAAAAGCAATCAAGTTGTTGTTTTCATCTAAGGCCGCTCTGTAGAGTGCGTGATAAGCCGGGCGATAGGTACCTTGAGTCATATCGTCTTCTCTAGAATAAATCAGTTTAACAGGTTGTCCCATTTCTTTAGAAATGACTGCAGCTTCTGTCATAAAGTGACCGTATAATCTTCTACCAAAACCACCACCCATTCGGGTCATTTGAATATCAATTTTTTCTTTATCCATTCCTAAGCGTTTGGAAATACTTCCTTCCATGATTTCAGGAGTTTGGATAGGCCCAACTAAATTTGCTCTTTCAGAAGTAACGTCAGCGAAAAAGTTCATGGGTTCCATGGTGTTGTGTGCTAAAAATGGGCAAGTATAGCTGCGCTCAATTATCTTGGCAGCCTTACTAAACATTTTTTCAGGATCTCCGTCTTTTCGGACAATTTTTCCTTTTTTCTTTGGCATTTCATCAAAGATCTTCCGGTGATCATTACTGCTTTCTAATCCAGCAGGGGTTTCTACGGTCATGGTACTTCCAAAAAAATCGAGATCTTCTTTCTTGTTGGGAGATAATTCCCATTCCGTTTTTAGGGCTTTTTTGGCATTCATAACTTCCCAAGTAGTCGCTCCAACGATCACGGCTACCTCATTAAATGCATCATTATCAAATGCACCTAAGCTGTAGTTGTCTAAATGGGTCTTGATTTTAAATATTTTTTTAATTCCAGGCATACCAGCAGCTTGACTGTCATCAATAGATTTGAGTTGCATTCCAAAAGCTGGAGGATGGACGATCATAGCAATAAGCATATTGTCTGCGGAATAATCCAACCCGTAAAGGGGCTGACCGGTCACGATTTTGGTACCATCTACATTTTTTCTTGAAGTTCCGATAATTTTAAAATCGCTAATGTCTTTTAAAGGGACTTCCTTAGGAACTTCCATTTGTGCTGCCAAGGAAGCCATTGGTCCATAACCTGATTTCTTCCCAGAAGCTTCATGAATTAATTGACCTTGGCTGGTAGTAATTTCACTTGCGTCTACATTCCAAGTTTTGGCTGCGGCTTGAATCAACATCGCACGGGCGGTAGCGCCAGCCATACGCAAACTGTTCCATCCTTGTCGAATGGATTGACTCCCTCCAGCTAATTGTCGAGTAAACACGCTGGTGTTTAAAGGAGCTTGTTCAACAATGACGTCATTCCAATCGGTATCTAGCTCCTCAGCAACGAGCATCGGCATGGATGTTTTTACGTTTTGCCCAATTTCTGGATTGGGGGACATAATGGTAACCAATCCATTTTCTCCGATTTTAAGAAATCCGTTGATTTTAAACCACTCTTTTGGAAGTGCTTTAACTTGTTGCGGTGTCATATCACAAGATGCTAACCAATTAAAGCTTAACATGATTCCACCTCCAACAAGGGTGCTTCTTTTAATAAAAGACCGTCTTCCGATTGTTGTTTTTACCGTTTTCATAAATGTTATTTTAAGAGTTTGAGGCTGTTTTAATTGCTGCTTTTATTCGGGTATAAGTTCCGCATCTACAAATATTTCCATTCATTGCAGATTCTATTTCTTCATCCGTTGGATTTGGATTGGCTTCTAAAAGAGCAGAAGCACTCATGATTTGACCCGCCTGACAATACCCACATTGAGGTACGTCGTGCGCTATCCAAGCTTTTTGAACGGGATGATCTCCTTTTTCTGACAAACCTTCGATGGTAGTTAACTTGTTCGTTCCTACAGAGGAAACAGGCAGTTGGCAAGAACGTACTGCGATTCCATTTAGGTGAACTGTACATGCTCCACATTGTGCAATACCACAACCGTATTTTGTTCCCACAAGATTCAAATGATCACGAAGCACCCAAAGAATTGGGGTTGTGGGGTCAGCATTTACTTCGTGTATTTCGCCGTTTACATTGAGTTGAAATTGTGCCATTTTAAATTTTATTTTGGTTCACTGATTTCTAGAAATCATATTTTCATAAAAATATAGATTTTTTTCAGATCTTCATAAAAAATACTCTTAATACTAAGTAATAAAGCACTTAATTGGATTTAGTTTAAATTAGATTTTTTTAGAGTATTGACGTAATTCACAATTCTAGTCTCCAATAAAGAAAGTGTTACCGTTCCTTTTTCAAGGATTTTCTCGTGGAATTCACGAATATCAAATTGGCTTCCTAATTCTTTTTCAGCAAAAACGCGTAATTCTCGAATTTTGAGTTCACCAATTTTATAGGATAGAGCCTGACCAGGCCACGAAATGTATCGGTCAATTTCAGTATTTACCTCATGGAGTGAGAGAGCAGTGTTATCAGCCATAAATTCAACAGCCTGCTCACGAGTCCAACCAAAGACATGCATACCGGTATCCACCACAAGACGGCTTGCACGCCACATTTCATAGGTTAATTTACCAAAATGTTCATAGGGATTGGTGTAGATTCCCATTTCATTTGCTAAAAATTCACAATACAAACCCCAGCCTTCTCCATAAGCGGAGAGGTATAGGTTTCTTCTGAATTGGGGAATGCTTTCTGGCAGTTCCTGGTTTAATGAACCTTGAAGATGGTGTCCTGGTACGGCTTCATGTGCAGTAAGTGAGGGAATTACATACAAGGGCCTACTGGGCAGATTGTATGTATTTATCCAGTAATAACCTGGATCGGTACTGTCTGGTGAAGTGCCTATATAACGGCCACCAGTATATTTAGGAGCAATGGCATCCGGGACGGGTGCAACTCCATAAGGTTTTCTGGGCAATGTTTTAAAGTAACGTGGAAGTTGTTCGTCCAGTTTTTTTGAAATGTTACGAGCGTGTTTGAGAAGCTCCTCGGGTGTTTTGGCATAGAACTGGGAATCCGTTCTCAGATATTCAATGAATTCTTTTAGTGTTCCTTTAAAATTAACTTCTTGGACGATAGCCTGCATTTGCGCTCGAATTCGCTTTACTTCATCAAGTCCTTTTTGGTGAATTTCTTCAGGGCTCAAATTTTCAGTAGTGTAAAAATTAATCCGACTTTGATAGTAGGCTCTACCATTTGGGGTTTCAGACACTCCAATAGTTTGACGTGTATTGGGATAATACTCTTCCTCAAAAAATGTTTTTACAAACTTGAAAGTGGGGATTACCTCCTCCAAGAGCACTTTTTTTGCAGCTTGCTGGAGTGAATCTTTTTCCTCGGGAGTTAATGGAGCGGGTAAATCTAAAAAAGGACTGTAATAAAAATTTTCTTCTGCTGTAGAGGTGATATGTTGATCATATGTAGATTCATATCCCTTGAAAATAACAAGAGGTTGACCCATGCCAACTTTAAGCCCTTTTCGAATGAGTTGGGTTTGTTGATCAATGTAGTCTGGGATGGCTTTTAATTTTTTTAGATAGTTTAATGCCCCTTTTTTACTTGTAATGGGTCTGACCTGATAAGTTAAACTTGAATGAAACCCGGCATCCGAAAGAATAGGATTCCAATGGCTTTTAAATTTAAATTTTTCTAGGGTCTCGTTTAATACAAATTTAAGTAGGGTATAAGATATTAGATCATCCTCGTTGAATAAGGTGGAATCCATTGTATTTAATTCAGTCAACAAGGAATCACAAAAAGTAGCATATTTTTCAAAACTCAATTCCCGATAATCTCCTAGGGGAAAATCTTGATTTTCATTTTCTTTATGGTTCTGATAGGTTTCGATTATACTGTTGAGGTGTTGTTTCGGAGTATTTTTTTGACATCCTATTAAGAGTAAAAAAACACAAACTAAAAGAAAATTTTTCATAAGATTTAATGTGCAAAAAGTGGGAAGATGAATAGGAATGAACCTATAAATCTATTTTATGTAGAACCAATATACTATTTATCAGTAAGATACGATTTTGAAAGTTATCAAAATTATTTTCTGTGAACGTGGAATAGTTTGAATTTGATATCATCTAACCCTTCGTCATCAAATGGATACTCCATTTGGTCTTGAATATTGTATAGAGAGATTAATATAAACTCACTGAGCATCACAATAAAAAAGGTTAGCCAACTGGGATTATCCACTCCAATTTTATTGATAATGGTAGGAGTGTAGATTACCGGAAATATGTAGATAAAAATCAAACAATACGCTTTTAGACTGATGGGGGTTCGATGTGCATGAATGGCTACAAGATTGTCAGAACTTTCAATGACGTCGCGCAAAAACCGAAAAATTTTCTCTTTACATCCTTTGGGAATAAACTCCCCGTTGTTCTTGATAAACTCGATCAAATGATTAATAGAAGCATCTAAGTCTGAAGTATCTTCACTTAGGGTGGTTAAATGAAGATATAACGAATGGTTGATTTTTTTTATATTTTCTACGGCTTGATTTTTCCCCTCTTCATTGAGTTGGGAGGAATAGAGCATATAATTTTCTACTGTCTTTAATCCCGCTTTGAATCGACTCAAATGCTCTAATGCTTTTTCTCTTCTTCTAAAGGCACCACGAATAGTAAAAACCAAAGGGAAAATGATTGCAATACTCATTAAGGTAAGGTCGATATTGTAAACCACTTTAAATTCATAGGCCAGGTAAGTCACGGCAATTGAAAGGAAAAAGGTGATTAAAGTTCGGAAATTGATTATAATCAGATATCTGGACATGGAAATAATATTATTATATTTGAGTGAATTTATTAACTATATAATGAATAAACAAACCATAACCGCATTCATTTTGTTCTTAACAGCAATGTTACATGCACAAAATGCTCAAAAATCTGATAAATTATTTGAGGACCAGTCACCAATGGAGTTAAAGCTGAGCTACTCCAATAAAGATCTAAATAAAAATACGGATGATTCCACATTCATCACTACCTCGATGGGCTATCTTCATGAAGGGAAATGGAATGAGATTGAGGTGAATCTTCGAGCAAGAGGGAACTTTAGAAGAAATCAGTGTTATTTTCCACCGGTAAAGATGAAAATCAAAAAAAGTCAATACAGCGAGACCATTTTTGATGGAAATAAAACCATGAAATTAGTTCTTCCTTGTAAAATTGAAAGTGAGAATAATGATAATATTTTACAGGAATTCATCGCCTATAAAATTTATGAGCAAGTATCCCCCTTTCATTTCAAAACGAAAAGGGTAAACATTGAGTTTACTGAGCCCAAGGGCAATAATGATAAAGTGTTTCAACTCAAAGGATTTTTAATTGAAGATGACAAGCGAGTAGCAGACCGTCATGAAGGAAAAGTTATGGAGCGCTTTATTCATCCGATGGCGATGCAGCATACTACTTCTGTACAGAATGCTTTTTTTCAATATTTACTTGGAAATACTGATTTCTCTGTTGCTTATCAGCATAACGGAAAATTATTATATGTTAAAAAAGAAATCATTCCTTTACCCTATGATTTTGATATGACGGGTTGGGTAAATCCAAGTTATGCCACGGTAAATTCAACTTTGGGAATACAATCAGTACAAGACCGTGTATATAGAGGGTTTAAGCGAGAGCAACAATATTTTGATGCTGTAAGGGCAGAGTTTATTGAAAAAAAGACCTCCTTATTAGATCTGGTTGCTTCCTTCGAATCGGAGTTTTCAGACCCAAAAGAATTCGAAAATATGTTTGAGTTTATGAAAGCCTTTTATGAGGTTTTGGAAGACGACTCAAAGTTTGAGCAAAAAATAGTAGCACAAGCCAGAACAAAATAATCAGTTTGATTCTACAGCTTTAAGCATTTTATCAAAAATGGCAGTGTTTTCGTAGATTCCTGAAAAGAGTTCTGAGCTTGGTCCGTAACTAAACACGGGGACCATAGAAGCAGAATGTCCCTCTGTGTTAAATTTTCCTTCCATTTTTCCGTCAGAAATATTCCCACCTAATAAAGAAAGACCACCTGTTTCATGGTCCGCAGTTACGATAACAAGGGTGTTCCCATCAGCCTTTGCAAACTCCAATACGGCTTGAATGGTCTTATCAAATTCTTTAAATTCTGAAATAACATACTCCATTTCATTTGCATGGGCACCCCAGTCTATTTGAGAGCCTTCTATCATCATAAAAAAGGGCTTTCCTTTTGCCTTCATTTTTTCCAAACCGATTTTGGTAAGCTCATCTAGAGCTGGCTTTCTTCCTTTTAATAATGCTGGAGGTTCGTCATCATAAGTTATGTATCCAAGTTTGTTAACGTTACTTCTACCAAATTCTCTAATACTATTGACAAAAGTATACTCATCCATTTCGTTTAATAGATTGCGTTTGTCTTCACGAGCTATAAAGTGTTTTTTTCCCCCTCCTACAAAAAGATCAACGTAGTGTTCGCTAAGTTGGAGTGCAATGTCTTCGTATTGACGTCTGGAATGAACCTTTGCATAAAAGGAGGCAGGGGTTGCATGCACTATACTGGACGTTACGATCAACGCAGTTTTATAATCTTGTTCTGCACAAATTTCTAATATACTTTTTTGGGGAACATTTTTTGAATCAATTCCGATAACGCCATTAAGTGTTTTCACTCCAGATGCCATAGCCGTTCCACTTGCAGCAGAATCGGTAACAAGTTTATCAAAAGCATACGTCTTTGAGAGCCCAACATAGGAAAAATCCTCTAGAGCAGTCTGGTTGTTGTTGGCATACATGCCAGTGCTAATTTGAGTGAGTCCCATACCGTCACCAATCATTAAAATTATATTTGGGGATTCTTGGGCTTGAATTAAAATGGTGATGAAGGACAGAGCAACAAATAGATTTTTTTTCATTTATAAAATTTTATCAGACATCCCAAATATACAATTCCTTTTTTATCACTTTTAAAATATCTTGGGACTTAACAATTTTTATCCAAAAGACAAATACCTACCTTTAGCGTGTTTTAGAATTTGACACCTAAGTCAGAATAAAATACCTCTTGGATTTTGAACTCCAAAATGAAAGAAAAAAAAATTGCTGTGGTTTCTATGGTTCGCAATGACTCGTTCTTTGCAGACAAATGGATTACGTATTATGGACAACAATTCGGATTAAAAAACCTCTATCTATTTATCGATGGGCTTGACCAGAAATTACCTGTTTTAGCGGATTCCATTAATTGCTATCCAATTCCACATACAAAACTCAGTCGATCAAAGGGGGATCGAAAACGAGTCCTCCATATTTCAAAATTTTCTCATACTTTATTTAAAACCTATGATGTCGTTTTGGCCATGGATATCGATGAGTTTCTTGTACTAGACCCCTTACAAAAAACATCACTACAGGCTTATTTATCCCAAGAATTTAAAAGCAGTTCCTTGTCTGCTCTTGGTCTAGACGTAGGTCAACATCCGTTACACGAAGCTCCTGTAGATTTAAAACAACCCTTTCTTTCTCAGCGCTCTTTTGCTCAAGTTTCGGATCGTTATACGAAACCCGTAGTAGCACTACAACCCCTACAATGGGGATCGGGATTTCATCGAGTCAAAGGAAAAAACTTTGCAATTGATCCGCACTTATTCCTTTTCCACTTTGGATTAGTAGATCTTGAACAGGCCAAACAAAACGCAACAAATGATCAATTGAGGTCTTCGGGGTGGGAAGGGCATTTTAATAGGAGACACCAACTCTATGAACAATTAAAATCTGTCCCCCCCAAAGAGGGTGATTCTTTCTTTCGCACAGCACGAAATTATTTTCAAAAAAACAGAAAATGGTATGCTTGGAACAAACCAGCACCATTGAAAGAAAATGGGATTATTTCTATACCTAAACGCTTTAAAACTTTGGTTTAAAAGCAATTTAGGGCTTATTTTTTTAGTTTATTTGTACTTAAATTAAAGCACATGAAAAAAATCCAAATGGTGGATTTAAAAAGTCAGTATGACTTTATTCGGAAGGAAGTAGCGGCTTCAATGGAATCCGTTTTTGAATCAAGTTCATATATCAATGGACCCATGGTTCAGGAATTTCAAAAAGAATTAGAGTTGTACGTTGGGGTTAAACATGTAATCCCCTGCGCAAATGGGACCGATGCGTTGCAAATTGCATTGATGGGACTTGAATTAAAACCAGGGGATGAGATCATTACTGCAGATTTTACTTTTGCAGCTACAGTGGAAGTTATTTCCCTTTTACATTTAAAACCAGTTTTAGTGGATGTTCATCCTCGGACTTTCAATATCGATCCTGAAGCGATAGAAAAAGCAATTACCAAAAAAACTAAAGCGATAATACCCGTCCATCTTTTCGGACAATGCGCTGAGATGGCCGAAATTTTAAGAATAGCAGAAAAATATAATTTGTATGTCGTGGAAGATAATGCTCAAGGTATTGGAGCTACCTATACTTTTCCTGACGGCATTCAGGCGAAAACAGGTAGCTTGGGACATGTTGCTGCAACTTCTTTTTTTCCCTCCAAAAATCTTGGAGCGTATGGTGATGGGGGTGCTATTTTTACTAATGATGACGACCTAGCACACTTTATAAGAGGGATAGTAAATCACGGAATGTATACACGGTATTACCACGATGTGGTTGGAGTGAATTCCAGATTGGATTCACTTCAAGCAGCGGTTTTAAAAGTGAAATTAAAATATTTGGATTTTTATAATGAGCGCCGAAAAGAAGCCGCTTTGCGATATAATTCTTTTTTTGAAGGTCATCCAAATTTGATAACACCTCATCGTCTTGCGGACTGTAATTCGCACGTTTTTCATCAATATACATTGCGACTTATTGATGCAGATCGGGATGGGTTAGTTGCACATTTAGGAAAGCACGACATTCCATGTGGGGTGTATTATCCTGTTCCACTTCATGCTCAAAAAGCATATGCAGATCCTAGTGTAAAGGAGCATACTTTTCCAGTAACGAATCAACTGGTAAAAGATGTCATCTCCTTACCCATGCATTCAGAACTCTCGAGTGATCAAATTGAGTTTATTGCTAAAACAGTCTTGGAGTTTTTAACCTGATTGATTTACAATTGATTTGAATCTAGTCAAAAGTAAATCGGTTAACCTTAAAAAGATAATTTTCAAATACCCGTAGCAGTTTCCATACTGGGATTGATTTTTTTAACCAACCCTTGAAGCACTTTTCCAGGACCTACCTCAGTAAAATGAGTGGCACCATCAGCAATCATTTGTTTGACGCTTTGAGTCCATCGGACAGGAGCTGTGAGTTGAGCAACTAAATTCTCTTTTATTTCTAGCGGATCCACTGTACCCTTAGCAGTTACATTTTGATATACTGCACATCGAGGTGTTTTAAAACTAGCATGAGCAATTGCATGAGCAAGTTTTTCTTTAGCAGGCTCCATTAAGGGGGAATGAAAGGCTCCTCCTACTGGAAGAATGAGAGCTCTCTTTGCACCAGCATCCTTGAGGGCTTCGCAGGCTTTTTCTACTGCCTCTACTGCTCCTGAAATAACCAATTGACCAGGACAATTGTAATTCGCAGGAATAACAATCCCAGGGATAGATTCACAAACAGATTCAACAATAGGGTCTTCCAAACCTAAGATAGCAGCCATGGTTCCAGCTTGAACGTTACAAGCAGCCTGCATTGCCAATGCTCTTTCACTTACGAGATAGAGTCCCTCTTCAAAACTAAGAGCACCACTGGCAACCAAAGCGGAAAACTCACCGAGAGAATGACCAGCAACCATTTCAGGCTGAAATCGATTTTCCATAACTTCTCCTAATATCGTAGAATGTAGAAAAATCGCAGGCTGAGTTACTTCCGTTTTTTTTAAAGCCTCAACGTCCTCGCCAAACATGATCTCTGTGATTTTAAAACCTAAAATTTCATTGGCTTGTGTGAAACGTTTTTGTGCTAAAGGACTGTTCTCAAAAAGTTCTTTGCCCATACCGGGGAATTGAGCTCCTTGTCCTGGAAATACATATGCATTCATGAGTTAATTTTTTTATAGGTCAAATAGGAGTAAGCGTAGGGCTGGTCAACGGAACTGAAATGCTTTTCTTCTTCGATTAAATCCCAGTTTTGTAAGTTTATTTCAGGGAAAAAAGTATCCGCTTCAAAAGTGTCGTGTACACGGGTTAATTCAATTTTATCTGCAAAAGGGAGTAATAAGGAATAGATTTCTCCTCCACCGATTACGAAGGGTTGTTCGTCACCATCAGTAAGATTGAGTGCTTCCTCAACGGTATGTGCTACCCAAGCTCCTTCGGCTTGAAACTCTTTATTTCGAGTTAAAATGATGTTTTTTCTATTTGGAAGTGCTTTGGGAAGAGATTCAAAAGTTTTTCTGCCCATCACTACAGCATGCCCTTGGGTGAGTCTTTTAAAACGCTTGAGATCTTCAGAGAGATGCCAAATAAGCTGATTGTCTTTTCCAAGCGCATTGTTTTCAGACGTAGCAGCAATTAATGTTATTTCTTTTGAAGATTTTGAATCATCCATCTTACTAAAAGATTAAATTTGTCGCAAAAATACACATTCTTCTACTCGTATGGAAAACCTTCATTTTCCGTTATTAACAAATACCACCTATCTCAATACGGCATATGTTGGTTTAATGTCAACAGAACTCGCAAATTTTAGAGCGGAACACGAAGCATTTTATCTTTCCCAAGGTGGGGATCATTACAAGATGAATGCGTATGACAAGTTAACTGAAGTTCATCAAAATTTCGCTTCTTTTTTTGGTCTTGCCGCAGAACGTTGTTTTGGTGTTTCTAGCTTTTCTTCTGGAATACGAGATTCACTTTCGTTTTTACCGGATAACATGAAAGTTTTACAAATCGAAGAAGATTATCCTTCTCTTTCCAATGCTTTTAAGGAACGCAATTTTTTTTGTTCCACCATTCCCATGCAACCTCAACTGGAAGATGCGATTGAACGGCAGTTGGAAAAAGGAGAAACCGATATTTTGGCACTCAGTATTATCCAATATACTACAGGTTTATTAATAGACTTCGATTTTCTGAAGCGAATGAAACTCCTTTACCCAAACTTAATCATCGTAGGGGATGGAACACAATTTTTAGGGGCTCATGAATTTGAATTCGATAATTCTCCATTTGATCTAGTAGTTGCTAGTGGGTACAAATGGCTTTTGGCAGGTTTTGGAAATGGAATTGTGATGATTTCTTCTTCCTTTTTAAATCGAGCCCAATTAAGTTCTACAGCGATGAGAGAACGTTTTTTTCAAGGTCATTTCAATATATTGGGAATGGCAAGTTTAAATTTTGCAATTGACTCCTTACAGAAGCTTAATTTTCCTTCATTAATTCAAAAGAAAACAGACCTCGGACTCAAAGCGAAAATCCGATTAACAGAGGAAGGATATATACCGAAATGGGTTTCAGAAAGATCCGAACACAGCACCATTTTCAGTTTACGGGGAGGAGAAGAACTTCACAAACGTTTAGAAAAGGAGAATATTAGGACTGTACTTCGAGGTTCGGGATTGCGTGTTTCTTTTCATTGGTACAATACCGATCAAGACCTAGATCATTTAATCTCGACACTTCAAAAATTTAGATCTTAAATAGCAACCTTCCCTTTGATTAGAGGGTGCGGATCATAATTCAACAACTCAAAATCGTCATAAGTAAAATCAAAAATATTTTTCACTAAAGGATTGAGTTTCATTAGCGGAAGTGGTTTTGGTGTTCTAGAAAGTTGTTCTTTTATTTGATCCTGATGATTGGAATATACATGAACATCTCCAAAAGTGTGGATAAAATCACCAGCTTCATATCCACATACTTGAGCAACCATAAGCGTAAGTAATGCATAGGAGGCAATATTAAAAGGAACACCTAAAAAGACATCGGCACTTCTTTGATACAGTTGGCAAGAAAGTTTATTATTTGCTACATAAAATTGAAAAAAAGCATGGCAAGGCGGGAGTGCCGCTTTGTTGTTTTTTACGTTTTCAGCAAAGGATCTAGCGGTATCTGGGAGGACACTAGGGTTCCAAGCAGAAACAAGCATTCTTCTGCTATCTGGATTCGTTTTTAAGGTGTCGATTACAATCTGAATTTGGTCTATTTCTTCACTGTTCCAGTTGCGCCATTGATGTCCATATACAGGGCCTAAATCGCCATTTTCATCTGCCCATTCGTTCCAAATCCGAACCCCATTTTCTTGTAAATAATCAATATTGGTAGATCCTTTTAAAAACCACAATAATTCGTGAATTACGGATTTAACATGAATTTTTTTTGTAGTTACCAAAGGGAATCCCTCGGATAGATCAAATCGCATTTGGTATCCAAAAACACTTTTTGTACCTGTTCCAGTTCGGTCCGTTTTTTCAGCTCCATGAGTGCTTATATGTTGCACTAAATCTAAGTATTGCTTCACAAGAATGAATTTTTTCAAAAATAAACTCATTTGAAGGAACGGGAACCGTACACCTCAAAAAATTGTTCAAAAAAAATTAACAATTCGGATTAACTTTTCCGTTTCGAGAGTTCGTCTCTTACTTGTGCGGCTTTTTCGTAATTCTCTTGAAGCACCAAAGTACTTAAAAGGTCTCTGAGTTTTTTTACAGAAAGTTCTTTGAGATCCTCATTGCTTGCGGTTTTTTTGCTTTGTTCCGTCACAAAATTTTGAATCCAATTGTCTTCAGAAAGTTTTTTTTCACCCGAAGAAATGGCTGCTGTAAATCCAGCTTTTTTTAAGATAGAATCGTAAGTATAAATTGGAGCATTAAATCGAAGCGCAAGTGCAATGGCGTCTGAAGTTCTGGAATCGATAATCTCTTCAATTTTATCTCGTTCACAAATCAAGCTTGCATAAAAGATACCATCGACTAACTTATGAATGATCACCTGCTTGACAATGGTATTAAAGCGTTCCCCAAAACTTTTAAACAGGTCATGGGTGAGTGGTCGAGTGGGCTTCACTTCTTGCTCCAAGGCTATGGCGATGGATTGTGCTTCAAACCCACCAATAATAACGGGCAATTTGCGATCTCCCTCCCGTTCACTCAAAATAAGAGCATAAGCACCGGTTTGAGTTTCACTGTAGGAAATTCCCTTGACCGTCATTTGGATTAGCTTCATAAAGCAAATTTATATTTTAGATTGTGGAATTTGAAAAAATCCTCCATGTTTTTTTATAAACGTTCATTTTCAATGTTTATTGAGTCTCGTTAATAGATAATTATTGATTAAATTTGCCGCTCAATGATAATGCAATAGATGAAGACCATACAATTTAGACAAGCAATAGCGGAAGCAATGAGTGAAGAAATGCGACGAGATGAGACCATCTACTTGATGGGGGAGGAAGTTGCAGAGTATAATGGAGCATACAAAGCATCAAAAGGAATGCTGGATGAATTTGGAGCAAAACGAGTCATTGATACTCCTATATCTGAGCTTGGTTTTTCTGGTATTGGTGTAGGTTCTACGATGACAGGGAACCGACCCATAATTGAATTTATGACCTTTAACTTTGCGTTGGTTGGAATCGATCAGATCATCAACAACGCAGCTAAAATTCGACAAATGTCTGGCGGACAATTTCCATGTCCTATTGTGTTTAGAGGACCTACTGGCTCAGCAGGTCAATTGGCCGCAACACACTCTCAAGCTTTTGAGAGTTGGTATGCAAACTGTCCAGGGCTGAAAGTCATTGTTCCCTCCAATCCTTATGATGCGAAAGGGCTCTTAAAATCTGCTATTCGCGATAATGACCCCGTTATTTTTATGGAGTCTGAACAAATGTATGGCGATAAAGGTGAAGTGCCTGAAGGAGAATATACCCTGCCGATTGGTGTGGCGGACATTAAACGTCCTGGTAAAGATGTTACCATTGTTTCTTTTGGTAAAATTTTAAAAGAGGCACTACTCGCTGCAGAGGAATTGGCAAAAGAAAATATTGATTGTGAAGTAATTGATTTAAGAACAATTCGTCCGATGGACTATCAAACTATTTTTGAATCTGTCAAAAAAACCAATCGATTAGTAATATTAGAGGAATCCTGGCCTTTTGGAAACATCTCCACGGAAATCACTTATCAAGTTCAAAATGAACTTTTTGATTACCTAGATGCACCCATCGAAAAAATTAATACAGCAGATACCCCAGCACCTTATTCACCCGTCCTATTAAAAGAATGGTTACCCGATGCTGAAGATGTAATTAAATCTGTAAAAAAAGTATTGTACAGATAAGATCAATTGAACAGAAATTAAAATCCCTAAACCTCAGGTTTTCACAATTCAAAAACTTGGTTTTGTATTCAGTATTGTTTTACTATTTTTACCGACTAAATAAAAAAATTAATCACAAAAACACAACATGGAATTAATCATTAAATTTTTACCTGCTTTTGGAATTTTAGCACTCCTCTTTGTTTTCTTTAAAAACAATTGGGTGAGTAAGCAAGAGGTAGGAAGTGAAAAAATGGCAAAAATTGCCAAAAACATTGCAGAAGGGGCAATGTCTTTTCTTAAAGCAGAATATAAAATTTTATCCATTTTCGTACTTGCGGTCGCGATACTTCTTTATTTCAAGGGAACTAACGAAGTGGGTTCAAACGGAATGGTTGCAATTTCATTTATTGTTGGGGCTATTTGCTCAGCTTTGGCAGGATTTATCGGAATGAAAGTTGCTACAAAGGCGAATGTAAGAACCACACAAGCAGCTCGAACTTCTCTAGGGAAAGCCTTAGAAGTTGCTTTTGCTGGTGGATCGGTCATGGGACTAGGAGTAGTAGGTTTAGGGGTATTGGGATTAAGTGGTCTTTTTGCCATTTACCAAAATATCTGGCCGGGAGCTGACAATTTAGGAATGGTATTAAATGTATTAACCGGTTTTTCCATGGGTGCCTCATCCATAGCTTTGTTTGCAAGAGTAGGTGGAGGAATTTATACGAAAGCAGCCGATGTAGGTGCTGACCTTGTAGGTAAAGTTGAAGCAGGCATTCCAGAAGATCACCCCTTAAATCCTGCAACCATTGCAGATAACGTTGGGGACAACGTCGGAGATGTGGCGGGTATGGGCGCAGATTTATTTGAATCTTATGTGGGTTCGATTATTGGAACTATGGTATTGGGAGCCTTTATCATTACACCAGAATTTAATGGATTAGGAGCGGTTTATTTACCTCTCGTACTAGCAGCGGTAGGCATCGTTATGTCGATCATTGGAACCTTTTTTGTTAGAGTAAAAGAAGGAGGTGATCCACAAACAGCATTAAATATTGGTGAATTTGGATCAGCAGGACTAATGGTAATTGCTTCCTATTTCATCATCAACCAGATGATTCCTGACGCGGTAGAAGGATTGCCCTTTGGTGCAATGGGGATTTTTTGGGCAACCATCGCTGGTCTTGTAGCTGGTTTGGGTGTTGGAAAAATCACAGAATATTACACGGGTACGGGGACTAAACCCGTTAAATCCATAGTAGCTCAATCTGAAACTGGAGCGGCTACAAATATCATTGCCGGTCTTGGAGTGGGAATGATGTCCACTATGATTCCTATTCTTCTAATAGCAGCTGCGATTTTGATTTCTCACCATTTTGCAGGTCTTTATGGAATTGCAATCGCTGCGGTAGGGATGTTAGCAAATACAGGGATTCAATTGGCCGTAGATGCTTACGGACCGATTTCGGATAACGCTGGGGGAATTGCAGAAATGGCGGAACTCCCCAATGAGGTTAGAGAACGTACAGATAAATTAGACGCCGTTGGTAATACTACAGCAGCTATTGGAAAAGGATTTGCAATTGCTTCAGCTGCACTAACTGCTTTAGCGTTATTCTCTGCTTTTATGCAGGTTGCTAACTTAAGCAGTATTGATGTTTCAAAACCTAGAATAATGGCAGGACTTCTTGTTGGAGGAATGTTGCCTTTTGTTTTTTCAGCACTTTCCATGAATGCTGTAGGAAGAGCAGCAATGGCAATGATCGAAGAAGTTCGAAGACAATTTAAAAACATTCCTGAGCTAAAAGCCGCTCTGGAGGTCATGAGAAAATACGATTCGGACATGTCCAAAGCTTCAAAAGAAGATCGAGCAATTTTTGATGCAGCAGATGGATGTGCAGATTATGGAAAATGTGTTGAAATTTCAACTCAAGCTTCTATCAAAGAAATGGTTTTGCCTGGACTTTTGGCTATTGCCGTTCCTGTTGCTATCGGTTTTATTGGGGGCGCTGAAATGCTAGGAGGTTTACTTGCAGGGGTTACTACTTGTGGTGTTTTAATGGCAATATTTCAGTCTAATGCCGGTGGAGCTTGGGATAATGCCAAGAAAATGATCGAATCTGATGGGAGAAAAGGATCAGACGCTCACAAAGCTTCTGTTGTAGGGGATACTGTTGGAGATCCTTTTAAGGATACTTCAGGACCGTCTTTAAACATCCTATTAAAGTTAATGTCTGTTGTCGCTCTAGTGATAGCGCCAAGTATTGCTTTGCAAAGCGATGCGGTAACTGCTTATGTTGAAGGCCAAATCAATGGGACACAAACCATTGAACTTGTGGTGCCAGCTACAGAAACTGAAGAAGCAGTAGCCGTAAAAATTAGCTCTGAAGAAGTTGAAAATCAATGGACTGTTCAGGTTTCAACGAAAGCAGTAGACTCTCAGGAATTGCATAGAGATGTTCAAGGAACTACTAAAAAGTAAAGTAACAATATAAGAACTACAGAAAGGTCGGTTTTACCGGCCTTTTGTGTTTTAGGCAATCTTGGCTAAACTTTTGTCAATCTCCGAAATCAAGCTTTCCAAGTCTTTTTTATTTTCAACAAAATCCAAATCATCAACGTCAATAATCACCATCTTGTCTTTATCGTAGGTGCTGATCCAAGCTTCGTATCGCTCGTTTAGTCGACTTAGATATTCGATACTGATGCTGTTTTCATAATCTCGACCTCGTTTGTGTATTTTACTGACCAGGTTGGGAATACTACTACGTAAATAAATCAACATATCTGGACCTTCAACTAGAGACTCCATCAAATTAAACAATTCGATGTAGTTTTTATAATCTCGCTGGCTCATCAAACCCATGGCATTGAGGTTAGGTGCAAAGATATGGGCATCCTCATATACGGTTCGGTCTTGAACTATGGTTTTGGGATTGTTTTTAAAAGCCAACAACTGCTGAAATCTACTTCTGAGAAAGTAGATTTGAAGGTTAAAGGACCAACGCTCCATGTGGGTATAAAAATCATCTAAATAAGGGTTGTCAATAACATCTTCGTAATGGGCTTGCCATCCATAATGTTTTGAAATCAGTTCGGTTAGGCTTGTTTTTCCCGCTCCGATATTTCCTGCAATCGCAATATGCATTCCTGTTGATATTTAGTGATTACGCAAATTAGTTGCTTTTTTCAAAACAAAAAAGGAATCTGCTTTTTAAAAAGACCGAATTAATTTTTTTTTGCGTAAAGTTTGCTGTAAAAAAAAAATATGTATTTTTGTCTCGTTAAACGAGGAAGGATTTGACTGATTGCAACCTCGATAAAAAATTGCTAAAGCAGTGTTGCTTTTTAAAACGCACCGTTTGAATCCTTCCGTAAAGCAACTTTTAAATGTCATATTTTTTTACTTCAGAATCGGTAAGCGAAGGGCATCCTGACAAAATTTCCGATCAAATTAGCGATGCTTTATTGGATCATTTCTTAGCATTTGACCCAGAAAGCAAGGTAGCCTGTGAAACCATGGTAACTACTGGGCAAGTCATTTTAGCCGGTGAAGTGAAGAGCGCAACCTACTTGGATGTGCAATCCATAGCTCGTGAAACCATCAATGCCATTGGCTATACGAAAGGAGCGTATCAATTTAGTGGAGATTCTTGTGGTGTAATTTCTTTAATTCATGAACAGTCTCAAGATATTAATCGTGGGGTAGATCGAGAAGAAAAGGAATCCCAAGGGGCAGGTGACCAAGGCATCATGTTTGGTTATGCTACTAAAGAAACCGCATCCTACATTCCTTTAGCTCTTGATCTCTCGCATAAAATATTAATAGAACTGGCCGAACTTCGGAGAGAGAATAAGGAACTAAACTATTTGCGTCCCGATGCAAAATCACAAGTCACTATTGAATACGACGATCAAAACAATCCTTTAAGAATCGATACTATTGTTGTTTCTACTCAACACGATGATTTTGACCCAGATGAGAAAGCCATGCTACACAAAATTAAGTCGGATATCATTTCGATCTTAATTCCTCGTGTAATCGCTAAATCTGAACCCCGTATTCAAAAGCTTTTTGGAAATGACATTACTTATCATGTCAATCCAACAGGAAAATTTGTTATCGGAGGACCACATGGGGATACAGGACTCACAGGAAGAAAAATTATCGTTGATACATACGGCGGTAAAGGGGGCCATGGCGGAGGTGCTTTTAGCGGAAAAGATCCGAGTAAAGTTGACCGAAGTGCAGCATATGCTGCACGTCATATGGCAAAAAACCTTGTAGCGGCAGGAGTAGCCGACGAAATCCTAGTGCAGTTAAGTTACGCCATTGGAGTGGTAGAACCAACTTCGGTTTACATCAATACGTATGGTACTTCAAAAGTAGATTTAACCGATTCCCAAATTGCGAAAAAGGCGAGAACCCTGTTCAACCTTACACCCTATGCCATAGAGCAACGACTTAAGTTGAGAAACCCGATGTACCTAGAAACGGCATCCTATGGGCATATGGGGCGGACGCCTCTTACTGTAACCAAAACGTTTGAGTCCCCGTATAACGGAAAAGTGTCGAAGGAAGTAGAGCTTTTCACCTGGGAAAAATTAGATTATTTAGAAACCATTAAAAAAGAATTTCAATTATGAGCAATCAATTAGCAACACTAGCACTTCATGCAGGTCATGAGGCTTCAAACACGCAGGGAACCCAAGCCGTTCCAATTTATCAAACAACTTCTTATGTATTCAATAATTCGGATCATGCAGCCAATTTATTTTCTTTGGCAGAATCAGGATTTATCTATACGCGATTAAATAACCCAACCAACGATGTTTTAGAACAACGATTGGCCGCTATGGAAGGTGGGGTAGCTGCAGTAGCGACCGCGTCGGGTACGGCTGCTATCGCAACTACACTGATGGTAATTCTCAAAACTGGGGATCATATTGTAGCGTCGAATAGTTTGTATGGAGGCACGTATAATTTATTAGCAAACACCCTTCCTAGATTTGGAATTACAACTACGTTTGTCGATCCCGATGTACCAGAAAATTTTACTAAAGCCGTCCAATCCAATACTCGGGCATTTTTTGCAGAGTCTTTAGGAAATCCAAAATTGGATGTATTGGATCTTAAAGCGATCTCGGATACAGCTAAGGCTGCTAAAGTTCCCTTTATTGTAGATAATACGGTAGCTTCACCAGCGTTATTAAACCCTATAGCGCATGGAGCAAATATTGTTATCCATTCCTTGACAAAATACCTTACTGGAAACGGAACTTCTCTTGGGGGGGTCATCATAGATGCGGGTACCTTTAATTGGGGCAATGGGAATTTTCCAGAATTTACAGAACCCAATCCAAGTTATCACGGGTTAAACTATCACGAAGCTCTTGGAGCAATAGCTTTTATTGCAAAAGTACGGATAGAAGGTTTACGAGATTTGGGAAGTGCTCCTAGTCCATTCAACAGTTTTCAGACCATACAGGGAATTGAAACCCTTGATATCAGAATGAAAAAACACTCCGAAAATGCACTTAAAATTGCGGCCTGGTTATCCACAAAACCGGAAGTTGCATGGGTAAATTATCCAGGACTTAAGACTTCAAAATACAATGATCTCGCACAAAAATACTTACCAAAAGGACAGAGTGGAATTGTCACTTTTGGTCTTAAAAAAGGTTTTGAAGGCGGAAAAGTTGTCGCTGATAGCACCAAGCTTTTTGCACTTTTAGCAAATATTGGCGATACAAAATCGTTGATTATTCATCCAGCGAGCACCACCCATCAACAACTTGATGAAGTTGCTCAGAAAGCAACGGGGGTTACCCCAGATCTTATTCGTCTTTCTATTGGTATAGAGGATGTCAATGATCTAATTGCGGACTTAGAAAATGCTTTTGCATTACTTTAAATTCAAATGATTTCAGCTCAAAGTCTTTCCTTTACTGATTTAAAGACCCTTTCAGGGGTTTCTATTGCCAACCTTAAATTGTATTATCAACATTTTGGTCAGCCTTTAGACAAAGCTCCTGTAGTGTTAATCAATCATTCCCTTACTGGCAACTCGAATGTTGCCGGTTTTAAGGGGTGGTGGAAAGAACTTGTTGGACCTGAAAAAACAATTGATACCAATCAGTACGCTATACTTGCTTTTAATATTCCTGGGAATGGTTTTGAGGGTCAAATCCTTTCCAATCCCAAAGATTTTAACACGGGGGATATTGCTCACTTTTTTTTAAAGGGGCTAGAACAATTGGGTGTTTCCAAGCTACATGCGTTAATTGGTGGGTCGATAGGGGGAGGAATTGCTTGGGAAATGGCTGTATTAGCCCCAAAATTAGCTCGCTATTTGATTCCTATTGCGGCAGATTGGAAAGCGAACGATTGGATTCTTGCGAATACGTTTTTACAAAATAGGATTTTAGAAAATTCATCAAATCCACTTGAAGACGCTCGCATTCACGCTATGTTAACTTACAGAACGCCACAGTCCTTCGAACAGCGTTTTGGAAGAACAATTAATGAAGAATCGGGGATATATAATGTTGAAAGTTGGTTAATCCACCACGGTAAAAAATTAGCAGAACGATTCCAACTGGATGCCTATATACTTGTAAACCACTTGTTGTCCTCTATAAATATAGAACGACATGGTAGAAAAGCAATTGAACTTATTCAGCAAATTGAAGGAGAAATACACCTTATTGCTGTGGACAGTGATTTGTTTTTTACTCCTATAGAGGACCAGAAAACATATGAGATGATTAAACCTGTTAAACCTTCAATTTATTATCACGAGTTGAAATCCATTCATGGTCATGATGCGTTTTTAATTGAAAACGAATCGGTATCTTCAATTTTAAAACCCCTTTTTCCCAATTCAAATTCAAAAATATGGAAGTAGTACTAGAGCGAATAAACGATGACTATTTGTTTGAAGTTTCCAATTCAAACGGGCATAAAGTCCTCCTCGACAACAAATCTAAAACCAGTGGTGAAGTTCAAGGCGTAAGTCCGATGGAACTCCTTTTGATGGGAGTGGCTGGCTGCAGCGCCATAGATATTGTTTCCATTTTAAACAAGCAAAAAATAAATCCTACTGTGCTTAAAATGGAAGTGAAGGGACTCCGTAAAGCAGATGAAGTACCCTCTCTTTTCTACCAAATTGATATCCTGATTCACCTTGAAGGAGATTTTTCCCCTGAAAAGGCTAAACGTGCTGCTCAATTGTCCTATGACAAATATTGTTCAGTATCAAAAACGTTAGAGCCTACTGCAAAAATTAATCATAAAGTTATTTTAAATGGAGAAGAAGTCTGACCAACATTTTGAAACAGTTGCAATTAGAACTCAGATGGAGCGCTCCCCTTTTTCTGAGCATTCTACCCCATTACATTTAACTTCAAGTTTTGTTTTTGAAGATGCCGAGGAAATGCGCGCTTCTTTTGCTGAAGAAAAAGAAAGAAATATTTACAGTCGATTTTCAAATCCCAATACCTCTGAATTTATTCAGAAAGTGGTGCAAATGGAAGGGGCTGAAGAGGGTGTTGCTTTTGCCAGTGGCATGGGTGCAGTTTTTGCAACATTTGCTACATTTTTAAATACAGGAGATCACATCCTCTCTGCACGAGCCGTTTTTGGATCTACACATGCCTTGTTTACAAAGTATTTACCAAAGTGGGGAATAGACACGACTTATTTTGCAGTAGATGAGATTGACCGTTTGGAAACGATACTTCAGCCCAATACTCGATGTATATATGTTGAATCACCAACCAATCCAGGTGTTGATATTCTCGATTTGGAGGCCATAGGAAAATTCGCAAAAAAGCATGAGCTTTTATTTATAGTAGATAATTGTTTTGCCACTCCTTACCTCCAGCAACCCATGCGATTTGGTGCGGATTTGGTAATTCATTCGGCTACAAAACTTATGGACGGTCAAGGACGTGTTTTGGGAGGCATTACGGTTGGAAAAAAAGAACTCATAAGAGAACTCTATTTGTTTGCCCGAAATACGGGTGCTTCACTTTCTCCTTTTAATGCCTGGGTTTTATCCAAAAGTCTGGAAACATTAGCCATACGTGTAGATCGACATTGCGAAAGTGCTTTAAAAATTGCTGAAAAATTAGAAAAGCACTCAAAAATCAATTGGGTAAAATATCCTTTTTTAAGTTCACACCCCCAATACCATCTTGCTTTAAAACAAATGAAAAAAGGAGGAAATATTATTTCGTTTGAGGTCAAAGGGGGAATTGAGGCAGGAAGGAATTTCATCAATGCGATCCAACTGTGTTCCTTATCCGCAAATTTAGGTGATTCAAGATCCATAATTACTCATCCTTCTTCTACTACTCACAGCAAACTTTCTGAATCAGAACAGTTAGAAGTTGGAATTACTTCAGGAATGATTAGACTCTCCGTAGGGCTAGAACATAGTGATGATATTTGGAACGATTTGAATACGGCTTTAAGTTCATAAACACCGCATGATCGTTTTGGCATCAAAATGACATGAGGAATATAGATTATAAAAGACAAATAATTTCGTAACTGTAGTTTCCAGTTTTTATTTCAGTTGAAAATCCTATCTTCTGAACAGAAAGATTTGTAAACTTTAATATTTATATTAGCCTTATGCTTTCTAAAAAAACTAAATACGGAATTAAAGCACTTACTTTTATAGCAAGAAACCAAGGAGATGTCCCAGTTCAAGTGGGTGTAATTGCTAATCATGAGCAAATACCTCAAAAATTTCTTGAAAATATTTTGTTGACACTTCGAAAATCAGGGATATTTGCAATTGGGGATGTAAATACCTATCCTGAAAAATTAAAATTAATTT
>JAFMCA010000046.1 GCA_017858055.1 Flavobacteriaceae bacterium
AGTTGGTAGAGCGTCAGCCTTCCAAGCTGAATGTCGCCGGTTCGAACCCGGTCTCTCGCTCTTTTTTTTTGCCGATGTAGCTCAGGGGTAGAGCGTTTCCTTGGTAAGGAAGAGGTCAGGAGTTCAAATCTCCTCATTGGCTCTCTCAAATCCTCAGAATTCCCAACAAAATTTATGGTTCAGTGTAAAAAGCAATAAATTGTTTTTCTACGCTGTTGCAGCTGTTTTTTGTTTTTGGAAATCATTTCAACTGTTGAATCAATTCTAGGGTTTCTTTTTTTGAATTCATCATTCTATTAGGAAAGCTTCAATTATCTTTAAACCTTATTCTTATACTATTAGATTATTTTAAACTTGAATTATGAAAAAACTTTTTGCTCTTCTTTCAATTTTTACCCTGTCTTTTACCCTTCAAGCACAGGAGTCTGCTGAGGAAACTTCAGAACCTAAAAACCGGCTCAATATAGGATGGGCGTACTACGGGAGGGGAAATGGGATTTCCGTAGTAGCCGACCGTGAATTTTTTGGAATCCTCACTCAGGGTGTGGGTTTTGAGGAATATCTTGTCGATGAAGAATTAGAGAGTTCCTTTTTCTTAGTCACAGACCTCCATTTGGAACAACTTTTTGGCCTCACTTCAGGCGTAGAAATCTATCCTGGGGTCGAATATGGGAGTTTTGACGGAGTCTTTGAATTCCATCCTTACCTTGGTTTTTCTGTTCCAATTAAAGAGAAATTAGGACTTTACACCGAGTTAGGAACTCGAGGTGTTTTTGGATTGTATTTTAGGTTTTAACTGATTCGTGAGACGAGATTTACGTAGAATTGTTTTTTGATTTCACCAGCAGTTCCCTAAATTAGAGCTCAAATTCAAAAAAAAACATGTTATCTCATAATATATCTAGTAAAATTCGCAGTATACTTCCCCTTTTTTGTTGTCTCCTAATTTTGGGGGCGTGTCAAAATAACACTCAAACCGCTGAAGACTGGCAGGTTTTGTTTGACGGAAGCTCAACGGAGGGATGGAGAGCCTACAATGGCGATGCCATGCCTCCAGGATGGAAAATAATCGAGGGTGTTTTGACATTTAAAACAGAGCAGATTCTTGAGAGCGACTACGATTATAAAGGAAGTCGTGACATCATTTATGGGGCAGATGAATTTGATAATTTTGAGCTTTATGTGGAATGGAAAATACCCGTTGGAGGAAATAGCGGAATATTTTATCACATCAAAGAAGGATACGGCGGACCCCCTGAAGTTTCTCCAGAGTACCAGTTGATTGACGATGAAAACTACGCATCCATACACGACCTTGTGGCGTATAACACCAGCGTTGGTTTTGAAAACCCAGCAGAGCTTCATCCCCTACAGCAAACCGCATCCGATTATGCCATGTACGCCGCTGATCCAACAATGAAGGAACTCAATCCAGCAGGGGAATGGAACTCCTCTAAAATTGTTTTTACCGAAGCCCAAGTGGAATATTGGCTCAACGGAAAAAAGGTGTTGTCCTTTGTTCCTTGGTCAGATGATTGGTACGCGCGAAAGAATTCTGGAAAATGGGACAGTACCCCCGATTACGGAAAGTTTAAAACAGGATATATCGGCTTTCAAGATCACGGAAGTAATCTGTGGTTTCGAAACATCAAGATCCGAAGACTTTAAATTCAACGAATCTTGATAATTCTTTTTATTTAGGACTATACCGATAGACTCCTCTTTTTTTATTGTCTCGGTAAAGGGAAAACTGCGATTGGATTTCAGGATCCAACGCTTCCCATTGGGTTTTTGTCATGAAGATGAAAAATGCCGTTTTTAAAGTAATTTTTTCTAGGAACTCCTCCCGGGTAAGTAAGGCCACTTTTCCTTTGCTGTAAAATTGACTGGAATAGGTTTTTTTCTCCAAAGCATACCAAGGAAGATCCTCGGTTGCAGCTTCAATCAAATATTTGTCGGTCGTATTTTCATAGAGGGGTTTGGCAAAACCGCTGAGGTAAATTGCAAGGAGAAGGAGAGGCAAACCTAACGCTATGGAGGTGTAGGTTTTTTTGTATCGGAGATCTTGCCAGTAGTAAACAATCCCGAGTGCAATAGGCAAACAGCTGGGAAGAATATAGGGGTGAATCAAACTTTTTGAGGTAGTGAAAAAGAACGGCGTCCAAAGTGCCCACAAGCTTAAAAAAAGAAGCCACGGTTGCTGAATAAAACTTTTTCCTTTCCGAAGGACTAAATGAAACATTGCGATTGACCATGGAACTAAGAAAGCCACTAAAAAGAGCCACGCTATTCCCATAGGTTGCTGTTTTGGAAAACCGTATTTATCCCCTTTCCATTCGGAATTAAAATAGCGTTCAAAGTGTTCTCCTACGAGAAAGTAATCAAGAAACCCAGGGGTTTTGACTTCAGCCATCCCATACCAGGGGAGGCTAATAAGGAGTGTGAGTGCAGTTCCAGAAAACCAAGGGAGTTTGGAAAATACTTTTTTGAAATTTTTGGTCAGTAAAACCCAGATCCCCAAAGGGGGTAGGGTGAGTACGCCCACGATCGGACCTTTCGCCAAAAGTCCGATACCCAAACCAGCGAAAAACAAATAACCCCAATAGCGTTTGGAGTGTTCTTGCATCGCTTCCCAAAATCCCAGCATCGTCATTGCGATGCTTAGCGTTAAAAAAGTATCTGTGGAGACAACTCCAGCATGGAGATAAACTTCGGGCAGGCTAATGAAAATAATTCCAGGCAAGTAATAAGCTTGCTGAGGGTTTGTTCGGTATTTGCTGATAAAAAGAGCAAGTAAAACCACCACGATAAGGTAGGGGAGACGAACAAAAAATTCGGCCGAACCAAAAATAGAAATTGACCCGGCTGAGGCCCAAGTGGACAAAGGAGGTTTTGCCCAAAAGGGGATGCCGTAATCGATTTGAGGGGTAATCCAATTCCCGGTTTCACTCATGATACGTGCGATTTCTCCATATCGAGCTTCGGTTTTGTCCATAAGTGGGAGCACGGCATTAAAGAGCATTCGAAGGATTACCAATGCCCAAAAAACAAGAGCATAACGATGGGTGTAACAGAAGGATTTTATAGGTGTGATCATCGGTACTTTTTATAAATAGTATACAACTCCAGCCAGAGGACAAAACCATACGTCCATTTGATTTTTGAATCGCCCTGGTCTTTCCATTTAGCTAAAGGCACTTCCAAACTAAAGGATTTAAACCCAGAAGTCCCAAAATGCTTTTTTAAACGGAAAAACACTTCAACATCAAATAACCATGGAGAAAGAAAAGGTTCTTGAAAAGCGATTTTGGCGCTTTGTTTGGTAAAAATTTTACAGCCACATTGGGTATCGTAAACGGACAAATTCAATATTCCTGAAATTGCCGTAGCAATGATCCTACCCACCAAAAAACGGAACCACTTTCGCTCAATGGTATTGTCTATTTTTTTAATTCTTGAGCCAAACACAAATTGGGTTTTGGAATTGATTTTAGTAGCCAAAAGAACGCATTCCGCCGGTTCGGTGGAAAGGTCTGCATCCAAAAAAGCAAAGGTGTCAAAAGAGTTGTTTTTGAGGGCGTGTTGCATCGCTTTTTGTATGGCGTTTCCTTTTCCAGAATTGACTTTGCAATCCAGGACTTGAACTTGGGTGGGATATTTTGTTTGAAAGGCATCCAACACACTAAGGGTGGTATCTGTAGAGCCGTCGTTTACAAAGTGGACGCCAACCTCAGGGAAATCCTCTATAAAAGTCTGATAATCCGCAATGGGGAGTCTGTTGGCTTCGTTAAAACAGGGTACAATAATGCACAATTTCATGCTTTAGTCCTAAATATTATTATGGCATGGATTTAAAGGGTGTAACTCCCTTTTGCAAAGAAACAAAAAAAGGGAGCGACTCGGGGGAAATAAAAAACTTCAGTCAAAAAAAGGTTGAATATAAAGTTCTGAATTTAAATGAGATGCTTTGTAACAGAACCCTTTTTGTTCTGGAGAAGATTAAAAAGCTCCTGAGGAATAGAATTTAATTCAAAAAAAATACGTAAAAGAAACGGTGAAAAGAAAAAAATTAATAAATTTGCGCTCCTAAAAATAACAATGAAACAACAATAATTATGGCTAAAGAAACATTTGACCGGTCAAAACCCCACTTAAATATTGGAACAATTGGTCACGTAGATCATGGTAAAACGACTTTAACTGCAGCGATTACAAAAGTATTAGCAGACGCAGGATACTCTGAGGCTAGAAGCTTCGATCAAATCGATAACGCTCCTGAAGAGAAAGAACGTGGTATTACCATCAACACTTCTCACGTAGAATATCAAACTGCAAATCGTCACTATGCCCACGTTGACTGTCCGGGTCACGCCGATTATGTAAAGAACATGGTTACTGGTGCTGCTCAAATGGACGGTGCGATACTTGTTGTTGCAGCTACAGACGGTCCTATGCCACAAACTAGAGAACACATCCTATTAGGTCGCCAGGTTGGTGTGCCACGTATTGTTGTTTTCTTGAATAAAGTGGACATGGTAGACGACGAAGAATTATTAGAATTAGTTGAAATGGAAGTAAGAGAATTACTTTCTTTCTATGACTATGATGGTGACAACACCCCTGTTGTTTTGGGATCTGCACTTGGTGCACTTAATGGAGAACCCAAATGGGCAGACACTGTTTTGAAATTAATGGAAGAAGTTGACGTTTGGATTGAATTGCCAAAACGTGACGTTGACAAAGATTTCTTGATGCCTGTTGAAGATGTATTTTCAATTACAGGTCGAGGTACTGTTGCAACAGGTCGTATTGAGACTGGAGTTGCCAATACTGGAGACGAAATTGACATCATCGGTATGGGTGCTGAAAAAATGAAATCTACCATTACTGGAGTAGAAATGTTCCGTAAAATATTAGATCGAGGAGAAGCTGGAGATAACGTTGGTATCTTGTTAAGAGGTATTGATAAAGAGCAGATCAAAAGAGGAATGGTTCTTTGTAAGACCGGTTCTGTAAAACCACACGCTAAATTCAAAGCTGAGGTATATATCTTGAAAAAAGAAGAAGGTGGACGTCACACTCCTTTCCACAACAACTACCGACCACAGTTTTACGTAAGAACTACGGATGTAACTGGGAACATTTCACTTCCTGATGGAGTAGAAATGGTAATGCCTGGGGACAACCTTACGATCAATGTTGATTTGATCCAACCCATTGCATTGAGCCTTGGACTTCGTTTTGCAATCCGTGAAGGAGGTAGAACTGTTGGAGCAGGTCAGGTAACAGAGATCCTAGACTAGTTAAGATGTTTTTAAGATGACCTGAAGGTGTCCGTCATTGGCGGATACCTTTTGCGTCAAATAAAAACGGGTTTAGCTCAGTTGGTAGAGCACTGGTCTCCAAAACCAGGTGTCGGGAGTTCGAGCCTCTCAACCCGTGCAATTAAAGAAAAAGTAGAATATGATTTCATACATTAAAGATTCCTTCGAAGAACTTAAGAATAACGTTTCCTGGACAGAACGATCCGAACTTCAACGTTTGGTTGTCATTGTATTGGTATTTTCTATTTTATTTTCTTTAGCCATTTGGGGTGCCGATACGGTTTTGTCTCGTGTGATTCAATTTTACTTTAATCTCATAGGATAACCGATGGCAACTACTGTAAAAGATAAAAAGTGGTATGTTGTTCGTGCAGTAAGCGGGCAAGAAGCGAAAATCAAAGACTATATTATGTCGGAGATAACGCGTTTTGGATACGATCATTTGGTTGAGGACATTTTAGTTCCTACTGAAAAAGTAATCCAAATCCGCAACGGTAAGAAAATAAATAAAGAACGTGTTTATTTCCCTGGGTACATTATGGTGAAGGCCAACCTTACCGGGGAGCTTCCTCACATCATTAAATCGGTGACCAATGTAATTGGATTTTTAGGAGAAACCAAAGGTGGAGATCCTGTGCCATTAAGAGAATCAGAGGTCAACAGAATGCTTGGAAAAGTTGATGAATTGGCATTAACTGCAGAACATGTTTCCATTCCCTTTACGGTGGGTGAAACCGTCAAAGTTATCGATGGACCGTTTAATGGTTTTACAGGTGCAATAGAAAAGGTAAACGAAGAAAAACGCAAGCTTGAAGTTATGGTGAAAATCTTTGGGAGAAAAACTCCTTTGGAATTGAGTTATATGCAAGTAGAAAAATTATAAATGTTACACTAAATAAATAAAGTCTCGTGTAGGGCTTCCAATTTTACACGGAACATAATTCAATGAAACAATGGCAAAAGAAGTAAGTAAAAAACTAAAATTACAAGTTCGGGGAGGTGCAGCGAATCCGTCGCCACCGGTTGGACCCGCGCTCGGTGCCGCAGGAGTCAATATCATGGAGTTTTGCAAGCAGTTTAATGCAAGAACCCAAGATAAAGCTGGAAAAATTATACCAGTTGCGATTACTGTCTATGTTGACAAATCCTTTGAATTTGTCCTCAAAACACCGCCAGCGGCCGTACAACTCATGGAAGCAGCCAAAGCTAAAAAAGGTTCTGGTGAGCCCAACCGTACTAAAGTGGCAACAGTCACTTGGGATCAGGTTAAACTCATCGCGGAGGATAAAATGCCCGATCTGAATGCATTTACCATCGAGTCTGCTATGAAAATGGTAGCCGGAACAGCACGTTCAATGGGATTCAAAATTTCTGGACAAGCTCCTTTTTAAATTATTAAAACCAAGCAATGGCGAGAATTACAAAAAAACAAAAAGAAGCCCGGGCTAAAGTAGATCCCAGAAACATCTACTCGCTTAAGGAAGCTTCAGAATTGGTAAAAGAAATTACCAATACAAAATTTGATGCAAGTGTTGACTTGGCAGTTCGTTTAGGAGTAGATCCTCGAAAAGCCAATCAAATGGTACGTGGTGTAGTTACCCTACCTCATGGAACAGGTAAAGATGTGCGTGTATTAGCACTAGTCACTCCGGACAAAGAAGCAGAAGCTAAAGAAGGGGGTGCAGACTACGTTGGGCTGGATGATTACCTCCAGAAAATCAAAGAAGGATGGACGGATGTGGACGTTATCGTAACCATGCCTAGTGTGATGGGTAAACTGGGACCTTTAGGTCGTGTATTAGGCCCGAGAGGTTTGATGCCAAACCCGAAGACCGGTACCGTAACCATGGACATTAAAAAAGCAGTTATGGACGTTAAAGGCGGTAAGATCGATTTTAAAGTTGACAAGACAGGAATCGTTCATGCAGCAATCGGAAAGGTTTCTTTTACTCCAGAGAAAATATATGAAAACGCGGATGAGTTATTGAAAACCATCTTAAAATTAAAGCCTTCCACTACAAAAGGGGTTTATGTGAAAAGTGTTTTTATGTCAAGTACCATGAGTCCGAGTATCTCTATTGATACCAAATTGGGATAACGTACAAAAAATTAGCAAAATGACAAGACAAGAAAAAAACGACGCAATAGAAAACCTTAAAGAAGCTTTATCTGGGGCAAAGACCCTTTATCTGGCTGATATTGCAGGATTAAATGCTTCACAGACAACAGCGTTACGACGCGCATGTCACAAGGAGAATATCCAGTTGCAAGTGGTTAAAAATACCTTACTCGCTAAAGCCATGGAAGCTTCCACCCAAGACTTTGGAGAGTTAACGGAGATCCTGAAAGGGAATACTTCGTTAATGTTTTCTGAAACAGGAAACGCACCTGCAAAGGTGATTAAGGACTTTAGAAAAAAATCTGCAATACCAATTTTAAAAGGGGCCTTCATTGAAGAAGCCATTTATATTGGTGACGATCAGATCGATGCGCTAGTCGCAATCAAATCTAAAGATGAATTGGTTGGAGAGATCATTACATTGTTACAATCTCCTACCAAAAACGTGGTTTCAGCGCTTCAATCAGGAGGCGGGAAACTTGCTGGAATCTTAAAAACGCTTTCAGAACGCGCATCCTGATCCATAACAAGTACGCACTCGAATACATATAATAAATTCAAACAGAAAAATCAATAACATGGCAGATTTAAAAGAATTCGCAGAACAATTAGTCAACTTGACTGTAAAAGAAGTCAATGAATTGGCTAATATCTTAAAAGAAGAATACGGGATTGAGCCCGCAGCAGCAGCAGTAGCTGTAGCTGGACCTGCAGCAGGTGGAGATTCAGAAGCAGCAGAGGAAAAGTCAGAATTTGACGTAATCCTTAAAGCAGCTGGAGCTTCTAAATTAGCTGTAGTAAAATTAGTAAAAGAGTTAACAGGTCTTGGGCTGAAAGAAGCTAAAGAACTTGTTGACAATGCACCTAGTCCTTTGAAAGAAGGAATTGCTAAAGATGAAGCAGAAGCGCTTCAAAAATCTCTAGAAGAAGCTGGTGCCGAGGTTGAGCTCAAGTAGTCTCACTCCATACCATTAAAGGCATAGGCTTTTGGATTTTTCCAAAGGCCTATACCCTTTTATAGTCGAAACCATGCCCCCCTTATAGTAGTCATGACCATTAAAATATAGTTAGATGCCATTTTCAAAGAGTCAAAGAGTCAATTTCGCAGGAGCACAACACTCGCCAAACTATCCGGATTTCCTGGATATCCAAATAAAATCATTTCAGGATTTTTTCCAACTTGAAACAAAATCTGACGAGCGTAACGAAGAAGGTCTCTTCAATACGTTTAAAGAAAA
>JAFMCA010000047.1 GCA_017858055.1 Flavobacteriaceae bacterium
GCAGAATTTCCAGCAAAGATTCCCTCAGTAATAGCAAGGGTTCTCGTGAATACAGCTGCATCTTTATCGGTAACTTTCTCAAAGTGATCGATAACAGAAAAATCGACGTTTTCAGGGAGTATATCTTCGCCTATTCCTTCTGTAGAATACGGGTAAATTTCGTTGGGATCAAACACTCCTGTTTCATGGTATTTTTTAAAAACAGATCCGTACGTATCAATCCCCCAAATCTTAATTTTTGGGTTTTTTTCTTTTAGGAATTTTCCTACACCGGAGATTGTTCCTCCTGTTCCAACTCCAACGACAAAATGGGTAATTTTACCCTCTGTTTGTTCCCAAATTTCGGGTCCAGTAGTTTCATAATGTGCTTGTGCATTAGAAGGATTATCATATTGATTTGCATACCATGAATTGGGGGTCTCTGAGGCAATTCGCTTGGAGGTACTGTAGTAGGATCTCGGATCCTCGGGAGCTACATCTGTAGGACAAACAACAACTTGTGCCCCCACCGCACGGAGCACGTCAAATTTTTCTTTGGACTGTTTGTCATTGGAAACACAAATCAATTTGTACCCTTTAACAATCGCAGCTAGTGCTAAACCCATTCCGGTATTTCCTGAAGTTCCCTCTACTATGGTTCCTCCTGGTTTTAATACTCCTGACTTTTCAGCATCTTCAATCATTTTCAACGCCATTCGATCTTTCACAGAATTTCCAGGATTAAAGCTTTCCACTTTAGCCAAAACTAAAGCATCTATTTCTGAAGTAATTTTATTAAGCTTTACCAGTGGTGTATTTCCTATGGTTTCAAGTATGGAATTGGCGTAATGCATGTAATCAATTTAGTTCGCAAAGGTATTAGAAACAAAAAACATTAGACCGCTAATCTTCATTTTTTTATCGAAAACGAAGCACTCGAGATGGGGATATTTTTAACACGATTTTAGAGGGAATCCACAACAAGAGTGTTGCCAAAATCAAAAAAAAGAGATTTATACTGAGTGCTTCAAACCAGGAAAGGGCAACGGGAGCTTTGCTTACAAAATAGGTTGAAGGATCTAAGGAAATCCAACCCCATTGTTGCTGAGAAAAATAAAATAAAAAGCCTATTAGATTACCAAAAAGCAATCCCTTGGACATAATTGCAATACCGTTATACAGAAATATTTTTTGAATCATCGGATGGGGTGCTCCTAGGGCTTTCAGTAATCCTACCATACGGGAACGTTCCAAAATCAAAACCAAAAGAGCTGTTGCCATATTAATAACTCCAACTAATAGCATCACTACCAAAATGATGAGTACATTAAAATCGAAAAGCGAAATCCACTGATAAATACTTGAAAAACGATCCGATATTGCGATGCTATTTAAATCGGAGGGCAGTTTTTTATAGATCTGATTCGTAATCTGAGCGACCTTCTGAAAGGATGTAATAAAAACTTCATACCCCCCAATTTGATTTTCTTCCCATTGATTTAAACGTTGTACTTGTCTCAAATCTGCATAGATAAGATTTTCATCGATATATGGAAAACCAGAAAAAAACAAGCCCGTAATTTTAAATTTTCTTCTTTTAGGCAAAGCGGAATTCAGCTCATTTTGAAAATACGCATCTACCGATTCTCCTACTTTTAAATTCAATCGGTTTGCGACAATTTCTGAAATTAAAATCTCATTACTTAAACCAAATTCATAATCAGGAAAGCTTCCCTCCGTTAAAAAACTTTCTAGACTTGACCATTGAAAATCCGAACCCACTCCTTTCAAAAGAATCCCTTCAAAATTGTCATTCGTTTTAAACATTCCCGCTTTTAAAGCGATCGCATGCATTCTATCAAAATCTTGATGAGAGACCAACTGGGATCTAGTTTCAGCTGAATCTTCAAAGGGTATTAAGGAGACTTGTGATTCATTATTTTCAAAAAGTGTAACTAAGATGTGGCCGTTAAAAACGCTGGTTTTATTTCTAATTTCATTTTGCAATCCTTTGCTACAGGCCATAGCGATAAGAATCGAGGCTATACCAATCGCAACAGCCGCCTGAGCAATGTTGATTATCCGGGAAGAAACTGTATTTTTATACTGTTTATGTTGACGCATTTTTTGCGCAAGAAACAAAGCTACATTCAATGAAATCTGTTTTTAAAATTCACTCTCTCAAAAGTACATTTTTATTTTGGCTTGTTCTTTGCCTTTTGGAGAGCCCTTTGAGTCACGCTCAGGTTTTGCCAGGAGCTGCAAATACTGAAGTTTATCTTCCTCTTCTTAATGGAAAAAAAATTGGCGTAGTAGCTCATCAAGCAAGTCTAATATACACGGATACTCAACCTCAACACTTGGTTGATTACCTCCTAGAAAACAAGGTTGATGTTCGGGGAGTTTTTGCTCCTGAACACGGTTTCCGTGGAACGGCAGATGCCGGGGAGAAAATTACCGATCAGAAAGATCCAAAAACACAACTCCCAATCTTTTCGTTATATGGTTCCAATAGAAAACCCGCTCCCTCCCAACTTGAGAACATAGATTTGATGGTATTTGATTTACAAGATGTAGGAGTGCGATTTTTTACTTACCTCTCTACCCTACATTATGTAATGGAGGCCTGTGCTGAACTGCAAATCCCCCTCATCGTTTTGGATCGTCCCAATCCGAATACACATTATTTAGATGGACCCGTTTTGTCTAAGACGCATCAAAGTTTCGTGGGCATGCATCCCGTTCCCATTGTTTATGGGATGACCATAGGGGAATATGCCCAAATGATCAATGGAGAAAAGTGGTTAAAAGAGGGGATTCAATGTGATTTGACCGTCGTTCCTATTCAGAATTTTACGCATACTACTCCCTACGAGCTTCCCGTGCGACCCTCCCCTAATCTTCCAAACGCACAGTCGGTAGCCCTCTATCCAAGTTTATGTTTATTAGAGCCTACCGTAATAAGTGTGGGTAGAGGTACCCATTCGCAATTTCAACTTTACGGTCATCCCACGCTACCCGATACTGGTTTTTCTTTTACTCCTGAGCCAAACTTTGGATCTAAAGAACCCAAACACAAAGGTCAATTGTGTAATGGATTTGACTTAACTCAAATTCCTAAACCAGATAAAATCGAACTCAAATGGCTGTTAAATGCTTATACTCTATTCCCCGACAAAGCAAACTTTTTCCTTAATGGTTTTGAGCGAATAGCTGGCGTAAGTGAACTGAGGCATCAAATTCAAAAGGGGATTTCTGAAAAAGAGATCAGAACTTCCTGGTCAAAGGATTTGGAAAGCTTTAAAAAAATAAGAGCTCGTTATTTGATTTATCCTTAAGGAATATTCAAATATTTATGAGTTTGGAGCGAGACTTTCCATTTTGGATTTTGGAGAACATAATCCACAATCAATGGAATAACTTTTTCTCTGCGACTCCATTCGGGCTGAAGGTATAATTTACAATTTGGACTTACTTTAGCTGCTTGTTCCTCCGCAAATTTAAAATCATCTTTGTTGTAAACAATCATTTTTAATTCGTCTGCATAGGAAAATGCCTCCTCGATCGGGAGTTTGTTTTTTTTAGGAGATAAACAAAACCAGTCCCAGCTTCCACTTATAGGATACGCCCCTGAGGTTTCTATATGAATTTGAATACCCAATTGATGAAGGGCATCACACAATGGATCCATGGACCACATTAAAGGCTCCCCTCCCGTTACTACTACAGTATCTGCGAATTTTTTTGCATTCGTTACAATAGCAGCTACCGGAGTAGGTGGATGTCGATCAGCGTCCCAGCTTTCTTTTACATCGCACCAATGACATCCTACATCACAACCACCAATTCGAATAAAATAGGCTGCACTTCCCTTGTGATACCCCTCTCCTTGAAGGGTGTAAAAAGCCTCCATGAGTGGGAGCGAGATGCCTTGGGCTACACTTTTTAAATCGGTTTTTACCTCCATTTGCCAAAGGTAGTATAATATAAAATCTGATTGATCAAGAAATTGTACCTTTATAAAAAAAGTGCTATGCCGAGTCCTTTTCATCTTGCTATTCCTGTTGATAATTTGGAAGTATGCAAAAACTTTTACACAAACATTTTGGGCTGTGAAACGGGTCGTTCAGATACGCAGTGGGTGGATTTGAATCTCTTTGGACATCAACTTGTACTTCATGTTGACCCCCATCATAATCCTAAAAAGCACCATAATGAAGTAGATGGAAAATCTGTTCCTATCCCCCATTTTGGAGTTTTGTTGGATTGGGAGGTCTTTGAAGATTTTGCAGCTCATTTAAAATCTAAAAATGTAGTATTTGTTATTGAACCCTATCTGCGATTTCAAGGATTAGCGGGGGAACAAATGACCATGTTTTTTTATGATCCAGCTGGAAATGCCTTAGAATTTAAATCTTTTAAAAATAACGATCAAATTTTTAAAACATAGTCGTGGCAAATACCTATAATTTTTTCGATACTGCATTCGATCGTATTTTTTCTGACAAAAATCAGAAACGTATTGAACGTGCTACCTTATGGTTTTCCATAATTGGATTTATTATCCATTTGATCTTGATTTACTCAAAAAAATTCGAGCTTTTCCAAACTCCCTTTGAAGCACGTTTATTAGAGGACCCCATCTCAGCGATTTATACTCCTTTTTCAATTATTTTGGTTTATGAAATCTACCTTTTGATTGTATATCTACCCAGATCATTCACTACCGCTGTTTCAAAACAATTTGAAATTATTTCATTAATCATCATCCGAAGAATCTTTGGAGACATCCCTAAAGTTTCTTTAGATGTCAATTGGTTTGAATATGCTGCAAACCGACAATTAATATATGATTTAGCAGGGATCTTACTCCTTTACTTTTTGATTTATTTGTTCAATCAACGACGTGAAAAACTTCCCAAGAAGGATTTAAGCAATCGGCTGAAACGATTTGTAAGTTCCAAAAAGGCTGTGAGTGTTGTACTCTTACCTGTTCTTATTTTTACCTCAATTTACAGTATTTCAACTTGGTTTATTGAACTCTTTATGGTGAACGAAAATACTCTAGAACTGAGTGATATCAATGCTGTGTTCTACAATGAATTTTTCACTATACTTATTCTTGCAGATGTATTTATTTTGCTTTTATCCTTTCAATACACTGAACGCTACAGTCAATTAATCCGAAATACGGGTTTTGTAATTTGTACCATACTCATCCGCCTCTCCTTTGCTACTTCGGGTCTGACGAACGTATTGCTTATCTTATCCAGTGTGCTGTTTGGACTATTGATTTTGAGAATTTACCAAGCGATAGAAAAAGAGAGTTAATGCTTTCGCTGGTAGGCCAATAGGGTGTTTTTTAAGAGCATCGCAATAGTCATCGGTCCAACTCCTCCTGGAACAGGAGTAATATAACTCGATTTTGAAGCAACTTCCTCAAAGGCTACATCCCCTCGAATCACATAACCTTTCGGATGATTCGTGTCGGTAACGCGAGTAATCCCAACATCTATAATTACCGCTCCTTCTTTTACCATATCTGCTGTTAAAAATTCAGGGATTCCTAAAGCCATGACGATAATGTCGGCATTTCGGGTCAAATCAGCTAAATTTTCAGTTCGGCTGTGGGCAACAGTTACCGTGGCATTCCCAACAGGCCCTTTTTGACTCAATAAAATACTGATGGGTCGACCTACAATATGACTTCGACCTACAACAACACAATGTTTACCCGAAGTTTCAATTTGATACCGTTCTAACAATTCCAAAATTCCGAAAGGAGTTGCTGGAATGAAGGCATCCATTTCTAGGGCCATACGCCCAAAGTTAGAGGGATGAAAGCCGTCGACATCTTTTTCAGGATCAATAGCTAACAATATTTTTTCTTCATTGATATGTTTTGGTAACGGGAGCTGAACGATATATCCATCAAGATTAGCATCCTGATTTAATTCCTCAATCTTTTTCAAAAGCTCCGTTTCAGATGTATTTTCTTCCAATTGGATTAAGGTGGAATCAAAGCCTACGTACTCACAAGAGCGGACTTTACTCCCAACATAAGTTAGGCTTGCCCCATCATTCCCAACAAGTATCGCTGCCAAATGCGGTGGGCGTTGATTTTTAACTTGGAGCGTTCCAACTGTCGCTTTAATTTCTTCTTTTAAATCTTGTGCTGTTTTTTTACCGTCTAATAGAACCATCTTATTTCATGTTTTGTAACATTTGCATCATCTGCTTTCCTTTTCCTCCTTGCATCATTTTCATCATTTTACTCATTTGTTCAAACTGTTTAATAAGTTGATTAACGTCATTAATGGATTTTCCTGAACCATTCGCAATTCGCATTTTTCTGCTGTGATTCATCAATTGAGGTTGCGCTCTTTCTTTCGGTGTCATTGATCCAATGATGACTTCAATACCCTGAAAAGCATTGTCATCAATATCGACGTCTTTCATCATTTTCCCAACTCCAGGAATCATTCCCATGAGGTCTTTCATATTCCCCATCTTTTTGACTTGTTGGATTTGTGAAAGGAAATCATCAAAACCAAATTGATTTTTCGCAATTTTTTTATTGATTCTTCGAGCCTCTTCCTGATCAAATTGTTCTTGGGCTCGTTCTACTAGGGACACTACATCACCCATCCCTAAAATCCGATCCGCCATCCGCTCGGGGTAGAACACATCTAAGGCTTCCATTTTCTCCCCAGTCCCAATAAATTTGATGGGTTTATCTACTACAGATTTTATTGAAAGTGCGGCACCCCCTCGAGTATCTCCGTCCAGTTTTGTTAAAACTACACCGTCAAAATTTAGAATATCGTTAAATGCTTTTGCCGTATTGACCGCATCTTGACCCGTCATGGAATCGACTACAAACAGGGTTTCTGATGGTTGTATTGCTTTGTGAATGGCCTTTATTTCATCCATCAAAACCTCATCTATTGCGAGTCGACCAGCAGTATCAACAAGTACCAAATCGTGTTGGTTTGCTTTCGCATAGGCTAGGCCCTCTAAGGCGATTTTTACGGGGTCTTTCTGTTCACGATCCTGATAGAGCGCCGCCCCGACTTGTTCCGCAACTACTCCCAACTGATCAATCGCTGCAGGTCGGTAAACATCACAAGCTACAAGTAGGGGTTTTTTATTGTGTTTCTTTTTAAGATATAAAGCCAACTTTCCCGTAAAGGTTGTTTTTCCAGAACCTTGCAAGCCCGACATTAAAATAATTGTAGGTTTGGTGCTCAGGTTAATGCCCACCGCATTGGCTCCCATTAATTCAACCAATTCATCTTTGACAATTTTGACTAAAAGCTGACCGGGTTGTAAACTGGTCAAAACCTTTTGTCCAATAGCTTTTTCCTTTACTCTTGAAGTAAACTCTTTAGCTATTTTGAAATTTACATCTGCATCTAAAAGTGCTCGCCTTACTTCCTTGAGAGTCTCTGCTACATTAATCTCTGTGATTTTTCCATGTCCTTTAAGAACTTGAAAAGCTTTATCGAGTTTATTGCTAAGATTATCAAACATACGTATTGGGTGTGGTTAGAGAAACACAAAAATAAGAAATGAGTTTTGATTAACCCGCATTAGATTCTTTGGAATGAAACATCAAACCCATAACAAGGGCATGAGGAAAGGTAATTGCTGCAAGAAACGAGAAGAATAAAGATAAAAGGTATTCCTGGGGTAGGTTTACATAAGAATAAAAAAGGAACAATCCAAGTAAAGCCAGCACCCAATACCACAAGGCTGATTTTATATATTGTAAGGCTGAATTTTTAATCTCACTACCATAAATGAATTGGATTTGAGACTGAAGGGAAGGAAAGCTGTGCCACAGAACAAAATAGAGTCCAAATCCAAATAATAAATTAGAATATAAAAACAATAACGCTAATAAACCCAGTAGTAAGAATTCCAATAGAATAACTTTTAATGGAATTTTTTCCATAAAAGCGCATAGACAAAATCCAAAAAAAGAAACGATACTTCCTAACCAAAAAAACGAATGGGGAAGATCTACAGCAGTGATCTGGAAAATAATGTTTACCGTTGCTTCATATTGAAGTGCAAACAGCATCATAAAAATTAAAGCCCCATAGAGACTAAAAAAAATAAAGGGATTTGACCTATTGCGGAATCGCTTGTTCCAATGTTGCTCTCCAAAATGGTAACAGCTAACTAAAACAAAACACAAAAGCGCGATAGCAGGGATAAAATAGAAAACGACTACCCCTAAAAAAACCACTCCTATATATAGAACAAAAAATGGGAGCGAATTTTCCTTTTCTTGCTGACTCGATTTTTTAGCTATTATTTTAAGATCATTTGCGCCGTGTAAAATACCGATCGACAAAATTCCAAGAATAGACAGGGTATTTTGAGCCTGCTCCGATCCTAAAAACCCAAAACAAATTCCCAAGACCGTAATTCCAATAAAAGGAATAAAATATTTTGGAACTGTAAATGAGTTAGTTAGCATTAAAATTGTAAAATTTTATATTTAATATAGTACGTAAGTTTAATTTTTTATAAATTTATCTAAACAAAAATAAATAATTGATTTAATC
>JAFMCA010000048.1 GCA_017858055.1 Flavobacteriaceae bacterium
TATTTTATTACTTTTGATTGAAATGCAAATTACGCGCTACATACAAGAATTACTCTACCAACACGAGTGTGTGACTATCCCACATTTTGGGGCATTTTTGACGCGTTCTTTTGGGGCACAAGTTTCTTCAGAGGGGCATTTTTTCCCGCCCAGAAAAGAAGTCAATTTCAATCAACTTTTAGTAGCAAATGATGGTGTTTTGGCACATTATTATGCCCATAAAGAAAACATTTCCTACGAAAATGCCCTACGCACTATTGAAAAAGAAGTCAGTAGCTGGAAAAGACGGCTTCAAACCCAAACATTACGGTTTCCTGGAGTTGGTGAAATTTTCTTAAATTCTTCTCGAAAAATTGAATTTACCCCGTGGGGAAATGTTAATTTCGATTTGAAAGCCTTTGGTTTAAGCCCATTTAAAAGAGAACTCACTCAAGAACCCTTTATATCAAATCTTATGGATGAAACGAACAAAGAAGATTTAATGTTTACTCCTGAAAAAAAGAAAACCTCAAAATCTCCACTACTTCGATATGCTGCAATAGGAATTCTAGGAGTAGCCTTATTGTCTACCGCTTATTTTTTTAGTGATCAGTACGTGACCCAAAAACGAATTGTTGCACAAGAACAAGCTCAAGAGCAGATCGAAAAGAATGTTCAAGAAGCTACCTTTGATCTTGGAACGCTCAACGCTATTGATGTACCAGTAAAAGCAACTCCAAAAGCAGTTAATAAAGAGGTTTACTTTAGTGTCATTGCGGGTTCATTCCGATCGTTAGAAAATGCGGAAAAAAAGAAAGTACAGCTGATCAGCGAAGGGTATCCTGCAGCCCTAGCACAACCTAGTCCTGCTGGCTTATACCGGGTTGCCTATGGAAGGTATTCCACTAAAAAAGAAGCGATCAACATGTTGTATTTTCTAAAGTATAGTTTAGAAGAAGAGGCGTGGTATCTCGAGGAAAACTAGTTTACATTTGATAAATCCAGCCTTTTGGATTTAGCACCGTAACGTTGTTAAATATCCCAAATTGAATCTCCGTTTTTCCCGTCTGTTGGTTTGTAAACGCTTCCCCAATGTTTTGCTTCGCTTTTACTTTGTCGCCCTTTTTAACATACAGTTTCCCTAGATTTTTATATACGGTTATATAATTTCCATGGCGAATTAAGACGGATGGATTACTCCCTTTATAGGTTACTACAGACATTACTTCTCCTTCAAAAACTGCGCGAATTTGAGTTGAAGGGGCAGTCGCGATAGTTACACCGTTGCTCTGTATCGTCGTAGTCTTAACTACTGGATGTTGTTGCTTACCAAAACCTTGTACCACTACCCCCTTTTCTAAAGGCCATGGAAGTCGCCCTCGATTAGCCTCAAAATTTGCTGCTATAAGCTTCGCTTCTGGAGTCAATTCAAAGGTCTTATTTCCAGATTTCCCTGCCGCCTTATTTGATGCCGCGATAGCTTCCCGAATCAAACGATCAATTTCCTGATCAATCTCCTGTGCTTGTTTTTCCTTTTTCGAGATTTGAGCTGCTAGATTGCGCTCTTTTCGCTTTAAAGAACTGATTAATTTTTCCTGATCTTGACGTTCTTTTTTAAGTTGTTGTTGTACAGCTTTGTTTTCCTGTACCAAGCCTACCTTTTTAGATTTTTCTTCAATCAAAACGGTATTTAATTGTTGTAAAACTTGTGTTTTTTCTGCAATGGCTAGCCCTTGCTTTCTTCTGTGTTGGGTGTACTGCTTTAAGTATTGAATTCTTTTGTACGCTTGCAAAAAATTTTCTGAGGAAAATAAAAACATCAGTCTATTTTGAAGCGATTTACTGGCATAGGACTTTTGAATCATTTTCGCATAATCTTTTTTAAGTGCCTCGAGCTCTTTTCTTTGACTGCTGATGTTTCTTTCATTCAAGTTGATTTTACGTGTCAGTAAGTTGATTTGAGCATTGGTAACTTTAATCAACTCGTCTCTAACATTCAGTTTTACTTGTAAATCCTCAACTTCGGATAAAACGTTTTTTCGCGTTTTTGAACTCGAAAAAAGCAACGCATTAATTTGTTTGATTTCATTTTTTAATCGGATACGTTGTTCTTCGAGCTCTTGTTGACGTTTACTGTTGGTTTGGCTCATAAGGGTTCCCATCCCGATCCAAAAGAGCACCAAGAAAAGAAACTTACGACTCATTCTAGTGAAATTTGCTTATAGCCTTCAGGGATTTCAAAAGGAAAACTGAGCGTTCCTGGTAGGTCGGTTCTCGTAAATTCTAAAGTAATTTGCTGGTTTTCTTCCCTTCCAGATAGCGATATTTCAATTTGCTGTGGTAAATATTCTCCTTGTATCCGCTGATGATTCATATATTTAATCGTCAGGTTTTGCATGGATCCCGGTATTAAAAATCGTTGCTCTTTGAGTAAGAAAGTTGTGGGATCAAAAAAAAGTGTGGGCTGTAAACCCGATTTACTTCCTTGAGGAATTAATATGTAGTACTGTGGGTTTGAAATTTGTTTCCACTTCCCTTCGCTAGGATCTAAAAAGGGTTTTCCTAAGAGAAGCTTTTCAACATCATCATATGAAAACGAAGTGTTTAGCGGGGCGTTAATAAGATCGAAATTCCCTACAAAATAATTTTTTTGAAACTTTTCATAAAAGGAAACCCCCTCTTGCGTGATTAATAATTTTGCAATTGGAATAACCATAGAAGCACTCATCCAAATGGCTTTTTTCTCTTCCAAGCGCAATTGAATTATTATTTGTTGCTGTCTTTTTCCGTCATCATAGACTGCACGAATTCGAGATCGAAGCTTGTTTACTTTTGGATAGGTGCTTTTAATTTTTGTAGCTAATGCTGCAATATCTACTTTCTTAATGGGGGTATTCGTAGGGAGAACAGCCACGGTTTTGCATGCGGCAAACACAATAAATGCAGGAATTAGGATCAGAAAACGGTAAATGGCTTTTTGCTGTATCATTGTAATTCAGAGTAATCTCCTATACTTACAAAGGTATGGTTTCCGTTATAATGAACATGATTTCCTATCATGGCTTTTTCACTGACTAAGTTCTTGATCCTACTGTTGTTTTGTATCAAGCTATTCTTCAATGTACAATTCGATATTTTCGTGTTCGAGCCAATAGAGACACCCGGACCTAAAATACTGTCTTCGATTACAGCTTTGGCTCCAATAAAACAAGGGGGAATAAGGGTGCTGTTTTCAATTCGGGCAGAAGGGTCAATAAGTGCTTCTTCCTCAGCATATTTATACGCCAGCATTTCGCTATTCGTTTGAATTGTTGCCGTTGGATTTCCGCAGTCCATCCACGCTTCAACCTCACCTGGTTTAAAAACGGCTCCTTCTTTCATCATCATCAGTATCCCCTCGTTGATTTGGTATTCCTCGCCTTTTTTTAATTGCTTAGAAACAACTTGTGAAAGGGCATTCTTTAAGCGTCCAATTTCTTTAAAATAATAGATTCCGATTACCGCAAGATCAGATAAAAACGTTTGAGGTTTTTCAATAAGATTTACAATTCTATTTTCGTTATCTAATTCTACTACACCAAAGGCTTCTGGATTTTCAACTTGTTTTACCCATATTACCCCATCAGCATTGGGATCTAGAATTAGATCTGCGCGAATCAGGGTGTCCGCATAAGCTACCACTGCTGGCCCATCTAAAAGCTCTTTAGCACACATGATAGCATGTCCTGTTCCTAAGGGCTCTTCTTGACGAAACAAATAGGGCTTTGCTCCTAATTCTTCTGCAAGAGAAGTCAAAGATGCTTCAACATCGGCTCCAAAAAAAGCAGGATCTCCAAGGATAAACCCAATCGCTGTAATCGGTTGTTCCACGACCTTAGCAATTTCATGTACAAGTTGGTGAACTATTGGGGTACCAGCAACAGCAATTAAGGGTTTGGGAGTAGTTAAACTATGAGGTCTTAATCGCGACCCCCTTCCCGCCATGGGAACAATAATTTTCATAGGCTATTTTTTTCCAGTACTGCCAAATCCGCCTTCGCCTCGATCTGTAACCGATAAACTTTCTGTAAGTTCCCATTGAATTTGTTCGTACTTCGCCAAAACCAATTGCGCAATACGTTCTCCTGGTTGTATAGTAAATGATTCGTTTGATAGGTTGACTAAAATGACCCCTATTTCGCCTCGGTAGTCTGCATCTATAGTCCCTGGAGCATTAAGGACCGTTATTCCGTGTTTAGCGGCCAAACCGCTTCGAGGTCTAACTTGCGCTTCATACCCTTCTGGTAGGGCTATTTTTAGGCCCGTGCCAACGATTCCTCTCTCCAAGGGCGCTAGGGTTAGCGGTTCGTTTATTGCGGCCTTTAAATCAACTCCTGCTGACGCTATGGTCTCATAGTTAGGTAACTTAAAATCACTTCCGTTTTGAACAGGAACTTGTATCATTTCGCAAATTTTTATTGGATTAAAAATACAAAATCCCAAGGGTCATTATCTTAATTTACAAAATTGTTTTCTTAGGTTTTATCAACCATCGATTGGTGTTTTTTTCTTTATCACAGCTTTTAAAGTGTTCAAAAACTAAACGTTTTCTTCTCCTTTTATATTAAAATAACGACTTCGTGCAGCTATGATTTGATCTTTTTCGCAGGTGTTGGGGTAGAAAAAATAGCTTGGTGCAAGAATTTCTTTTTTGTGTATCACTTTAACTTTTATAAAATGCTGGATTCTAAAACGTCCTTGACACAATGGCCTAAAGTCTGCTTCAATTTCTTTGAATTCGATTTGTTGTGGACTAATAATTTTTGCCTGACCAATACACTGCAAACCTTTCTGTGTCCATATATTGATTGCAGAAATACATACACTCGGATTTTCACTTATGTTCCTAATGCTCCTTGGTGAGGCAATATTGGCAATGATTATTTCATCGGTATTCGTCGCTAAAAACAATTCCTTAGGTGAAACATTGGGTTCGCCCTTTTTGTTTGCTGTCGCCAACCAACATAGGACGCATTTATTGAGCAACTCTTGTACGTTCATAAAAACTAATTGACCTCGCAGTTAAAGTAGCGAATGCCATCCCAACGACGCTTAAAAAAATTTTCTTTATCCGCTAAGAATTTTTCAAAAGGGGTGTTTGCTGGTGGAACAGAAAGCCACATAACCGGGGTGTCATCGGGGGTATTCGTACATTCATTTGATTCACAAGGATGTCTGTATTTATATCGTGCGTGTCCTGATTCATGATAAAAAGTATACAGTCTTTGAACGATGCTATAATCTTCCCAGTAAGATTTAATAATTTCAAAACTCACTGTTCCCTCGTCACAAATATTAAAAGCCCTTCCTGCGTGATCGGCGGTTACTCCTGAAGCAAAATCGGGCTCTACACCAAAAAAAATACTCACATTTCGACCCTCACCAGGATCTGGTTTACCTGATCGAATGGCATCTTTTACAAAAAGTTCCCAATACTCCTCAAGGCTGCTGTTCTCATTTAGAACTGCATAAAAAGGATCTGAAATTATAACTTTGTCTTCTTGCTCTACGAATTCCTCTTTGGTTTCATCTGAAGAATCTTTAGTGCATTGAAATAAAAATATGCAGGAAAAAAATACAATCCCAATTTTAAAATAATGGATCATAAATCTAGATTTAGGGTTAACGCTATACTATAAAGATAGCTATATCTTATAAAATAATGGGGCGATAAAAGAAAGTTGAATTTGGATTAATTGTTCAGTGCTTCTGCTCCACCAACAATTTCTAAAATTTCATTGGTAATAGCAGCCTGACGTGCTTTGTTGTAGGTTAACTTTAACTGATCTCTAAGTTCCGTAGCGTTGTCTGTAGCTTTGTGCATCGCGGTCATTCTAGCACCGTGTTCACTGGCAAAAGAATCTCTAATAGCCTTATAAAGCTGCATTTTTAATGATTTGGGGAGAAGTTCATTTACTATTTCTTCCTTAGAAGGTTCAAAGATGTAATCCGCTTTAGCGGTACTCGCTTCTTGGGCTTCTGGAACTATAGGTAAAAAGGGTTCTACCTCTACAATTTGAGTTGCTGCGTTCTTAAATCGATTGTAAACCAACACCACTTCATCATACGCTTCTGAGGCAAATTGATCCATGATGTCTTGAGCGATTATTCCTACATTTTCGTAGTTAAGCTCATCGTAAACAGTATCGTGAGTAGCACGAATCTTTCCTGTTTTCTCCAATGCTTCAGATCCCTTTTTCCCTATGGAAATCAAAGTAACGCTTCTGCCTGCAAAGTCTTCCAAAATCAATTGACGGGTTCTTTTGATAATGTTTGCATTAAAGGCTCCGCATAGGCCTCGGTTAGAAGTTATGGAAACAATAAGTACTTTCTTGGATTCACGCACTTGGGTAAATGGATTCTGTGTATCCCCTTCTAAAGTGCTGCTTAAGTTTTGAATCAGCGTGGTGAGTGTTGTGGCATAAGGACGCATGGCAGTGATGGCATCTTGCGCTTTTTTCAGTTTTGCAGCGGAAACCATTTTCATGGCACTTGTAATCTGCATCGTTGAAGAAACCGATACTATTCTATTCCGTATTTCCTTAAGATTTGTCATGGGTTATGCGAATTGTTTAGCCGTTTCTTTTGCAGTGGCGTTTAACACATCTATAACCTCATCTGTCAATTTCCCAGCTTTAAGATCTGCTAAGATATTGCTGTGTTTTGCTCTGAGGGTTTCCAAATAGGATTTTTGAAAAGCCTTTACGCTTTCTACAGGAACCTCTCTCAACAGGTTTTTTGAACCTGCATAGATGATTGCAACTTGGTCTTCCACTTTAAAAGGATCATTTTGCGCTTGTTTCAAAATCTCAACATTGCGTTTTCCTTTTTCAATTACATTTAACGTTGCGGCGTCTAAGTCCGATCCAAATTTTGCAAAGGCTTCTAATTCCCGGAATTGGGCTTGATCCAATTTAAGAGTACCTGCAACTTTTTTCATGGATTTTATCTGAGCTGATCCCCCTACACGAGATACTGAGATTCCAACATTAATAGCGGGACGAACCCCTGAGTTAAATAAATCCGATTCCAAGAAAATTTGACCGTCTGTAATAGAAATTACGTTGGTAGGAATATACGCGGAAACGTCACCTGCTTGAGTTTCAATAATAGGAAGTGCCGTTAATGAGCCTCCTCCTTTAACTTTATCTTTTAATGACGCGGGCAAATCGTTCATTTCTTTTGCAATGCTATCTACATTGATAACTTTTGCTGCGCGTTCGAGTAAACGAGAGTGTAAATAGAAAACGTCCCCTGGATACGCTTCACGTCCTGGTGGTCTTCTTAAGAGTAATGATACTTCTCGATAGGCAACCGCTTGCTTTGACAAATCATCATAGATGATTAGCGCTGGTCTTCCTGTATCTCTAAAGTATTCTCCAATTGAGGCTCCAGCAAAAGGTGCGTAGACCTGCATTGGCGCTGGATCGGAAGCATTTGCTGCAACTATTGTAGTATAAGCCATTGCGCCTCGATCTTCTAGTGTTTTTGCAATACCAGCTACGGTAGATGCTTTTTGTCCGATGGCAACGTAAACACAATAGACAGGCTCACCAGCATCGTAAAATTCTTTTTGATTTAAAATGGTGTCAATACAAACCGTGGTTTTCCCGGTTTGACGGTCACCAATAACGAGTTCTCGTTGTCCTCTTCCTACGGGAATCATTGCATCTATCGACTTAATTCCTGTTTGTAAAGGTTCGTTTACTGGCTGACGAAAGATCACTCCTGGTGCTTTTCTTTCCAAGGGCATTTCGAAAACCTCACCCTCAATAGGTCCTTTACCGTCAATCGGTAGCCCAAGAGTATTTAATACACGACCTACAACCCCTTCTCCAACATTAATAGAAGCAATACGTTGTGTTCTTTTTACGGTATCTCCTTCTTTAATTCCTTTAGAAGATCCTAACAATACTACCCCAACATGGTCTTCTTCTAAATTTAGAACCATCCCCTCTAGGTTATTGTCAAAAGAAACCAATTCTCCGTATTGAGCATTGGAAAGGCCATACACACGAGCAATACCATCTCCAACTTCCAATACCGTTCCAACCTCATCGAGAGAGTTTGTAGCACTGTAACCGGCTAATTGCTTTTTTAATATTGCTGAAACTTCAGCGGGATTTACGTCTGCCATGATGGTT
>JAFMCA010000049.1 GCA_017858055.1 Flavobacteriaceae bacterium
GTAAGTTTAATTTTTTATAAATTTATCTAAACAAAAATAAATAATTGATTTAATCATGGAAAAAATTCTAAGCTTAATGACTGTGGCACCAGCAATGGCCACTGACGACTACGTAGGGTTCACATTCTTCGTAGGATGTATGGCGATGATGGCAGCATCAGCGTTCTTCTTTTTATCAATGAACTCATTCGACAACAAATGGAGAACTTCCATTTTGGTGTCTGGATTGATCACGTTCATTGCAGCAGTACACTACTGGTACATGCGGGATTATTGGGCAACCAATATGACTTCACCAACATTCTTTAGATATGTAGATTGGGTGTTGACCGTACCATTAATGTGTGTTGAGTTTTACTTAATTCTGAAAGCAGCAGGCGCTACAAAACAATTGATGTGGAAAATGATTTTCGCTTCAATGGTGATGTTAGTTACTGGATACTTTGGAGAAGCAGTTTACACTTCAGGTTCAGGACCAGCCGTATGGGGTCTTATTTCTGGACTTGCTTATTTCTGGATCGTTTACGAAATCTGGATGGGAAGTGCTTCAAAGTTAGCTGCAGCAGCAGGTGGTGCAGTTCAGTCTGCTCACAAAACTCTTTGCTGGTTCGTTCTTGTAGGTTGGGCAATTTATCCAATTGGATACATGGCTGGTACTGAAGGATGGTACAGCGGAATATTTGGTGGTCTTCCTATGGATGTTGTTTACAACATTGGGGATGCAATCAACAAAATTGGATTTGGTTTAGTTGTTTACAACTTGGCTGTTCAATCCAAATAATTCCTGATGAGGAAAAATGCTATGAAAAAAAAATCGCTCTTCGGAGCGATTTTTTTTTACATCCTTTTGGGGACTTGAATCCCCAAGAGTGCCGTCCCACTTGCTATCACCCTACCTACTTCATGACAAAGATTAATTCTAAATGCCTCTAAGGCAGCGTCATTGCCCCCTAAAATAGGTGTGTTCTGATAAAAAGAATTAAACAACTTTACCAAATCATAAATGTAATTCGCAAGTAAAGCTGGGCTGAATTGAGTAGCCGCCTGCTGAATCATCTCAGGATAAAGGGCTAATTGCTTGATAATTTCTTTCTCCTTATCATTTAAACTCTCCAAAGTATGCTTTACGGAAATAAATGGTGCAGATCTTAAAATGGATTGAATACGCGCATAGGTATATTGTATAAAGGGACCCGTATTTCCTGCAAAATCAACAGATGTTTTCGGATCAAATAAAATACTCTTTTTAGGATCTACTTTTAAGATAAAGTATTTTAAAGCCCCCAGACCAATTGTTTTGTAGAGAAGCTGTTTTTCCTCGGAAGACATCCCTTCAAGCTTGCCGAGCTCCTCGGAGAGTGCTGCTGCTGTAGCAGTCATCTCTTCCATTAAATCATCCGCATCGACTACAGTTCCTTCCCTACTTTTCATTTTACCCTCAGGTAAATCTACCATACCGTAGCTTAAATGGTAAAGCGATTCAGCCCAGGTAAACCCCAATTTTTTGAGAATTAAAAACAATACTTTGAAATGATAATCTTGTTCGTTTCCGACAGTATAAACCATACCGCCCATAGTTGGGTTATCTTTATATCGCTGCAAAGCCGTTCCTAAATCTTGAGTCATGTAGACCGCAGTACCATCCGATCGAAGCAATAATTTTTCATCCAATCCCTCATCCGTGAGATCCACCCATACCGAACCATCCTCTTTGCGATAAAACACAGCTTCTTGCAAACCTTTCTCTATAAGCTCTTTCCCAAGTAGATAGGTTTGACTTTCATAATAGTAGGAATCAAATTCAACACCTAAATTGTGATAGGTCGTCTCAAATCCTTTATAAACCCAACTATTCATTTTTTCCCAAAGCACTACAACTTCATGATCCCCAGCTTCCCAATCACGGAGCATTTTTTGGGCTTCAACAAACAAAGGGGCGTTTACTTTCGCCTCATCTTCCGTTTGACCTGCTGCAATCAATTGTTGAATTTCTTTTTTGTATTCCTTATCGAATCGCACATAATAGTTTCCTACCAATTTATCTCCTTTCAAGCCGGTGGACTCTGGTGTTTCTCCTGAACCAAATTTTTTCCAAGCCAACATGGATTTACATATATGAATTCCACGGTCGTTTATGATTTGAGTTTTGATAACCTTCTTGCCACTGGCTTCAAGTATTTTAGCTATTGCATAACCCAACAAGTTATTTCTAATATGACCCAAATGCAAGGGCTTGTTTGTGTTTGGGGAAGAATATTCAACTAAATATACCGAAGCGGGGTCTGTAGGCTGGTGACCATAGTTGGCGGTAGCTGTAATTGCATTTAAAGAATGAACATAATAGCTGTCTTGAATACTGAGGTTTAAAAACCCTTTTACCACATTATAATTGGTGACAAGCTCAAAATTTTCTTTTAAGTAATCCCCAATTTGGGTTGCGATTTGAACTGGATTCCCTTTGAGATAGCGAAGTAATGAAAAGACAACTAACGTAATGTCTCCGTCAAATTCTTTCCGAGTGGCCTGAAATTCAAATTGAGGGATACTACTAGAAAAAGTTTGCTCAATAAACGGCTTAAGTTTTTCAGAAAGCTGATGCGCTATAGACTCCATAATTGAATTTGGGCAAAGATAATTAATACAGGCTAATTAGCTAGAAATTATATCGGCTTTGCCAATTTCAATTGCTCTAAAATAATAAATATTCATCTCCCTGTATCTGTTGAAAGTTCGTCTTAAAACAGAAAGTCAATTTTAACAGAAGCCGTATCTTTACACACTATGCTTTTGAATATATCCTACAACGAGCCGGAGATTAAACGGAAAATAGAACTTAACGTGGGCAAGCCCTTTTCTTTGCAAAAACGCTGGAAAATGGGAGGCATAGGGTCTCCAAAATTGTATATGAATAGTTTTTCAATCGATATCCATAACTTATTGGTACTCGACCACAACTTAAATCAGTGCAACATTGAAATCAGACCTCTAGGTATCATTGTACGTTTTCGAAGTCTTTTGGAAACCTATGGACTGATTATTCCTTACTACAAACTTAAAGTATACAAAGGTCGGGCACAAGAGTATTCCATCTATATGGACCAATATTTCATCAAAGTTTTAGCAGACAAGCAAGATATCCACACGTTCTTTAAAAAAATTGCTGAGCAGAAGGTATTAAACACACCTCCTTCTTTCGAGGATTTGTAGAAAGTCTCTAAACCTCTCTATGATTATATCCAGTGTAAATTTGACGAGGACGACCTATGGGTTCATGATTTTTTCGCATCTCTAACCATTGAGCGATCCATCCTGGCAATCTACCCAGAGCAAACATTACTGTAAACATCTCGGTTGGAATTCCCAAAGCACGGTAAATTATACCTGAATAAAAATCTACATTAGGATACAGTTTGCGCTCAATAAAATAAGGATCATTCAAGGCCTCTTGTTCTAAATCTTTAGCGATTTGTAGAATGGGATCGTTAAGACCAAGTTCTTCAAGCACTTCGTCTGCTGCTTTTTTAATAATTCGCGCCCTCGGATCAAAGTTTTTATAAACTCGATGTCCGAATCCCATCAAGCGGAAGGGATCGTCTTTATCCTTTGCTTTAGCCATGTATTTTTTTGTGTCCCCACCATCTGCCTTAATCGCTTCTAGCATTTCGATTACTGCCTGATTCGCTCCTCCATGAAGAGGTCCCCAAAGTGCCGAAATACCAGCCGAAACTGAAGCAAAAAGACCGGCATGGGCGGATCCAACAATACGCACTGTAGATGTGGAACAGTTCTGCTCATGGTCAGCATGTAAAATCAATAGTTTATTCAAAGTACTCACCAAAACAGGACTGGGTTTAAAATCTTGGTGAGGTAATTTAAACATCATATGGGCTATATTTTCCACATAAGAAAGAGCCGTATTTGCATAGTTTAAGGGTAACCCTTTCACTTTTCTTTGCGTCCAAGAAGCTAAAATTGGAAATTTTGCCATGAGCATGATAATGGCTTCTCTCATATCCTCTTCAGACTCTACATCTACAGAATTTGGATTGAAAGCAATTAATGCAGAGGTCAAAGAAGACAGTACTCCCATTGGATGTGCAGACTTAGGGAAACTCTTTAAGATCGTTTTTAAATCTTCATCCACTAAAGAATCTTCTCTAATTTCTTTGTTAAATAAAGCCAGTTCCTTTGCTGTTGGGAGTTCTCCAAAAATCAGTAAAAAAGCAACTTCAATAAAACTTACTTTCTCACACAAATCTTCAATGGAATAGCCTCTGTAACGAAGTATCCCTTCCTCACCGTTCAAATAGGTAATTGAACTTACACAGGATCCGGTATTTTTATAACCCGGATCAAAAGTAATTAAACCCGTTTTAGCTCTTAAAGTCTTTATATCTATACCAACTTCATTTTCAGTTCCCTCTACTAAGGGGAATTCAAAGCTTTTGTCTTGGTAAATAACTTTTACTGAATCACTCATTTCCTTCTTATTTTATTCAATGTTGACAAATATCTTCTTTCTCTTTAAAAAGGAGATACAATTCCTCTAGAAAATTTTTTAATTAATGCTTAAAGGCTTTTTTTCCAGGGAAATAAGCTTGAGCATCTAATTCTTCTTCAATGCGCAAAAGCTGATTGTATTTAGCCATTCGATCACTTCGCGATGCAGAACCTGTCTTGATCTGTCCTGTATTTAAAGCAACCGCTAAATCCGCAATCGTATTGTCTTCGGTTTCTCCGGAACGATGCGACATTACAGAAGTATATCCTGCACGATGAGCCATCTCTACAGCAGCAATGGTTTCCGAAAGTGTTCCAATTTGATTTACTTTAATCAAAATTGAATTCGCAATCCCTTTTGAAATTCCTTTGCTTAAGCGCTCTACGTTTGTAACAAAAAGATCGTCACCCACCAATTGAACACGATGTCCTGCTTTTTCTGTAAGCAATTTCCATCCTTCCCAATCATTTTCGTCCATTCCATCTTCAATAGAAATAATTGGGTATTTTTCGCTCAATTCTGCAAGGTATGTCGCCTGTTGCTCTGATGATCTTTTTACCCCTGTTTCACCTTCAAAAAGTGTATAATCGTAAACTCCATTTTCATAGAATTCAGCAGCTGCACAGTCCAAGGCAATCATAACTTCTTCTGCAGGTTTGTATCCTGCATTCTTGATGGCTTGTAGGATGGTGTCTAGAGCATCTTCTGTTCCATCCAGTGTTGGAGCAAAACCACCTTCATCACCTACAGCAGTGCTTAGATTTCTATCATGTAATACTTTCTTTAAATGGTGGAAAATTTCCGAGCCCATTTGCATGGCATGAGAAAACGACTTCGCTCCTACGGGCATGACCATAAACTCTTGAAAAGCAATGGGTGCATCCGAATGAGATCCGCCGTTAATAATATTCATCATAGGAACAGGAAGTGTTTTTGCACTCACTCCACCGATATAACGATACAAGGGGAGACCCAATTCATTTGCTGCTGCTTTTGATACAGCAAGAGAGACCCCTAATATAGCATTGGCACCTAATTTTGATTTATTTGGCGTTCCATCTAAATTGATCATCGACTGATCGATGTTTTCTTGTTCAAAAACTGAGGTTCCAATGATTTCCTGTGCAATAACATTATTGACATTATCCACTGCATTCCTTACAGCTTTCCCCATATAAGCAGTTCCCCCATCACGAAGCTCAACAGCTTCATGTTCTCCCGTAGAGGCTCCTGAGGGTACAGCAGCACGCCCTAGAATACCGTTTTCGGTAATGACATCTACTTCTACTGTTGGATTTCCTCTTGAATCAAAAATTTGTCTTGCATGTATGTTAATAATGATACTCATGTCGTTTAAATTATATGTGGTTTGGTTCAGTTATTGGTTAGTTATTAGTTCTTTAAACTGTTTAAATAAATACGTGGCGTCGTTTGGACCAGGTCCAGCTTCTGGATGGTATTGAACAGAAAAACAATTTTTGTCTTTCAAACGCATGCCTGCCAGTGTATGATCATTCAAGTGGAGGTGGGTGATCTCAATATCGGGGTGATTTTTAGCAGCTTCCATATCTACAGCAAATCCGTGATTTTGAGAGGTAATTTCTCCTTTTCCTGAGATTATATTCTTCACCGGGTGATTGATTCCTCGATGTCCATTAAACATTTTAAATGTGGGTATTCCATTTGCTAAAGCTATAATCTGATGCCCCAAGCAAATTCCGAATAAAGGTTTATTCGCATCCATAATTTTCTTGGCTACTGCTTGAACTCCTTTCAAAGGTTCTGGATCTCCAGGTCCGTTTGATAAAAAATAACCGTCAGGATTCCATTCTGATAAGGTTTCGAAAGAAGTGTCGTAAGGAAATACTTTAATAAACATGTCTTGGGATGCCATGTGCTCAAGAATGTTTCTTTTAATTCCTAAATCAAGAGCTGCAATTTTGTGAGTTGCATCCGGATTTCCATAGGTATAGACCTGCTTCGTTGAAACTTTAGAAGCCAATTCTAGACCTTCCATACTAGGTAAGTTTTGCAGTGCTTCATGAAGACTCGCTTCTTTTTCTATCTCTGTGGATATTACGGCATTCATAGCTCCATGCTCACGGATATAATTAACCAATGCACGTGTATCCACATCTGAAATAGTAACCAATTTTTGGCGTTCTAAGAAGTTGTACAGAGACATTTCTGCAGCGGGTCTTGAATAGGTAAAACTAAAGTCTTTACAAATTAAACCTGAAATGGATATTTGATCTGATTGGGATTCACTTTCGAGGACACCGTAATTCCCAATATGAGTATTTGTAGTGACCATGATCTGTCCGAAATACGAGGGATCAGTAAATATTTCTTGATAACCGGTCATTCCGGTATTAAAACATATTTCTCCAAAAGCAGAGCCCTCAATTCCTATTGATTTGCCATAAAATTTGGTGCCGTCAGCTAAGAGTACAAACGCTTTTTTTCTAGATTGATATTTCATATTAATTTGTTTACAAAATAAACCAAAAAAAAGGATAAACTAAAACGTTTATCCTTTTAAATTATTGGAAGTAAGGTCTTGAATTCGAATAGTTACGCATCCTCATTCTTTGATTCTTCTGCGTCATTTTTTTCTGGCTTCGCCTCCTTTTTTGGTGCTTCTTCTTTAGCTTCAATAGCTTCTGCTGCTGGAGCTGCTTCAGTTTCTACCTCAGGGGCTTCTGAACTAGCTGCTGGGGAAGCTTTTGTTGACCCACCTCTTCTTCTTGTTTTCTTTTTAGATTTCTCTTCTGTCTTATAGAGTTCATTAAAATCTACTAATTCTATCATTGCCATGGCGGCGTTATCCCCTAGACGATTCCCTAATTTGATAATTCGTGTATATCCCCCTGGTCGATCTCCTACTTTAGCAGCCACTTCTCTGAACAACTCAGTTACCGCTTCCTTGTCTCTTAGAGACGAAAACGCAAGTCGTCTGTTGTGAGTCGAATCAGATTTTGATTTTGTGATAATCGGTTCTACAAACTGCTTTAAAGCTTTTGCTTTAGTTACTGTAGTATTAATTCGTTTGTGTTCAATCAATGAACAAGCCATATTGGCAAGCATTGATCTTCTATGCGCAGTCTTTCGACCCAAGTGCATTACTTTTTTTCCGTGTCTCATTTTTTTTCTTTAAAAATGTAGATTAATCTTTGTCTAACTTATATTTCGCCAAGTCCATTCCAAAGGAAAGACCTTTAAGAATTACGAGTTCTTCTAATTCTGTTAACGATTTTTTACCAAAGTTTCT
>JAFMCA010000022.1 GCA_017858055.1 Flavobacteriaceae bacterium
CGTGTGCTCTTCCGATCTAGTAAAATAAAAAATATCATTTTTGACCTTGGTGGTGTTTTAGTCGATTGGAATCCCGAATATGTTTATTTAGACGTCTTTAAAGGAGATCGTAAAAAAATGAAATGGTTTTTTGATGAAGTTTGCACCTTCGATTGGAACGAAAATCAAGACGCCGGATATCCCTTAGCTCAAGCTACTGAAGATCGGATCAAATTATTTCCTCAGTATGAGGAATGGATACGTGTGTTTTACGGACGTTGGGAAGAAATGCTCGGAGGTCCAATTGAAGGCACTGTAAAATTATTAAAAGCCCTGGTTGCCAATCCAGATTATAGAGTTTTAGCCTTGACCAACTGGAGCGCAGAAACTTTTCCAGTAGCCTTAAAAAAATTCGAATTTTTACATTGGTTTGAAGGTATTGTTGTTTCAGGAACAGAAAAAACAAGAAAACCTTTTGCAGATATTTATCAAATAACATTGGATCGTTATGCACTTAATGCTTCCGATTCCTTATTTATCGATGACAATTTGCGCAATATCGAAGCGGCTCAAGCATTAGGAATACAAACCATTCATTTTAAAAATCCTGATCAGCTTCAAGAAGCACTTCAGCTTCTCCAAATTGCCATTTAAATCCCTTCAACTCTTCAAAACTCTATGTTGTTGAAGTTAAGATATTCACAGCTCAAGATTTAATTTGGGGAAATGGAGATCAAAAGGATCTGTTAATGCGACTTAATTTCTAGTTAAAAGGGGGTATCCTCCTCTTCTCCGTTGTTTAGATCACCAAATACATCATTTGGATCTGGGAGACTACTGCTTGGAATGTCCAATGAATTAGGATTCATTTTGGATTGAAATTCAAAGGGGGAATCGAAGGTATCGAGATCCTCAAATTTACCTAAATGCCCAATAAATTTCATTCGAATATTGTCTAAGCCCCCGTTTCTGTGTTTGGCTACGATAAACTCAGCCTGACCTTGGGAAGGGGAACGTTCATCATCATCCCATTCATCAATATTGTAGTATTCAGGACGGTAAATAAAGGATACGATATCCGCATCTTGTTCTATGGCTCCAGATTCTCGTAAATCGGAAAGCATAGGGCGTTTGGTTCCTCCTCTTGTTTCTACCGCTCGAGAAAGCTGTGAAAGTGCTATTACAGGGATATTAAGTTCTTTGGCAAGGGCTTTAAGATTTCTAGAAATCGTAGAGATTTCTTGTTCTCGATTCCCTGTTTTATTTGAGGTTCCTGCGGTCATTAACTGTAAATAATCGACAACAATGAGTTTGATTCCATGCTGTGAGGACAAACGACGTGCTTTGGCACGCAGATCGAAAATCGATAAGGAGGGTGTATCATCAATATAGAGGGGTGCTTTTTCTAGATCTGTAACTTTAACATTCAGCTGCTGCCACTCGTGATCAGCTAATTTTCCTGTACGAAGCTTTTCGGAGGACAGTCCAGTCTCAGAGGAAATTAAACGGGTTATCAACTGAATCGAGGACATTTCAAGGGAGAAGAAAGCCACGGGAATTTGTTTTGTAACGGCGATATTTCGAGCCATAGAAAGGGTCAAGGCTGTTTTACCCATCCCAGGTCGAGCTGCGATGATTATTAAATCACTGGGTTGCCATCCCGAGGTCAGTTTATCGAGTTTTTCAAAACCTGTACTTACCCCACTTAAACCGTCTTTCTTGGAGATTTCTTCAATTTTCTTTTTTGCTTCCAACACAAGATTTTGTGCAGATTCGGAAGACTTTTTAATATTCCCCTGAGTAACGTCGTACAATTTGGATTCAGCTTCGTCTAAAAGATCAAAAACATCTGTAGATTCTTTATAAGCACTTTCGATAATTTCATTTGAAATACGGATTAAGCTTCGCTGGATATATTTTTGAAGAATGATCCTTGCGTGAAATTCGATATGAGCGGAGGAAGCTACCCGTTGAGATAATTGTACCAAGTAAAATTCACCTCCAACAATTTCTAACTTTCCTTTTTTTCGTAATTCGGCGGATACCGTTAATAAATCTATGGGTTGAGAATCCTGAAAAAGCTGGTAGATCGCTTCAAAAATATTCTGATGCGCTATTTTGTAAAAAGCATCGGGATGTAATAGATCAATAACCTCATCTACTCCTTTTTTATCAATAAGCATCGCTCCTAATACAGCTTCCTCAAGATCCAATGCTTGTGGAGGAATTTTCCCCTGCTGCATGCTAATTACCATGGGTTGCTGTGAATTTGCTAAACCAAGTGATTGTTTCTTTTCCATGGCTCTAAAATACGTGCTATGTTTAGAACGACAAGCTTTCCGTCATGGAGAATGTGAAGAAAGTACTGTTTATAAGTTGCTTTACAATGTTAACAACCTACAATTGTATTAATCCTGATAGTTTCCCATCGCAATAAACTTTTCGCGACGTTGTTCAATTCTTTTTTGAGGAGTCAAACTTTGAATTTTGTTTAAGGAAACCATCAATTCTTTTCGCACAGCATTATAGGTTGCTTCCCGATCATAATGCGCACCTCCTAGAGGTTCCTTGATAATTTTATCAATCAACTTTAACTTTAGCATATCCTTGGAGGTGAGTTTAAGCGCCTCAGCTGCAATTTCCTTGTGTTCCCAGCTTCTCCATAAAATAGAAGAACAGGATTCTGGAGATATCACAGAATACCAGGTGTTTTCTAACATACAGATATGATCCCCTACTCCTATTCCAAGGGCTCCTCCCGAGGCGCCTTCACCAATAATTACTACAATTATCGGGACGGAAATAGACATCATTTCATAAATATTTCTTGCGATGGCCTCTCCTTGTCCACGTTCCTCAGCTTCTAAGCCGGGAAATGCACCTGGGGTATCGATAAAGCTGATGATTGGAATTCCAAATTTATCAGCAGATTTCATTAAACGAAGTGCTTTCCGATACCCTTCTGGATTTGCCATACCAAAATTTCGGTATTGACGTGTTTTGGTATTGTAGCCTTTCTGTGTTCCTATAATCATAAAAGATTGCCCATCAATCTTACCTAAACCGCCTATCATGGCTTTGTCGTCCATAACATTTCGGTCGCCGTGAAGCTCTAAAAAAGAATCCCCACATAGCGCTTTGACATAGTCTAAGGTATAGGGTCTTGATGGATGTCTGGATAACTGAACTCGTTGCCAAGCCGATAAATTTCCATAAATCTCTTTTTTGGTTTCTTTTAGTTTTTTCTCGATTTGCTCACAGGTCTCTGTAACGTCAACATCGCTCTCATCTCCGATGATTTTACATTTCTCAAGTTGCTCATGCAATTCCTTAATGGGAAGTTCAAACTCTAAATATTCCATAGGTTTACTTATTGTGACAAATGTAAAAATTCTTTAGTTATGGGTTTGTTTTTCTCGAACTAGTTTTCTTCTTTGGTAATATCCGTTCAACAAAATGGTCCCCAAAACAATTATAAAACCAAAGTAAAAACTTCCACTCATGAGTTCTTCTTCACCCCAAATTAATAAGGAAAGTACAATTCCATATACCGGTTCTAAATTGATAATAATCATTACGGTAAAGGGAGACAAATGTTGCATAACGCGTAAAGAGATGTTGAAAGCATAGGAGGTACAAACCCATGCAAGCAAGACAATCCATAAAATATCCCATGCCTGCAATTGAAAATCTGCTGCAGTATATTGGCCAGAAAACAATACTACAAGGAGGCCAAGGATTCCTCCTAGCAGTAATTCATAAAACGAAAGTGTGATCGGACGTGCTTTGGAAACTAACTGCGAATTTAAAATGGTAAAAACAGCGGAAAGTAAAGCCGAAACCAATGCTACACAAATTCCGTATAAATGTTCATATTCTGCACGAAAGATAATTCCTACTCCAACAGCTATACATCCTCCAAAAAGCAATTCGTAAAGTAAAATTTTTCGCTTGTTAAGCAAAGGTTCAAGCATGGCAGTTATAAAGGCTACTGTAGCCAACATACTCAATGTTAAAGAAACTCCAGCAACTTTGATCGCATGAAAAAAAGTAAGCCAATGAACTCCAATAATAAGACCGCCCAAGACCACTTTGGGCCAAAGTTGCTTGTCCAATCTGAAATAACTTGGATGAAATAGTCCAAAATAGAGCGCAAGTCCCACACAAGCCAAGAGCATTCTATAAACTACTAAAGGGAGGGCATCTAGTGAGCAAAGTGCACCTAAAATAGAAGAAAATCCAAAAATGAATACGATAAAATGATAGTGGATAAGACTCTGTGTTCTAACGTTTCGCATGACGTAATAAAAAGAAAGCTAAAACACCAAAGATCCCTAAAGGTAACCAGGCCGCTAAAAAAGGAGGGAAAGTAGATTTACTGACCAAGACACCAAATATTTTGTCAAAAAATATAAACAAAAATCCCAAACTAATTCCAAAAGCTAGATTGACTCCCATCCCTCCCCTTCTTTTAAAAGAAGCTACTGCTACTGCAATCAGAGTTAAAATAAAAGCGGAAATGGGAATGCTCCAGCGTTTGTGCCGAACCAATAAGTGATTGTTAATCAAAATGGAGCCTCTACTTTTTTCTTCCTCAATAAAGTCGTTTAATTCAGAGAACGTTAAAGTCTCCGCGATATAATTAACAGGCGCGAGGTCGTTGATTTCAAAATCAAATAGAGTATCTTTTTGGGAAGTTTTCTCAGATAATTCCTGATCCCCCTTATAGCTGCGTTTGATGTAATTTGACAGTCGAAAAAGAGAATCTCGATCAATCCATCGGATACGTTCGGCTTGAATTTTAAACTCCATCACATTTCCCTCAAAATGCTCTAAAGTAAAGTTTGTCGCACGTTTTCGAATAGGATCGTAATCATTGACATAGATAAATTCATTTTCATTGATTTGCATAAAAACCTGACTGGTATTTCTAGCTTCCTTTTTAACGAGATATTTATATCGAAAATCATTAAAGCCTAAATTGGACTTGGGTACAATATACATCCCTGCAAAAAAGGCGAAAATTGCTATACAACTCGCTGCAAATAAAAAGGGTTTGAGATAACGAAAAAAAGAAATTCCCGAACTCAATATGGCAATCACCTCAGTATTGTTTGCCAGTTTGGAGGTAAACCAAATGACGGATAAAAAAAGAAAAATAGGAAAGAGTAAATTAGCAAAATACCAAGTAAAATCAATGTAATACTCCATTATGACTAATAAGGGAACCTCTTTTTCTTTAAACTTGTCGATTTTTTCTGCTACATCGACCATTATCCCAATGGGAATAAATAGAAGAATCATGACCAAAAAAGTCCCGATATACCGCTTTATGATGTAATAGTCAATCAGTTTCATAGCTACAATCTGGGTTCCATTTGGCGAACCATCTGGGACTTCCAATTTGAAAAAGTTCCAGCTAAGATATGTTTTCTAGCCTCACGAACCAACCACAGGTAAAAACTCAAATTGTGCAATGTAGCGATTTGTTTTCCCAACATTTCATTGACCGTAAACAAGTGCCGAACATAGGCTTTGCTGTACTGTTGGTCCACAAAACAGTTTCCATTGGGATCTATTGGAGAAAAGTCACTTTCCCATTTTTTATTTTTTATGTTGATCGTTCCTTCAGAGGTATACATCAAGCCGTTTCTTGCATTACGTGTGGGCAAAACACAATCAAACATATCTACTCCCAACGCGATGTTTTCTAGGAGATTGATCGGAGTTCCAACTCCCATAAGATAGCGAGGCTTCTTCTCGGGAAGAACCTGACAAACTTCATCAGTCATGGCATACATTTCTTCAGCAGGTTCACCTACAGAAAGTCCGCCTATTGCATTTGCAGGAGCGTCCATGGAAGCGATATAATGGGCAGATTCTTTTCTCAAGTCTGAATAGACACTACCCTGTACAATAGGAAAAAGTGTTTGCTCGTAATCGTAAAGCATCGGAAGGGATTGGTCTGCATCAACACAACGTTTTAACCATCTGTGAGTTCGATGCATGGAGGTTTTTGCATAGTTGTAATCACAGGGATAGGGTGTACATTCGTCAAAAGCCATAATGATATCTGCACCAATCGCTCGTTGGATTTCTATCGCTCGTTCAGGAGTGAAAAAGTGATAGGATCCATCAATATGAGATTTAAATTTTACTCCTTCCTCTTTTATTTTGCGATTTGCGGAAAGGGAATACACTTGATAACCCCCAGAATCAGTTAAAATAGGCCTGTCCCAACCCATGAAGGCGTGTAATCCCCCAGCCTGTTTTAGTATTTCTGTTCCCGGGCGCAAATACAAATGGTACGTATTTCCCAAAATGATGTCAGGGTTTACCTCTTCTTTGAGTTCTCTTTGATGAACTCCTTTAACCGTTGCAGACGTACCAACGGGCATGAATATGGGCGTTTGTATTTCCCCGTGATCCGTAGTTATTGTCCCTGCGCGGGCACTGGATTTTGGATCTGTAGTGTGAAGTTCAAATTTCATTGGGCGTAAAGATACTATTCTAGAGTAATATTTACGGGGCTTTTTGGCTGTTAATTAATATTTTAAAATCCCTTAAAATTCTCCTTTGAAAAGGCTTCTTAATGGACTACTTTTACGGAAATTTTCAAATTCATGTCAGATTCTGTTTCATTAGAAAAAACAACCCTCCAAGTTCGTCGCGATATTTTAAGAATGGTACACAAAGTGAACTCTGGACATCCAGGAGGATCACTAGGCTGTACGGAATTCTTTATCGCTCTTTATTTTGAAATTTTAGACCTTAACATCCCATTCTCCATGGATGGTAAAAATGAAGATTTATTCTTTTTGTCTAACGGACACATATCGCCTGTTTTCTACAGCACTTTAGCAAGAAGAGGCTATTTTCCTGTTGAAGAACTGAACACCTTTAGGCTAATCGATTCTAGACTGCAAGGACACCCAACAACACACGAGGGACTTCCAGGGATTCGAGTTGCCTCAGGATCTTTAGGTCAAGGGCTATCAGTAGCGATAGGCGCAGCCTTATCAAAAAAATTAAACAAAGATCCCAAAACTGTCTATGTACTTATGGGTGATGGAGAATTACAAGAAGGTCAAAACTGGGAAGCTTTAATGTATGCCGCCGCTAAAGGCGTCGATAATTTGATCGCTACAGTCGATCTCAACGGGAAGCAAATAGACGGAACCACTGACGAAGTTTTAAATTTAGGTGATGTCCGCAAAAAATTTGAAGCCTTTGGATGGGAGGTAATGGAACTTGAAGAAGGAAATTCAATTCCACACATTATTGCAACACTAAAAAAGGCAAAACAACAACTGGGTAAACAAAAACCAATTGCAATTCTTATGAAAACAGAAATGGGGAATGGTGTTAGTTACATGATGCACACGCATGCATGGCACGGAAAAGCACCAAACGATGAACAACTGGCGATTGCATTAGCTGAAAACGAAGAGACCCTAGGGGATTATTAAATTATAGAAATGTTAGATTATATAAATCAAGGAAGTAACGATACCCGCTCAGGATTTGGAGACGGTCTCACCGAATTAGGAAGAACAAATCCAAATGTAGTTGCACTTTGTGCAGATCTAATCGGTTCATTGAAAATGCAAACTTTTATCGATGAAAACCCAGAGCGTTTTTTCCAAATCGGTATTGCTGAGGCAAATATGATGGGGATTGCCGCTGGTCTTACCATTGGCGGAAAAATTCCATTCACTGGAACGTTTGCAAATTTTTCTACCGGTCGTGTTTATGATCAAATTCGTCAATCCATTGCTTACTCGGGCAAAAATGTAAAAATATGTGCTTCACACGCTGGGGTTACTCTAGGCGAAGATGGGGCTACACATCAAATTCTCGAAGATATTGGAATGATGAAAATGCTCCCAGGCATGACCGTGATCAACCCCTGTGATTATAATCAAACAAAAGCCGCTACCATCGCTATTGCAGATTTTGAGGGGCCTGTTTATCTTCGTTTTGGACGTCCAAAAGTAGCAAACTTTACCACACCCGAAATGGGATTTACTATAGGAAAAGGTATTTTACTTCATCCTGGAGAGGATGTAACTATCGTTGCCACAGGTCACTTGGTTTGGGAAGCTCTTGAAGCTGCAAAAGTTCTCGCTAAACAAGGAATAAGCGCTGAAGTAATAAACATTCATACCATCAAGCCTCTGGATGAGGAAATCCTACTTAAATCAGTAGATAAAACTGGATGTATCGTGACTGCAGAAGAACATAACTATTTAGGAGGTATGGGGGAAAGTATCGCTGGGCTTTTGGCTAGAAAACATCCCACTCCCATGGAATTTGTTGCCACCCAAGATTGTTTTGGGGAATCCGGTACACCTGAACAATTGATGGAAAAATACGGCTTGAATAAAGCGTCTATTGTTCAGAAAGTGAATGCTGTAATCAAAAGAAAATAGAGAAACTTCCTTCTGTCTTAATTATCCGCATCTAAATAATCTGGGGTACCGTCACCATCTGTATCGTCTGGACCTCCATCACCATCATTATCATATTCTTCAGCGGATGGAATCCCATCTCCGTCATGATCCGTCGGGTTAATGACGTATAAATTCACTTTAAAGATAAGCGGTGAATAGGCAGGAATGGAACCTGCTGATCGACTAAAATAACCCAATCCTGACGGGATAAAGAAAGCCCCTTGACCAAAACCATAAAACTCTATCGTGTTGTCATCATTAACGTTATACGCCCCTGCTTTAAAATTGGGCATAGCTTCACGGAACCCTCGCACCACTTGAGTAAGGTCAAACCATACGGGCGTTTTAGAGGAATCAAAAACCAAATCATCTGTCAATAAACCTTCATACGAAAGGTAGGTTGAATCAACTGCTGAGGGGCTCTGCCCTATTCCTTCTCTCGCAACCAAATAATATAGCGTATGGTTAATAAAGTCACCCCCTGAAGTTTGAACGCTGATTATTTTTTTCTTCACCTGATCTATTAGAGGTGTTTTTGAAATATTTTCGGTACTAATGGAATCAAAAACTATTGCTCCTTTAAAATCTGGATTCTCAAAATCTTTATAGTTATAAAAATGAGTCTCTAAATAGGCTTCTAGAGTTTGGTTATCTTCAATAGCTTGCTCCTGAACATCACGTTGCTGAACTACTTCATCCTCCTTTTTACAGGCTGAAGTTAAAATAGCAAGGGTAAATAGGGATATAAAAATATTTTTCAAGATCAATTCTTTTAGGGTGTGCAAGATACAATTTTCCTTTATTTTTGTGAGATATGATTAGGAAGTTTTAGTATGCGTGTTGATCAATACCTGTGGTGCGTTCGTTTATTTAAGTCTCGAAATCTTGCGAGCACTGCATGCAGAAAAGGACAGGTTACCGTCAATGGACAAATCGTCAAACCCTCAAGAGAAGTGCTGCCCTCGGATCAACTAAAAGTGCGTAAAGATCAAATCTGGCATCATCTAGAGGTTATCGCCATTCCCAAAAGCAGGGTTGGTGCTAAACTTGTTGGACTTTATTGCTTTGAAAAAATTGATGCAGAAGATTTGGAACGTACACGCTTGCAGCAACTGGCAGTTCAAGCTCAGCGAGATCAAGGAACTGGGCGCCCTACAAAAAAAGAACGTCGTGAGATTGACGATTTAAATCAAGAGACCTCGGAAGAAGAAATTAAATAGTAAGGATATGAATAGACAGGGTGATAAAATTAGAACCGCAGCAGAGATTAAATCCAGTATTCGAAGAATCGCTTACCAGATATATGAAAATAATGTCGGAGAAAAATCACTGGTCCTTGTAGGCATTGCTGTACGTGGGAGCATATTAGCGCAACTTATTGGCAAAGAACTTGAGGCATGTAGTCCAATTCAAATTTTATACGCTGAATTAAAAGTAAACAAAGAAAATCCTCGTGACACCATTCAATGTAGCATCCCATTGGAATCTATTGAATACAAATCCCTTGTGGTAGTTGACGATGTTCTCAATACAGGAAGCACCCTCATCTACGCTGTAAATTATTTATTAAAAGTACCTGTAAAGCAAATAAAGACGGCTGTTATGGTGAATCGGAATCACAAACAATTTCCAATCAAAGCAGATTTTAAAGGAATCTCCCTCTCAACCTCTGTAAACGAGCATGTCAGCGTAGAATTGGAAGGAGAAGAGGGCGGGATTTTCTTAAGATAATATTTCTCCAAGTTCTCGAACTACCTCCTCCACTGATTTTTGATCTGTAGACACCTGAACCGTTGCTCTTTGGTAAAAAACAGCTCGTTCAAACAAATGCTTTCCTATAAATTCATGCAATTGATCTATTGTTTCAAGATGGGAGATCATGGGGCGGTAACTGCGTTCTGTAAAAAGTCGTTTTGTCAATTCAGCTAGACTAGTTTTAAGATAAACACTATGGACATTCGACTGTGAACGTATAAATTCCATGGTATCGTAATAACAAGGAGTACCTCCTCCAAGAGAAACAACCAGAGCATCGGGGCTTAGTACTAATTCCTCTAAACACTTTCTTTCTAAAGCTCGGAAAAACAATTCCCCTTTAGTTTTAAAAATATTTGGGATGGAATCTTGTGCTTTTAACTCGATGTAATCGTCCAGATCTACAAATGAAATCCCTAGATTTTTTGCGAGTTGAGTGCCAACGGCACTTTTTCCACTACCCATATATCCCAAAAGGATAATTTTATGCAAACTCATTTTTTTGTTTATGCAGTGTAAATTTATAGTAAATCAAGGGGATAAATACATATTTGATAATTATATTTGCAGCCTTAAAAAGATTCGGTAGCTCAGTTGGTAGAGCATCTCCCTTTTAAGGAGAGGGTCCTGGGTTCGAGCCCCAGCCAAGTCACTCTTTGCGCACGTGGCGGAATTGGTAGACGCGCTAGCTTGAGGGGCTAGTGGGAGTATTCCTGTGGAAGTTCGAGTCTTCTCGTGCGCACTGTTTTTCTTAGAAATATTTTGTTATATTTGAAGAAGCTTTTAAAAGGAATAGGATACATGAAAAGGATAAAAAGCACATTCAGCATTAAAAATCTAGAGAACCTCTCTGGTATTAAAGCTCATACGCTGCGCATTTGGGAAAAGAGATATAACCTTCTCGAGCCCGACAGAACCGATACCAACATTAGACGTTATAGTTTGGAAAGTTTAAAAAGACTTTTAAACGTGACCCTATTGTACAATCACGGTTTCAAAATTTCAAAAATTGCTGGTCTTAGTGATGAAGAAATTCCAGAATTAGTAAGGAGTATTGCATTAAAATCGAATTCAGAACAAGTATCCATCAATGCTTTTAAACTGGCAATGATCAATTTTGATTATGAATTATTTGATGAAAACTACAATGAAATTCTTCAACATCATGATTTTCAGCATATTTTTCTAAATGTGTTTATGCCGTTGATGCGTGAATTAGGAATTTTATGGCAAACCTTTGCTATTTCGCCTTCTCACGAGCATTTCATCACTAACCTTATCAAACAAAAAATTCATTTACAAACCGAATCCCTTCAGCGTACAAAAGCAAGAAGGAATGATCATCCTCCTTTTGTATTGTTTTTGCCGGAAAATGAAATCCACGAACTTGGTTTGTTGTATCTGAATTATTTAATTCTAAACAGCGGCTATCGCACCATCTTCTTAGGGCAATCGATTCAAAATTCAAGTTTGGAAACGCTTTACAGTTATAATTCTGAGTATTACTTTGTGACTTACCTTACTGTAGAACCCAATAAGGAGGAAATTATGCCTTTTGTTAATGATTTTCACACGAATTTATTAGAGGGAAGAAATTCAAAATTACTCGTTTTTGGTCCTCAACAGATCGAAATCGACCTAACGGCTTTACCAGGACAGATTGAATTGTATCGTTCTGTAGAGTCTTTTTCCTCAAAATACCTCGAAGAAAACATTTTAGTTTAAGATTCTCAACAGAAATTTAATCGGTTTTTGTAGTTTTATTGACTATTTATCTGTTTATGGTAATGAAAAAACTATTTGACCAAGTTTCTGAAGACTGTAGTAAAATTGTAACCAATTCCTACAGTACCTCATTTTCCTTGGCCACAAAAATGCTCCACCCCTCCATTAGGAATCACATCTACAATATATATGGGTTTGTTCGTTTTGCTGATGAAATTGTAGATAGTTTCCACAACTATCCTAAAGAAGAATTACTGGACCGTTTTGAAGAAGATTTATTTTTTAGTATTCAAAACGGAATCAGCCTGAACCCTATACTCAATTCCTTTCAGCATACAGTCAATGCATTTTCAATAGATATTGAACTCGTTCACGCCTTTCTCAGAAGTATGCGATGGGACCTGAATAAAAAAATATATGAAACAGAGGAGGAATATAAGGCATATATTTATGGATCTGCAGATGTTGTAGGGCTAATGTGTTTAAAGGTTTTTGTAAAAGGAGATCAGATAAAATACAATGAACTGGAATCCCCAGCTATGGCTCTTGGGTCTGCTTTTCAAAAAGTAAATTTCTTGAGAGACTTAAAAGATGATTTTCAAGGACTAAACAGAACCTATTTCCCGAGCATTAATTTCAATCAATTTGACGAGCATTCTAAAGCGGCTATCATTGAGGAAATTGAATCGGATTTTGAAAAAGCCTTAACTGGAATTTTTAATCTTCCTACAGAGGCTCAATTTGGAGTTTATACAGCTTATAAATACTATAGCAAATTGTTGAATAAGCTCAAGATAACACCTTCTGTTCAAATTCAAAACGCTCGAATACGAGTTCCCAACTATCAGAAAATGAGCATTTTTGCTAGTAGTTATTTAAAATACCGTTTTAACATACTTTAAACTATTTTACAATGAACTTTTGGTGGATTTTAACCCTGGTATCAACATTCTGTTTTATGGAATTTATGGCGTGGTTTTCACACAAATACATTATGCATGGATTTTTGTGGTCACTCCATAAAGATCATCATGTAAAGGACCACAAATCATGGTTTGAACGAAATGATTTGTTTTTTATTTTTTATGCCCTAGTAAGTTCTGGCTTTGTGATCTTATGGGGTGAGGCCAATTTTTGGCTTGGATTGCCTATTGCTGCAGGTATTTTCCTTTACGGCTTAACCTATTTTTTGGTGCATGATATTTTTATCCACCAGCGCTTTAAAATTTTCAGAAATGCAAATGGAAAATACGCCAAAGGGATACGTAGAGCTCATAAGATCCACCACAAGCATACTGGGAAAGAAGATGGAGAGTGTTTTGGAATGCTCTGGGTACCGATGAAATACTTTAAGTGATTTTTAGCTATAGTTTTAACCAATTGTTGTTGAAGTCACAATTCCGTTGGTCTTTATTCACATAAATATAAGTAGATTCAATCTTTTCTTTCATCCAATCTTGAATCGCTTTCAATTGCTTTTCTTTTAAGGCTAGAGATTTAATCCGAACATAATCTATGGAATAATCCGCTTTGTGCTCATCAAAACGATTGCTCACTTTTAATATTTTATATTTTTTTAATCCCGAACGATCTTCTTCAATAAGTGGAGAGGTAATCTCTTGATCCTCTAGATTTCTGATTTGACTGTACAATACGGGATCCAGATTAGTTAATTCAAAACGGGTATCTCCTGTTTGAGGGTTTATGAGCACTCCTCCGTTATATTTGGTCTCTTTTTCATCAGAAAAAGCCAATGCAGCATCTTTAAAAGAAATCTCACCGTCAATGATTCGAGTTCTAAGCGTGTCTAATTTATTTTTTGCTTCCTGTAATTGCTCGGGTTCTATTCTTGGAGTCAATAAAATATGGCGTACGTCAACTTCTTGCCCTCTAATTTTATCCACCATCAATATATGCCAACCAAAGTCTGTCTTAAAAGGTTCTGAAATTTCTCCCTCCTCTAAACTAAAAGCTTCATCTCGAAACTCTTTTACCATTTGTGGGCGCTTTCTATTTAAAGTGTATTTGCCTCCTGAAGATCGTGAGCCAGGATCTTGAGAATACAATACCGCTTTTGAACCAAAACTTGATCCCCGTTCTAAAACATCTTCTCTGAATGACTTTAATTGACTAATTATCCGTTCTTGTTCACTTTCACTCACCTCTGGCTCGATGACGATTTGTGAAATTTCCAATTCTGTTCCAAAAGTGGGCAAATCAATTTCGGGGATGGATTCAAAGAAAATCCGAACCTCTTCGGGGGTTACTTCTACATTCTCAATAATTTGGGATTGCATCATGGTAGAAAGTTTTTGGACTTTATTGATTTCAAAAATCTCTTGACGAAATTCTGCTTCATCCTCCTTATTATAAAATTCCAATACTTTTTCTATACTTCCTAACTGATTGGTAAAATTGTCAATGACTTGATCTACCGTAGCATAAATTTCCTCTGAACTTACTTCCAAACTGTCCTGAATAGCGTGATGGGCATAGAGTTTGTCCTCCATAAGTTTACCCAACAATTGACACTTTGAAACCCCTTTCATATCAATCCCTTGAGATTGCATTTCAAGTATGGTTTTATCTATATCAGAATCTAAAATAACATAGTCTCCTATGACTGCAGAAACTCCATCAATTTTTATTCGGCTTGCCAATTCCTCTTGAGCTTGAATTCCAACTGTGAAAAAAAAGAGGGTGGTTACTAAAAAACTAATAGATCTCATAGGTTTTTGATTTAATCGCATCTTTAATTATATCTTTTTCGAATTGCTTTGTAAATTTCAATTTTCGCTGATTTCTAATAATGCTTTTGATGGTTGGTTCCAAAATTATTCTAGGAGGGGTCTCCCCTTTTTCTAAATAATTTTTTACAAAAAACAAATATACTCCCAATGAATCTTCGACTCTAAAAAATTGTGATTTTTTTAAATATTTTACTGCATTTTCTTCATTGAGGAAACTTAAGGATGAAAACAAATCTCTTTTACTAGACCAGATACTGTCGGACAATTTATAATTGATGTACTGAAAGGATAGAGAATCTAAAAACTCCTGATCCGTGTCTGTAAAACGCTCAAAACTGTTTTGGATTTCTTTTTCATCTACATTGTCTGGAGGAAGATGAATGTAACGAGCTAAATAAAGGGGTGCATTCAATTTAAAGACTTCTTCATTTAAGGAGAGAACAGAATCAATTTCTTGAGAGGTGATTTCAGATTCCAAAATAGAATTTACAACCGACTGTATATACGCATTGGTATATAATTCAAGACGGTATTGATTAATGAGGTTTTCAAGAGTCTTCATTTTATCATCGGGTAGATTCCGTTCTGCTAACTGAACCAATATTTGTGTTTTTGCCCAAGCATCGATATAGTTTCGAACTTTAAAAAGGCTGTCGTTTTTATCTTCATAGGTTTCACCCTCTAGGGATATATCAGAGGCATAGAGATAGACGTTCCCTACTCGAGCAACTACCATTTCTTTTTTAGGCGCCCAATCGGAACAGGACAAACACAAGAAAAAAAACAGGAGAACAAATAGCGGATGCGCTCTTGCAACGAAAAATGAGCGAATTATTGTGTACTTATCAACAATTTTAAATTTATTTTTTAATAAGTTTTTCATATTATTGATTATCAGCACTTTAATTTGTTTAAAATATTTTAATAACTCATTAATAATTCCTAAATTGCATTAAAATTGTTCTTCTGTTGAAGCAGCTGATACCCTTTTTAATCCTCCTCTTCACTTTTACTACTGTAGAAGCCAAACTTTTTCACCCCTCAAAATTCAATTTTTCAAAGACACAAGATACTCCTAAGGCCGCATACATGAATGAAGAATTATATGTTACTGGTTTTAGTGGTTCAGGGACCATTGAAATTTATTCTATTATTGGGAATAAAATTAATGAAATTAAAGTTCAAGATCTTCAAGATTTTAAAATGAGCGTACCCCTTGAAAAAGGGAATATGTATATTATTCGGGTCCTAACAACTGAGAAAATTCATACTCTAAAGATTATTGCTTCTTCTTAATTCCTAAAGACAAATTATTGTCCAGGACTATAGTTTGGTGCTTCTTTGGTCACTCGTATGTTGTGAGGATGACTTTCTCTCATTCCCGCCGAGGTAATGGTCACAAACTGTGCGTTGGTTTTTAATGCCTCTATTGTGGGAGCTCCACAATACCCCATTCCAGCTCGCAACCCCCCCACGAATTGATGGATACTTTCTTCCAAATCACCTTTGTAGGCAACTCGACCAACAATGCCCTCGGGAACTAATTTTTTTAAATCGTCTTCAACATCTTGAAAATAACGGTCTTTACTCCCTTTTTTCATTGCTTCCAACGAACCCATTCCTCTGTAGGTTTTGTATTTCCTTCCTTCATAGATTACCGTTTCACCCGGAGACTCTTTTGTTCCAGCAAGTAAAGAACCCAACATTACCGAATCTGCACCAGCCGCTATAGCTTTAGCAATATCTCCCGTATAGCGAATTCCTCCATCTGCAATCACAGGAACACCAGAACCCTGGATTGCTTTACTCACCTCTACAATAGCAGATAATTGTGGGTATCCTACCCCTGCAATTACTCGGGTGGTACAAATTGATCCAGGACCGATCCCTACTTTAACAGCATCCGCTCCCAAATCCACTAAATACTTCGCAGCACTAGCCGTAGCAATATTACCAACGGCAACATCTAAACTCGAAAATTGTTGCTTTACTTGTTTTAATACTCCAGCAACTCCTTTACTATGACCATGAGCAGTGTCGATGACCACAGCATCTACTCCTGCAGCGTTTAAAGCGGCTACTCGTTCTAAAACATCGGCGGTAACCCCAACCGCTGCAGCTACCCGTAAACGGCCAAAATGATCTTTATTAGAATTTGGTTTGGTTGTGTGCTTGGTAATATCACGAAAGGTAATTAAACCAACTAAAGTATTGTCTTTAGAAACTACTGGAAGTTTTTCAATTTTATGTTTCTGAAGAATTTGTTCGGCATCTTTTAAGGAAGTTCCTTCATTAACTGTAATCAGGTTACTTTTGGTCATTACCTCTCGGATGGGTCGTGCGCTATTGTTTTCAAAACGCAAATCCCGATTTGTTACGATACCAATTAATTTTTTTTGTTCATCTACTATAGGAATACCTCCTATTCTATACTCCTGCATGTTTGCTTTTGCATCAGAGACTAAAGCGGTATCGGGCAAGGTTACTGGATCAATGATCATTCCTGACTCCGAGCGCTTTACCGTCCTGACTTTTGCAGCTTGTTCAGCGATCGTCATATTCTTGTGTAAAACACCAATACCGCCTTCACGAGCCATGGCAATAGCCATACTGCTTTCTGTTACGGTATCCATTGCAGCTGAAATAATTGGAATGTTAAGAGGAATCTTCCTGCTGAACATCGTTTTGATCGAGACTTCTCTGGGGAGTGTCTCCGAATAAGCTGGAACCAGAAGTACGTCGTCGTAAGTTAAACCTTGGCCAATAAATTTGTTGGGTGTCATAAGCAACTAATAAGTAATTAATTGCATACAAATATACGGAAATTAAATAGGCGATAACTAAAAATGGAAAGAAAACAAATCCTAGACAACAGTTCGAATAAAAGAAGTTACTCTTCCTTTAAGAGGACTTTCCCTTAATTTTGACTGCTACCAATTAAATTGGACTCCCGCATAAGAGCCAAAAGGATGACCTGGGCGATACCCTGCAGGAACTCTAGAAGCTAAATAAACTTCATCAAAAAGATTGACCATTTGAGCAGTTAATCGAAAATGAGAATTGATATGATATTTAGCAGAAAAATCAACAATAAAACTGGAAGGAACCGCTTCAATTGATCCGTTAATTCCATTCCCTGCTTGAGTATTAAAAGAACCGTTTAATCTTGAACTGAGATTAAGTTCGTATTTTTTGTGCTCAATTCTCGCGGTTAAAGTCCACTGATTTTTGGAGATATAGGGGACACGATCCCCGGTGCTTACCACTCCCCAAATGTCTTCATTGCTGCCAAAATTACTTTGAAACAGTGCATTCGTTAATGTATAGGCAAAACTAAAAGGCAATTGAACCGCTGCATTAACTGAGGCAAAGTTGTAGTTTAAAAGTACTTCTACCCCACTTACATGAACACTTCCCGCGTTGAATTGATCTAACGAGCCTGTACCTCCAGAAGCCGCTAAATCGCTTCCTAATAGATTGGTATAGTCGTTAAAGTAAGCAATCCATTCACCGCTTAATCTTCCCTTTGCAAATCGTGATCCCAATTCATAATTGACACTTTCTTCGGGCTTTTCCCCAGGTGCGTTACCTGGAGGTGAAAACCCTTTGTGAATTCCTCCAAAAAAAGAAAGTTGATTTGAAAAAGTATAATTGAAACCTGCTCCAGGTATAAATGCTGTGATACTATTTTGTCGTGAATTACTTCCTGCTAGATTCCTATTCGGATTGGAACTTCCATAGTCCAATCTTTTCAGTATAATCGACTCTGTCCGAAGTCCTGGGGTGAAGGTGAGATTATTGAATTTGTATTTATACAATACATAAGCAGCAAATGCTGTTGCACTAGTAATCCGATTCCCTTTGGCCCCCTTAGCTCCCTTCGAGGTGATGAGCATGGAGGCGTTCTGAATTTGATAGCCATCTTCCCATTGGAAACGATCTTCTTCGTCATAATGATAACGTGCACCTACTTCCACGTCGTGAAAACCTCCAGAACTTCCATACCAATGTAAATCAACTTTTGTCTGGATTCCTTTAGCTGTATAGGTTCGGTTATTTGCTCTTAGGACAAGGGCATCTTTTTCAGAATTGAGGGTTCCTTTGAGAACACCTAAATAATTGGAATATTCCGTTGGATTGGATAAAATAGTTTCTAAGCTCCTCGATACATTATCAAGGGTAACCTTATCTAATTTATACCAGTTTCGAGAAAAAGTATTTTTATACGCATTGGTTACTATTTTAAAACGTGGGGTAAAGTCTACGCTGTGCGTCAGCATCAATTGTTTTTGGTTAGCATCCATTTCATCGTTCTGAGAGGCGGCATAACGCAAAAAGGGAGTTGAATTGAAATCCTCTTGGGTGATTCCTAAATAGGTCTCATTGGACAATTCGTCATAGAAATGGTATTTAAGTTCCAAAAATTGAGGAGTTTTGGAATCCTTGTCTGATTGAACTCGAAATTTGCCCATCAAATCGGTACTGTCAAATCCTGTGTTATCAGAGGAGTTTAGTTTTTTAAATCCATCCGAATTCATGGAAAGGTATTCGAGTAGATAACTAAAGTTTTCGGAGGATTGCCCAATGCTGGTATTTATTTGACTGCTGTTGTAACTTCCATAAGAACTTTGAAATCGAGCTTTTAACTTTTCTTCGGGAAGAGCTGTTGAAATCATATTAATCACTCCTCCAGTGGTAAATGGTCCATATTGAACCTGACTGCTGCCTTTTAAAATTTCTATTCCTTCCATACGAGCTACTGAAGGAAAGTAATATGCAGCTGGCGAACTATACGGTGCCGGCGCAATTAAGACCCCATCTTCCATTAACGTTATTTTAGAACTACGCTGTGGAGAGGTTCCCCTTAAACTGATGTTTGGACGCAGTCCAAACCCGTCTTCTTCATAAAAATTAACCCCAGGAACTGCCTTTAATGCTCGATTAATGTCATTATATCCAAAATCACCCAATTCCTCAGTCGACAGATAATAGGAAGCTCCCGTACGGTTTTTCGCTACATATTTGTTCCCCAAAATGGTATTGGCCTTGATTATAACTTCATCAAGCTTTTGAATGGTATCCGTTGCTAAAGTGTATTCTTGGGCATTTAAAAATGAAAATAAGAGATTGATTTGAATCAAAATCGCTATTGTCCGAGGCATTTGCATTTATTTAGATTAATTATAAATAAAATGCAAATATATATTTTGAAATGAGAATAAAAAAACTATTTAGAATAATTATAAATAAAAATTTTGTGAGAAAAATTGTATGCGCTTTCGAAAGCAAGAACGTCCAAGGAAGGGGGTAATTCTTTTTGAGAAGTAATGAAAGAGATCAATTTTTCCATAGGGATGTTTCCAACCAATTCGTCATGAGCCATTGGACAGCCCCCATGGCCTTTAATCGTTCCATCAAAGCGTTTACAACCCGCTAAATAGGCAGCGTTTATTTTGGGATACCATTGCTCAGGATGAGAATGAAAATGGGCGCCAAATTCCAGTTCAGGATAGGCAGGTATCAAGGTTTTAAACAAATGTTCTACATCTTCTGTTTGAGCTGTTCCTACGGTATCTGAAAGGGAGATAATTTTGACTCCTAAAGTGGCTAATTTTTCTACCCATGATTTGATAATGTTCGTACTCCAAGGATCCCCGTAGGGATTTCCAAAACCCATGGAGAGATATACTACCAATTCCTTTTGATGTGCAGCAGCGAGCTCTTGTATGCTTTTTAAAATCTTTACCGATTCTTCAATTGTTTTTCCTGTATTTCGAACTTGAAAGTTTTCAGAAACGGAAAATGGATATCCCAAATAATGGATCTTTTGATAGTTGACTGCCTCTTCTGCTCCTCTGAGATTTGCAACTATAGTGAGCAGTTTAGTAGTAGTTTCACTGCAATCTAAACCTTGGATTACTTCAGCCGTATCTGCCATCTGAGGGATCGCTTTCGGATTGACAAAACTTCCGCAGTCTAGCGTGTCAAATCCTACTTTAAGTAGCATTTGGTAATAGGCTATCTTCATTGAAGTCGATACAGGGGTTTGAAATCCCTGTAAGGCATCCCGCGGACACTCTACTAACTTTATAGGCTTCATAGCAATTTATTGGTGCATAAAGTTAAGGGTAAAATAACACCAAAGCAATCAAAGCAAGAATAACCGCTTGAAATCGATTCCAAAATATAGTCCTCTGTTGTAGGATTAGTTTTTTCCCTAATTGATCTGCCAATACTGAAACCATTGAAAATAGTAGTAATGCTTGAATAAAAAAAAGAGAGCCGAGAACAAAAAATTGAAATCCATAGGACCAAGTTTCATGAAACAAAAACCCGGGAAAAAAACTAATAAAAAACAGACTAACCTTTGGATTGGTCAAGTTCATTACTAGTCCAGTAAAATATAAATGCTCTTTTTTAACCGCAGTTCCAATCGAAGGTTCAAGAAGCTCATTCCTGCTTTTGGTTAGCCCTAACTTAATAGCTAAAAACAACAAATAGGTCCCTCCCAAACACTCCAGTATTCGCTGACTTTGAGGATATACAGCTAATAGGTTACCGACACCAAAAATAACAAACAGGGTATGTATCCACAACCCTGAAGTAAGCCCTAAACTTACTTGAATTCCTCTCCTCCATCCTTTAGTCAGACTCGTACTAAAAACAAAGAGTAGGTCAGGCCCAGGAAGCAGCGTTAAAGCTACAGAGGACACTAAAAACAAAAAAAACCGTTCCAAATCCATCTTTTGATAGGGTAATTTAAATCCAATATAATGCATTTTAAGAGAGCGGGAGTTCAAAACAAAAACCTGGGAAGGAAGAAAATAGTCAACCTTCTCATTTTTAAATTCTTTTTTTAGTTGGAATTCAATCCGCATGGATAAATTCATGTTTTAGGAAAAATGGGGCAACGGTCCTTTAAGTGAACTTTCAAAAACAGAAATTAGAATAATAATATTTATTACTTTTAGGGATCAAACCATTCCTATGAAAAAAATTTTTCTGGCATTTTTTGCCCTTCCCTATTTGCTTCAAGCACAAAACTCATTCAACCCGACGGAATATGCTGAAACCATCACCTCAAAAGAACTCATGGAGCACCTGTATGTATACGCTTCCGATTATTTTCAAGGACGTGAAACGGGAACTGTTGGGCAGAAAAGAGCCATCGATTTTCTTCAAAATTTCTATTCCACCCATGGGATAGATCCCGCTCAAGGCACGGACAACTACAAACAATCTATGGAACTCAACATCCAAGGAGTTCCAGTACAAACAGAAAATATTGCGGCCATCCTCAAAGGCACACTTTATCCTGAGGAATACATTGTCATTTCTTCTCATTTGGATCATATCGGCGTAACAAACGGCGCGATAAACAATGGTGCCGATGATGACGGTTCTGGAACGGTAAGTTTACTTGAAATTGCTGAAGCTTTTAAACTCGCTGCAGATGCAGGTCACGGACCAAAAAGATCACTAATTTTCCTACACGTAACGGGAGAAGAAAAAGGCTTATTGGGTTCTAGTTACTACGCTCAAAATCCCTTGTACCCATTACAAAATACCATGGCAAATTTAAATATTGACATGGTCGGAAGAACAGATCCCAAACGAGAAGATAAAGATCCTAACTACATCTATTTGATTGGTGCAGACAAACTGAGTCAAGATTTACATGACCTCTCTGAAGAAACCAACACCAAATACACCCAACTCAAGTTAGATTATACTTTTAATGACGAAAAAGATCCAAACCGTTTTTACTACAGAAGCGATCACTATAATTTCGCAAAAAACAACATTCCTGTTATTTTCTATTTTAACGGAACACACGAAGACTATCACCAAGAGGGAGATACTCCTGATAAAATTAATTATCCCCTACTCGCTAAACGCACTCAATTGATTTTTTATACAGCTTGGGAATTGGCCAATCGTTCTGAAAAAATTAAACTAAATAAATCGTAATGAAAATCTATCAATTTGCCATTCTCTTCTTGTTGACAAGTCTTTTTGTGCATGCACAGGTCATGGAATCGGAAATGGAGGAAACGGATCTGCCTAGAGTAAAACGAGTCGCTTTAGGAGTCAAATTGGGGATTCCTAATTTAACCAGTGGATCAGCAGAATTAATACTTCCTTTTTTAAACAATCATTTTGCTCCTACGATAGAATACAGTAAAATTGGATTGAATTTTGAAAATATAGAAACCAATATTTCTTACACAGAATATGGAGTCAATTATTATTTCAATCAAAAAGGAAACGGTTTGTTTATTGGTGTAGGAAAAGCATCCTTATCTACAGACATTACTTTTACCGACCTCATATTTTCTAATGCTTTAGAAACCATTACTGGATCCGGATCCACAAATTTAGATCTAGAAACAACCAACTTTAAAATTGGAATTAAAACTGGAGGCACTTTTTACTTTAAATTTGAAGTTGGATACGGTATGGGAACCATACCCAATGAATTAAATTTCCAAGCAACTGCTAATGGTATTACAGAAAGTTTTTCCGAGGACATCCCTCCCATTCCAGGTTTGGGCAAAGACGGAATATTGATCGGGACTATTGGTTTTGGAATCGCTTTCTAATTTTATTTTATTCAAATAAGCTTCTAAACACTAGTTTGGAATCCTCTTGTACACTACTTTTACAGACCTATTCATTTAATTCATTTGTTAATGATTCCAAAAAAAATGTGGTGTCTACCACTATTTTTTTTCTCTTTTTATTTAATCGGTCAGAATACTTATGTGCTCAGCGGTTATGTTTCGGATGCAGAAACCAATGAAAAACTAATCGGCGTAAATGTGTTGTTCCCAGAATTGAAACAAGGAACAACAACAAATGAATACGGTTTTTACTCCCTCAGTATTCCACCTGGAATACAACAACTTGTAATAAGCTATTTAGGATTTGAAAGTGTAACGCAAAGCATTAACTTTTCTAAAGACACTGTTTTTGAGGTTAAATTGAATCCAGCCGTTGAAATATTAGAAGAAGTTATTTTAAATGAAAATGTAGAACGTTTGAACCTCAAAAGTCCTCAAATGAGTGTTAATTCCTTAGCAATTAGTACCATAAAGAAAATGCCTGCTGCGTTGGGTGAGGTGGATATTATTCGTTCGATTACCCTGCTCCCTGGAGTTACCAATGGTGGTGAAGGCTCGTCGGGATTTAATGTCCGCGGTGGAGCTGCAGATCAGAATTTAATTTTATTGGATGAGGCTATTATTTTTAACTCCTCTCACCTCTTTGGCTTTTTCTCTGTTTTTAATCCAGATGCTATCAAGGACATCAAACTTTACAAAGGAGGCATTCCTGCCAATTATGGCGGACGCCTGTCTTCCGTACTTAACATCTACCAAAAAGACGGAAACAGCAATGATTTTAATGCACAAGGGGGCATGGGTCTAATCTCAAGTAGATTACTACTTGAAGGGCCTATAGAAAAAGAAAAGGGTTCATTTCTCATAGGTGGAAGAAGCAGCTATGCGCATTTATTTTTACCCCTTGTTGAAAGTGTTGGAGACAACAAAGGCTATTTTTATGACCTTAACACCAAACTAAGTTATACACTAGACTCCAAAAACAACCTTTTCCTTTCTGGGTATTTTGGAAGAGATGTCTTTGACATTGCCAATTTGTTTAACAACGCCTACGGCAATTCGGTAGCAAACTTCCGCTGGAATCATTTGTTTTCAAATCAACTGTTCTCAAACCTCTCCTTGATCTATTCCGATTACGATTACGGGCTTGACTTTAGCTTTGCAGATTTTGTTTGGAATTCAAGCATCGTCAATTTTAATTTCAAATACGACTTTAAGCATTATTTGAATGAAAAAATCAAATTGGAATACGGCCTGAACAGTATCTATTACAAATTTGATCCAGGTTTAATAGAACCCACCAAGGAAGATTCTCAAGTTCAAACCAATAAATTAACTGATAAATTTGCAGTTGAAAGTGCTCTCTATATGGGGATAAACTATCAATTTAATGCGAAAACGAGCCTTCAAGTGGGCGGTAGACTCAGTAATTTTATACGCCTTGGGCAACAATTAAATCGATACGCAGACAACAACCCCTTGAATTACAATTCTGCTTTAAAACTTTATCAAAGCGCAGATCCCATTGGCGTAGAAACCTATTCTAAAGGAACCCTACTCAAGAATTTCACCAATTTTGAACCCCGTCTGGCTTTGTCCTATCTCAATAACACGAACCAATCGTTTAAATTTAGTTATAACAGAATGGTACAGTACCTGCATTTGATTTCGAATACCAACTCCCCCACTCCCATTGATATTTGGGCACCAAGTGGGCGTTTTATCAATCCTCAATTATTAGATCAATTTGCCTTTGGGTATTTTAAAACCCTCCCTTCAAATGGTTATAATTTGGAATTGGAAGTTTTTCAAAAATTCATTCAAAACCGATTGGACTATATCGACGGTGCAGAGCTCATTGCAAATAATGCTATTGAGCAAGTACTCTTAAGCGGTCGGGCTAAAGCCAGAGGCTTGGAACTTTTAATTCGAAAAAATGAAGGCAAATTAACCGGTTGGATTGCCTATACTTTATCCCGCTCTGAACAAAAAACCCCTGGAAGAACCCCCACAGAAATAGGAATAAACAATGGAGAATGGTATTTCACTCCCTATGATAAAACCCATGACATTTCTATAACAACAAATTACGCATTAAATAAAAAATGGGATTTGAATGCCAACTTCTTGTTTCAAACGGGGCAACCCATCACCTACCCCGAAGCCCAATATCGTTTTTTGGATTTTTCAATTCCCAATTTTGAAAAGAGAAACAGCAGTAGGCTACCCAGCTATCACCGTTTTGATCTTTCTGCAATCTATACCCCTGATCGAAGTCAAAAAGCGTTTTCTGGACAATGGGTTTTTAGTATTTTCAATGTTTACAACAGAAAAAATGCAGCTTCCATTCGGTTTCAACAAAATAGTGATACCGGTCAAAACGAAGCCATCCGCTTGTCCATTTTTGGAATAATCCCCTCCGTAACCTATAATTTTAAATTTTAATGAAAACTATTTGGCTTTACTTAATGCTACTGATTGGATTGCTGTTCAGCTCTTGTGAGGATGTCGTTGAGATAGACCTTAATTATACTAACGAACGCTTGGTTATTGAAGGGCAGCTCAATTGGATTAAAGAAACCAAAAAAACAGAACAACTCATAACGTTGTCCAAAACCACTCCCTATTATGAAAACATAAGAATACCGGCATCGGGAGCTGAGGTTTTCATTAAAGACGAGCAAAACAACACGTATTCATTTAAAGAAAAAGAAAATACAGGGATTTATTATCCTTTAGATTCCCTTCCCTTTTTACCCAATGAAAAATTTATTCTTGAAATTGAGTTTGAAAATCAAAAATATCGTGGGGAAGAAGTCTCCTATCCAGTGGCCCCCATTTTTGAAATCAAACAAGATAGCATCCTTATTTTTGGGACTACAGCTACTCAAATAGAAGCTTACAGCCAAGACCCTGAGGAGGAAGTTAATTATACGTATTTTGAATTCAGCAGTGCAAGATTGGAAAACACCGAATACAATGTATATCGGGATGATTTTTCAAATGGTTCCCAATATTATGGAGTGTTGTTAGACCGAGATTTTGAAAAAGGGGATCAAGTACGCATACGTCAATACAGTATTTCTAAAACTGCCTACCAATATTGGTTTTTGCTTCTCCTACAAAACACGCAACAAGGTGGTCCTTTTCAAACAACTCCCGCAAATTTAAACAGTAATGTGGTGAATCTAACAAAACCTGAAAACTCCCCTTTAGGATATTTTCGAGTCTCTGAAGTTTCAGAAGTGTTTTATACAATCAAGTAATTCAAAAAGCATAAGAAAACCCAAGACTTAATAGGGGTGCTCTTTCATCAATCACTCCAATGTTGACATTTTTATCTGAAAGGATTTGGGCTTCATTATCCGTAATGCCACGTTCTATTCGCGCTTCCAGTCCAAGTTTGCCTAAATGAACTCTGGCTCCAAAATGGAGCCCTAAAGTAGATTCCCCTTGTACTGATTCTACAGTAAAGGAATCGGTATTTTCACTCAAATCATATCGATAGGTAGGACCCGCAAATGCACTAATCAAGGGCAATAATTTAAATCCAACGGAAACGGGTGCTTCAATTCTAGTTTTTCCTACGCTTAGGGCATCATAAGACGTTTCAAATTTTGAAAAATGCAATTCAGGTCGCAGATACAACATTGCGATCTTCAACTGACCATAGAGTCCAAGATTAAAACCATTGACTGCATTTTTAGCTTGGTCAATACTGGTCAATTCACTAGTGAGCTTCGTCAGGTTTCCCGAGGAACTTAAATTGATTCCCCCTACAATTCCATACTCAAAACCTTGACTTTGAATCGAGCTGATTGCAAAGGATACAAAAAGAAGAAAGTAAATTTTTTTCATGTTGCTGTATAAATTTGAGGCTAGTTTTATTCCAACCGATTGAAATTTAATATTTGTTAAAAGTAATTGAAATTATACAAATAATACCCAAACATTACACCCTCTGTATAGGGAGGAAGGATTACCCAAGAAAGGGTTGCTTGTAGAACCGTTTGCCTTGCGCTTGGTACAGTGCATTGGCAAGAGCTCCAAAAGTTGGCGGATAGGTTGGCTCTCCCAGTCCAGTAGGGTCAAGATCATTTTTTACAAAATGAACCTCAATTGCATCTGGTGCTTCCTCCATTCGAATCATTCGATACGTATCAAAATTATTTTTATCTGGTTTTCCTTGATCAAATTTAAGTTCCCCATAGAGGGCAGTCCCTATGGCGTCAACCACTCCCCCTTCTGCCATATTTTTCGCACTGTCAGGATTAATTACTATTCCGCAATCAATAGCGCAAACTACTTTTTTAACACGAGGATTTCCAGCTTCCATTTCAAGTTCCAAAACCTGCGCTACATAGGTATTATGACAAAAATATGCGGAAACACCCCGATGTCTAGATTGAGCTCCATGACTCCAATTTGATTTCTCTCTAACGAGTTCTAAAACTCCTGCATAACGTTTTGGATCATAGTCATTCCCTTTCCCTACGGGCTGCTTTTGTGCGTTTTGAAGTAATTCTAAACGGAAAGCAATAGGGTCTTTCCCTGCTGTTTCTGCAACCTCATCCAAAAAAGATTGTTCTGCACTTGCCATAAAATTAGACCGAGGAGCTCGAAAAGATCCTACCGTAATATTAGAATCTATCGTCCAGTCTTCTGCAAGATAATTGGGTACAGCTCCAGCTGGAAATCGATTTTCTGATATGGGGCTTTCGGGTATTCCCCCTGCATTGACATGAAATGCAATTAATTGACCGTTAGCGTCCAAACCAGCTTTGTATTTGATTTGGTAGGAAGGGCGGTATATCCCGTAGGTCATATCATCTTCTCTGGAATAGATCAATTTTACGGGGGCTTCCATTTTTTGTGAAATGAGAGCAGCTTCTACCAACCAATGGGCGTATGATCTTCTCCCATAACCTCCCCCGAGTCTAGACATTTTTATTTCAATATTTTCAAGAGGAATCCCTAAACGTTCCGACAGAGTTTGTTCTGTAAATTCAGGTTTTTGAAGAGGACCAATAAGTTCAGCTTTATCGCCTCTTACGTCCGCAAAAAAGTTCATGGGCTCCATACAGTTGTGAGCTAAAAAGGGGGCTGTATATGTGCGCTCAATAATTTTTGCAGCAGATCCAAAGGCAGCTTCTGGATTGCCATCTTTTCTTCTAATCTGAGCAGGGTGTTTTGCTCTGGCTTCCATAAGTCGATAATGATCTGAAGTGCTTTCCAATCCCGCTGGTGTATGTTGTTCCCATTTCGAGCCGAAACGATCTCTTGTTTCTGTAGTGCTCTCTATGGGTACAGAATGAATTTGGACTTCTTTTTTTGCCTGCATGACTTGCCAAGTGGTTTCTCCTACGATAACGGCAACTTCATTGTAAGTTCGAGTATCAAAAAACTTTTTTTCAAAATCATCATTAAAGACTTTTATCTTAAACACATCCCGTATGCCTGGCATAGATTTAGCACGATTCATATCAATTGATTCCAGTTTTAAACCAAAAGCAGGTGGATGAATGAGCATTGCAGTTAGCATTCCCTCCCGATGAGTATCGATTCCAAAAAGAGGTTTTCCAGTAACTATGTTGTTTATTTCAACGTTCTTTTGAGACACGCCAATTAGGGTAAAGTCTTTTATCTTTTTTAATTCAACCTTTTCAGGTACGCTACGCTTTGCAGCAAGTGAAGCCAAATCGCCATAACCTATAGTTTTGCCGCTTTTTTCATGCACTACTAGACCACTTTTAGTTGTCAACTCAGCCAATTCAACATTCCAGAGAGCTGCAGCAGCTTCTTTAAGCATCGCTTTGGCACTAGCACCTGCCATTCGTAGACCTTGCCATCCACGACGTATGCCTTGACTTCCTCCAATAAATTGAAAACTAAATGCAGCTGTATCCAAGGGTGCTTGTTCCACAATTACATTTTTCCAATCTATATCCAACTCATCCGCTACAATCATGGGCATGGATGTTTTTACGTTTTGACCCCCTTCGGGATTAGGAGACAAGATTGTAACCCTTCCATTTTCACCTATTTTTAAATAGCTATTTATTTCAAACCACTCCTTAGGTAAATTTTTAGTTTCTAATGGATTCCCCTGGGTAAGATCACAAGAATTTAAAAAACCAAACCCGAGAACAAGACCGCCACTTGCCAAACTGCTGTTTTGAATGAAAGCCCTTCTACCTATGCTTGTTTTGAATGAAGTCATTTTCTGAAAAATATATGTTCGATCTAATTTACAACATAAAATAGGTTAGACAAAAGCTGGGTTTAAATAGTATAGCCTCAATAAATTACTGTCAAAAAATAATCAATTCAAGAAAGCGATCCCTGATCACAAATTGAGTAAACACTCGAGAGTATTCTATTTTTTTTTGAGATATATTTTTTATTTAATAGTATTACTATTATATTTGCGCTTAAATAAATTAAAAAAAGATTGTAATGCTTTTAATACCGTTTGCTGCCTGTTTTTATTTTTTTATAAAATACTCTAAAAACCAGTATCCAGTTTCATTAAACCTCCATTCCACTGAAAAGATAAAAACAAATAAAAAGTTTACGCCTGCTTAAAAAAATATCCAAATGCTTTCATAACGTTTTCATCTTAAACAAAACCATAATTCATACAATTCAAGTCTTTCAATTCTGTTAATTCCTTTTATGAATACTTCAACATCTAAAACTTGGTCCAGATTTTTTAATCTCCTCTCGTTAGAAAAAAGAGATATCTTTCAAATATTCAACTACGCTATTTTTACAGGAGCTTTGGCATTATCTCTTCCATTGGGGATCCAAGCCATTGTGAATCTTATTCAAGGGGCTCAAATATCGAGCTCTTGGATCATTTTGGTCATATTAGTTACTTTGGGGGTGAGTTTCACTGGAACGCTTCAGTTAATGCAACTACGAATTATAGAAACACTTCAGCAGCGTGTGTTTACTCGTGCCAGTTTTGAGTTAAGTTATCGATTTCCAAAACTCAAAATGAATGCATTACGCAACATCTATCCCCCAGAACTTGCCAATCGTTTTTTTGATACCCTAAGCATTCAAAAAGGATTTGCAAAAATCCTTATTGATGTTCCAACAGCTTTAATACAAATTGTCTTTGCTCTCATTCTTTTGTCTTTTTACCATCCGTTCTTTATCTTCTTCGGTCTGGGTCTGATATTATTGATGATTTTTTTATTTCAATATACCGTAAATCGAGGTCTGAATACTTCACTGGAAGAGTCGAAACACAAGTACCGTGTTGCCCATTGGATTCAAGAGATTGCTCGTTCAATCGTTAGTTTTAAGCTTTCTTCTACTTCGGATTTAAGCATGAAAAAAACCGATCAGTACGTTTCAAAATATCTGAATGCACGAGAAGCCCATTTTAGAGTAATCAAATTACAATACATCAAATTAATTGGATTTAAAGTAGCAATTACCTCCGGTCTTTTAATTATTGGAGGCATCCTGGTTCTGAATCAACAAATGAATATTGGGCAGTTTGTGGCTGCAGAAATAATTATACTCTTGGTTATTGCTTCAGTAGAAAAATTAATCGTAAATCTTGAAACCTTATACGATATGTTGACCTCAATTGAAAAATTAGGCCAATTGGTTGATTTAGAAATCGAAAATCAAGAAGGTAAAATGTTGAATGAAAACGATCCCTTTATATTAGAACTAAAGGATATTGAATATGCAGTGCCCGATTTAGAAAAACCCATTTTATCAGAAATTAATTTAAAGATACAACCCAAAGAAAAGATTTTAGTGCAAGGAGGCTCAGGTTCGGGGAAATCAAGTTTACTCCGTATACTCTCTGGCATTATTGAACCAACTAGAGGTACTGTTTTTGTCGGTCAGCACAACCTTAAAGCTTTACAATTACAAAGTTATCGCTCTACATTGGGCCTTTCTTTGTCAGATGAAGTCCTTTTCGAGGGTACAATTAGGGAAAATATAACGCTTGATGATGAAAACATTACAGAGACCACCATTCAACATCTCATGGATGTTTTACATTTAGATAATTTTATTAAAACCTTGCCTCTTGGTCTTGAAACGATTATTCATCCTGAGGGTAAAATAATTTCCCAATCCACAAGTAAAAAACTTATTCTTGCACGAGCAATTTTACGCAAACCCCAAGGACTAATCTTGGAAGACCCTTTGGATGTCTATACTCCAGACGAATCAAAAAAAATTATTAATTATCTCTGTCTTGACAAGCATCCATGGTCAATGATTGTTGTAAGCAATAATGATTTTTGGGAAGAAAAATGTGATAAAATTATTCAATTAAACAAAGGAAAAATTAACGTTTTAAAGTAACTGCAATGCTAAATATCTCAAAATACCCAATAAAAAACTTTGAGTTTGAGAAGTATAAATCAGGAAAAACTATTTTTTCAATTTCATACTTTCCGCAATTAAATCGATTTTTATTTGTTGTTTTTGTTGTCTTTTTGATCATCTTATTTTTACCCTGGACACAAAATGTTGTAGGGAAAGGATACGTAACCACATTAGAGCCTGAGAAACGCCCCCAAAGCATTCAATCTCCCATTCCTGGCAGGATCGATGAATGGTTTGTCCGCGAGGGAGATTTCGTGTCTAAAGGAGATACCCTATTAAAAATATCCGAAGTAAAGAGTGAATACTTTGATCTTGATCTTTTAACCCGTACAAAAGAGCAACTTGATGCTAAGCAAAACTCAGTAATCGCTTATACAAATAAGATAAACGCATTAGATTCTCAGCTTACGGCACTTCGTAGTGAGATGAAACTTAAAATAGAACAAGCAAAACGAAAATTAATTCAAATAAAATTATATCTAGAAAATGACAGTTTAAAGAGGACGGCTGCAAAAACAGAACTTGAGATTGCAAAAATCCAATTGGAGCGAGTTAACACTTTATTTAATGAGGGTTTAAAAGCATCGCGGGATGTTGAAGAAAAGCAAATTAAAATTCGAGATGCTGAAGCTACCTTTGTAACTGCAGGAAATAATTATGAAAATGCTAAAAGTGAAATTCTAATTGCTGCAACAGAAATTGAACGTCTTCAAGCATCATTTGAAGATAAACTTGCTAAGGTAAAATCTGAAAAAGCTTCAGCACAGTCTTCAAAATATGAAGCTGAAGGCACAGTTGCTAAGCTTAAAAATACACTTGCAAATTACACCCAAAGAGAAGCGTTAAAATATATTACAGCACCACAACAAGGCAATATAAATAAGGCTCTAAAAGGAGGGATAGGGGAAACTTTTAAAGAAGGAGATCAATTGGTTTCTATTATGCCTGATAACTACCAAATTGCTATTGAAACCTTTATCAGCCCTATTGACATACCATTGCTTCAAGTTGGAAAAACCGCCCGAGTTGAATTCGATGGATGGCCTGCAATTGTTTTTAGTGGGTGGCCAAATGCATCCTATGGAACCTATGGTGCCCGAGTAGTCGCAATTGAAAACTATATCAGTGAAAATGAATTATACCGTGTTCTTTTAGCTCCTGATCCAGAGGAAAATCCTTGGCCAGAAGAGGTAAGAATCGGATCCGGCGCAAGAACGATTGCATTATTAAGTGAAGTCCCTGTGTGGTTTGAATTATGGCGACAGTTAAATGGCTTCCCTCCAGAATATTACAATTCCCAAAAAAAATAACCTAAAAAATTGCCAACAGAAGAAAATAATTTGTGAATGAAAACATTAGTTACCCTTTTTCAAATCGCTTTTATTTTGGTTTTTATAGGTCAGCAATCCCTAAGGGCTCAAGAAGGCTTGTCCCTAGAGAAATACCTTGAATTAGTTAAAATGAATCATCCTTTTGTAAAACAAGCTCAATTAAAAATTGATGCAAGTGAAGCAAATTTGATGAAAAGTAAAGGTGTTTTTGATCCTAAATTAAATTTTAACCAGAAAGAGAAAAACTTTAAAGGAATTAATTATTATAAAAATCAAAAAACACAACTCATTGTTCCAACCTATTTTGGCATTCAGCTTGATGCACAAGTTCAAGAATCTAGCGGATTCTATTTAAATCCTGAAAATAATACCGATGGACAACTCTATGGAATTGGGGGATCCATTGATTTGAGTCAAGGGATTTTATCAAATCCAAGACAAATTGCTTTAAAACAAGCAAAGCTATTCACAAAACAAGCAAAAGAAAGAAATGCACTAGAGGTAAATGAAATTTTAACTGCTGCAAGTCATGCTTATTTAGATTGGTATAAAGCTTATAAATCCTATCAAATTATTGAACAATTTGTTTCCAATGCTTTTTTTCGTTTTGAGGGTGTAAAAAAAAGAGTGCATACTGGAGATTTAGCCGCTATAGACAGTACTGAGGCTCGAATTGCATACTTTCAAAGACAAATTGAAAGGGAAAATGCTCAACTGGATTATCAAAAAAATAAAATTGAAGTATCCAATTTTATATGGTTTGAAAGCCAACCCTTTGTTCTTAGTAATGAAATAGAACCCGAACTTAATGAAGAAGATTTTGTAATGCTCTTTAAGGCAGACAGTCTCGAAATTGAAAACCATCCTAAACTTCTTGAAATAGGATTCAAACGAAGCCAATTAGATCTGGAAAAGAGATTACAGAAAAGTAATTTATTCCCTCAACTGAGTCTCCATTATCAATGGCTTTCTTACAGCAACCCGATTTCTAAGCTAAATTACACCATGGACCCGGATAACAATATCACTGGAATCAAAGCTTCTTTTCCTCTGTTTCTTAGAAAAGAACGTGCAAATTTAAAATTAGCTTCAATAAAAGTAATCGATATGGAGTGGGAACAAGCGCAGACCAAAGTGGAATTAGAAAATAAAATTAAGGCCCTTTATCTCGCAAAAGAGAGGTTAAAAAACCAATGGGATATCGCAAAACAAATGGTAGAGGATTATCGTTTGCTTTTAATTGGGGAACAAAAAAAATTTGCTGCGGGTGAAAGTTCTTTATTCCTAGTAAATTCTAGGGAATCAAAACTAATTGAAGCGCTTTTAAAATCAATATCGCTAGAGGTAAATCAAAAAAAAGCAGAAATAAATTATTATTATGCCCTAAATTTTCAATCAAATCCAATGAGTTGATTGGATCCCTTTTTAAATCAAATCGATTTCACCTTAAACTGATAAGTTCCTGATTCCAATTTTAGTTTAACGATACCCCTTTCGCTTTCTAAAATTTGAAGGGCTTTTGAATTCTTAACTTTTTTGTTTGATTCTTTGATATTTTTTAGTGAGCTCGATCTCAAATACAGCGTTGCAGAAGTATTGGCTGGGATTGAAATTTCAT
>JAFMCA010000023.1 GCA_017858055.1 Flavobacteriaceae bacterium
CAGTTTGTTCAAGCAAACTACCAGTACAATGAAAAATACTTAGCACAGCTTACTGTTCGTAATGATGCGTCTTCTCGATTTAAATCAGCGACCAACAGTGCTTTCTTCCCTGCATTCAGTTTAGGATGGAGAGTTTCAGAAGAAGACTTTATGTCTGGAATCGGATTTATCAACGATTTGAAATTCAGATATGGTTGGGGGAAAACAGGAAACCAGTCGATTGGAGATTACAATGCGTATACCCAATTTAGATCCGCTTCCTACAACTCTGGATACCCCATTGATGGAAGCAGTTCTTCTGCTACTTTAGGTTACGATCCTTCTCAGTTTGGAAATCCAAACGCAAAATGGGAGGCTACCGTATCCAACAACTTTGGTTTTGATGCCTTATTGTTCGACCAAGCGATCTCTTTAGAATTTGACATTTGGAACAGAACAACTTCGGATTTACTTTTAACAGTACCTGTAGTCTATTCTGCTGGAGATGCTAGAGCACCTGCTGTAAACGTAGGAGAAATGTATAACGAAGGAATCGATTTCGCTATAGACTGGACTAAAGATCTTGGCGAATTGAAATTGACTTTGGGTGGAAACATTTCAACTTATCGCAACGAGGTTAAAAAACTCGACGAGTTTGATACTCCTATCTTTGGATCAAACAGAAGGGTTCCTGCACTGACAAGAACTTCTGTAGGAGATCCAATCTCTTCACTTTACGGATTTCAAGTTCTTGGAATTTTCCAATCCCAATCTGAAGCAGATGCTTGGGCTCCTTATGGATCTACAGGATATAACGCTCCAGGTAAATTCAAATATGCTGACATAAACAATGACGGAGAAATCAACGATGATGACCGAACTATTATCGGTAATCCTCACCCTGATTTTGTTTACGGTATCAATTTGAACCTAGCGTATCAAAACTTCAACCTTAACATCTTCGGTAACGGAGTTCAAGGAAATGATGTGTATAACTACGTAAGATACTTTGCTGACTTTAACACCTTCCAAGGAAACCGTTCTACACGAGCGTTAAACGAAGCATGGCAACCTAGCAATCCTTCTGCTCCAAGAGCTCAGTGGGTTGCAGCGAATCCAAACGCGACTTCGCCCATCATGGATGCGAATGACCAAATCAGTAGTAGAACTTCTACCTATCTAATTGAAGATGCTTCTTACTTCAGATTGAGAAACATCCAATTGACCTATAGCTTTGATGATGCCATCAATACCGCTTTAGGAATTAGCGGAGGTCAAGTTTACTTGCAAGGACAGAACCTGTTTACGATTACAAACTATTCTGGTTTGAATCCTGAAATACAAACAGGAAACGATATTCAATTAGGTTATGATGGAGGATTTATGCCTGTATCTAAAACACTTATTATTGGATTGAATGTATCCTTATTTTAATCTATAAATAATAAAAAACATGAAAAATCTAAAAACGTTATTTGTTGCTTCATTTGCAATTTTTGCTTTGACTGTTGCATGTGATGATGAATTTTTGACGAAGGAGCCGCAAGCGTCTCTTTCAGGGCCTGCACTAAATAATGCAGCTGGAGTTGAAGGAAAATTGATTTCCGCATACAGTACCCTTAGTGGGTATGGTATGGATGGTGGAGGAACCTGGTATTACTCTACCTGGGCGTGGATTTTCGGTTCAATCTCTTCAGATGATGCGCTTAAAGGAACAGATGCTGGGGATCAGCCAGAACACTCCTTTATTGAGACCTATGACTTTAACACCTTTAACGTACACAACCGCGATAAGTGGCGCTCAGGATATTGGGGAGCTGCTCGTGCAAACGACGTTATCCAAAGTGCTGAAGCAGCAGAAGATCTTTCTGCAACTAGAAAGGCTGAGATCATCGGTGAAGCTAAATTCATCCGAGGATGGCAACACTTTGAAATGCAGAAGATGTACCGAACTCCAAAATATGTTGGAACTGAGAACTTCAGTCTGGATGATCTAGATGCGTCTAAAGTTCCAAACTCTGGTAAAATTTGGGCACAGATTGAGCAAGATTTTGCAGATGCTGCTGCGGCATTACCTGCTACTCAAGGACAAGTAGGTAGAGCTTCAAAATGGGCTGCAAAAGCGTATTTGGCTAAAGCTAAAATTTATCAGTCGGATTGGTCTGGTGCTGAGCCCATCTTAATGGACATCATCAACAACGGTCCTTTTGAACTGGTTGATAGTTTTGAAGATAACTATTTGGTTGCTACACGAAACAACAAAGAATCTATTTTTGAGATTCAATATGCGGTTTCTAGTGCTGACGCCAATGCTTCCAATGCAGAGATCGGATTAGCGCACCCTTATATTGCGCCTTGGGGATGTTGTGGGTTTTTACAAGCACCTCAAGATTTGGTGGACTTTTTCCAAACAGACGCCAATGGGTTACCCCTCCTTGACGAATCATGGAAAACCAATCACATTACCAATCCAACAGGAGCAAATATTGGACAACCAATTGGAAATCCTTCAGTGGATCCACGTTTAGATCACACAGTAGGTCGTCCTGGTATATTATTCAAAAACCACCACATCATGCAAGTGGATTACATTCGTGATTTAACTTATGCAGGACCTTATTTTTCTAAAAAGCATATTGCTGAACCTGAAGGATTTGGTGTAGGTGGATGGGGGAACCTTTCCGCAAACAACTTTAGAATTATGCGATTGGGTCATGTGATCCTTTGGGCTGCTGAGGCTAAAATGGAATTAGGGAAACTTGAAGAATCAAGAGCACTGATCAACCGTTTGAGAGCTAGAGCAGCAAATCCAGCTGGATTTGTACCTGGTGCAACTCAAGGTGCTACTCGTCCTGAATATACTTTGACTGGAACTCCAGGTGCAAACTATAATGTAGGTCAATATACTGAAGCATGGACAAGCCAAGCTACCGCTAGACAAGCCGTTCGTTATGAAACTCGTTTAGAAACTGCAATGGAAGGAAATCGTTTCTTTGACTTACAAAGATGGGGTGTTCAAAATGAAGTGTTAAACGACTATTTAGCTCGTGAGTCTAAATACAGAATTTATCTTCAAGGAAAGAAGTTTACTTCTCCTAAAAACGAATTCTATCCAATTCCAACTTATGCAATTGATCGATCGTTTAAAGATGGTGAACCAACGCTTACTCAGGATCCTAATTACTAGGTCTTAAGTATTGTAAAGTTAAAAGCCGTGGAGTATATTTACTCCGCGGCTTTTTTTTTAAATCATTTCCTATGTTAAAACGAACAAACCTATATTTAGTATCACTATACGTTATCCTATTTGTTTCCTGTTCTAAAAAAAATAGCCCCCTATTTCAGCTTCTTGATTCAAAAACTACCCAAATTACTTTTGAAAATACGATAACGGAAACAGATGATTTTAATATCCTAACCAATGAATACATCTTTAACGGGGGAGGAATAGCGGTCTCAGATTTTAATCAAGACGGATTACCGGACTTGTTTTTTACAGGGAATATGGTTTCTAATCAATTGTATGTAAATCAAGGAAATCTTAGATTTAAAGAGGTTACCGAAAAAGCTAATTTGAAGAGTATCGGTTTTTGGTCTACGGGCGTCGCAATCGCAGATGTGAATGAGGATGGACTTATGGATATCTACGTTTGTGGGGCTATGCATGAAACCAACAGAACCAATAAACTTTATATACATCAGGGACTCGACTCAGAGAGGAATCCTGTTTTTAAAGAACAAGCCCAAGACTTTGGCCTTGCTGATCAAGGCAATAGCATGGGTGCGGCATTTATAGATTACGATAAAGATGGGGATTTAGACCTCTACGTATTAAATAATGAACAAAACGAATCCTTACCCACTACTTACCGAAAAAAAATTACTGATGGCACGGCCAGTAGTAACGATCGATTGTATCAAAACCAAGGGAATGGAACTTTTCTTGATATCACTGTTCAAGCAGGAATTACTATTGAGGGCTTTGGATTAAGTGTTACTCCATTAGATGTAAACAAGGACGGCTATGTCGATCTGTATGTCACTAATGATTATCTGACCAATGATTTGTTGTATATCAATCAGCAAGATGGAACTTTTAAAAATCAGATTGACGAGAAAATAATGCATCAAAGTAAGTTCTCTATGGGATCGGATGCAGCCGATTTCAATAACGATGGCTTAACCGATATCGTTACCTTAGACATGCTTGGCGAGTCGCATCAACGGCGAAAAACAACCATTGCAAAAAGTTCATTTTTTCAAAACATCTTAAATAAAAAATGGGAATATCAAGATCAGCATATGCGGAATATGCTTTTTAAAAATAATGGAAATGAGTTCCCCTTTTCTGAAATCGGACAAATCGCAGGAATTTATCAAACCGATTGGAGTTGGGCACCTTTGTTTTTTGATGTGGATTACGATGGTGATAAAGATTTATTGATTACAAATGGATTTCCCAGAGATATTACCGATATGGACTTTGCAAACTATAAGTTGGATGCAGGTCCATTTACTCCCATTCCAACCCTATTAGAAGCCATCCCAATTGTAAAAATTCCAAATTATGCGTTTAACAATACTGGAGCATTAAAGTTTGAAGAAAAAACAGAAGATTGGGGATTAAAAATTCCTTCCTTTTCAAATGGTGCTGTCCTCAGTGATTTGGATGGAGATGGCGATTTGGACTACGTCGTCAACAATATAAATGACAAAGCCTTTGTATTTGAAAATACCCTTTTATCCAACGATCAAAAACCCAATTATCTGCAGGTAGAGTTATTGGGCCCAAAACAAAACCCAAATGCACTAGGTGCAAAAGTAGTTTTACGAATGGATAATGGTGAACTTCAATATCAAGAACAGCAGCTTTCAAGAGGTTATATGTCCTCCGTCGATCCCGTCTTATACTTTGGGCTCGGAAATACTAAAAAAGTGAATGCTGTTGAAGTTTTGTGGTCTGAGGGTTTGTATACTAAAATTGAAAATCCTGAATTAAATAAAAAACATATCTTAAAGTATCAAGAGGCTTTACCAACCGAAAAAGTTACATTCCCCCTAATAAATGAGGAGTCTGAAAAACAATTTCATGAAGTAGCCTCCGAGTACGGAATCAATTATCAGCATCAAGAAAAAAACGTGCAGGATTTCTTTAATCAAAGACTTTTACCGCATAAATTGTCACAAAATGGACCATGTATAGCTGTTGGTGATCTGAATGGGGATGAAAGAACGGATTTTATTATTGGAAGTTCTTCGGATTTTTCACCCATGCTATACTTTCAAACCGAACAAGCTACTTTTAGAGGGCATACCTTATTTTCAACAACAAAAGACATGGGTTATGAAATTGAAAGTATCGCATTGTTTGACGCGGATCAGGATGGTGATTTAGATGTATATCTTGTCTCTGGTGGTAATCTAGAATCCTCTGGAAAAGCATTAAATGAAGACCGTCTATTAATTAATGATGGCACGGGTAATTTTACCGTAGCAGAAGATTCCATTCCTCTGCTTTACTCCAATGGATCCGTAGTTCGCCCTTTTGATTATGACTATGATGGAGACTTAGATTTGTTTGTGGGAGGAAGAAACAAACCCAATGCATTCCCATTAGCAGATCAGAGTTTCTTATTAGAAAATAATCAAGGAAAATTTAAGGCTGTAGGCGCTACTGTTTTTCCACAACTGGAACAACTTGGAATGGTCAATGATGCTCAATGGGGGGATCTTAATCAGGATGGAAGAGCCGATTTAGTTATTGTTGGGGAATATACAGGGATCCAAGTCTTCTATAATCTCGTAACGGGTTTTGTTAAGGACACTTCACCCCTAGCTGATACTACTGGACTATGGAGGACTCTGAGCATTTTGGATATGGATGCTGATGGAGACCTGGATCTATTCGTTGGTAACCTTGGTAAAAATAACATGCTTTCAATATCAGAAGCTACTCCACTTCTTATCTCTACTCAGGATATTGATCGCAATGGCAGTGTCGATCCGATTATGTTTTGCAGTCAAAAAGACAATCAGGGAAATTGGGACATGTTTCCTACTCAGTTTTGGGATAATCTTACACAACAAAGTCCCGTTTTTAGACAGGAGTTTAATTCCTATGAAGCCTTTTCCAATGCTAATTTTAACTATTATAAAGAGCGAAATATTATTGATGTAGATTATTTACTCAATGCACGTTTTGACGCGTCGATTTGGATTGAAAATCAAGGAAATGGAATGTTTAAACTACAGGAACTCCCGGAGGAGATGCAATGGGGTCCTATAAATGACTTTTTAAATGCTGAAATAGAGGGAGAACGCCTTCTGTTTTCTGTAGGTAATGATTTTGGTGGCCCTCCGTTTGAAGGAAATGCAGATGCCTTTCAGGGTGGTGTTCTGAATTTGGATCAACCCATGCAATTTAAAAATGCACAAACCTCTGGTTTTTACGCCTATGGGGATGCAAGAGATATTGAACTAATCGCACTTCAAAATGGGAAAAAGTTGATATTGGTCTCCCAAAACCAGGGTCGTCTTTTGGTCTTTGAAAAAAAATAGAGTAAAACCCTTTCCGTTTAATTCCTAATTACCAGTTCATCGGTGAGTTATGTGCGTTCGTTTTCGTTTCTTTTTATACATTTAGATTGTTAAGGCTCCCCCTATGGCAAAAATCTTATTGATAAGTTTGGGATCCCGTGGGGATATGGAACCTTTTTTAGCTTTGGGAGAAGAACTTCTTCAAAAAGGAGATGAAGTAGGGTGCTGTATGCCTGCTCAATTTAAAAGTCTAGCACAGCAAATAAGTCCAAATTTTTATCCTCAAAACGAGCGCTTTCTTGAACTCATTGAAGGGAAAGAGATTAAAAAAATACTCGGTCAAGAAGGAAGTGGTTTCTCAAGATTAAAGAGTTTGCTGAAATTGATGCGAATTACAAAACCCATTCAACAGCAAATGATCTTGGATCAAGAAAAAGCGGTCAACGACTTTAAACCAGACCAAATTATTTTTCATATCAAATGTATTTATCCTGTAATTTGGTCACTACACCGGGGTGGGTCAGTCAAACTTTTAAGTCCAATGCCTGCCTTGCTGGATCCTGTTCACAATGAACCCCATATAGGCTTTGGTAAACCACGATTTAAAATATGGAATACCATGACTTACGCTATAGCAGAATACGCTCTAATTCATCAATCCATTCTGAACTATGGCAGTGAATATTTAAAAAAGCACCAAATTCAACTTCCTAAAAGAGTACTAAAGTCGTTTTATAGAAACTCCCTCCAGGTAGAATATGCGATAGATAAAAGACTTTTTCCAAAACCCTCCTACTGGCCTGAACGCGCGATAATAACCAAATTTAGAGAACGAAAAAAATCAACCAACTATACTCCTGACTCGGAATTAGTGAATTTTTTAGAAGAACATCCTTTTCCTCTATACATAGGCTTTGGAAGTATGGTCAACGTCAAACCAAAACAAATTGCGCTGGATGTTCTTGCTGTTTGTGAAAAGTTGCAAATTCCTGTCCTCCTAAACGAATCTTGGGGAGGAATAGAATGTCCAGAAATACTCCCTTCTTGGGCGTTTAAAATTAATTCTATTCCTTTTCACTATTTATTCCCTAAAATGGGTTGGATTCTTCATCATGGGGGATCAGGAACCACCCACAGTGCTCTAATTCATCAAAAACCACAAGCCATTATTCCCCATATAGCCGATCAATTTTTTTGGAATCGACAAATCGAAAAGATGGGAGTAGGCATTCGAGGGTTTAAAATAAAAAAATGGAACCGATCCAGACTTGAAAAACTTATTTTTAAACTTCAGCATTTACAATTATAAAAAATCTAATCGGACTAGCTTGTGTATCTTTGGTTACTTTTTAGTCTAAAAAAGTGCTCTAAATTTGTAGTTAAAATAGTAGCCATGTTTCTAAAAAATTTATTTCGCTCAAGCACGAATAGTGATAAAATAACGGTATTATCCGCAACAGAATTTCAAGCGGCGATACAAAAAAAGGGCGTTCAATTGATCGATGTACGAACACCAAATGAGTATGCTGCTGGTAATATTAAAGGAGCAAAAAATCTGAATCTTTTCGACAGCAGTTCCTTTCAAAAAGGAGCCGCTGCTCTGGATAAAGCGCTACCGATATACTTGTATTGTCAATCTGGTAACCGAAGTAAAAGTGCCTCAAGCCTATTCGTTAAAATGGGATTCTCTCAAGTTTATGATTTAAAAGGTGGATATACCTCTTGGCCATTTTAAATTTTAAGATATGAGTTCATTTCAACAAATTATCGAAGATTCCAAACCGGTATTAATCGACTTTTTTGCAGAATGGTGTGGGCCTTGTAAAATGATGCCTCCCATTTTAAATCAACTAAAAGCGAATATGGGTTCTAGTCTTCGTATACTCAAAATTGATGTGGATAAAAATCCTGATGTAGCCTCCAAATACCAAGTTCGAGGGGTTCCAACTCTACTACTAATGCGTTCTGGAAAAATTTTATGGAAACAGTCTGGTGTTCTTCAAGCTGGTGAATTACAACAAGTCATTGAACATCACCTAAAAGTAAAAGCTTAATTTTAGTCGTCAGGATTTAAATCAAGCAGTGTAGGGGGTTCATCATTAGCATCCGTTCCAACTTCCAACTGTTCAACATTTTTCAATTTGGACTGCATAATGCGGGTTCTTGTTCCAACCAGATTTTCAATTTCACTATTCGCCTCGTTGAGTTTTTTCTGTGCTTTTTCTAATACTCCACCAAAAGTGTTAAATTCTTTTTTCACGGCAGCAAGAACATTCCAAACCTCACTACTTCTTTTTTGAATAGCGAGTGTTTTAAAGCCCATTTGAAGACTATTCAGCATGGCGGCAAGTGTGGTAGGCCCGGTTACCACAATTTTATATTCTCTTTGTAAAAAAGCAATCATATCGGGTTGACGTACAACCTCAGCAAATAGACCTTCTACAGGAAGAAACATAATACCAAAATCAGTAGTATGGGGTGGATCTATATACTTAGAGGAAATGTCTTTGGCGAATTTTTTTACGGACTGGAGCAGTGCCTTTAAAGAAACCTCAACGGCAACAGGATCTCCTGCCTCATAAGCTGACTGCAGTCGGATATAATCTTCTTGAGGAAATTTAGCATCTATAGGTAGGTAAACTGCTTTTTCATCGGTTCCTTTTCCAGGAAGTTTAACCGCATATTCTACCCTAGCATCAGAATCCTTTTTGGTTTTTACATTGGTTTCATATTGATCTGGAGCCATGATTTCTTCCAGGATATTACCTAGCTGAATTTCTCCCAATACCCCTCTGGTTTTTACATTCATCAATACTTTTTTCAAATCCCCTACACCCGAGGCAATTGTTTGCATTTCACCTAACCCCTTTTGAACGACAAGGAGTTGCTTGGTTACCATTTCAAAGGATTTTCCAAGGCGTTCTTCTAAGGTTTTGTGAAGTTTTTCATCTACCGTTTCACGCATCCGTTCCAAACGTAATTCAGTAGTTTTTATCATTTCGTCTTGTTTTGCTTTCATCTGATCAAACTTTTCCTTTTGAAGTGAATTAAAACTTTCTACGTTTTTGGAAAAGGTGGCCTCAAAATCTTTTAATGTGATTCTGAGTTCTTCACGATCCTCTTTTGCTTTTTTTGAAAGGGTCTCATTGAGACGTTCCATGGACTGTGTAAGTTCGCTTCTGTTTTCTTTTAAATTTTTGGAGAGTTCCTCTCTATTCAGTAAAAGTTCATTCTGAATTTGAGTGCTAAAAAAATTTTCTAACGAAGAAAAATCAGTAGTATTCTTTTTAAAAAACTGAATACAAACAATTAAAATCGTGATAAAAGAAAAAACAAGTAATACGTATTCCATAGACTTTGGTTGTGATTCTAAAATTAAGCAATCTCAGGGGAACATGCCATGAATCAAAAATTATTCTTTAATGGAATCAAGGGATACCGTGAAGAAATACAAGTTGCGATTTTTCACGAATTGGAGGAGCTCTTCTTGAGTAGTTTTCAAAGACTAGAAGAAACACCAACGTTGTGGTCGAACTCGTTGAAAAATTCCACTTCGTGCATCAACCTAAACTGCCAAAAAGAATACTTCCAGCTATTTTTCTATTCAGTATAAATACGTTTAGTGGTTGGTTTTTATGATTTTATTCTTTTAAACTTGAGCTTTTTTTCGATGGCTATGATCATTTCATTTGCAATGTCTTTCCCTGTAGCCGTTTCAATTCCTTCAAGTCCGGGAGAAGAATTTACCTCTAATAGAAGTGGACCTTTATTCGATCGAATTATATCGACCCCAGCTACTGCAAGATTCAATATTTTAGCAGCCTTTATTGCCAAACGCTTTTCTTCTTGAGTGATCTTAACTGGTTTTGCAGATCCTCCCATATGAATGTTGGAACGAAACTCCCCTTTGGGTGCAGTTCGCTCAATAGATGCTACAACTTTCCCATTGACTACAAAACAGCGTAAATCCTTACCTGCCGCTTCTTTTATAAATTCTTGAACAAGTATGTTTGCCTGAAGACTTTTAAAAGCGTTGATCACACTTTCTGCCGCCTTATCGGTCTCTGCAGAGACCACCCCTTTTCCTTGAGCACTCTGTAATAGTTTAATCACCAAAGGAGCGCCACCAACCATATTAATCACATCTTTGGTATCGAGTGGTGATTTGGCAAAACCTGTGATTGGAATTTGAATGTCATTTCCAGAGAACAACTGACTGGAATAAAGTTTATCCCTAGACTGAGAAATAGAGGTGTCAGAATTTAAACAATAGGTCCCTATGGAGTTAAACTGACGCAAAAGAGCACAACCATAGAATGTCATACTGGGTCGGATCCGAGGGATAACTGCATCTAAATCTTGAATGATACTCCCGCCTCGATAACGAACTTCAGGTGTAACGGTATCCAGACGCATATAACACTGCTGTATGTTATAAAAATGCATCTCATGACCCCTAGCTTTACCCGCTTCTATTAAACGTTTGTTGCTGTACAAAGACTTATCTGTAGCCAAAAGCCCAATACTTAGTCCAGATTTTTCATGAAGCAAGTGTTGATACTTCGTGTCAATGTCCTCGGGAGAAACTATACCGGTTAAAAATCTTCTTGACGGATCTACTAAAAAGCGCTTTTCCATCGCTTCTCTTCCTAATAACATTCTAAAGTCCATTCCGTCGCGGTTTGCAAGAGTTAACTCCATTTCAAAAGTATCCTCTCCAATTTTTACGACTTCTTTAATTACATAGCGTTTATCTGTTATTCCTGAAGAACTTTTTATGATTCGCACATCAATAACCTTGGATTCACATCGTATAACAATACTAAGGTTATCTTGAATGGGGTTAACATCAAAAGAAACCCAAAGTTCTTTACCTTTTTTAAAACGCTTAATATTTGAGGATTGAATAGAGGATGTTTTAGCTCCTGAATCAATTCTTGCTTTTATAGCTGGAATATTTAAAGATTCAAAAGAACACCATTCTTGATTACCGATTAACTTCTTGTCAGATACCATATTTGGAATTTATCCTACGAGGATACGAAATCTTTTGCTTAAAAATTACCACTATTCCTATTTTTTAAGGCAACTTCAATAGAGCTTACTTATCTTTGGAGCTTATTTTGAGTTTAATATGATAAAAGCAAACTTATATATAGGTTTTATCTTTGCTATCTTCAGCTATAATTTTGCTCAAGCTCAAAACCAATACCAACCCCAAAAGCTCAATACAAACCCGATTATACTCGACGGAATACTTTCTCCCAATGAATGGGCAAATGCCATTCCTATTGAATTAAACTATGAAATCAATCCGGGAAACAACAGTCCTGCTAAAAAGAAAACCCTTGGCTACATTACCTACACAGCTACCGATTTATATATCGGATTTCACGCCTATGATGATCCTAAAAATGTAAGAGCATCTGTTCGATCTAGAGACGATTTTGCAATGTATCAGCAAGATGATATCGTAACGGTGCGTTTTGACACTTTTGCGGATGGAAGAAATAACTACATCCTTGTAGCGAATCCCTTCGGAAGTCAATTTGATGTACGAGCAATTAATGCCCTTACTGACGATAAACGCTACGACGGCAGTTTTAATATGGATTTTGAAACTGCTGGGACCATAGTCTCGGATGGTTTTCAAGTGGAATTTAAAATTCCTTTTTCCTCTTTGCCCTTTCCTAACGGACAAGATCAAAAGTGGCATTTTAGCCTTGCAAGAAAATATTTTGATGAAAACAATGTAGAGGTTGAAATTCAAAATCAAACCTTTGACAGAAACAATCCCTGTCAGGTGTGTCAAACCACAGAGGTTTTGATTTTAAACGATATCACTATCAAAAAAAGGATAGAATTGTTACCCTATGTAGCAGGAAATTTAAGTGGTGAAAAAGAAAGTATAACTGCTCCCTTAGACTACAATTCCTTCAAACCTAATGCGGGTTTAGGATTGAACTTAGACCTCAGTAAAAATAGTGGCTTAGAAATCACATTAAATCCTGATTTTTCTCAAGTAGAGGCAGATGTTACTCAAATTGATGTCAATTCTTCCTTCGCACTGGAATACCCTGAACGAAGACCTTTTTTTAATCGAGGAACGGATATTGTGAATTTTACTGATGGTGCTTTTTATTCCCGTTCAATAAATAACCCCCTGGTATCTACCAAATTATTAAGTCAAGCTAAGAAATCCAGAATTTATTTTTTAACAGCTTTAGATCAAAATTCACCCTACCAAATTGCTGGTGAAGATCGTTCCTATCTCGGTCAGGGGGGGCAGTCTATTGTCAATGTATTTCGATATCAACGTTTGGTCAACAAAAATACCCGTTTGGGTTTCGTCACTACGAACCGCTATTACAAAGAAGGGGGGTATGGAAACCTTTTTGGAACAGATGGCTGGTTTCTTATTTCAAAAAACTGGAGGCTTACTTATGAGCTGCTCGCTAACTTTAATCAAGAACCTGAAGCGGATTGGATTGAAAGTCAGGATGCTATTAAAGGACGTTCGGTAGCACTCAATCAAGATAAATTTGGGGGAAGTGCCCTGTATTTTCAGTTGTATCGAAATACCGAACATTGGAAATCCTATGTATATTACAGAAACATTACCCCAGAATATCAAGCCAACGTTGGATTTGTTGTAAAAAACAATCGCCGGTGGGGTACCTTTTTTCACGAGTATCAAAACTTTATTAATAAAAAAGGCTTGCAGTTTTTTAGTGTAGGTACTAAAGCCGATCTAAATTATACCTTTCAAAATTATTTGAAAGCGATCAGTATTGATGGAATTTTAAGTGTAAAAACGCTTTTAAACACGACCCTACAATACACCTACGATTGGGATATATTTAAAAATTTCCTAGGCCGTGATTATCGGAACTTAGGAAAAAGTGAGCTGAACCTACAGAGCAATCCAAGTGAATCTTTTTCTTTAATGATCCGTTCTACCTTTGGGAAAGATTTGGCGTACAATGAGGAGAATCCTGATGTCGGTAAGGAATTTACTCTTTTTCTAATGCCAAGTTTTCAATTGGGAAATAAAGTGAATCTCTCTCCTTCAATCCGTTATGCTACACTTAAAGATTTGACTACTCAAAAAAACTATTTTGAGGGTGCTATTTCAAGATTTTCAGCACGTTATCAATTCAATAATTTCTTCAGCGTCCGAATTATTTCTGAATACAATTCCTTTGCAGATCGCTTTTTTATCCAACCCCTTGTTCAGTGGAATCCTAATCCAGCCACTGTTTTTTACGTGGGGGGAAATCAAAATTCCATCGAAGATTTTAACGATGAGTTTTACTCCCCATTTCGAGTGGATCAAACTCAGTTTTTCTTAAAATTTCAGTATTTGATTGGTCTCTAAGGATCTAATTCTTGTCGAGATCAAATTTCAATAGGGGTGCATTTAAATTGCGATAGTTCGATTCAAAAGATTTAAACTCGTTTTCTATGAGGGCATTTAACCTTGCTTCGTGCTGTTTCCAAGTGGTATTGAGGTCTAGAAAACGTTCTTTGGCTCCGCTAGTAACTTTGGGATCTTCGGCATCTACATAATCTTTTAAATACATCAACTCTGCATTTAATTTATTATTGAAATTAATCACATCTTGAAAGGTTTTCTGGTTGGGTTGAATCAACTCAATTTCCCATTCCCTAAGCTGTTTTTCAATTGAAACTCCTTGATTATACAAGCTTACTAAAGCCTCATTACTCTCCAATAGTGTAGTGTAATGTTTGAGCTGATCTTGTACCCTCCTCATTTGAGAAACAGCGTGATGTATCCCTTTTATGGCGTCTTCTATTTGAACTAATAAATTTTGTTGCTCATCGAAATCAGCTGACGAATAGTCCAAATTTGGGTTAGGTAAGATTTGAATCTCGACCATACTACTTTTTGCTCCATAAGAAAGTTGTGCGCTATAAAGCCCAGGGGCAACCCTTCCTCCAGCATAATTTCCGTAAACAAAAACATGGTCAACACTTGGTAATTGTGCTCTCCTAAAATCCCAATGCACCCTATTATATCCTTTTTTATTGGGTAAAATTTGATCTTCGGAAGGTCCTCCGGGCCATGATTTAAAGTCTGTATTCTTCTGTGAGCTATACGTTCTGATCACTTTTCCCTCTTGTAAAATGGAGAGTTCCACCTTTATAGAATCATGAACCTCAGGAAGATAATAATCTAAATAAACGCCACTCCTGGGATTAGTTCCTTGAGCTGAATTTTCAGGAGTTTTCCCAGAAGATAAACGATAGGTTGCTTTTGGAGTCGCTATATGAAGTTCTTCTTTTTTAGGTTGTTGTTGTAAAGGGCTTAAATCGTCCAATATCCAAAAAGAACGGCCAGCTGTTGCAGCTATTAAATCGTTGTCTTGAATGTACAAATCGTTTATGGGCACAACGGGTAAGTTGTTTTGAAAAGGCTCCCAAAGGAGTCCGTCATTAAATGAAATATAAAAACCCGTTTCAGTTCCAGCATAAAGTAAACCAGAAACTTTTGGATCTGCTCTTACTACTCTCACAAAATTATGCGCTCCTTCAATCCCCTCTGTAATAAGTTCCCAATGCGTACCATAATCTTCTGTTTTGTAGATATAAGGGGTCAAGTCCATAAACTTATAGCGCATCAAAACAGCATACGCTTTTGCTGGATTATGAGGGGAAACTTCTATGGAATTGAAAATTCCTTCTTTTGAGCCTTTTGGGGTTACGTTAGTCCATGTTACTCCCCCATCGCGGGTTATATGCAAAAGTCCGTCGTCGCTACCCGCCCATAAGACCTTTGGATCGTGAGTAGAGGCGACCAGGCTCATGAGGGTATTGTAATTTTCTCCCCCAGCGGCTTCATTCGTAAATGGAATTCCTCCAGCGACTTGCTGCTCTTTATTGTTTCGTGTTAGATCAGGACTAATTACTTCCCAATCCGTTCCTCCATTTTGGGTTTTAAAAACAACATTTCCAGCATGATAGATTGTATTTGGATCCGACGGAGCACTGAGTATTGGAGCATTCCAATTGAATCGATATTTAAAAGAATCTGGCGTGTTCCCCAAAGCCAATTCAGGGTATTCCTTAATCTCCTTACTGCTCTGAGTAGCCCGATGCCATCGCTCAATAATTCCTTGATAACATCCCCCGTAAACCCATTGGGGGTTTTGTGGGTCAAAAGCTAAAAAAGCACTTTCACAGCCCGAAACAGAATACCAATCTTTCCAATCTATTCCACTGTCTTGATCTCTACTTTTAATCCCTATGGCAGAATTATCTTGCTGACCTCCATAGACATGATAGGGTACTTGTGCATCCGCTATAACTCGGTAAAATTGTGCTGTAGGTTGATTTTGCTGCGTACTCCAACTACTTCCTCCATTGGTTGAAACATTGGCGCCCCCATCGTTTGAATTAATCATAATTTGGTTGTTCTCAGGGTGAATCCACAAATGATGATTGTCTCCATGGGGGGTAGGAAGGGGTTGAAATGTTTTACCTCCATCTATCGATTTCAATGTGGGAGCGTTCAATACATAAACAACATTCTCGTCTTGTGGATCGGCAAAAATCTCCATATAATACCATGATCTTGCCACTGCAATTCTGTTTTTATTGACCTGTTTCCATGTTTTTCCTCCGTCATCAGATCGGTACACCCCAGCGGCTTCCCCATCAGCTTCAATATTAGCAAACACCAAATTTGAATTCGCTCTTGATACAGAAATTCCAGCCTTTCCGAAAACAGAAGGTAAACCTTCCTCGAGTAAAGTCCAATTGTCTCCCCCATCGGTTGATTTATAGAGTCCCGATTTTTCTCCTCCAGATTTCATCTGCCAGGGACTTCTTTCATGATCCCACATTGCAGCATAGAGAATTCGTGGGTTATTTTTATCCATACTCAAAGAAGCTGCACCTGAAGTATCAGAAACATACAATACTTTTTCCCATGTTGTTCCTCCATCTTTAGAACGGTAAACTCCTCGTTCGTTACTAGGACCGTATTGTGCGCCTTGAACAGCGATATAAATCAAATCTGGATTTGTAGGATGAATCTCTACATTAGCGATATGCCTTGAAAAATCTAAACCAATATGTTTCCAGCTCGCTCCGGCGTCTTCAGATTTGTAAACACCGTCCCCCATAGAGGACATTACTCCCCTTGATGCATGTTCACCCATTCCAACAACAACGATATTCGGATCGCTTTCTGAAACGGCTATTGCGCCTACTGTCCCTGTTTTAAAAAAACCATCGGAAACATTCTTCCAATGTTGCCCATTATCTAGCGTTTTCCAGACTCCTCCGCCTGTGGTCCCCATATAAAAAGTAGATGGTTCCTTGACCACTCCCTCTGAAGTAACACTACGCCCTCCTCGAAAGGGTCCGATGTTTCTCCATTCGAGATTGTTGTATTCCACTAAAGTTGAGGCAGGCGTTTTTACCGACTTTTTTCTTTTTTGACTTTGTGCTAAAGAAGTACTTAAAACTAAGATGAGTATAAAAAGGGCTTTCTTTTTCATGTGTGGAAATTTAAATTGTATGTAAAATAATCAACCTATTCCGGTCGTTTTAATTTAAGATGAAATAAACGAGGTGTGCCTTTGGCTTCACTTTCTGATGTGATCCAAAACTCCGTATCGTTAATAATTTTTACTGCTTCAATTTGTGCTGGTTTTACTGGAATCAAATACCGTTTTAAGTTTAGGTTTTCAAAACCATTTGCGACAAAATTTTCAAGGGTATAGAAATATTGTAATCCCTCGAAGGTATATCCTGTAAGAACCATTAGATCAAATTCCTCCTTGTAATCTGCTGCTGTAATTAAGGATTCTGTATTTATCGAGGCTGATGGAATAAGACTGTAACTCCCCTCTATTTTTGGCAAGGTGTATATTTCAGATTGAAGTGTGAGCCTGTTTTTTGAAAAAAGAACCAATTGGTCTCCAACGGCTGCCAACGCTTCCGCATCATAGGCATTTCGAATTTCCTTTGAAAAGGTTTTTTGAGCTTCATAGCGAATACGAATTGTGCCTTTAGGGTAGAAATCTTTACTTAAGATATATATTTTTAAATTTTCTCTTGTCGCATAATTATTTCCCGTATCCGCTATGTAATAACTGGTTTCATCCCCTGCAAGATCTTCCCAATCTTTGTTTTTTAAATCATAAAAACGAATGCTTTTAACAAGCTCTCCCTCTTTTGTGAATTCATAAAGAACGGCTTTGTCTCCTGAGTCGTTTAAGGTTAGTAAATTGTCCCCAAAGAGCTCTAAACCTGAGGTTTCCTCCAATTCTGAGGGAAGTTTAATGGTGGTTAAAGACAACTGAGCATTACAAATACTCACCGCAACGAGTGTAACTAAAAGAAACCGCATATTTTTTTTAAAGAAACAAGTTAATCAATCTTCTTCTTACCGTTCCTATCTAAATTTCTATTTTTGTTTATATACTAGTAAATGGGGATGAATAAAATCAAAATACTTTGTGTAACTACGTTAATACTTCTTGCTTCATGTAAGCAAAAAGCGGTGAAACAGAGTTATTTGGCACTTGGAGATAGTTATACCCAAGGCGAAGCGGTTTCGGAGAGTGAACGATGGCCTGTGCAACTAGCTAAAGCACTGGAAAATGAGAATGTCACTATTGCACCACCAAAAATCATCGCTCAAACTGGTTGGACTACTGATGAATTAAAAAAAGGAATTGATGAGGCGGTTTTGGATTATCCTTATGATTGGGTTTCACTTTTAATAGGAGTTAACAACCAATATCGCGGTTACAATTTAGCAACTTTCAAAACCGAATTTGAAGAACTCCTAACCCAATCGATACTTTTTGCTGGAAATAAAAAAGAAAGGGTTTTTGTGGTATCCATACCCGATTGGGGAGTTATGCCTTTTGCAAAAAATAGAGACCAAGAACAAATTGCAACTGAAATTGACAATTTTAATCAAGTTATTTATGAGGTCTGTGCAAGGGAAGAAATTGCATTTATCGATATTACACCTCTATCAAGAACCGTAAATCTCCATCCAGAATTTATAGCCTCTGATGGTTTACATCCAAGCGGGGATCAATATGCAGCCTGGATCAAAGAGATGATCCCAATATTTCTAAATTCAACGGATGATTGATATAGAGGACGTAAAAAAAATGGATCGATTAGATCCCCTAGCTCCATTTCGAAAACAATTTTACAATGCAGCGCATGAAATCTATTTGGATGGAAATTCATTGGGCAAACTTCCCATTGCTGCAATTCAACTCCTTGAAAATACGATTTCTAATCAATGGGGAAAACAGCTTATTCAAAGTTGGAATGAGCACTGGCTTGAACTCCCCAAACGTTTAGCTCAAAAATACAGCCTTCTTTTAAATGCCTCAAAAGGTGAACTCATTCTTGGCGAATCCACCTCCGTTCGGATTTATCAGGTGCTTTTTGCTTTGATTGAGTCCGGAAAATATCCCAAACAACTGCTCACAGATGAGCTGAATTTTCCAACCGATCTCTACGTTATGCAAGCTCTAACAAAACAATTTTCCTTGCATGAGCTGAAGATTATCAAATATGGACAAGAAATCGAAGCTGAAATTTCCATCCTCAAAAAAGCGATGGAAGATTCTCCAGGAATTTTTTGCCTGAGCTTGGTGAGTTACAAAAGTGCCTATATGTACCCCATGAAAGAATTAAATCAATGGGCTGCTGCGCATCAAAGTATTATCGTTTGGGATTTAAGTCATGCGGTAGGTGCTATAGAAATTGATTTAAAATCTACAGAAACTCAAGTTGCTTTAGGATGTACGTATAAGTATATGAATGGAGGTCCTGGCTCTCCTGCTTTTCTTTATGTTAGCAATGAACTTCAAGAAGGACTTAAAAATCCTATTCAGGGTTGGTTTGGACATCAAAAACCATTTGACTTTGTCCCCCAATATGAAGCTGCTCAGGGGTTGGATCAGTTTTATAACGGTACCCCTCCTGTGCTCTCACTTCAGGCAATTGAACCTGGGATAGACCTCACCCTTGAAGCTGGAATGAATACTATTCGAAAGAAAAGTGTGCTCCAGTCAGAATTTTTAATCGGGCTGATTCAAAGTGAATTGGTCCCATTGCATTATCAATTACAAAGTCCTGAACAGAGTCATTTAAGGGGGTCGCACGTTGCTCTATCGCATCCAGCAGCATGGCAAATTTGTCAAGCCTTAATCAAGGGAGACAGGAACACTCCCAAAATTATTCCAGATTTTAGACCTCCCCATTTTATCCGGTTAGGGATAACACCCTTAACTACTCGTTTTGAGGATTTATGGTGGGTGGTTATACAACTCAAATCAATTGTCGAATCCAAAGTCTATCTTCATTTCGATTCTCAGAAAAAAAATGTAACCTAAATTATTTGGTTTTTGGCAATAAAAAAGCCTTCAGGAAGTATTCCCAAAGGCATAACCATAAACCAATTCATCAATGAAGAATTGATGTAGCAAAAATAATAATTCCTAAACAAACTTGCTGTTAAAAATTAAAAAAATACTAACCATTTCTTAACATTGCCCCTTCTTTAACCTCTTATTTTTGAAATAAAAATGCAGTACATAAAATCCCTTTTCTATTTCAGTGGATTCTTCTGTTGGTTTCTATTTAAGAGAAAATTCGAGAGAAATAAATAACATACTATTGCGTGATTTCATACTCATGCTCCCAGTTGGGATTTTCCAATTTGTTAATCACATATTTAAGAGTAATTTCTTCCCCCGCTGCTATATCCATTAGGGCTTGAATACGGATGTGTTTTATAGAGCCCAGTTCGGGGTCCTCTTCAGAAAAAATTGCTTTACAATTTGGAATTTCATGATGATTTACAAAAGCGCCCAAGGGTAAGCGAATGTAATGATCTTGAAAACGCGGATCAAAAACATGACTCATTCCCAAATCAGTTCCTGCTTTTAGGGGGACAAGTGTAAAAAGACCAAGACCGTCAATTTTACTCTTCTGAATGGTAATAAAATTGGGCAGTGGTCGCCAATTACTGTTCTTTATCATTGAGCTTTCCTCATTTAGAATTATAAAAATAACGATTTCCGCTCTATTTAACTAAAAATTCATGCTCTAGGAATTTTTTGGGACCGATTAGAGCATTTAAAATTCTAAAGGGCAGGGTTAGGTTTTCTTCTTTCGTTCCCGTTTTTATCTGAATTCGGGTAGTGGTTTTTGGTTCAAGAATAAATATCGAGGAACCTTGATGAAAACTATACTCGCCTAAATATTCCATTTGAAAGGGAACGCTACTCTCATTCACCACATCCAGTTGCAGAATAAGTTTATCCTCCGGATACGTTGGAGTTCCAAATCGAATATTCTCGGAAACTAATTGTTTGATTTGATCCTCTTTCCCAATCACTAAATCTTCATACCAGACGATTGTATTCCCTGAAAACAGCGCTTTTTTTATCGCCTCTACCGATTTTCCATTCACTCGAACAAAGGTCATGGGACGATGTCCTCCCTCACTAATTTCATGAGCCCAATCCGTAAGTCCATGAATATCGGAAGTCCCTAGAATGGTTAAATCATTATCTAATGCGATTTGAAGTGCCTCCTCAGAAAAGGTAGTTTCATTTACGACTTCAATTCCATGTAAAAGTTTATTGGATATTAAAAAATTATGAAAAGGTTCTAAGCGAGCAATTCCGTCAATTCGATGCGCGTCCCAATTGGGATGATTCCAAAACACGAAAGCGTTTTGCTTGTTTGCTTCTTGGATTCCTGTTAAGGAATCTTTATGAAGTAATTTGTTTGCATCTTTAACAAATACTGCATTAATATGGCCTGGGGGCATTTCTCTTGTAATTTCAGATCCATTAATAACCTGGAGTCTTTCTTCTGGATTGATCATTTCAGAAGCAATATAGAAGGACCTATTTCGATCTGGATGGGGGAGGTCTTCTGCATGAGGTTGGTATTCCAAATGCTCTGTCATTGCGATTAAATCTAAGCCCTCTCGACGAGCTTCTTCTACACGGATACTGGGCCAAACTGCTCCATCTGAAAAAACAGTATGAATATGTAAATCCATGCTGATCCATTGTGCGTTTGAGTCGGCTTTAAAAAAGCTACTTTGGGCTCGAACAGCAATTGCACCAAGTATAAAAATCGAAGTGCAGAAAAGAAATTTTTTAAACATGCGCATGATGATATATTTTGTTGAAGCTACAATTTATACCAAACAAAAAAAAGTTTAAAAAAAAATTACGCTCCTTTTATAGCTTATAGATAAGTAACGTATTCCACAACCTGGTTTTAAGATACTGATCCGTAGCTTTAAAAATCGTGTTTTTTTGAAAGCCTGTATTTAACGTAGTTTTACTGTTGAGTTTCATACTAAAGCCAAAAAACGTCCAGTTTTGATTAAATTTATAAGGAATTCCTGGAGGATTCATCAGTGTGAAGATTTCATCGTAAAAAACAAAATTTATTGGAACTTTAGCTTCTGGCATTGAAAGAGGCCGAATGTAGGTGAATCGAAAACGAATCCTACTTGAGAAATCAAAGCTTTTAAGCGAACGATTTTTTTGGAGAGGAAGTACTTCTTGAAAACGATGTTCTAATCGAATCCAAGTCGAAAAAGTCCCTTTTTTTAGTGGTAAGTTATAGATTACTTGTTCCCATATATTGTGTTCGTTCCGAAATCGAGGATCTGCGTTTACCTCTGAAGTGTAATTTTTTAGGTAGCTGTATCCTGCAGTCCATAAAATATTATTGGAGTCTGTAAAGGTCAGTTGGGGTCTAAAAATCTGTTGTTTCCAGGCATTAAAATAATCCACCGTTCTAAAGTGTAGTTCTGTTCGTAAACTCAACTTATCCGAGAGTGAATAATCCACAAAAATGGCATTCCAAAAACTTTCTTCTTTTGTATATTCCTGCGCCCAAAGTAGCGGTGAAAAAAATAGAGGTAGAATGCTGTAAAATATTTCCTTTTTTATCCTCATTTAAACTTCCTCATTAATCCTTCTTGGGCAACAGATGCTACCATTTTTCCCGACCTGTCAAAAATACTTCCTCTAGCATAACCTCTTGCATTGGATGCACTGGGACTTTCAATTGCGTACAGTAACCAGTCGTCAATTTCAAAATCTCTGTGAAACCAAAGAGCATGGTCCAAACTGGCGTAATATATTTTTTGATGTTCAAATTCTTTTCTGTGGGGCAAAGTGGCGGACAAGAGGAGTCCATAGTCTGAAGCAAAAGCAAGAAGTTGGTGTTGTAATGCAGTATCCGCTTTAATTTTTTCTTTAGTCTTAAACCAAATGTGTGAAAATGGGGGTTTGTTTTCTGTTTCCAAATAGATCGCTTTTCCTACGGGTCTAAACTCAAAAACTTGTGGATGCGCCATCATTAGTCGACCAAAACGCTCGGGGTCTTTTTCTCTGAGAGGCTCCGCTTGTTGGATGTCTGAAAGTAAAATTTCAGGGGTCAAAACATTCGGCATGGTAATTTGATGATCTGCTCCTGCTTCATCAAGATGAAAAGAGGCGGACATATTAAAAATTGCCTTCCCTTCTTGATAAGCAACAACTCTACGAGTAGTAAAACTGCGTCCATCTCGAATGGCATCAACATGATATTCTATGGGGATATTAATATCGCCCCCTAGAATAAAATAGCCGTGCATCGAATGGGCTTTTCTGTCTTTAGGAACCGTTTGATAAGCTGCATGTAAGGATTGGCCTAAAACCTGACCCCCAAATACACGCCCCCATGCAGTCTTGTAATTTTGACCCACAAATTGATGAGAACTTTTTTGTTCCAGTTGGAGTAAATCAATAAGAGAATTCAGGTTTATCATTAAATATCTTTAAAATTACAGTTTTTAAAACGCTTTGAAATGAAAACAGCTTATTGTTTTCTTATGCTCCAAATTTCGTGCATCGGATCGCCTTTACTACTAAATCCCTGATGATGCCAATCAGAATCCTTCAGACTGTAATCAAAAGGAAGCACTGCTCCTACTCGACTATTGTCTCTGGAAAAATATTCGATATGCTCGGTATACTTTCCGTTTTCGGCAGTATAAAATCCTCCCCCCGATCCAAAAAACTCAAAGGTTTCCGTATTGAAAGCAATCCATTGGAAATAGCCATCCCATAAAAATTTCATCGTTTTTCGAGGAGCTGAAGTGTCTCTTCTACGTTCGCCTTGATCCGTCATTCTTCCAGCCATAAGCCATTTGCCATTTAGATCCATTGGCGAATTGGAAATTTTTTTCCACTTCTTAGTTTTTTCAATCTTCATTTGTTTCAAACCATCCTTTTCAAAATTGGAATTAAATTCAAAATCCACCATAAACTCTTCACCTGATTGAGTGTAAAAACCACCGCGCGTTAAAATAAACTCTGGAGGATCACTAACAAATTGGGTTTCTACAAAATAATTTTGATCCATCAAAATTCGATGGGTAATGCCTTTTTGATTTTCGTTTGATTGAAACGAAAAAACCTGAGCCTTTAAACCAAAAAGAATGAGGAAAAAGAAAGTAAAAAAAAGTGATTTCATGGTTTTTTAATTTCTGTAGTTTAATGCAGGTTTGCGATCCCCCAACATGGGTACGTATTGAAAATCTTTTCCTCTTTTCTGAATAAAATTTTCTTTAGCCGCTTGAATGATTTTCGGATTATCGAATAATTGCATTCCAGTAAGCGTGAGGGTTTTTGCTGCTATAATCATTCCTTTTTCTCCTATGCTTGTTCCTCCAGCAGCTACTGCTTGCCAACTGTGCGCAGGTGTTCCTGGAACCCAAGTGGCTGCTCGTAATCCCGCTGTGGGAACTGCAAAGCTGACATCACCTACATCCGTAGAGCCTCCTGCCTTAACATTTTCACTATACGGCATGACGCCTTCAACATATTTGGTTTCCAGGGGTTCACCTAAAGTTTCTGCGATTTTTTCAGCAAAGGCTTTTTCTTCCGTAGTATAGGTGTATCCCCCAATGGTTTCTAGATTTTTCTGAACCATGGGCTGCAACACATCATTAAACAAGAGTTCGTGGGTTCCCCCAATCATCTCGTATTCCATAGTAGTCCCTGTTCCGAGTGCAGCTCCTTTGGCGGCATTAACAATTCGATCAAAAACTTTTGTGACTTCATCACGGGTTTTGTGACGTGCATAATAATAAACTTCAGCAAAATTAGGAACAACATTCGGTGCTTCTCCACCACGAGTAATCACATAATGGATACGCGTGCTTTCTGTCACGTGTTCTCTCATCATATTCACCATATTGTTCATGGCTTCTACAGCATCTAAAGCAGAACGCCCTTTTTCTGGTGCACCTGCAGCATGTGCTGACACTCCATAAAAACGAAACTTGGCGGATTTATTTGCCAATGCCGGCCGTACACTCGCTGAATTTTTACTGTCTGCATGCCAATGTAAGGCAACATCAACATCATTAAATAAGCCTGCACGAGTCATATAAACTTTTCCTGAGCCGCCTTCCTCTGCTGGACATCCATAAAAACGAACTGTTCCTGACTTCCCTTCTTTTTGTAGGTAATTTTTTAAAGCAATCGCAGCAGCTACAGAGGCTGTCCCGAAGAGGTGGTGTCCACAAGCATGACCTGCTTTTGCATTGTTCGAAACTTTATAGGGAACTGCTTGTTGGGACAAGCCGGGTAAGGCATCATATTCTCCCAAAATGCCGATTACAGGACTCCCTGATCCAAAGCTTGCAACGAAAGCGGTAGGCATTTCAGCAACTCCAGCTTCAATTGTAAACCCCTCCGCCTGTAAGGTTTTCTGTAACAGCGCGCTACTTTGCTCTTCTTGGTAACCCATCTCGGCATAAGACCATATTTGTTGAGCAATTTCACCATAAGCTCCTTGCTTGTTATCAATGGTTTGAAGTATAGATTTGTACTTGGACTGACTGTAACCCATTGTAAGAATGAGTAAAAAAATAAGGCTTAGAAATGGACGCATAATTTTCAATTTGATGTTACCCTCAAAAGTATTAATTTTGAACTTGGCATCCTAAATTCTTACTAAAGAGGATCTCTGTTTTAACCAAAAATTTGCCATATTAAACCTATGAAAAAGTTTTTTTATTTAGCCCTCGCCCTAAGTTTCGGAATTATTCTCAATGCTCAAAAAGTTGCATTTGAAGAATTCGACTTAGACAACGGCTTACATGTAATCTTACATCAAGACAATACCGCTCCCCTTATCGTGACTTCAGTTTTATATCACGTTGGATCTAAAGATGAAGATCCAGAACGTACGGGTTTTGCTCATTTTTTTGAGCATTTACTCTTTGAAGGAACTGAAAATATTGAACGAGGGGAATGGTTTAAACTTGTTTCTGCCAATGGAGGTAATAACAATGCCTATACCACTAACGATTTCACTTACTACTATGAGGTCTTCCCTTCCAATAATTTAGAACTCAGCTTGTGGATGGAATCTGAGCGAATGCTTCACCCAGTGATCAATGAAATAGGTGTGGAAACTCAAAATGAAGTCGTTAAAGAAGAGCGTCGTATGCGATATGACAACAGTCCCTATGGCCGTTGGGATGAAGAAGTGCGAAAACTGTTATTTAAAAAACATCCCTATAAACACAGTACCATAGGAGAAATGGAACATTTGGATGCTGCTTCACTTGAGGAATTTATTGCGTTCAACAAAAAGTATTATGTGCCCAATAACGCTGTCCTCGTTCTCGCTGGTGATTTTGAAGCAGAAACTGCTAAAAAATTAGTTAAAACCTATTTTAACGATATTCCCAAAGGGGCTGAAATAGATCGCAACGTTATAAAAGAAGATCCTATCCTTGAAGCATTGACTGGAGAGGCTTTTGATAAAAATATTCAAATTCCAGCAATATTCACTGCCTATCGTATCCCTGAAAAAACCTCAAGAGATTCCAAAGTCCTGGACATGATCTCTTCCTATCTAAGCGATGGGAAAAGTTCCAAATTGTATCGCAAATTAGTAGATGAGAAAAAAATGTCTCTTGAAGTCGCTGCGTTTAATATCAGTTTAGAGGATTATGGGGTGTATGTAATATTGTCCTTACCTGTTGGTGAAAATAGCCTATTGGCGCTTCGAGATGAAATTGATTTGGAAATTGACAAGATTCAAAAAGAGCTCATTTCAGAAAAAGATTACGAAAAGTTGCTGAATAAGTTTGAATCTCAATTTGTGAATTCCAACAGCACTGTTGAAGGTATCGCTAATTCTTTAGCTGAATACTATACTTTTTACGGAGACACAAACCTGATCAATTCAGAAATTGATATTTATCGTTCCATTACACGTGAAGAAATTCGAGCGGCTGCACAAAAATATCTGAATCCAAACCAACGTTTGACCCTTAACTATTTACCTGAATCTAAATAAGCTATGAAACGAATTTTAATCCTCTGTCATCTACTCCTTTCTACTTTTGCGATCCAGGCTCAGCTAGATCGTTCCAAACAACCCCAGCCAGGACCTTCACCCTTAATTCAGTTGGATGATCCACAAGAATTTCAACTTCCCAATGGAATCACGGTATTGCTGGTAGAAAATCATAAACTCCCAAGGGTATCGATTAGTCTTTCTATTGACAATCCTCTTATCGTTGAAGGCAGTAAAGCAGGGACCAATGCTTTACTTACAAGTATGATGGGCAAAGGTTCTAACTCAATTTCAAAAAATGATTTTGAAGAAGAGATTGATTTTATGGGAACTCATTTTCATTTCAATTCCGACGGGGCGCATGCAAGCTCCCTCAGCCGTTATTACACTCGGGTTTTAGAACTTTTAGCCGATGCTACTCTACACCCTAATTTTATTGAAGAAGAGTTTGAAAAAGAAAAAGAAAAGACCCTGACAGGAATTGAGACTGCAGAAAAAGATGTTAAAACAGCAGCAAGACGAGTTGAAAACCTGCTTTCCTATGGGAGGAATCATCCCTACGGAGAATACATCTCTAAAGAAAGTGTTCAAGGTTTAAAACTGGACGATATCCAAGAGGCCTATAAATATTATTACAATCCTCAAAATGCCTATTTGGTTGTCGTTGGAGATTTTGATGCTACGCAAATAAAAAAAGAAATAAAGAAATACTTTGGGAAATGGAAAGTAAAAACATCACCTAAAACCCCCTTCCCCGAACCTAAAAATGCTCAACAAACTGAAATTGCTTTTGTAGAAATGCCAAACGCTGTTCAATCGGAAATTAGTTTTATAAATACAATTCCCTTAGATAAAAAAAATCCTGATTATTTTGCCGCAATTCTAGCGAATCAAATTTTAGGAGGAGGAGCAGAAGCCCGACTATTTTTGAATCTTAGAGAAGATAAGGGCTTTACCTACGGTGCCTATTCCAGATTGAGAGATTCCCACAAAACGAGAGGCCGTTTTATGGCCTCTACGAGTGTTCGAAACGCAGTAACCGATAGTGCCGTTGTTGAGATTTTACATGAGGTTGATAAAATAAGAACTACTCGGGTAACCGATGAAGAGCTGGAATTAGTTAAGGCAAAGTATTCTGGAAATTTCGTAATATCTCTAGAAGATCCAGAAACCATTGCCAATTTCGCTTTAAATATCAAAACACAAAATCTGCCTTCAGATTTTTACAAACAATACTTAAAAAATGTCAATGCAGTAACTAAAGAGCAAGTATACACAGCTGCTCAAAAATATTTTTTAAGTGATAACGCAAGAATAGTAGTCACCGGAAAAGGAAATGAAATCTTAGAGGGATTAGAACAAATCTCACATCGAAATCAACCTATTAAAGTGAGGTATTTTAATAAATGGGGTGAAGAAACTGAACGCCCAGATTATTCTAAAACCATTCCTGAAGGAATTACTGCTACAAGTGTAATCAAAAACTATCTCAAAGCTATTGGTGGAGAGGAGCCGTTGAAAAATATCCAATCCATAAAAGAAACCGCTGAGGCAACGATTCAAGGAATGAAAATTGAAATTATCAATTATAAAACCAATCAAAAACAATCCTTAACAGAAATGAAAATGATGGGGAATCTAATGCAGCGACAAGTCACCAATAAAACAAATGCTTATATAGAAATGCAAGGGCAAAGAATAGATTTGGAAGGAGATAATTTAAAGCAGATGCTCATAGAAGCGACTATTTTTCCTGAATTAGAGACGGATTTAGATAACCTGGAATTCGTAGGTTTAACTGAGGTTGATGGTCAAAAAGCATATGAAATAAAATTTTCTAACAGCTTAACTTCTTTTTACGATGTAGAAAGTTATCTGAAAATCCAAAGCATACAAAGCATGGAAATTATGGGTAATGTTCAGACAAGTACAATTAAAAAAGGAGACTATAAACAAGTGGATGGAATATTATTCCCGCATAAAACCAGTATGGCAATGGGACCACAAGTCGTCGATTTTATCACCAACTCGATCGAAATAAATATTGAACTAGACTCAACCGTCTTTGAATAATTTTAAATTAATTCTTTACTGACGCCTTCTTTTTGGGGGCGTTTTTTTTATCTGTAATCAGATATACACCCAAAAGAATCAGGGCACATCCTAACCATTGAATCAAAACAAATTGCTCACCGTCTAAAATCCCCCATGAAATTGCAACTATAGGTAGGATATACGTTATTGAAATAGAAAAGACTGGCGAAGAAATGGAGACCAATTCATTAAACATCACTTTTGCTAGAGCTGTTCCGAATAGAGATAAAATAAATATGTATCCTAAGGAAGAACTGAGGGCAGTCGATTCATAAACCGCCCCCCAGGGAAAATTGGAGGTGACCAAAACCAAAAGGGCTGGTACAGCAATGGCGATAAAGTTCCCTAAAGCTATACTAAGCGCAGGTACATCTTGAAGTTTGTATTTAATAACATTTACGTTTATCGAATAACAAATGGCAGCAGCTACAACTAAAAAAGCATACCAACTATTTAGTCCGGATCGAATGTTAAATTCATTGCTTACCAAAATGAGTGTCCCTACAAAGCCGATGAATACCCCAAGAATTTTCATCCATTTAAAAGTGGATTTAAAAAACAAAAAGCCCAGAATTAGAGTGAATAATGGCGTAATCCCATTCAGAACTGCAGCTACAGAACTATCAATAACCGTTTCTGCAAAAGCAAACAAATAACTTGGAAAAAAGGTCCCAAAATAACCTGTGAAGATGATCCATTTCCAAGAATCTTTTGATATTTTTTTAAGTTGTTTCCATCCAACAAGAGAAAGCATAGCTGTCGTCATTAAGATTCTTGTGGATCCCAATTGTAAAGGTGTTAAGCCCAATAGTCCCTTTTTTATAAGGATATAGGAGCTCCCCCAAATGATTGAAAGGACAAAAAGGTAAACCCATTTTTTTAATGAAACCTGCATCGAGAGTAAAATTGCACTTTTTAATATAGCTTTTACGTTATTCGAACCGTTTTTTACTAAATAGAGGTTTCAAAAAAAGAGGCGTTTTATTCAGTTTGTTCCTAATTTGGAATTTTAAACAATGAAATGGAGAATCTTGTTACTCCCATTCCAACGTTTGAATTAAATGTATAATGTCCTTTTCAAGATATTTTACCGCGGGTAATAGGGAATCGTAATTGGGTCTTGCATAAAAATAAACGGATCCTACCAAAAAATGTTTGGAGCTGTCTGTTAAAAAAAACTGGTATTGAGAGGCTGCATTACCAACTACCGAGAAAAGGGTTCCAAAAACTCTTTTTGTCGGGTTGATAAAAACTTTTTCTGGAATGGCCTCTGCTTTTGAAATATGTTTATAGGGAAGTTTATAGGCGTCATTCAAAAGCGAGTCTAGATTGTTTTTGATTCCATTGTAATTGAGATAAAGGGTTGCTTTCATCTCTGGATAAATCAATTGGGAATTTCCAGAATGGAATAACTTTACGTTAGAAAAAGAGTTGTGTTCAAAGGAAAACGGGGCTGAACCTTCCAACCTTTCATAGGTAGATGAAGGATACTCTAAACGCAAATAACCCCAGGGTTTGGGCTGTACTTCTGGAGTACAACTCAGAAATAAAAAAATCCCAAACAAAAAAAAAGGTTTCATAGTTTCTACTGTTTTGGAAGTTCGACTTTGACCTGTTTGATTCGCATTTGTTCTAGCTCTTCTACAGTAAACGTGTAATCTTGAAATCTGATTTTTTGTCCCTTTCTGGGAAATTTCTTTGCAAGTTCTAGCAATAGACCTGCGAGTGTTTCAGAATCCCCTTTTACATTTTCAAAAATTTCGGTATCCTCAATATGAATTGCTTTAAAAAAATCTTTTAAACTAATTTTAGCTTCAAATATATAGGTATAGTCATCAATTCTAGAGTAACTTAAATCGTGCTCGTCAAATTCATCACTGATGTCTCCCACAATTTCCTCCATGATGTCTTCAAGGGTAATTAGCCCAGACGTTCCTCCATATTCGTCAACCACAATAGCGAGGTGAATTTTTTTCTGTTGAAATTCCTTCAGCAAGTCATCAAGTTTTTTGTTCTCGGGAACATAAATAGGTGGTTTTAAAACCCCCTGCCAAACAAAATCTGGATTGCCTAGATTGGGTAATAAATCTTTGGTGTATAAAATTCCCTTGATATTGTCCTTTTTTTCGTGATATACTGGGATTCTGGAATACCCTTCCTCGAGTATAATGGGAATTATTTCCTCCAAACTCAGTTCGTCTGAAAGCGCAAACATATCCATCCTTGGGCACATTACCTCCCGAGTATCGGTATTCCCAAAATTTACAATTCCTTCCAAGATCCGCTGTTCATCCGATGTTGTTTCGTCATCTCCTGTAAGTTCAAGGGCTTGAGATAATTTATCTACCGAAAATTGATTTTTTTGATCTCCTAAACGCTTTTCTAAAAAACTGGTGGTTTTACTCATCGGATAAGTAATCCAAAAAAGGAAATACTGGTCCAAAGCTGAAATTAGAAATGCCATTCGTTTTGCGAATTCCAATGCATTTCTATTTGCATAAACCTTGGGCAGTATTTCTCCAAAAATTAAAATAATAGTAGTGATTAACCCAATTTCAATTATCAAAACAAGAATTGGGTTTTCAATTCCAGAAAAGAAGAAACTGCTTAAAACTGAGAATACCAGAACAATTGCAATATTGATAAAATTATTGGCAACCAATATTGTTGCTAAAAGACGTTTTGGTCTTTTGAGCAAAGTAATCACACGCTGTAATCTAGGGTCGCTATTGTTTTCGTTGAGTTCCTCTATAGCTTTGAGTTGCAAGGAAAAAAAAGCGACTTCAGCTCCAGATATCAATGCCGAGCATATCAATAAGAAAATAACTACAATCCCTTGTATCCAAATCAAATTGGCTACGAATAAGGATATTGTCAGCAAAGGGTCAGGATCCAATCAGTTATGCGTTTTTAAAATGGTAAATCATCCTCTTCAGGGGGTGGGCTATCCACCAAACTTGTGGAGGAAGAAGAAGCAGGAGCCTCCCCTGCTGCCGTTTCTTTTTTAGTTGAAAGGAACGTAAATTCATTTACGTTGATCTCTGTTGAATAGCGATCTTTCCCTTCATCATCGGTCCACTTTCTGGTTTTAATACGACCTTCAATGTAAATTTTGTCCCCTTTACTTAGGTATTTTTCGCAAACTTCTGCTGCTTTGTTACGAACAACAATGTTGTGCCATTCGGTGTTTGTCACCTTTTCACCATTGCTTTTGTTGACATAGGACTCGTTTGTTGCAAGAGGAAATCTACCGATTGACCCCCCACCTTCAAAATAATGCATTTTAACATCATCTCCTAAATGTCCAATTAGCATGACTTTGTTTAATGTACCGCTCATAGTTGAAAGATTTTTGAGTTAGATGTAATCGTAAATTTAGTCAATCAATGATCAATTGAAAAGAATTTTTGCATAAAATTTTGAATTACTACAGGTACTGCAAGCCCCATTAGAGAAGCTTTTGAATAACTATTTAAGAGTTTACTGTCCAATTCAATTTTCCAAAAATTAATATAAAGTGTTTGATGGCTTAACTTGTGAATTAGGGGTTTGTTATTCCATAATTTAATTGGCTTTAGAGTAGCTTTTAGATCTTCTGGAAAATTTTCATGCTCTATTAATTTCGCAGCTGACCTTATTGTATCACTGGACTCGACCAATGGAAATTCGTAGAGGTTTTGCCAAATTCCATTTCCCGTGCGTTTTTGCATCTTATAATGATGCTTCAAATCCGAAACAACCAAATAGTTAAAATAACGCTTCGTGTTTTTAACCTTGTTCGTTTTTCTAGGCAATTCATGAATCAGATTTTGATTGAATGCTACGCATCTTCTAGCAAATGGACAGTCCACGCATTTGGGTTGCTTGGGTTTACAATACAAGGATCCAAACTCCATGAGTGCTTGATTAAATGTCCCCGGATGAGTTTGACCCATTAAATCCTTAGCCTTTTTTTTAAACTCTTTAAGGGCGCTATTGGAATTAATTGGAGTTGTTATTCCAAAATAGCGGGACAAAAAACGGTAAACATTCCCGTCAACTACTGCCTCGGGGATATCATAACAAATAGAAGCTATAGCACTGGCTGTGTAATCCCCTACACCCTTGAGCTGAATGAGGGTTTCGAAGGTATTGGGAAAAATTCCTTTCAATTCACTGTGTACATATTGAGCTGTAGCGTGGAGATTTCTAGCTCTTGAGTAATATCCGAGTCCTTGCCACAATTTTAATACTTCATCCTCTTTGGCTAAAGCCAGAGCTTCAACAGTAGGAAATGCCGTTAAAAAACGTTTGTAGTACGGCAGTCCCTGAGCTGTGCGCGTTTGCTGGAGAATAACTTCAGAAAGCCATACTTTATAGGGCTCTTGAGACTCTCTCCATAAAAATGAACGTTTGTTTTCAGCATACCACAACAACAGTTTTTTTGTCCAATTCAAAATCTAAATCGTGTATTCATTTGGCTAAAAGTAAAGAAACATTAAGAATATAAAAACTTTGTACAGAGCATTTTATAATTTAAATTTATATATTTGCGAGCCTTAAATTTTGAGTAATATAACAACGTAAATATGACAAAAGCAGATATTGTATCGAACATAACTGACCAACTTGGACTAGACCGAGCTGATGTACAAGCGACCGTTGAAAAATTCATGAAAGAAGTAAAGGTTTCTCTAGAAAAAGGAGAGAATGTGTATTTAAGAGGCTTTGGTAGTTTTATAATTAAAACTCGAGCTGAAAAAACAGGTAGAAACATTTCAAAAAATGTTGCTATTAAAATTCCTGCACACAATATCCCATCATTCAAGCCTGCGAAAATTTTCGTCCAAGGTGTGAAATCAAAAGTACACGTAGCTAAATAAATTTATAACCCTTTAATAACTATCTCTATATGCCTAGTGGTAAAAAACGTAAAAGACACAAGGTGGCGACGCACAA
>JAFMCA010000050.1 GCA_017858055.1 Flavobacteriaceae bacterium
CATCTAAAAAAAGAAATTAAGTATAAATGTTAATTTTCCGTTAAGATGAGATGTATAGTTTTTACCATTTCGGCACTCCTAAATTTTAAAAAAAGAACAATTTTCAGAGGGTTATTCAACTCAAAACCATCCTGAAAAATGAAACCCAAACAGTTTTATATTCAATTTAAACTTCTGATAATCATCGGGATAATCAAAGAGGCAATATGAAATAGGGAAATCGAATAAGCTATGAATTAAAAAAATACTAAGTTTATAAACCCTAAAAATAAAAAGGAGACTATTAAAATTGAATATATTCAAAGCGTTTAACCTTTCAATAACTGGATTAAACAAAATTTCAAAACAGCTAGAATACAAAAAAAATACAGCAATCAAAAAAATACAAATGCATATGCAACCTTACCAAAAGAACCGAAGTCAGATTCTACACAAATTACATTTTTTAATCATTTTTATTGTTGGGATGATGGGCTCAATAAATGCACAATTTGAAGTCCAAACAGGAGCCAATGTAGCCCTTGCTGAAACTACCAAAGGAAAAGTGAGAGGATATATTCACCAAGGGATATACACTTATAAGGGAATACCCTATGCAGAAGCCAAACGGTTTGAAGCGTCGAAGCCCTTGGACTCCTGGGAGGGGGTAAAAAGCACAACCATGTACGGTCCTGTAGCACCACTACTAACGCCCACCACTCAAATTCAAGATGAGTCTGAATTTGTGTTTGATCACGATTGGGGTTTTACCAACGAGAATTGTCTTAATCTAAATGTTTGGACTCCTGGAGTTGCGGACGGAAAAAAGCGTCCGGTAATGTTTTGGATCCACGGTGGAGGTTTTACTGCAGGCTCCAGTCATGAACTTCCTTCCTATGACGGTGAGAATCTCAGCAAGAAAGGGGATGTTGTCGTAGTATCAATTAATCACCGATTGAATGTTCTTGGGTTTTTAGACCTTTCAGCTTACGGTGAGGAATTTAAATACTCCGCTAATAACAGTATTTTGGATATGGTTCGTGCTTTGGAGTGGGTAAGAGATAATATTTCCAACTTTGGAGGAGACCCTGAAAATGTGACCATTTTTGGTCAATCTGGAGGAGGAGCAAAAGTGAATACGCTAATGGCAATGCCCAGCGCAAAAGGTCTATTTCACAAGGCGATCAACCAAAGTGGTGCTTTTAGATCGGATATTCTAACTAAAGAAACCACCCAACGCATTGCTGAAGAAACACTTCATGAATTAAATATTGCTCCAAATGAGGCAAACAAAATTCAATCGATCCCTTTTGAAACTTTGTCTGCAGCAAGTTCGAAAGCACTGCAAACAGTTGCCGCAGAATTAAGTAAAAAAGGAGTTGCTGTTTCAGGGTTTGGTTTGAGTTGGGGCCCTAGTGTAGATGGGGAGGCTCTTCCTTTTCAAATACAGTCCGAGGAAGCACTTTCCCTTTCTAAAGAGATTCCATTATTGATAGGTACCGTTAAAAATGAGTTTGCTCCTTTTGCGAATTTGCGATTTCATGGAGCTGATGAGGCCACCATTATGGCATACATTAAGGACACTTACAAGGAAAAAGCAGAGGATTATATCAAGGCTGTAAAAAAGGCGTATCCAGAAACGAAGGAACCTAAAGACCTGATCGATGTTGATCTTATGTTTCGTCCTGGGACGGTATCACAAGCAAACACAAAATCGTCACTGAAAGGCGGAGCTCCAGTGTATATGTATTTATTTACTTGGGAATCCCCAGTTTTTGATTACAAATACAAGTCTCTTCACTGTATGGAGTTGCCTTTTGTTTTTGATACTGTATCCCTTGCTAATAAAATGACAGGAGGATCTGAGGAGGCTCACGAGTTAGCCTCTAAGATGAGTCAATCCTGGATTAATTTTGCTAAAACTGGAAATCCAAATCATTCAGGAATTCCCGAATGGCCTGTTTATACACCAGAAAATACAGCAACATTTCATTTTGATGTAAAATGTCAAGTAAAACCTCAGCTGGATAAAGAATTATTTGAGATCGCTTTAGGAGAATAATCCTAAAGCAGGTATTCAATTGCTCTCAGCAGGTATTGCATTACCTCTATATAAGTTTGTTACTGAATTCGTTTTTGATGAATAATTCAAGTTTGATAGGAAAATATTCATCGGGTTTAATGCTATTTTCTTAGCTTGCAGTTTAACCATACCAGGAAAAGAATATGACAAAAATTTACAGGAATGAAAGGGGACAAATTAAGGTGTTGGAAGGGGAAGTTCAGTTGGTCAATGAAGACGGCTCCCCAATAAAACACCATCCCACAAAATTTTCAATTTGCGGGTGCGGCAGGAGTCAATCCCTTTTGTGTGACGGATCTCATAAGTTAACAAACGAGGAGTTTGCAAATTTGGTGAAAGAAAATAAAGAGTAAAAAAAGTTCGTAATGTTTTTAAGATAGTGGGGACCTAATAATGAAGTTACTTCCATCATAAAATCCCTCGCATCACTTCAGCCCCACTAAACAGTAAATAAACTAAACAAACTTTGACTTAATTAAGGTCTTGGTAAAAGTAGGAACTTTACTGGCGTAAATTAACGAGTTCAGATATTGCTTTTAAATAGTAGAATAGCAAAAATCTATAAGGGCGTGAGGCTTCACCCAATTACTTTCCTATAAAAGTTGATCCACTAGTTTACCGAATTGACGATTGGAATCAAAAATCAACCTGAATACTCTTGAATCAGACTTTTAGTTTAAAGAGCCCTTTTTGAGGTTTATAAATTTGATCTGGAAATTTTTCAGTTAACTTCCAAATACAGCCGTTGATTGTTTTTGGATGAAAGTCTGGAAATTTTTGTTCTACCCGACGAATTAAATCAGACCATTGGATACCCTCTGGATGTTCGGTCAACAAATCAAAGATGTACAAATTTATTTGCCCTGTAATGGTGTTTAGATTTGTTGACATTCAAGATAGGGTTTAGGAAATTTTACTTCAATTCTTTTAAAGGATAAACTATTTAGTCCTACTATTGTCATAGGCTTCTTGGGTCAATTTATCGGTCCAAATCGTCCCTCCATTTCCATAAATTGCGATATAAGAAACCATGCTTTCGTGAGAGGAGCTATGCCAATGTTCGGTATCCTTATCACATTTGATGATATCCCCTTTTTTCATGACCATAACTTCTTTTCCTTTTTCCTGATAATAACCAGTTCCTTCGACCACAATAAGAACTTGACTGGTTTGGTGCTTGTGCCAATCTAAAGTAGAGTTTGCGGCAAATGTGGCCAAAGTCATGCTGTATTCGAATTCTTGATCGGCTTGAATAAGGGGAGAAAGCCAAGCATTTCCAATATAATGTGTATTGGGGGCCTTTTTGCTAAGATCCAAATCTTGATTGGCAAAGGAGGATACCGAATAATTCGTCGTTTGAGCAATAGAAAGTAAAGGAAAAAAGAAGAGTAACAAGAGAGGTTTCATGATTTTATTTTGTTAAATGTATGAAAAAAAGGCATCAATTCACATCATAAAAAAAGTAAAGAATAGCCTTTAAGATACAGTAGAATGGATTCGAAAGTTAGAATTGAAAAGCCCAAGCCGTTTAGTAAAAAACTATAGGCTTGGGCTATAAAATTGAATAGGGTACTTAGTTATTCGTACTTATATAAATCTCCCTTAGTGTCTATGAATTCTTTTTTATCTGTAAAATAAGTAGTTCCTGTTTTTTTGTCAAAGACAACATTTTCTTTTACATATTCGTACCGTTGACCGGACAACCCCAGATAGATGAAAATTCCAATTACAATACATCCCACTAAACTACTGGATGCTATGATTATAGTGTTTTTCATTTTTTCATTTTTTTAAATATACCAATTCTTTCAAAAAGAATGGGAACGTGCAGCAGTGGATCTCTAACATTCACACCCATCACAAATGCAAGTTGGGCAGGTACAGTCGAAACAGTTTCCCTCCAAGCAAGGCTTGCACTCACAAGTACAATACAAATTTCTCATAGTTATTCATTTATTGGTTTAATTAAAATTACAAATTCTATCAATTCATAATGATCAATTTGAAAAATTTTGAGAGGTTGAGCAAAGATTTTTATTTTATGATGCAATACCCCTAAAATATTGGAAGGGCTAAACTTTTAGAATGGGTTAAAACGCTTTGTTTTAGTGGGATGAAATCCAATTCCACTCCGAAAGTATTTGTAAGCTATTGAAAAGTGATGAATATTTTACCTAAAAGACTGTATGGGCACAAAAAAAGGCTACGTATATTCTTTGAATCGTTTTAAAAATTCCTTCTTAACCCAAGGGTCCAAATGAAATCATTTTCAGAGAGGGTGTAATTAATAAACCCTCGTAAATCCCATTTGTCCGTAAGTTTGTAATTGACATGTTCAGCAATTCCTGAGGTATTATCCAAATCAAGAAGGTAGAGCTGGGATAAAAAACTAAAGTTGCCCTTGATGACATTTACATTCAATATCAATAAATTGATTTCCAAATCATTATTTCTTCCTTTGCCATGAATATACATACTACTGAGCTGAACATTATCTGATAAGGGATAAGATGCAATGACCTCTTGAGCAAAAAAGCTATCTGTTTTAAAAGTATCGTCTATTTGAAGTACAGGTAAATGAATTCCTGCACTTAGTTTAAATTTTTTATCGGAAAGTTTTAATCGGGAGATAAAGATTAAGCCCCTAAGGTTCATCGTGGTCATTCGGACATTGGCAATCATGTGACCTGAAATCAATCCATTCGTTGCCGTCCCGGCGTTGAGGATTAAATTGGGATTGTTATCCGTAAATGCAGGCACGAAGGAAAACCCACCGGAACTAAGCTCCAAAGAGCCGTATTGTCCATAGGTAAATCCAAAACAAGAAAAAGTTAAACTATAGAGGAATTGTTTGCTTAATGTCATTTTTTTAAGAAGGAATGGTCTGAAATCTAGTAATTGACAATACAAAATGTAATTTATTTTTAAAATCAACACCTATCAAAACGTCACTAGAAAATGTACCTTCTGTAAGTAGGAGTCAGTAAATTTTCGGTAAATAAAAGACTATTTTATTTATTGAGTAATGATAAAATATTTTTTTTGGAACGTTTAAATATGAAACCAATTAGTTGGAGCAGACCTCTTCAAAGGACAATTCTGATTTGTAAAAATCTAAAATTTGTGGAGTATTGAAAATACTTTGGCATTCCTTATAGGTTCTAATTAAATTCTCGTCACTGTCAAGATAGTAGGTAAAAGTTCCACAATGATTTATTTTATCGCCTACAACTTTATAGTTCAATTGAAGTGTATCTGCTGTATTTGTTTCAACAAAATAACTAAAGCGGTTCTCTCTAACTAAGGTCTCCCCCTCACTGAATTCGATACAAATACCCTCTTCTACAAGAAACAATTTAAAAGGATTGCTTTTAAATATTTTAAAGTTTGTGCCTCGAGTCCAAACAATATTTTCAATTTTTTCCAAAAACAAGACGTCGTTTGAACTTTCCTTTTCTTTAGAACATGTGGAAACAAGGAATAAAAAAAGAAGTTGAATAGGGATGAGCGATTTAAATTTTTTCATATAAAATCAAATATAATCGAATATTGCAATAAGGTTGTTTTCCATTTCTAAATAAATAGGGATTCTCTCGTTTCTCTGAATTTCAAACTGAAAAGTTTCACAAACTTCTAGTTAAAATTATTTTTTAGCAAATGAAGTTCAGCCCCCTCGTACTTCTTTGACTTAAGATAATCTTATGAATAAGCTAGTGAAAGTTTTGCTTGAGTAGGATTTTATTTGAGTGAAGGAGGAGTTTTAGGAATCTATAAAAGAACAGGGAGTATCACCAAACTACAGAAAGCTATGGGGCACTCATCTATAAATGTTAGTTTAACTTATTTAAGAGGGTTAGAAATACCTGAACTTACTGAAGATGATATGACTGGGGTTTAAGGACAAGTCCCCCAAATTGGCTTAAATGATTGAATTAATGAACTAAATTCAGAAAAGTTTAATGGTTCAGTGTTTATTTTTGACACACACCATCCAGAAAGGTCTTGATTGAATGCTTCAGCAGCCCAAAACATTCGTTCCATACTAGTCACTTTAGAAGTATCCCAACTGCCTATGTCTTGATTGAATGATGATGCTTCATAAAACATACCAACCATATCAGTCACACTTGAAGTATCCCAATTACCAATGTCTTGATTGAATGATGATGCTTCATAAAACATACCAACCATATCAGTCACACTTGAAGTATCCCAACTACCAATATCTTGATTAAATGCTGTTGCATTTTCAAATATACTATTCATTGTAGTAACACTTGAAGTATCCCAACTACCAATATCTTGATTAAATGCTGTTGCTTCATAAAACATAATTGACATATCAGTGACATTAGAAGTATCCCAAAAACCAATATTAGAGTTGAAAGATTCATCATTAAAAAAATTTGAATATGTATTTGAGTCTCCAGTCATATTTGTAACCAAAGTCGTACACAAATTACAATTACCATTTACAATTTCAGTTCTAATTGTTGTATTATCCACTACCGTATAGGTTACTCCATTAATCACTCCTGTATACCCAATGGCTGCATTAGGACATTTTATTGTAATTCCATTAGAGTCTAAATAAA
>JAFMCA010000024.1 GCA_017858055.1 Flavobacteriaceae bacterium
GAATTAAACAGCAAAAAAATAGGGTAAGTGGTCTCATCATAGTTCCGTTAGCTAGGGTCAAGATAAAAAAAAGGAATGGTATTATTTCGCTCTGAAAAGGCAAGCCAGAGTTTATTTTTTATTCTTAAATAGTTTTACAAAGAAACTCCCCAATAGAGAGTGAATTAAACTTGAAATAGCTGCAGGTATAGCAACTGCTGGGCTAGTGAAATTTTCGCGTGCTAAGACTACCCCCAAACCTGAATTTTGCATGCCAACTTCAATAGAAATGGTTTTGGCAACCCTCCAGTTTTTCAATACTCCTAGACTGACCAAAAAGCCAATAATAAATCCAAATAAATGCAAACAGAACAATGCAAAAATTAATTGAACTCCTGAACTCAGTATAATTTCTTTTCCTTGTCCAACGATGCTAGCAACGATGAAAGAAATTAAAAAAACGGCTACTGACGGGGCATAAGGCACCATTTTTAAAGCGGTTTTTGGGAGAAAGTTGTTTAAGAGTACCCCAAGTGCTATGGGGATTAACACAACTTTAAAGGTGCTGTAAAAGAGACCTGCAGCAGGAATTTCAAGTAAACTGCCAGAAAGTTGAAGAGTTAGAAAAGGGGTCATAAAAATCGCTGCGAGTGTAGAGCAGGCCGTCATGGTTACAGACAAAGCAACTTCAGCATGAGCTAAATAGGCAATCACGTTTGAGGCGGTTCCCCCTGGACAAGAGGCAACTAAAATCATTCCAACAGCAAAGAGAGGGGGTAATTGAAATAAGATGGAAAGCCCCCAACCTAATATAGGCATCACTAAAAACTGAAGTCCTAAACCCAATAAAACCCATTTGGGATGTTTCACGATGTGAACAAAGTCTGAACCCTTAAGCGTCAATCCCATTCCAAGCATGATCCCTGCAAGACCCAGCGTAATGAGAGGTCCTCTAAACCAAATGAAAAAAGGAGGATAGATTAAACTAAACAGAGAACAAAAGGATACTATCCAAGGGAAGGATGCGGTAATTTTATCAAACATATAGTTTTTCAATTAATCACTTAAGTTAAAAAGAATCACAAGTTTTTTGTACTTTGTTTAATTAAAAAAAACCATATGTCACGCAATAGTTTTTATCTCTTTGGAGTTGGACTGCTTTTTATTTTAGTACTAGGTTGTTCCGAAACTCCCTCTAACACTCAAGCAACGTCGTATTTACTGCCTTCAGTAGCCGAGAGTACCCTTGCTAAAACCGATTCGAAGATTGCCCCGATTTTATTGGAGCGTGCCTTTAGTTCTAAAGGTGAGGATTTACCACTACGATACGGGATTACTCAACAACTTCAATTGGTAGATCAAGAAGCCAATGCCCAGCTGGTATTTGGTGTAGAGCCCAAAGAAAATGCTAGTCCGGAATCCTACTCTTTGACTATTGAAGAAAATAAAATCAAGATAACAGCTCAAGATCAGGCGGGATTATTTTATGCTTTCATCACTTTAAATCAACTTTTAGAGGATGCAAGAGATCAAAAGACCCTCCTTCCTATGGGTAAAATTGAAGATGCACCTAAAATCGCTTTTCGACCGATTCAAATCGACATCAAACACCATTTGGAAAAAAAAGAATACTACTACAATCTTATTGATGAGTTAGCGCAACTTAAAATTAATGGAATGATACTCGAAATTGAAGACAAACTTCAATATAAACGACGTCCAGAAGTAGCTTCAGCAGATGCTCTCTCTATAGAGGAATGGAAAGCAATAAGTGATTATGCTATTGCAAGAAACGTATCCATCAGCCCACTAGTTCAAGGGTTAGGACATGCTTCTTTTATTTTAAAGCACGACAAAAACAAACATTTAAGAGATGATCCCGAAAGCGATTGGGCTTTTAATCCGCTGGATCCCCTGACCTATGAATTGCAGTTTGATTTGTATTTAGACGCTCTGGAAGCCTTCCCTCATGGGAAATACCTTCACGTAGGAGGGGATGAGGTTCAGACCACGGGAAGAGGAAGCGGTAAAAGTGCACTGGAGTTAAATTTAATTTGGCTTAATAAAGTAACCACTTTTGCTGAGGAACACAATCGAACTCCAATTTTCTGGGATGACATGCCGCTTAAGCAGGCTGGATTGATGAACCCCATCTACGATGCCAAAATGAAACCCGAAACCGTAGATTCAATTTGGAGTGTAAATGAACCTCAATTGAATAAGTTTTTAGAGCAGTTCCCTAAAAACTGTGTCTATATGAGGTGGAATTATCATTTGGCAGAATCTTATGGTAACGGAAAAGCAATGGATTGGTTTTCTTCGAATGGATTTCAAGTAATGGGGGCTACCGCAGGGCAAACAAGATGGACTTTAATGCCTCAAAGAGAAAGTAATATTGATCAAATCAAAATCTTTGCGGAACAGTCTATCAATCGAAATTATAACGGCTTACTGCTCACCTTATGGGATGACGATTCCCCGCATTTTGAGCTTTATAAAAGGGGAATTTCTGCCTTTGCAGAATACAGTTGGGGAGGACTAAATCGTTCCAAAGACGATTTTAAGAAAGTGTATCGGCATCGCATGTTTGGCCCTGAATTTTACTCTGATGAATATGCTTTTATTGACGATTTAGACAAACCAGTAGCCCTTTGGACCAACTTATTTGTTGAAGAAGGAGTTCATCGAAATTCTTTAGTGCATAGAGATAATGCTGTGGAAGAGTATATTATTGACCTACCAGATTTTCAAGAAAAAGGAACTTGGTCAGCTCAATATGACGACCGCTTACAAGCACTTCAAGTTCAAGCAGCAGAATTGGAAAAGGTAAAAAACACCTTAGCATACCTTCAAGCCAAAAACACCAAAGCAGATTATAATCTAGATGTTTACAATGAAGTGGTGAATTTGGTGGATTATAATTTTAGATTGTTCACTAAATTAAACGCCTTTGATAACGCACAAAGTTCCTCCGAGGAAAATCGAATCATAGGGGAGATTGAAAATCTAATTCAAGAGTTCTCGTCTGTAAGAAATCAAATGGAGGATGTATATGGGCAAACCCGAATTCTTAATAAGCCTGAGGGGTATAAATTGGATCAGGATCACCACAACCATCCAGCGAACCAAAGTGTAAATTTTGATTGGCAATTTATGGGAGAGCTGATGGCGTTAGAAAAAATTGAAAAACATTTTAAGGCTAAAAACTATACTTTCGAGGGAAAAAAGACAGAGTTGGAATAATTCGTTCTTTAAGTGATTTTAAACGGAATCTAGAATACCTATTTTTTTCAGGGAATCCTATAAAAAAAGACTGTATTGTTTGCATTTATGATAGTAATACTATTATATTTGTGATCTGATGAATGATTTGCATATTAACATATCGATAGAATCCAGTTTTTACTGCAAAGATCCAGAGTCTACAGAACTGGGCAAAAAGATTGTCCAAGTGGGAATTGAGCTCATGGATCAGTTGGGGTATGAGGCTTTTACATTCAAAAAATTGGGTGTTGAAATCAATTCAAATGAAAGTTCTATCTATCGTTATTTTGAGAGCAAACATGCTTTTTTGGTTTATTTAGTGAATTGGTATTGGAGTTGGATTGAATATAAATTGGTATTTGCAACTGCAAATATTGTATCTGCGGAAGAGCGACTTAAAAAATCCATTGAATTATTAACCGAAGAAGTTAAGGAGGACAGTTCGTTTACCTTTATCAACGAGGTACTTCTTTGCAAAATCATCAATACGGAATCATCAAAAGCCTATTATACCATTGATGTCGATAAGGAAAATGAAAAGGGATTTTACAAGACGTATAAGCGAGTTGTTCAGCGAGTTTGTGATTTTGTACTCGAGGTGAATCCTCAATTTAAATACCCCCACATGTTGATATCTACCATCATAGAAGGGGCACACCATCAGAATTATTTTTCAAAGCACCTACCTGCATTAACGGATGTTGAAGAGGGAAAAAATAATATTGTAGAGTTTTATTTAAAACTCACTAAAAGCGTTTTGAGTTTATGAAATCGATTCGATTCTTTTCAAGTAAGAAAACAAAAATGCTTTTCATGTTTTGTTTGTTGGGTAGTTTAACGCTTTCTACAACTTTGGATTCTTTGTCCTTACTTACCGACGCCTCTTTTGAAATTGCAAACGCAGATTGGCAAGCTGACTCGGACAGTGAAAATCAGGAAAAGGAGGAAACGAAAGAAAAAAAAATAATCCCCGAGTTTATTCTCTATCCTGATGCGCTCAAGAATAAAAGGGGAAACCACATTACAGATCTGACCCTTGGATCTTATTTAACCTTGTTCGAAATTCATCTTCCTCCTCCAGAACAAGTTTAGAATTCACTTCAATATCGTAAAGCTCAAGCAGCTTTTATCCAAAAATTTTAAAAATTATAAAGGAATTAAAAAGTCATTTTTTAATTCCTAACCTCTTTTAAATCATATGAAAAATTCAAATATAATTTCAAATTTAAAGAACGATTTTCCTGCGAGTGTTGTCGTATTCTTTGTAGCGCTTCCCCTCTGTTTGGGAATCGCCTTAGCGAGTGGTGCTCCTTTATTTTCTGGATTAATAGCCGGAATCATCGGAGGAATAGTGGTGGGCAGCCTAAGTGGCTCATCAGTTGGCGTAAGCGGACCAGCTGCCGGACTTGCGGCTATTGTACTTACCTCAATCGGAATTTTAGGCGGATTTGAAAACTTTCTTTTAGCAGTTGTTTTAGGTGGGATTATTCAATTTCTGTTAGGAGTTTTACGAGCTGGGGTGATAGGGTATTATTTTCCTTCTTCGGTGATTAAAGGAATGCTAACCGGGATTGGAATCATTATTATTCTCAAACAAATCCCCCATTTTTTTGGGTATAACAGTCCAGAAGGGGATTTTTCATTCTTCCAATCGGATGGGGAAAACACGTTTTCTTGGATAGTAAATGCATTTAAGTATATCAGCCCAGGAGCTACTTTAATCGCAATTGTAAGCTTAGCCATCCTGTTGCTGTGGTCTAATGTTTTGAGTAAAAAAGGTAAACTATTTCAGTTGATTCAAGGCCCTTTGGTTGCCGTTATTGTTGGAATATTTTATGTCATATTTACTAATGGGAATTCCATTTGGAGCGTTCAACCTTTACAGTTGGTTTCAGTTCCTATACCAGACAGTTTTTCTTCCTTTTTAGGGCAGTTCAGCTTTCCAAATTTTGGGGTTATTGGCAATTCTGAAGTTTGGATAACAGCCTTTACGCTCGCATTGGTAGCAAGCTTAGAAACTTTATTGTGTGTTGAGGCAACAGACAAACTGGATCCTGCAAAACGAGTTACACCAACAAATAGAGAACTTATGGCACAGGGGGCAGGGAATATATTTTCTGGACTTGTGGGGGGCTTGCCCATTACCCAAGTTATTGTAAGGAGTTCTGCAAACATTCAGTCGGGAGGGAAAACGAAACTATCTGCGATTATTCACGGATTTTTATTGCTTATTTCTGTCCTTTTAATCCCTGCACTTCTGAACAAAATTCCACTATCTGTTTTAGCATCCATCCTTCTTATTGTAGGATATAAATTAGCAAAGCCAAGTTTATTCTTGAGCATGTATCGACTAGGATGGAAACAATTTACTCCTTTCGCAGTTACTGTTTTAGGAATTGTTTTTACAGATCTTTTAGTTGGAATTAGTCTTGGATTAGTCGTTGGAGTTCTTATCATTTTGATAAAAAGTTATCAAAATTCCCACTTCCTACACATTAAAGACAAAAGTAATGGGAAGCATCAAATAGAAATGACGCTGGCGGAAGAAGTGACTTTTATCAACAAAGGAGCTATTTTAAAAGAGCTGGATTCACTTCCTAAGGACACTTTTCTCTCTCTAGATGTTCGCAAGACTCGATTTTTAGATTATGATATCATAGAAATATTAGAAGAATTTTCAGTAAAGGCTAAAAACAGGAATATTGAAATTCAAATTATAACAGAGCGAGGAATCTCTGATACTCTAGAAAGTTTTATTGCCTATTATAATGCAAAACCAAAAACTGCCTAAAATATCTTTATGAATCACATCTATCCGTCGTATCGAATATTAGTTTTATACAACTCAGAAAGCTCTGATTCCTCTGTGCTGTCTGATGCTGTTGCAATTGCAAAGAAAATAAATGGCGCCATTGATTTACTTAGTGTGTACCCATATAAAGCTGAGAGCACCTACAGCAATCAGCTTACCCTAATGCGATCAATCAAAAGCAGTAAAGAAAGATTAAAAAGTGAGATTAATACAATAATCGATACTATAGAAGATGAAGAAAACCTACCGATAATCAATAGTTCAAGAGTGGGAGAAGTAACACATGTTGTTTTGGAGCATATAAAAAGGACAGCCCCAGATATTGTAGTTCTTGGAAAGAAAAAAACCCGAACTTTTGCTCCTATTCAAAACAGTATTTTCGATTTAGTTTTAAATAATCACAATGGAATTACCTTAGTTTCTGGGGAAAAAAAATCCCTGTTTGAGCAATTACATTGGTCTCTAGGTTTTGTTGATCGTGTTATTGATAACAATTCTATAGCCAAAGTACTGATCAAAAATTCAGTAGTTCCAACTACACTCTTTCAACTCACTCCTCAATGCAATGAGAGGATAAACAAAAAAGTGCTACTTTATGATTTTCAAGAAAACACAAATTCCTCTTTAAATATATCTCAGTATATTACTAAAAACAAAGTCAGCCTTTTGTGTGTTGATAGGGATTCTTTATTGAAAAGACAGGATAAGCACAAGTATAAACGAATATTAAATAACACCTTAATTAACACGGAAACACCGCTCATGGTGTTTCCCAATAAATAACTTTAATATGAAAGCACATACAAAAGAAACACAAGAATTAATGACCCCTGAAAAGGCATTACAAGAATTAAAAAATGGAAACGAACGCTTTGTTCAAAAAAAGCAATTGAAACGTGACTTGATGCAACAGGTTGCTGAAACAAGTCAGGGTCAATTTCCCTATGCAACAGTGCTATGCTGTATTGACTCTCGTGTATCCTCACAACTGATTTTTGATCAAGGAATAGGGGATATTTTTAGCATAAGTATTGCAGGAAACTTTGTAAATGAAGATATTTTAGGGAGTATGGAATTTGCGTGTAAACTCGCGGGAACTAAATTGGTTCTTGTATTAGGTCACACCGCCTGTGGAGCAGTAAAAGGGGCTTGTGATCACGCACGACTCGGAAACCTTACCTCACTAATCAAAAAAATTGAGCCTGCTGTAGCGGCCGTTAAAGAGCCTCAAGAAGAGGAATTGAGAAATTCCTCAAATAGTGATTTTGTAGATGCAGTAGCTGCACAAAATGTTAAAATGACGATTGAAAACATTCGTTCTCGAAGTGAGGTTCTCAAAGCCATGGAAGATGAAGGAGCAATCCAAATCAAAGGAGCAATGTACGATATCAAAACAGGAAAGGTTCACATCTATTAAAATAGTATTTCCCCCTTTTTTTTAAACACCCTTTTTTCAAAACACTTTTGGGAAAAGGGTTTTATATTTAAAGTTATGTAACTTGATAAAAAACTTGTTTCATAAATGAAAAAGCTCCTATACCTTTCAATTCTATCTATTTTGTTGTCATGCGCTCAATCCTCAAAGAAAATAGTGTATCCAAACACCCTTAAAACCCCAGTTGTAGATACTTATTTCGGGGAAGAGTTAATCGATAATTACCGTTGGCTTGAAGACGATAATAGTGAGGATACAAAAAATTGGGTGACTCGACAAAACGAACTCACTTTTTCTATTTTAGATAAAGTTCCATTTCGCAATGAACTTAAATATAGGCTCGAGCAAGTATGGAATTACGAGAAAATTACGGCTCCTTTTGAAGAGGGGGACTATACCTACTTTTATAAAAATAACGGTTTGCAAAATCAATATGTTCTTTATAGAAAAAGTAGAGAGACTCAGGAGGAAATTTTCTTAGATCCCAATACCTTTTCTGAAGATGGGACGACTTCTTTATCCAGTCTAAGTTTTTCAAAAAGCGGTAATCTTGTTGCCTATTCAATAAGTGAGGGGGGAAGTGATTGGCGTAAAATCATAGTCCTAGACGCCATTAAAAATAAAATTCTAGAGGATACTCTAGTGGACGTAAAGTTCAGTGGTATTCAATGGAAAAAAGAGGAGGGGTTTTTCTATTCCAGTTATGACAAACCTAAGGGTAGTGAACTCAGCGAAATGACAAATCAACACAAATTGTATTTTCATAAACTGGGTACTTCACAAGCTGAGGATGATTTGATATTTGGTGGAACTGAAGAAGAAAAGCACCGTTATGTAGGAGCAAATGTAACGGAGGAAGGAGATTTTCTCATTATTTCAGCTTCGAAAACAACGTCGGGAAACATCAGTTTTCTCAAAAACTTAAATCAAGAAGACAGCCCTTTACTACCTATGGATACAGATTATGATACGGACAGTTATCTACTAGATAATGTAGGGGATATTTTTTTTATAGTAACGAACAAAGAGGCTCCCAATCAAAAAGTAGTAAAAGCCAATGCTAAGAATCCTCAAGACGTCCATTGGGTTGATTTCATCCCTGAGACTGAAAATGTTTTGTCCGTTACTAGTGGGGGCGGGTATTTTTTCGCTCGTTATATGATTGATGCGAACAGTCAAGTGGTTCAATACAATTTAAAAGGAGAAAACCAAGGGATTGTTAAACTTCCAGGAATGGGAACCGCAAGTGGTTGGAGTGGTAAAAAAGAGCAGCAAACCCTCTACTACAGCTTTACAAATTACCATACACCAGAGGTTATCTATGCGTATTCTCCAGAAACCAAAAGAGCACAAAAATATTGGTCTCCTGATATTGATTTTGATTCCAACGATTATATCTCGACTCAGATTTTTTACACATCTGCAGATGGAACAAAAGTCCCTATGATGATTACTCACAAAAAGGGAATAGAATACAATGGAAAAAATCCTACCCTCCTGTACGGTTATGGGGGGTTTAATATCAGCTTACGACCATCATTTTCTATTGCCAATGCAGTATGGTTGGAACAAGGTGGAGTATATGCCGTACCGAATTTAAGAGGAGGTGGGGAATATGGAAAAGAATGGCATAAGGCTGGAATTCAACAAAAAAAGCAAAACGTATTCGATGACTTTATTGCAGCAGCAGAATATCTAATTTCAAAAGAAATCACTAGTCCAGAATACCTCGCTATTCAAGGAGGATCAAATGGAGGGCTTCTCGTGGGTGCAGTTATGACTCAAAGACCCGAATTATTTAAAGTTGCACTTCCTGCAGTAGGAGTTTTGGATATGCTGCGCTATCATCAATTTACTGCTGGAGCAGGTTGGTCATATGATTACGGAACAGTGGATGATTCTAAAGAAATGTTTGAATACCTTAAGGGCTATTCCCCAGTACATAATGTAAAAGCAGGAACCTATTACCCTGCTACACTTATCACTACGGGAGATCATGACGACCGTGTTGTTCCTGCCCATTCCTTTAAATTTGCCGCAGAACTCCAAGACAAACACCAAGGGGATTCTCCCGTCTTAATTCGAATTGAAACCAATGCAGGTCACGGTGCCGGGACCCCTGTTTCTAAAAGAATAGAACAATATGCCGATATTTTGGGATTCACATTATTCAATATGGGATATGAAGTCTTACCTGAAAAGGTAAAAAATAAAATGAAAGGGTAGCTTTAAATAATGCCTCAGATGATCAGAAGAGCCAAAGCAAGTGATGCTGCGTCCATCGCTTCCATATACAATTACTACATTCTAAATTCTTCAACTACTTTTGAAGAAGCAGCTGTTGATGAGCAGATTATACAGTCTAGAATCATAGCTCATGATCGTTTAAATTGGTGGGTTTATGAAATTGATAATCAAATTGTAGGGTATACCTACGCAACCATTTGGAAACCCAGATCAGCCTATCGATTTACCGTTGAAACGAGTATTTATATTACCGAAAATTATCAACTGAAAGGGATTGGTGTAAAGCTTTATGAGCATCTAATCGAAGAACTTAGAGCAGGAGGTTTTCATACTCTTCTCGCAGGAATTTCACTTCCGAACGACATCAGTGTTCGTTTTCACGAAAAATTAGGGTTCAGAAAGGTAGGTCAACTTGAAGAAGTTGGATACAAATTTAATCGGTGGATAGATGTCGGTTATTGGGAGTTAAACCTAAAAAAATAGACTAGTCCTCCATGGAAAATTCTTCCATAAATTTCGTCGTGTATTCCCCTTTGATATAGTCTGGATGGTTCATCAATTTTTGATGGAAAGGGATGGTTGTTTTTACCCCTTCAATGACGAATTCTTCCAAAGCTCTTTTCATTTTGCTGATCGCTTCTGTACGAGTTTGCGCTGTTGTAATCAGTTTGGCGATCATAGAATCATAATGAGGAGGAATCACATAACCACTGTACACATGGGTATCCAATCGAACCCCATGACCACCAGGGAAATGAAGTGTTGTAATTACACCCGGACTGGGTCTAAAATCATTAAAAGGATCCTCAGCGTTAATTCGACATTCGATAGAATGGAGTTTTGGAAAATAATTTTTTCCAGAAATTTTTTCTCCGTAGGCTACTTTTATTTGCTCACAAATCAAATCATAATCGATGACCTGCTCTGTGATTGGATGTTCTACCTGAATACGTGTATTCATTTCCATGAAATAGAAATTTTTGTGCTTATCGACTAAAAATTCTATCGTTCCAGCACCTTCATACTTAATGTATTCCGCTGCTTTCACGGCGGCATCTCCCATTTTTTCCCTCAAGGTTTTAGTCATAAAAGGGGATGGGGTTTCTTCAGTTAATTTTTGGTGTCTCCGTTGGATAGAACAATCTCTTTCGGAAAGATGACATGCTTTTCCAGTGGAGTCCCCTACGATTTGAATTTCGATATGTCGAGGTTCTTCGATGAGTTTTTCCATGTACATTCCGTCATTCCCAAAAGCCGCTTTTGCTTCTTGTCGAGCACTTTCCCATGCTTTTTCAAGATCTTCAGCTTGCCATACTGCACGCATCCCTTTTCCTCCTCCTCCAGCTGTAGCCTTGAGCATAACCGGATAACCAACTTCTTTAGCAAGCTTTTGTGCTTCTTTAAAGGAGGCGATTAAACCTTCAGAACCTGGAATGGTAGGGACGCCAGCTGCTTTCATGGTAGCTTTTGCTGAGGCCTTATCCCCCATTTGGTCGATCATTGAAGGAGAAGCTCCAATAAATTTTATATCGTGCTCTTTACAGATTTTCGAAAATTTTGCATTTTCAGAAAGGAACCCATAACCAGGATGAATAGCGTCCGCATTGGTGATTTCTGCTGCAGCAATAATATTTGACATTTTCAAATAGGACTCGCTACTGGCTGCAGGACCAATACAAACGGCCTCGTCTGCAAAGCGGACGTGAAGACTGTCGGTATCTGCTTTGGAATAAACAGCAACGGTTTTGATGCCCATTTCTTTACAAGTGCGAATAATACGCATTGCAATCTCACCACGATTTGCAATCAGAATTTTTTGAAACATGAGTACAATTTAGGAAGGGTTGATCACAAATAAGGGTTGGTCAAATTCAACTGGTGAAGCATCGTCTACCAAAATTTTAACAATCGTTCCGCTTAATTCAGATTCGATTTCGTTAAAAAGCTTCATGGCTTCAATAACACAAAGGACATCCCCTTCTTTTACAGTGTCACCAACTTCAACAAAAACAGGCTTGTCCGGAGAACTCTTTCTGTAAAAAGTTCCTATAATGGGAGACTTAATAGTGATAAGATGATCTTCTTTCTCCGCTTTTGGTGTTGTTTCTACAACAACTTGTGGAACTGAGGCACTTACTTGGGGAATAGTTGCTGGAACGGCTTGAATTTGATGCGTATAGCCCACTTCCATCGGTTTTGGATCAATTCCAGTTTTGATGGTAATCTTAATGTCTTCCATCTCGAGTTTAACCTCTTGTGCCCCTGATTTAGCTACAAATTTAATTAGGTTTTGAATGTCTTTAATATCCATAATTAATTGATTAGATTTTTAGATTGCCCATGTCAAGTAAGATGCACCCCAAGTGAATCCCCCTCCAAAAGCGGCGAATATAAGTTTGTTTCCTTTTTTAAAATTGGATTTATTATCATTTAACAAAAGCGGTATTGTTGCAGCAGTAGTATTTCCATAATAGCTAATATTCATCAATACTTTTTCATCACTTAGCCCCAGCCTTTTAGCGGTGGCATCTACAATTCGTTTGTTGGCTTGATGGGGAACAAGATAATCGATTTCTTCTCCAGATAAATTATTTCTTTTCAATAGTTGTTCAGAAGCCTCAGCCATTTCTGATACGGCATATTTAAAAACCGTTTTTCCTTCCTGGTACAAATTATGCCATCCGTTGTCTAATGTAGTTTGAGAGGTGGGATACAGGGAGCCCCCGGCTTTAATACGAAGAGACATTCGTTCTGTTCCATTGCTTCTCATATATTCATCCTCCCATCCGAATTCATTTGGACTAGGTTCAAAAAGAACAGCTCCTGCACCATCACCAAAAATAATACAGGTAGTTCGGTCAGTGTAATCTACAATCGAAGACATTTTGTCGGCTCCAATTAATAATACTTTTTTATAACGTCCTGAATTGATGTATGCAGCACTTGTACTCATACCGTATAAAAATCCAGAACAGGCCGCACTTAGGTCGTATGCAAAGGCTTGATTTGCACCTATAGATGAAGCAACGTATGCAGCAGTAGCTGCCACAGGCATATCAGGGGTGACTGTAGCCACTATGATGAGATCAATAGTAGTGGAATCAATATTAAAAGTGGCAATAAGGTCTTGAGCGGCTTCGATGGCTAAAAAAGAGGTAGCCTTTTCGGGATCTTCAAGAATTCGACGTTCTTTGATTCCGGTCCGAGAAACGATCCACTCATCGTTAGTGTCAACCATTTTTTCTAAATCTTGATTAGATAAAATTGTCTCAGGCACATAACCTCCAACAGCTGTAATGGCTGCTTTTATTTGTTTTGTCCGTTCTAGATTCATGCTATTTTTTAGCAAAGAAATAATCTAAGAGTAAGTGAAGATAGTAGTTTTTTCATGCAATCAAAATAATTGACACAAAAAAACAGCAGTGCTAAATCGCTCGGTTTTCAAGTAAAATAGTTAGGCTTCAGCTACAGTTGTAGCGTCTACAAGTACCTTTCCTCTATAGTAGAGTTTTCCTTCATGCCAATGGGCTCTGTGGTAAAGGTGTGCTTCTCCAGTAGAAGAGCAAGTTGCAATTTGCTGGTCAGCAGCTTTGTAATGCGTACGTCTTTTGTCTCTTCTTGTTTTCGAAATTTTTCTCTTAGGATGTGCCATAATTTTTATTTTTTGTCTTCTTTACAAAAGATCTTTTAGTTTATTCCATCTGGGATCTTCCGATCCTTTTAAATGTGTTTCTTTTGGTTCTAGTGCTTTGAGTTTATCAAGGATTTCGCTTTGTAATGTACCGTCTTCTATACCCGGGTGAACTCTTTTAAGGGGAAGGTTTAACACAACCATCTCATAAAAGTATTGAGCTACATTTATCTGATAACTCCCTTCAGGTAAAATTAGAATCTCATCTGTGATTTGAGAGTTTGGAGTTCCGAATTTGACGATTAAATCGTAATCGGCATCAATAGGGTAATTAAATAATTCCATGGAAACATCACAAGGAAGTTCTACGGTTCCTTTAACATCAAAATGCAATTCCAAAAAACTGGATTTTTTGTCAAGGATCAACTCGCCATTCAATAAGGCATTGTTGAAATCATTAAACTCAAAATGTGCAAAGAACGTATTGTCTATTGTGAATTTAAAATGGTGCTTTCCTTCTTTTAATCCCACAAAAGGGAGGGTAAAATCTTTAATTGCATCCATTGATCCACAATTGAGGGGCAAATTTATAAAAAAAACTAAAGCAACAAGATAAATTTGAAGGGATTATAAGCGATAAGAGCTAGATCAAATCATTGGAAATCAAATACTCGGCTATTTGTATGGTATTTGTCGCGGCACCTTTACGAAGGTTATCGGCTACGATCCACATATTTATTGCTTTTGGATGAGAAGTATCGCGTCTTATTCTACCCACAAACACAGCATCGTTACCCGCTGCACTTAAGGGCATCGGATATAAGGATTTCGAGGGGTTGTCCTGAACGATCACACCTGATGTTTGCTTCAAGATCTCTCGAACAGCATCGACTTCAAAATCTTTTTCAAACTCGATGTTAACCGCTTCACTGTGTCCACCAACTACAGGAATTCGAACAGCAGTAGCAGTAATTCCAATAGAGTTATCTCCTAAAATTTTATGAGTCTCATGGACCAGTTTCATTTCTTCTTTGGTGTAGTCATTATCCAAAAAGACATCACATTGGGGGAGTGCATTTTTATGAATAGGATGTGGATAGGCTTTTACCCCTTCTTGTCCAAGAGCTTCCTCTTCCAACTGGCGGACGGCTTTAACTCCTGTTCCGGTAATGGATTGATAGGTTGAAATCACCAAACGTTTGATGGTGTATTTTTTATGAAGGGGGGCTAAAGCCATTACCATCTGAATGGTCGAACAGTTTGGATTGGCAATGATTTTATCTTCTTTGGTGAGTAAGGAACCGTTGATTTCTGGAACAATTAGTTTTTTACTTTGATCCATTCGCCATGCAGAAGAATTGTCGATAACCGTAGTTCCCACCGCTGCAAATTTAGGAGCCCATTCCAAGGAAGTATCTCCTCCAGCAGAAAATAAGGCGATGTCGGGTCGAGCGGCAACAGCAGTTTCCAAACCAATAACCTCATAGGATTTCCCCTTGTAGACTAGTTTTTTTCCTACGGATCGTTCAGAAGCGACGAGAAGTAATTCTTCCAATGGAAAGTTACGCTCTTCTAAAACGGTTAACATGATTTCTCCGACCATTCCGGTGGCACCAACGACTGCTACTTTCATTGTATATATATTTTTAAGTGTGCAAAAATACTATTAATTCAAGTGAAGTCAAATCTACTAGGCTTTTGTTTCAAAAAAATAACAAGATGTTATATTTATAACAAAATGATTAGGGATGAAGAATTCGTTTAATGCGTGGGCCAATTGCAGTGAGAATCTCATAACTGATGGTTCCCCCTTGCGAAGCAAAATCTGAAGCGGTATAGTCTTTACCAAAGAGCAGAACACGGTCGCCTTCTTTGCATTGTATTTCTGTAACATCCACCATAAGCATATCCATACAAACATTACCCACTACGGGTGCCTGATTTCCATGGATTTGAACAGAAGATCGCTGATTGCCATAGTGACGCCCTATACCGTCGGCATGGCCTAGAGGTAAACACGCGATTCGACTGTTCTTTGAAGCTTTCCAGCCCTGATCGTATCCAACACTTTCTCCTTCATGGACCTCATGAATTTGACTGATATGGGTTTCTAGTTCGGCGATGGGTTTTAGTTGCTGATCCCATTCAGGACGGTTGGCAAATCCGTGAAGGGCAATACCGCAACGAACCGCATCAAATTGGAGCTCGGGATAATTAAAAACGCCAGAGCTGTTGAGTAAATGGAATTTTGGTAGATTTTTGTTGGAGTGAGAATGTTGTTCACGAATGTGCTGAAAGCGTTGAATTTGAAGATCGCATTGTGAGGAAGGTCGTTTTTCTTCTGAGGCCGCTAAATGGGAATAAACGGTTTTTAATTGAAAACAAGGCGCAACTATTTTATCCAGAACCCAATTTATTTCCTCCAATGCAAAACCAACTCTATGCAAACCTGTATTGTATTTAATGTGGATGGGATAATTTTGAATACCGTTTTGATTTAAAAGAGATTCAAAAGTCTCCATTAGTTCTTTAGAATACAAACAGGGTTCTAGGTCGGCATGAAGTAAACTTTGCAGCGTATCCTTTTGAGGATAAAAAACCATAATAGGGGTTAAAATTCCACTTTCGCGCAGCTGTACACCTTCTTCGGTGTAAGCAACTGCCAATGAATCGATGCCCAACTCCACAAGCCGCTTTGCAAATGCAATAGAATGCGAACCGTATGCGGCAGCTTTTACTACTCCTATACACTGGGTAGAAGGCTGTAAATGTTTTCGAATGTAACGGTAATTATGATCTAGATTTTGAAGGTAAAGGTGAAGTGCGTTCAAGTGGAAAGGAAGCTAGGTTTTTTTATTTTTTTTCTGGTTCGCTTGAAAAAAAGCAGCTCTAGAAAGGGGCTGGTAATTTTCTCGTTCCCCTAAGACCAACAAGCGATCTTCATCAGAGGTACGGAAACTGTAATTTGCTAAATGTCCAGTACGAGTACAAATCGCATGAACTTTGGTAACATATTCTGCAGTTGCCATCAGTGCTGGCATAGGTCCGAAGGGATTGCCTTTATAGTCCATATCCAATCCTGCCACGATAACCCGAACCCCACTGTTTGCTAAATCATTACAAACTTTGACAATTTCCTCATCAAAAAATTGGGCTTCATCAATTCCTACGACATCGCAACCGTCGGCGAGTATCGGAATATTTGCAGCAGCTGGCACAGGAGTCGAGGGGATTTGATTTTGGTCGTGCGATGTGACCAATTGATCATCATAACGCAAATCAATTGCGGGTTTAAAAATTTCAATTTTCTGTTTTGCAAATTGAGCTCTTTTCAGCCTTCGAATCAATTCCTCTGTTTTCCCAGAAAACATGGAACCACAAATCACTTCGATCCATCCAAATTGTTCGTTTGTGTTTACGGTGTTTTCTAAAAACATTTTGTAATTTTCAACTGATTATAGTACAAGCCCGAATTGATTCTTACAAAGATATTAAAATCAATGGGTTGAAGCAGATTATTTCATGACAGAAAAAATAAAAACAGCCTTGGTAGAATGGGCAGAATTGGTCATAAAAGACCAAGCGCTATGGGAAAATGATGAGGTTCATCTGGCCATCCAAAAGCTTTATGAAATTTCGGTATGTCAAAAATTTTTAAATCAAGGCAGTTCGAGTTCGGAACGCTGGAAACGCCAACAAGAGGAACTTTCTTCGATACTTAATTCCATGACGCCGCCTGTTCCAGAAATACTCGAAAAAAAGGAGGATTTGGAAGTTCCACCTATGATGGAAACTATAAAAAACATGGTAACCGAGATGCCGGAACCCGAAAGTTATGAACGACTTTTTGAGACGGTTGAGGAATCCCCAGTATTTATTCCAAAGCCTTCCAACGAATCTGTGAAAGAGGGAAGTAAACACCAACCGATAGGGGAACCCGAAGAGCGAAAAAATTTAAACGATCATTTTGCAAAATCACTTACTATAGATCTAAACGATCGGCTTTCCTTCATTAAGCATTTATTTGAAGAAAATACTTCCGCTTATGAATCGGTCATTTCTCAAGTAATTACTTTTAGTCAATGGAAAGAAGTTGAGGTTTTTATAGAAAGTAAAGTCAAAATAGAATACCCTCATTGGGAAAATAAAAAACCGATAGAAGAGCGTTTTTTGGCAATTCTAAAGAAAAATTTTAAGGGCTAATTTCATATTAGTTCTCACCAAAAAAACCACAAGTTGATATATTTGATTCCCACACCAATTGGCAATTTAGAGGACATGACGTTACGAGCTATTCGCATCTTAAAAGAGGTGGATCTTATTTTAGCAGAGGATACTCGTGTGAGTCAAAAACTGCTTAAGCATTATGAAATTGAAACTCCCCTTCAGAGTTTTCATATGCATAACGAACACAAAAAAGTTTCAAAAGTTGTTGAGCAAGTACTTCATGGAAAAACCATAGCACTAATCTCTGATGCCGGGACACCAGGGATTTCAGACCCTGGATATTTACTGGTATTTCATGCCTTGAAAGAAGGCATTCATGTGGAGTGTCTTCCTGGTGCCACAGCTTTAATTCCAGCTTTAGTACAAAGTGGACTTCCAGCCGATAGATTTATTTTTGAGGGATTTCTTCCCCCCAAAAAGGGACGTCAAAGCCGTTTGGAACAAATGGCTCAAGAACCCCGCACTTTGGTTTTTTATGAATCTCCACACAAGTTACTCAAAACAATTCATCAAATGATTCCATTTTTTGGAGCGGATCGTAAAGTATCGATCGTTCGTGAGCTAAGTAAAAAGTTTGAGAGTAATTTTAGAGGAGACTTAAAAGAAGCGTTGGATTTTTTTGAAAAAAACCCTCCAAAAGGAGAGTTTGTTGTAGTAGTAGAGGGTAAAAACAGCAAATAATATGAACTGGCATAAGTTGGCATCTGCGGATCCGATGATCGTTCAAGAATTGAGTGGGGAATTAAATGTACCCAAGCGAATTGCAGAACTTCTTGTACAGCGAGGGGTTACCAATTTTAGTGAAGCCAAATATTTTTTTAGACCACAATGGGAGGACTTGCACAATCCTTTTTTAATGAAAGATATGGATCGGGCAGTGCAACGGATTACACAAGCCATCAAGGTTGATGAACCGGTAATGGTATTTGGAGATTATGATGTAGATGGAACCACGGCGGTTGCTTTAGTGAGCACCTATCTCAAAACAAAGTTAAAAAGAGTTTTACCCTATATACCCATTCGGTATACTGAAGGTTATGGGATTTCCAAAGCAGGAATAGATCGTGCAAATGAGGAAGGAATCCGATTGATCGTTGCTTTGGATTGTGGGATTAAGGCACATGTTTTAGTAGACTATGCGAAGGAGTTGGGAATTGATTTTATCATTTGCGATCATCACTTGCCTGAAACCCTTTTGCCTAATGCAATTGCAGTTTTAGATCCGAAAAGATCAGATTGCAAATACCCTTACAAGGAATTGTGTGGTTGTGGTATTGGATTTAAGTTGATCCAAGCACTTCAGCAGCATGAAGGTTCAGCAGAAACCGATTTATATCCTTACTTGGATTTGGTCGCTACAGCAATAGCTGCAGACATCGTACCCATGACAGGCGAAAATAGAATTTTAAGTTATTTAGGATTAAAACAAATTCATGAGGCACCTCGTTTTGGATTTCAGTTTTTTCTCAGTACTCTCAAAAAGCCAGCGCGAATTAGTGATTTAGTTTTTGTCATAGCTCCCAGGATAAATGCGGCAGGGCGGATGGATCAAGGGATAAATGCTGTAGAATTATTAATGGCTACTTCTTTGGAAGAGGCTTTACCGATTGCTCGATCAATAGAGTTTTTTAATACAGAACGAAGAACCGCCGACGAGAGAATAACCAAAGAAGCGCTTCAACAAATCGAATTGAACGAGGCACAAGATAAATCGACAACAGTAGTGTATCATCCATCATGGCACAAGGGAGTAATTGGAATTGTTGCATCGCGTTTGATAGAACAATATTATCGGCCAACAGTTGTGCTTTCAAAATCTGGCGATGTCCTCGTCGGGTCGGTACGATCTGTAAGAGGATTTGATGTTTATGAAGCCCTAGAAGCCTGTCAAAAGTATATGATTCAATTTGGAGGTCATAAATATGCCGCAGGACTTACAATGAATGAAGCCCAATTGGAAGATTTCAAAGCTGCTTTTGAAGCAGCGGTAGATCATAAAATAGACCCCTCACAACGCCAACCCAGTTTGGTTTATGATTTGGAGATTGGATTAGAAGAAATTACTCATAAATTTTATCGAATCCTAACTCAGATGGCTCCCTTTGGACCAAAAAATATGCGACCTACATTCGTTACTCATCAATGCAGAGATCAGGGGGGTTCAAGATTGGTTGGAAATGATAAAGATCATCTTAAACTAGAAATTATGGACTCAAGTGGAACGATCCTTCAAGCAATTGGTTTCGGTTTAGGAATACACCATGCCAAAGTCAAACAAAAGATTCCTTTTTCAATTTTATATACAATTGATGAAAATGAATTTAATGGGACTACAAGTTTACAATTAGCCGTAAAAGACCTTCGATTTGAAGTTTAAATTCTTGAAAGGAGGTTTAAAGTAGAAGGATCATGTGGATTAGAGACTCCTTTTTGAATGTCCTCTAAAACCGTATTTGCTAATTGTTTTCCGAGCTCTACCCCCCACTGATCGTAACTGTAGATATTCCAAATAATCCCTTGTACGTATATTTTATGTTCGTAAAGAGCAATAAGAGCACCTAAACTTGCAGGCGTTAATTGGTCTATTAAGAGTGTATTGGTAGGTTTGTTTCCTTCGAAAACCTTAAAAGGAATCAGTTCCTTTTTTTGCGTCTCGGTTAGCTTTGTTTTTTCTAATTCTTGAAGGACCTGATCCCTTGTTTTTCCGGTCATTAATGCCTCTGTTTGTGCGATAAAATTTGCTAAGAGTTTTTGCTGGTGTTCTTGGTTTCCGTTTAATGACTTTTTAAATCCGATAAAATCAGAAGGAATAAGCTTGGTTCCTTGATGGATTAATTGGAAAAAAGCATGTTGTGCATTGGTTCCAGAGGCTCCCCAAATAATCGTACCCGTTTGGTAATCGACACGGGTTCCATTTCTTCCAACACTTTTCCCATTACTTTCCATAATGCCCTGCTGTAAATAAGCAGGAAGGTTTCTCAGATATTGTGTGTAAGGAATCAAGGCTTCGGTCTCAGCTCCGTAAAAATTGTTGTACCAGATACTTAACAAAGCCAAAACAATCGGAATATTTTTTTGTAAAGGAGCTTCTTGAAAATGAAGATCCATTTTACCAGCACCATGAAGCAAGGCTTTAAAATGATTTGGACCTACAGCCAGGCAGATACTAATTCCTACTGTACTCCATAGTGAAAACCGCCCACCAACCCAATCGTTCATTGGGAAGGTGTTTTCTGGATCAATCCCAAAAGCTTTTGTTTTTTCAAGATTGGTAGATACCGCCACAAAATGTTTAGCGATACCTGATACAGGAGCTTGGGCCAAAAACCATTCTCGAATACTATTTGCATTGCTTAGTGTTTCTTGAGTGGTAAACGTTTTGGAGACAATAACAAATAAGGTTGTTTCAGGATCTAAACCTTTTAAAATCTCTACATGATGGTCTCCTTCTACATTGGAAACAAAACGAACTTCTAAATGATTTTGATAATGTGCTAAGGCTTCTACCACCATAGCAGGCCCCAGATCTGAACCTCCAATACCAATATTGACAATATGCGTTATTGATTTTCCAGTATATCCTTTCCACTTTCCAGAAATGACTTCTTCACAAAAGGCATACATTTTATTTTGTGCGTTTTGAACTTCCGGAAGAATGTTTTGACCGTCCACGAAAACGGGATCTTTCTTCAGACTTCTTAATGCGGTATGAAGTACAGCTCGATTCTCAGTTGCATTTATTTTCGCTCCTGAAAATTGAGCGCTTATAGCTTCTTCTAATTTACTCTCTTTAGCCAGTTCGATTAGTAAATCAAATCCTTTTCGATCAATTCTATTTTTTGAAATATCGATATAAAAATCCTCCCATTCAAAAGTGGTATACGCCATCCTATTGGGTTCATTTTTAAAATGAGATAGGATACTAACATCCGCGATATTTTTATGATGCTTTTCAAGGGCTTTCCAAGAAGAAGCTTCTTTGGGAGATAGGTCAGGAAGGGTCTTTGACATTTTTGTTTTGATTAAGGATTACAGCAATTTCTGAATCCTCTTGAGTTTCAAATGAGATGCAATCTAGTTTTGTTTTGTAGGGGATAATGTATTCAGCAAATTTTGTTTTCAATTCTGGGGAGATGGGTTTTGCTTCAGGAAGGGTTTGTTTAAAGGGATCAACTTGTTTGCCGTTTTTCCAAAAGCGATAACATACATGAGGTCCTGAAGTATTTCCAGTCATTCCGACCCAACCAATTACATCTCCTTGTTGAACAAATTGTCCTTTTTTGACATTTCTCTTTTTCATGTGGAGGTATTGGGTAGAATAGGTACCGTTGTGTTTTATGGTTACATAATTTCCATTTCCACGAGTATAATTTGCTTTCACCACTGTACCGTTTGCCGTGGCGAGTATTGGGGTTCCAACAGAGGCGGCAAAGTCTGTTCCTTTATGAGGGCGGATGCGGTTACCGTAATAGGCAATGCGTCTTTTAAGATTATAACGTGAAGACACACGATTAAACTTCAGGGGCCCTTGTAAGAAGGCACGTCTAAGACTATTTGCTTCATCGTCAAAATAATCCACTATTCCTTTTTCAGAGTCGGCTATGTATTCAAAAGCGTAAAGGGGTTTGCCGTTGTGCTCAAAATAAGCTGCTTTTATTCGCTCTACACCAATTGAAATACTGTCGTCAACAAATTTTTCAGTGTAAATTACCTTAAATCGATCTCCCTTTTGAAGTCTAAAAAAATCGATGGTCCATGCGTAAACATCGGACAAATAATAAGTTAAGGATTCATTGATTCCACTGTTTTGCATAGTTTCATAAAGTGAACTTTCAATAACCCCCGAGGCCTCCATCTCAACAACTCGTGAGGGTTTGACAACTTCTTCACCATAAAGGCTATCACGTAAATGAATTTTTTTAAAACTGGCTACACCTTCATGGTAAACAAAAAATTCAGGGTTGGGGATTGAATCTTTGGTGTAAAAAAGAGTGTAGGGCTTACCAAGGGTCAATTTACGAACATCCACTTTTCCTTTTATGGCCTCTAGAATAGCATAAACTTGAGGATAATCAATACCGTTATTTTCTAAGATTTTACCAAAAGTATCTCCTCGTTTTACTTTGAATTCTTGAACCTCAAAATTATTACGATCGATTCCAAAATATAAATCGGGTTGAGGTTCCTCCATCTCCTCTGCTTTTTCTTCAATAATTTGCTGAGAATCTTGTTTACAGGAAACAGAAAAATTCAGAAGAATTCCACAAAAAGCAGAACGGATGAATAGTTTTAAAAGTGCTGTTTTGTTAGGAATCATCTACTTTACATTAATTTCGAAAGGGTGATTTAAATTTTTGAAATTTTCAAGATCCGCTTTGATTGATCCAATTAAAATATCTGCTTGAAGCCGTATCGGTAATCTGTTTTTATCATCAGAAATCCATAAGGTGACGCTTTCTTGTTCTTTAAAAACCCTACCGGATTGAACTAAAGGACGGAATTTTAAACATTGAATGTCTCCAAACTTACTATTCACCATTTCTTTCCCCAAATATTTTAATTTAAAAACATAGTTTTCATTGTCAAAAAACATGTTAATGTCAAAGGATTCATTTACTTCCATCCCTTCTTCAGGATAAAAATTCCTTAAGTAGTAGAAACAAGAAACTAAATCATGAACATTGGGCTGGATCACAAATTGCTTAGTTTCTTTCTTTTTTTTGTCTAGAACTTTTGCTGTTTTGCGGGTATGATCAAAATCGATTTCAATATTTTTCGTGTAGTCTCCCTCATTAATGTTGCGAATAAACTTATAGGGAGCACCTGTATTCTCATCGAAATAACTCTCGTAATAATCCTCAACCTTAAAAAACCATCGCGCCAAACCTGTGGTTTCTCCAAATCCCTTTGCGTGAAAAACAGGAATATCGCCAAGGGTATCTCTAGTTAAAGAAAAACTTGCATAACTGGCATTGAACCACCCGTAATGAAGACGTAACTGAAACCATTCCCCGTTTTTAAAAGACTTTAATCTAGGAAAAGTATCGAAAGGGATGCTTTGAGAAGCTCCAAATGACAAGCATATAAAAAGGAAGAATACCAAACGTTTTGCCATGGCTCAAAGGTAAGAAATCCAATAGGATGATTTTTCAAAATTGCAGGTAAAAATTTTTAATCCAACGACCGTTTCCTGATTGGTTAAGTAGCCTGAAGGGCATTATAAATCTTTTCACCTCGTTGAGGACCTAAGAGCTCTGTCATCTCTTCTCGACTCGCTTGCTTAATTCTTTTAAGGGATTTGAAATGTCCTAACAACTGACTTCTAGTGGCTGGACCAATTCCAGGAATAAAATCCAGTTGGGAGCTCAGACTTGTTTGGCTTCGTTTGTTTCGGTGAAAACTAATTCCGAAGCGGTGAGCTTCGTCTCGGGCTCGTTGAAGTATTTTTAAGGTCTCCGATTTTTTGTCTAAATAAAGAGGGATCGAATCTTCTGGGAAATAAATTTCTTCCAATCTTTTCGCAATTCCTAAAATGGCTATTTTTCCACGCAAACCTAATAAATCGAGACTTTTAACTGCAGAGGATAATTGCCCTTTTCCACCGTCTATCACTATAAGTTGAGGTAAGGGCAAAGCTTCTTCTTGGAGTCTTTTATAACGCCTAAAAACGACTTCTTCCATAGAAGCAAAATCGTCGGGTCCACGCACTGTTTTTATATTGTAATGTCGGTAGTCTTTTTTGGAGGGCTTCCCTTCTTTAAACACTACACAAGCTGCAACAGGATGGGTGCCTTGAATATTGGAATTGTCAAAACATTCAATATGATATGGAGCTTGTGGAAGCCTTAAATCTTTTTTCATTTGCTCCATGATTCGCTTAACATGCCGATCAGGATCAACAATCTTGATTTGTTTAAAACGTTCCATTCTGAAGTACTTCGCATTGCGTAGAGACATTTCCACGAGTTTTCTTTTGTCTCCTTGTTGAGGAACTTTTACTTTTAAATGCTCTCCTAAGGATACTTTCTCTGAAAGAAAAACAGTAGGCGCTGTACTTGAAAACAGTTGTCGAATTTCTACGATACCCAATTGAAGTAAAGTTGCATCGGACTCGTCTAATTTTTTTTTAATTTCCAACGTATGTGATCGAACAATAGCTCCAAAGGAGACTTGAATGTAGTTTACGTAGCCGTAGCTCTCGTCAGAAATTACTGAAAAGACATCAACATGATTGATTTTTGGGTTAACTATGGTTGATTTGGATTGATAATTTTCGAGACTGTCAATTTTTTCCTTTATCCGTTGTGCTTTTTCATACTCTTGTATTTCAGCAAAGGCATTCATTTCTTTGTGAAGTCCCTGAAGAACTGCTCTGAAATTTCCTTTGACGATATCTCGAATGCTGTTGATGTGCAAGTCATAATCAGCGACAGTCTCTTTACCAACACAGGGGGCATTGCAATTTCCAATATGATATTCCAAACAGACTTTGTACTTATTGGAATCGATTTTTTCTGGGCCTAAGTCGAAATTACAACTTCGTAAAGGATATAAATTACGAATCAAATCCAACAATGTGCGTATGGTTTTCATGTTGGTGTAGGGACCAAAATATTCGGAACCATCTTTGATAACTCGTCGAGTAAAAAATACACGGGGGAAAGGTTCTTTTTTTATACAAATCCAGGGGTAGGTCTTATCATCTCTGAGAAGAATGTTATAGCGGGGTTTGTATTTTTTTATTAAGTTGTTTTCCAAAAGCAGCGCATCCATTTCGGTATCAACAACGATGTGTGTAATTCGAGCAATATTTTTAACCAATAAGGCGGTCTTTCTGTTGTCGTGGTTTTTGTTAAAATAGGAACCGACCCGTTTTTTTAGATTTTTAGCTTTGCCGATATAAATGATTTTCTCTTGCTTATCATAATATTGATAAACTCCAGCTACTTCAGGTAGAGATTTAATTTGAATTTCAAGCTGTTCAGATTTCACAAAACGAAAATATTGATTTTCTTTGGTATTGAAATGGCAGACAACGGGATTTAATGAAAATGATACACTCCAAAACAAAACTTCGGGAACGCTATCTTAAAAATCGGTTAGCCCTTACTGTTGAAACCCATGAAAATCAAAGTTTAGAAATTGCCAACCGTTGTTTACAACTTCCTATTTGGGACTTTGAAAACTTTCACTTGTTTTTACCCATTACAGCAAAAAAGGAAGTGGATACTACCCTTATCCTTACCCTTCTTCAAGGGAGAGACAAACAAGTGGTGCTTCCAAGAGTTAAAAACAACAAAGAATTAGAACACATTCTGCTTACGGACAGTACCAAAATTGAAGAAAATAAATGGAAAATTCCTGAACCGTTGAATGGAATTGTATTTGACATAAAACAGTTGGATGTAGTTTTTGTTCCTCTCGTTGTTTTTGATCTTCTGGGACATCGAATAGGCTATGGGAATGGCTTTTATGATCGGTTTTTAGCACAATGTCTCCCAGAAACCCTTAAAATAGGACTTTCTTTTTTTTATCCGGTTCAAAAAATTGATGGGATTTACTCAGGCGATATAAGCTTGGATTTTTGTGTGTGCCCAGATAAAGTCTATACCTTCTAGGTTATTTTTTTCCAAATATTTTTTTGTTGAAAACAATCAAAATACCAACTCCTGTACTGATGGCCGTATCAGCAATATTAAAAATGTATTGAAAAAACAAAAAGTGTTGCCCTCCGATCCAAGGCATCCAGTCTGGCCAATCCCATTCCACAAGTGGAAATTGAAGCATATCGACCACATGACCATAAAATAAAGGAGCGTACCCTTGAGCTGGGAATAGTGTAGCAACCCCATTATAGCTATCAGAAAACAGAAGTCCGTAAAAAACAGAATCAATAATATTTCCAAGTGCACCAGCAAAAATGAGTGCCAAAGCCCACTGAAGTAATATAGAGCTTTGTTTTTTTATAGAATCCCAAAGCCAAAAGCCCAATCCGACGATGGCAATTAAGCGAAATAGGGTTAAAATAAGTTTGGCACTATCTTCTGAAATGAAGGGAAATACATCATTGAGTTGAGTTCCCATGGCCATCCCACTATTCTCGACAAAGAGAAGTTTAAAAAACCCCCAATCCAGTATAGGTGGGGCACCATAGCTAGACAATGGATAGTTGAGTTTAATGTAAAACTTGGAAGACTGGTCGATAAGCAAAACTAAAAGGATAATGCCTATTGCCCTGCCAAGGGTAAAATATGTCTTTTGTTTTTTCAGAATTAAAGAGCTCTTATTTTTGCATGTTTTTTGCTTCGATGCTTAAAGTAGCATGAGGCACGAGATATAATCGTTTTTTATTGATTAATTTTCCCGTTACTCGACAAATTCCGTAGGTTTTATTTTCAATACGGACTAAAGCATTTTTGAGATCCCGTATAAATTTTTCTTGCCTAATGGCTAGTTGTGTATTAGCTTCTTTCGACATGGTTTCTGAACCTTCTTCAAAAGCTTTAAATGTTGGGGCTGTATCTTCTGTTCCATTGTTGCCATCATTCATATAGGCACTTTTCAAAAGTTCAAGATCTGCCTTGGCTTTTTGAATTTTGTCTTCAATTAAAGCTCTAAATTCTTTTAATTCTGCATCTGTATACCTTGTTTTTTCGCTCATGACTTTAGTTTTTTAATCTGTATTGCTGTTGTAATAGTATCAAACTCGAGTGGAACCCCTCCCTCAAGTACAGTTTTGAAGGTTAACTCTTTTGCTAAAGTTTCAGACAAGATATAACTTTTATTTTCTGAAACCGCAGCTTGCAGTTCTTCCTCTGCTTTTAAGTAAATTTCGATTTGGTCAGTGACCTCTAATCCACTGTCTTTTCGGTGATTTTGGATACGATTGATTAATTCTCTGGCAAGCCCTTCTTTTTTTAATTCAGGAGTTAAGGTCATGTCCAAAGCAACCGTCATCCCATCATATTGAGCAACTTGCCAGCCTTCAATATCCTTAAAAAAAACCTCTACCTCCGTTTCGTCTAGATGAACAAGCTCCCCATTAACTTTAATTTCAATGCTTTTATGTTCTTCTAAAAGTTGAATTTCTTTTGAATTTAAGTTTCCAATAGCTTGAACTACAGCTTTTAAATCCTTACCAAATCGAGGCCCTAAAGTTTTAAAATTGGGTTTAATTTCTTTGACAAGCAAACTGTTAGCATCGTCAAGAAGTTCAACGGTTTTGATATTAATTTCACTCTTTAGCTGCTCAATACTATTTTCAATCCGTTTTCTTTCTTTCAAATTTTTAACGGGAACAATCATTTTTTGTAAAGGTTGCCGAACCTTAATTTGTTCTTTTTTCCGAAGGGATAAAGCTAAAGAAGTAAGTGTTCTTGCGGTATTGATCTGTTGTTCCAGTTCGGGATTGATTAAAGAGGAGTCCACTACAGGAAAATCAGTAAGGTGAACGGAAGCCGCTGTAGATGGATTCAAATCTTGGTATAAGCGGTCCATATAAAATGGAGCAACGGGTGCTGCCAATTGAGATACCGTAGTCAAACATTCGTAAAGCGTTTGATAGGCGGCAATTTTATCCTCACCGTATTCTCCTTTCCAGAATCTTCTTCTGCAAAGACGGACATACCAATTACTCAGTTTTTCTTGTACAAATTCAGAGATTGCTCGACTTGCTTTAGTAGGCTCGTAATCCTCATAAGCCAAATCTACCTCACGAATCAGGGTGTGCAATTCCGAAAGGATCCATTGATCCAATTCTGTTCTTTTTCCAATAGGAACGGTGGTTTCCTTTTTAGGGTTAAAACCGTCAATGTTTGCGTATAAACTAAAAAAGGAATAGGTGTTGTACAGAGTTCCAAAAAACTTACGTTGTACTTCTCCAATCCCTTCGGTGTCAAATTTGAGATTGTCCCATGGATTTGCGTTAGAGATCATGTACCAGCGGGTAGCATCGGGTCCAAATTTGTCCAAAGTCTCAAAAGGGTCCACGGCGTTCCCAAGTCGCTTGGACATTTTTTGACCTGTTTTATCTAAAACGAGGCCATTTGAAATGACGTTTTTATATGCTTTTTTCCCAAAAACTAAAGTTGCGATTGCATGCAAAGTATAAAACCAACCTCGAGTTTGGTCAACACCCTCTGCGATGTAGTCTGCTGGGAAACAGTCGCCTTTATCGATGAACTCTTTGTTTTCAAAAGGATAATGCCATTGTGCATAAGGCATGGAACCCGAATCAAACCAAACATCAATTAAATCGGTTTCTCTATACATGGGATGCCCATGATCACTGCAAAGTACAATATGATCCACTTTATGCTTGTGGAGGTCGATTTGTTCGTAGTTGGATTCTGAAAAATCATTTTCAACAAAACTTTCAAAAGGATTTTGGTCCATAAAACCTTTGGCAACAGAAACCTCAACGGCAGCTTTTAATTCGGCTATAGAACCAAGTACTCGGGTTTCTTTTCCATCCTCAGTTCGCCAAACAGGAAGTGGAATCCCCCAAAATCTAGATCGAGATAAATTCCAGTCGTTTGCATTGGCAAGCCAATTTCCAAAGCGTCCTTCCCCCGTAGATTTGGGTTTCCAATTGATTTCTTTGTTTAGTGCAGTCATCTGACTTTTGATCTCAGTAACTTTAATAAACCAGGAGTCAAGAGGATAATACAATATGGGTTTGTCCGTTCTCCAACAATTTGGGTAGGAGTGAACGTATTTTTCAACTTTAAAAGCTTTATTTTCTTCTTTGAGCTGAATTGCGATATCTACATCGGTGGAACGCTCTGGGGCTTCACCCTCAGGATAGTATTCATTTTTAACAAACTGACCTCCCAAGCGACCTACCTCTTTTCGGAAACGACCTTGAAGATCAACTAAAGGTACTGGATTGCCACTTTCATCTAAAATCAACAAAGGAGGAACTTCAGGGGAGGCTTCTTTGGCTACTTTGGCGTCGTCAGCACCAAAAGTAGGAGCAGTATGAACGATACCCGTTCCATCTTCTGTAGTAACAAAATCTCCTGCAATTACACGAAAAGCATTTTCAGGATGAGTCAGCGGGAGCGGAGCTTCTTGCCATAACTGCTCGTAACGAATTTCAAGTAAATCAGCTCCTTTTAGCACTGTTTCAATTCGGTAAGGAATATTTTTGTCTCCTGCTACATAGTTGTTTAAATCCTCATTGGGGAAGTAATTTTTACCAAACTGTTTGGAAACGAGGTCTTTTGCCAAGACAACACGAATGGCTTCAAAAGTATATTGGTTGTAGGTGCTGATAATGACATAGTCAATTTTCTTTCCAACGGTCAAAGCTGTATTGGAAGGGAGTGTCCAAGGGGTTGTCGTCCAAGCTAAGAAATAGAGTGGAATTTCATTTTGAAGTCGTTGAGGGAGGCTAGTCACAACAGCTTTAAATTGTGCAGTAATTGTCGTATCGGTAACATTTTGATAAGTCCCCGGCTGATTGAGTTCATGAGAACTTAGCCCAGTGCCTGCCATAGGAGAATAGGGCTGAATGGTATAGCCTTTGTAGAGCAGGTCTTTTTCATAAATCTGTTTGATCAACCACCAGACAGTTTCCATGTATTTGGAAGAGTAAGTAAGATAGGGATTTTCCATATCTACCCAATACCCAATCCGTTCTGTTAGTGAATTCCAAACATCTGTATACCGCATAACGGCCTTTTTGCAGGCGATGTTATAATCCTCTACAGTAATAGTTTTTCCAATAGCATCTTTAGTAATACCCAGCTCTTTTTCAACTCCCAACTCGACCGGGAGTCCATGTGTATCCCATCCTGCTTTACGATGAACTTGAAAGCCTTTTTGGGTTTTGTATCTACAAAAGATATCTTTAATAGCACGAGCCATTACGTGATGAATCCCAGGCATTCCATTTGCGGATGGAGGACCTTCATAAAATATAAATGGAGTTTTCCCTTCGCGATTTTGAATACTCTTTAAAAAGGTGTCATCGTTTTTCCACTGCTCAAGGATTTCTCCTGAGAGTTGAGGTAAATCAAGTTTTTTATATTCTTTAAACTTCACCTTTTTGAATTTTGAAAGTCGGTAAATCACAAATTCAGTGCAGCGCACAGACTTATGAAGTAAATAATGTGCGAAAGTAATTAATTTCGGGCAAATAGCGTAATGAAAAATTTCACCTACTGAAGTCTACACTTCCCTTTAAAACGAATAATTGAGCCCAATCTTGAAGTTTCTTCCTGGAGCAGAAATCCCGGAAGCAAATTCTCTGTAATGCACATCAAAAATATTTTCTAAGGCAGCACGCATCACGGTATTTTCATTCCATCGATATTGAAGAAGATAAGAGAGTTCATTCCATGCTGGTGATCCAGCATATTGTTCGGGTGTTTTTGATATCAAAGGAGTTTCCTCTAGGCCATCTTCACCTCCGAAACTGTAATCATCAACTTCTTTCTTACCACTAAAAAGAAAAGCTAAATGAGTAAGCCAGTTGGACTTTTGGTATTGTAAAAAAAGACGTCCAAATGCAGGGGATATGGAGGGTAAAGGACCATATTTTTCTGATTTTACAGCTTCAATTATTGAAAAATTACCTCTTATAGATAGGGGTTCGCTCAATGAAAAATAACCGTCAAAAGATGCTCCATAGAGGTAGCGATTACCTAAGTTGTTGTTGGATAAAGTTTCAACTTCCTCTCCATTGTATAGAATTGTCGCCATGTCCTCTGTGGTAGTATCGGCAAAAATGGTGTATTGATCACGACCGATATGTCTGGATATGAGGGTAGAAAAACCACGAATGGAAATATAATTTTTGGGTTGACTAAAATATCGATCGATTCCCAACTCAAAATTATAGGCGTATTCTGGGAATAGATTGGGATTGGGAACAATTAAGGTTCCTTTACTTTCTCTTATTTTTCCAACATCATCGATATTGGGGTTTCTGAAACCATTGGAGATAATGGCGCTCCATTGTGTTTTTTCTGAGGGGCGGTAAGTCAGCGCTAGGGTTTCGGTTAATGCAGTCGCATCAAGATTTACCTTACTCAGTAAGGCATTGATGT
>JAFMCA010000025.1 GCA_017858055.1 Flavobacteriaceae bacterium
AACACTTTTTCAAAATCAAAAAGCGGATTTCGAAGGGGCACCAATTTCAAGTCAATTGGATGTTTTTGGCAATGTAGTTGCCGTCTTTTCTGATCGATTTCGTCTAAATATTGGAGGCCGAATTCACAATCAAAGCACCTATGGAAACCAGTTTACCTACCGGATAAATCCCTCCTATCAGTTGATACAGACGGACCAAAGAACTTTAAAAATTCGCACGGCCCTGAGTACTGCATTTATTGCTCCGAGTTTATACCAACTTTACGATCCCTATTCAGGAAATAAAGACCTCCAGCCTGAGGAAAACACTTCCTTTGAAATGGGCTTTGAATTCAATCAATCCGACCTTCAAATCAGTTCAACCTATTTTTACAGAAACGAAAATCCGTCTTTACTATACGATCTAAGTTCATATCGTTTCGAAAACGCTCAAAAGGAAGCGACTTATACGGGAGTAGAAATTCAGATTATCGCCCCACTTGGTCCTTTTTTGAAACTTAATCAGCAAACTACTTTTACCAATACTAAGGATGGGGATCTGAGATATTTACCAAAATTTTCTTCTCAGACTGCTTTGTCTTATGTGTTTAATACCTCTAGACAACTAAATCTTCGATTCCAAGCAACGGGAAAACGATTTGGTTTAGATAACGAAACCGAATTAAAAGGATATGCTTTAATGCACCTTAGTTTTCAAAATAATTTAAAAAACCTTCCTTTAACCTATTTTCTACATATTACAAATCTCTTTAAAACAGACTATGTAGAAATTGAAAAGTATACAACACGTGGAAGAAACTTTGTTTTGGGATTAAATTATCGTTTTCCATAAGCTAGGGGTATCGCGCTATCGATATACATGCCTTGTCTTTTTTGGAGTAATGGATCTGTAATTTTTAAGGATGTATAGGGAGACTTAAATGTTGCTATTTTACCAGTACCAGAAATGATACTAAGTGCTGCACCCAAAAGAGCTTCTTTTTCATCTCCTAACACACCAAGATTTTTAATATCTTCATCAATAGCAGTATTGGGTTCCAATCCATTGTCGTAATCCGCGAAGTCATCACTATTAGCGATTTTTAAAATAATCGGTTGCATAGCATAGGTATGATCGGGATTTTTTGTTCCATCGTTATCAATATAATCATAAACGGTTATGGAACCTACGTTTTTACCCACGGTAGTTTCACCGATATGGATTACTTCGATATAGGAAGACAAGCTATTGATAAGTAATTCACTAGCAGAGGCAGAACTTGAACCCGTAAGAATATACACTCTATCTAAAGCCAAAGAATTAATACTTTCTCCGGAGGACAATTCATCGACGAAGAGGTCAACGAGACTTTCTGCCCCATATCGATCTTCTAAATACGCTAATAGTCTGCTGTTGTATTTCTTTTTCGCAAAAACTTTACCTGTAAATTGCCCAGTTATCATACTAGCCAATTCAATACAATTATTCACTGATCCACCTCCATTGTACCTCAAATCAATGACAAGATCAGAGATCCCCTCCGATTTAAAATTCCCAAAGATTTCATTAAGAGCAAGGCTTGCATCTGCAACAAATTGATTGTACATCAGGTATCCAATTTTTCCAGAAGAGGTTTCAATGGTTTTACTTATTTGGATCGGGTTTGTTTTGAAATTCTCTTCTTTTGTCAGTTGGACATCAATTCCATTTAAGGCTAATTTTCCCTCTTGAATTTCGGCCATATTTAGGGTGTAAGACAGCTCATCTCCAAAAAGTAAAGATCTGTAATTGCCTACGGTCAGTTGAATTCCATTTACTCCGGTAAAGAAATCTCCTCGCTTAATATTTTTTGTTGATGCATCCGATTCTTCTAATATGTATTGAACATATCCAACCACTTCATTACAATCTTGGCAGGCGTAGGTCAAGCCAAATTCTACTCCATTGGTAGCGTATATCCCACTCAACGTATTTTCTAGTTCAACATAGTCGTCCTGTATCCAGCTAAAACGATCGTTCGGGTGAAGTAGACTGTAAAAAAATTCTTCAGGATCTGGATTTTGGCTGATGTATTGGGCATATGTTTTTTCATCCTCCAGTTTGGAATCTGCTAGGTATTCGAGTTCATCTTGCCAATAGTAATAGGTGTTGAGACCTTGCCAAACAAAATCACTGATTTGTAATTCACCCTCTAAGCTGATGGCTGTATCATCGGTGTCCAAACTGGTGTTCGAAGTATCTGCCACCAAACCTTCCTCAGAGATCGCTTCTTTTTTACATCCAATAATGAGGAGAAATATTGAAATAAATAAGTAACGAGAAGCGAGAGAGATTATATGCGGGCGTGTGAAATTCATAGCAAATTATTTTTATCAAATTTATTGAAAACCTTTGATTAAAAAAGAAATTTTATAGAATACTGTAACATATAGGGTGTAAATTCGTCTAAATATAAACAACACTAACAAGGTGCAATTGACAGTTGACAATTCATTTATAAATCAGATTCAAGACCTACGAGATAAAATCTATCGTATTGCTAAAAGGTTACTGATTTCAACAGAGGAAGCAGAAGATGCCACTCAGGATGTAATTGTTAAACTATGGCAAATGGGGGAATCCAAAAGGAGTGATTTTAAAAGTATGGAAGCCTATTCGGTAACAATGACAAAAAATTATTGTTTAGATCGTTTAAAATCAAAACAAGCGCAGAATGTCGCTTTGGAGGACAGTAATTTTGAGAATGCAACAGATTTTTTGCAAAATAAAATCGAATTAAGGGATGAGTTGAAATGGGTAGAACAGTTGATCGATCAACTCCCTGAAAAAGAGCGTATCCTTATTCAACTGAGAGAAATCGAACAATATGAATTTGAAGAAATCGCTTCCATCTTAAATTTGCCCGAGGGAACCGTAAGAGTATACCTATCGAGAATTAGAAAAAAATTAAGAAAACAGTTTTTAGAAATTCAAAACTATGGAAACTAACAAAATTGAAACCCTTTTAAAAAAATATTTGGAAGGAGAAACAACTTTAAAAGAGGAAACCTTATTAAAAGTTTATTTTTCCGAGACAGAAAACCTTCCAGAGGAGTGGAAATCGTATCAGCAATTTTTTTCCTTTTATCAGGAGGCCAAGAATGAAAGTTATCCCATTCAAAAAAAGAAAACAAAAACATTGCTTCAACCTATCCTATTGGTAGCAGCAAGTTTAGCCATCCTTTTCACAATGCAACTAAGCGGATTCTTTAATTCCAGCAATTCCTATGATCAAATAGAGGCTGAAAATGTTTTTAAAGAATTTCAAGTTCAAATGAAAAGTGTATCGAGCCATTTAAATAATGGTTCTCAAAATCTAGCCTATTTGGCATATTGGAATACCACAGCAGAAAAATTAATCAAATAAAAATCATGAAAAAGAACATTATTTTAGTAGTCGCACTTATTGCCTCCTTTTGGAGTTTTGGTCAAAGTATTTTTGAACGTTACGCAGACAATGACGAGGTAACTTTAGTTTCCATTAGCCCTAAAATGTTTAAAATGTTAGGTCAGATGAGTCTTAGCACAGACGATCCTGAAGCTCAAGAATATCTTGATATGGTCACGAGCATTAATAATTTTAAAGTATTGGTCTCTGCAAATCAGGAAATTAGTGCTGATATGCTGAAATGGGTCAATCAGCAAGTTTCTAAAGAAAATTTAGAAGAACTGATGAGTATTAAAGATAAAGAAGCAGACGTGACATTTTATGTCAAAGATGGAAGTAAAGAAGATCATGTAGCCCAGCTTCTTATGTATGTTAATGAAATAGTAGCCTCAACTCCAGAAAACTCACTTAATATTAATGGTAGAGAAATTAAAGCCGTTCTGTTACTTCTTGAAGGGGATATTGATCTGAACAAAATATCCAAATTGACTGATCAAATGGATTTGCCTGGAGGCAATCAATTAAGAAAAGCCCAACAAAAAAAGTCCCTCTAATTATGAAAAAGAAAGCCCTTTATTTTATAACAATGCTCGCAGGATTATTATTTATCTCATGCGGGCAAGGTCCGAGTTTACAACAGTATTTTGTTGAAAAAATGGACGATTCCGCTTTCCTAATTGTCAATATTCCACTAAACCTTGACAGTCTTTTTTTAAAAAAAGATATTAGTGAAGAAGATCGACGTGTTATCTCAAGTGTAGGAAAGCTCAACCTCCTTTTTTATCGAATGAAAAAAGATCAACTTGAGCAATACAAAGAGGAAGTAGGGAAACTGAAAAAGATTCTTGCCGAAAATCGCTATCAACACTTGATGGATTTTAAAGCATTTGATAGAGCTCAGGGAAATTTACTTTTCGAAGGAACTGAAAGTAATATTGATGAAGGGATTGTATTTGTCGAGTCTGAAAACTTCGGATTTGGGGTTTTGAGAATTTTGGGAGACGACATTAATCCCGCTGCTTTAATGCGTTTAGGAAAAAAAGTAGATCCCAATCAGCTGGAAAAACAAGTAAAAAACTCTATCGGTTCTATGGGGGCTATTTTTGAGGATACCGATACCGTAGAATAAAACTAAATTCCGTTATAGTTAAAAGGGGTTATGGTCTTTAATTGGATTTTAACCCTTTCCTCAATTTTTAAAGTATCAATAAACTGATGAATTGCCTCTCGATTTATTGTTACATTGGTTCGGGTAAGTTCCTTTAAAGCTTCGTAGGGGTTGGGATACCCTTCTTTTCTTAAAATCGTCTGAATAGCTTCCGCTACTACAGCCCAGTTATCATTCAAATCTGCTTCAATTTTAGTAGTATTTACCACTAATTTTTTCAACCCTTTTAAGGTGGATTGTAAACCGATTAGTGTATGGCCAAAAGGAACGCCTACATTTCGAAGTACGGTACTGTCGGTTAGATCTCGTTGAAGTCTTGAAACGGGAAGTTTAGAAGATAAAAACTCAAAAATAGCATTGGCAATGCCTAAGTTGCCTTCTGAATTTTCAAAATCAATAGGATTAACTTTGTGTGGCATAGCAGAAGATCCAACTTCATTAGCTTTGATTTTTTGTTTAAAATAATCCATTGAAATGTATTGCCACAAGTCACGGTTTAAGTCAATAAGGATCGTATTGATCCGCTTGATGTTGTCGCATAAGGCAGCAAAAGAATCGTAATGTTCTATTTGAGTCGTTGGAAAGGAATAATTAAGTCCTAATCTCTGTTCAACAAACTGAGTCCCAAATGCTTTCCAATCAATTTCTGGATAGGCTACATGATGGGCGTTAAAATTTCCAGTAGCTCCCGAAAATTTTGCTCCAAAGGGCAACTGAAGCAGCATATTTTTTTGATTCTGAATGCGTGTTAAAAACACTTGAATTTCTTTTCCCAGTCGAGTAGGAGAGGCAGATTGTCCATGGGTACGAGCTAGAAGTGGAATGTGCTGATATTCTGTTACTCGCGCTTCGAGTTCTTCAATCACTGAATCTAAATGGGGCAAATAAACTTCCTCCACTGCTTTTTTAATAGATAAAGGAATGGCGGTATTATTAATGTCTTGAGAAGTCAGCCCAAAGTGAATGAACTCTTTGTAGGATTGAAGTTCGAGCTTGTCAAATTCTTTTTTTATAAAATATTCAACGGCTTTTACATCGTGATTGGTTGTATTCTCAATTGATTTAATTTCAAGGGCATCGTCTGTTGTAAAATGAAGATAAATACTTCTTAATTCCTCAAAGAGGGATGGGTTGAAATCGGCCAACTGGGGAAGCGGCAATTCACAAAGCGCAATAAAATATTCAATTTCTATTTTAACCCGGTATTGGATCAAAGCCTCTTCAGAAAAATACGGGGCTAATGATTTTGTTTTGGATCTATAGCGACCATCTATGGGAGAAATTGCATTAAGCGCGGTTAGCAACATGTTGTTTCTATTTGAGCGGCAAAGATACGTTGAAAATCAGATTGGATGAAATCAATCCTGAAAAACCGATCGAATTATGGGATTCAATCCCTTAGGAAAGGTCCTTTTAGAATCGAGGAGTAGATTTTTAAGGATGCTTTTTATCTCAGGGAAATCTTTACCGAGTAGATGTAAGCTTTTAATGGAAAAACTAAGGGGAGCTGTTTTGGTTTCGGTCATAACCCAATCCAGCATTAATTCCATGAGTTGTTTTTTTTGGGCTCTATTCAGAAAGAGATAAAGCTCCCTTTGTTTTAAATAATACCAGATCGCTTTGCTATGCGCTCTACGCATACTGGATTGGGTTATAAAGGGTAATTTTTCTAAAGCTAAGGGCCAATATTGTTTATATCGGCTACACTCTTCAATTAAGAAAAGTTCCCACACCCAAGCGGAATAAATGTGTATTCGTTCAGCTTTACTGTTGAAGGCTAATTCGAACAATTCATCCTGATAAGCAGGTTTTTTATGGACTACTTTCAGAGCAAAAAGCCGATCCAACTTTTTAGCGGTAAGGTTCATAAAGCAATGAACAAGCTCACTCATAAGAAATTACAGCTGAAGTATTCTGTATTCTTCGTAGCATTTGCTGATGGCTTCCAATATTTGTAAATCGTTTGCTTCTTTCATAAAAGCATCGGAATAATTGCAATTTCTTAGAATATCGTCAATGTCCAACCTACTTATGCCTAAAAGTTGCATCAGTACTTGTCTGTCAAATTTTGAAACGAGAAGGTTTTTGATTTCATCGTCTTCCCTCATTTTTTTTAGCTTTCTCATTTGATTGGGGTTTTTCCCAAAAATATTATTGAGAAAATCTGCGGGGTTTAGCAAATTACCCAGTGCTTTTGAAATCGCTCCTGGGTTTCTGTTTCCAGCTTCGTATCCTCTATTTGGCAAACCAGAAATGCTGTAGCGTCTTGCGGTATTGATGGGTGCATTTCGAACATCAATGTCTAAATATCCAGTTAATTGATAGGGGCGTATTATAATTTCTTCCAATGCAAAAGCCAATTCAGTCATGTTGAATTGAGCATTTCCAAATTTGATCATGTCATTGGTGACAGCAATTTTGAGAGGTTTGTATCCCAAATAAGAAAAATAGAGCGTATCATTTGGTTGGGCTTCGATTTCAAAAACCCCTTTTTGGTTGGTTATTGTTCCAATGACTTGAGTGAGATTTAATACGTGCACGCTGGGCATGGGAAGTCCTGTAGTTTCGTTTTGAACAACCGCATTAAATTTCTCTTGCGCAAAACTGGTACAGCCCAATAAAAAAAGACAAAGCAGCAAAATCTTCCTCATGGCATAAATTTAGATAAAAAACACGGAACCAAAGAACTCTGAATGTAAATACTAAGTCGCTGCAAAATAGTTTAAAATTTCTATAAGTTCAAGCGTTGCTTTTGCTCGATGTCCGATTTTGTTTTTTATCTCTTCCCCAAGTTCAGCAAAGGTATTTTGATAGCCCTCTGGAATGAAAATCGGATCGTAACCAAAGCCATTTGTTCCTTTTTTTTCAAAAGAAATGGTCCCCTCTATCCGACCTTGTATTTGATATTCACGATTCCCTAGATGAACGTGAAACACGGATCGAAAACATGCCTTTGGGTTTTTTATTCCTTTTAATTCCTTCCAAACTTTTTGAATGTTGTCTTCATTGTTTTTTTGTGATCCAGCATACCGAGCTGAATAGACTCCAGGAGCGCCATCCAGCGCTTCGATTTCGAGACCTGAATCATCTGCAAAACAGTCTAATCCGTATTTCATCCGAATAAAATCCGCTTTGATTTTTGCATTTTCTTCAAGCGTACTTCCCGTTTCTTCAATTTCTTTGAAACATTCAATGTCAGTTAAACTATACAAATTGATATTGTATGGAAGCAGTTGGGTTAGTTCCTCTACTTTATGTGCATTATGTGTAGCAAATATTAAGATCATTACGAATTGTGATAGGGATGGTTATTGAGTATTGTAAAGGCTCTGTAAAGTTGTTCGCAAAAAAATAGGCGCACCATTTGATGAGAAAAAGTTAGGTCTGAAAGCCGCATTTTTTTTGGAAAGGTACGGTAAATCTCATCGGAGAATCCATAAGCCCCCCCAACAAGAAAGACCAGACTGCGAACGCCTTGGGTTTGATAGTTTTCAATTTCTTTTGCAAATCCCTCAGAACTGAAGGATTTTCCTTTTTCATCCAATAAAATAACAAGGTCGTCTTTGTTGATTTTTGAGATAATTTTTTTGGTTTCCTCTTTTTTTATCAAATTCGGATCTGCTTTTTTTCCTGTCTTAGCGTCGGAGATATAGTCAATGGAAAAAGGAGTATAATACTGAACCCTTTTGACATAGTCATTCATTGATTCAAACCAGTCAGAACGATTGTTTTTACCTACACAAAGCAGTCGAATTTCCATAGCGCCATAAAGGTACGAAGCTTCTGCATTTTTCAGATAAATATCTTTCCAATTGATTTTGAGGTTTATCTTTGTAGAACAATACCCAAGCGTTTATGTCTAAATTTTTACAATTTCCTTTAATAAAGCCAATTGTTGACTTTCTCAAAGCGATAAAGTTGCCCGGTTTTTATGGATTTTCAATTTACGACTTGCTTGAGATGTATGTAATTGGAATTTTTAAAGGAGCTCTTACCTCAAGGGCGGGCAGTATTTCCTTCAGTTTCTTTATGGCGCTTTTCCCATTTCTGCTCTTTATTTTGAATCTTATTCCTTTTGTGGATATGATTCCTTTTATCCACATTGAAAATTTTGACGAGACTTTTTTGGATTATATCGAACTTTTTTTGCCAACCGAAACCCAAGGGTTTTTTACCGATATCTTTGAGGATATTCGGAATAAACCAAGGGGAGGCTTACTTTCCTCCGTGTTTTTACTTTCCATTTTTTTATCAGCAAATGGGATTTCAGCAATTTTTGGAAGTTTTGAAGTTTCTTATCACGTTACCTTTTCAAGAAATTTTTTCAGGCAGTACATTCTCTCAGTTGCATTAAGTGTGTTTTTAGCAGTTTTTTCATTAGTTGCAGTAATTGTCATCTTCTATTTTGAATTTTACATTTTAAGCAATTTGGATTCTTTAATTGCCTCTGAAATTCGTTGGACAAGAATTGGTCAATATGGATTTATTGCAGCTTTTGTTTACATTGTAGTTGGAATGCTTTATTATTTCGGAACCATTGAAGGACGTAAGATTCGTTTTTTTTCTCCCGGGGCGCTGATGACGACATTGCTCTTTATATTGACAACTTATGGATTCGGAGTGTATATTGAAAATTTTTCAACCTACAACCAGTTGTATGGATCAATAGGTGCTTTACTGATCTTCATGCTCTACATTTGGATCAATTCAAATATTCTTCTTTTAGGTTTTGAATTGAACGCCACGCTTTTTCGCTTTATTAGAGAGCCAAAGAATGATTCAGATGAAAGCTGAATCCAAGGAGGCCGTGCATAATTTTGTTGATGTATTGCTTCCTTTAGCGCTTCCCAAAACATATACCTATTACCTAACCCCTGAGGAAGCAGCAATAATAAAACCTGGGTTTAGAATTGCGGTCCCTTTTGGAAAACAAAAAATCTATACCGCAATCGCATTTCGTTTGCATCATGTAGCCCCACAAACTTACGATCCAAAACCAATCGCTATGGTGCTGGATCATACTCCAAGCGTTACGGTTGCACAATTGAACTTTTGGTCTTGGCTGGCGTCTTATTACATGTGCACAATGGGGGAAGTAATGCGAGCAAGTTTACCTGCTGCTTTGCTTATTGAAAGTCAGAGTTTAATCATAAGAAAAGAAGTAGGGCCAGAAGTTTTGGAGCAGCTTTCAGATATGCAGTTCCTGGTTTACGAAGCCTTGCAAAAACAGGCATTGACTCTTGAAGATATTGAGCAAATTACCGACAGAAAGCGGGTTATGCCCTTAATAGTGGACATGATGGAGCGCGGTGTGGTAAGGATTCACCAAAAGTTAGAGGAAAAGTTTAAGCCTAAAAGGGCACGATTTGTACGTTTAAATCAATCCCTGACTGGAGAGAAAGAGTTGCAGCAAATTTTTGAAAGCTTACAAAGAGCCCCCCAACAACGTGACCTCATCATGAGTTTGTTTACTTCTAAATTCAAAATGGAGGAATGGCAAAAAGTTTCAGTTCTCAAAGAACAAACCACATTAACAAGTACCCCGTTTAAAGCTTTAATCGATAAAGGCTATTTAGAAGAAATGTACTTAGAAGTTTCAAGAGAATTGTATCCCAACAGAGCCCTAGTCGAAAACAAAAAACTATTGTCGGATTCTCAGGAAAAAGCCTTTACAGAAATACAAAGTTTATTTGAGGAAAAACAAGTGCTTCTTTTTGAAGGAGTTACTTCTTCTGGAAAAACGGAGGTTTATATTGAACTTATAGAAGAACAATTACAAGCGGGTAAACAGGTGCTATATCTTGTTCCGGAAATTGCACTTACCCCTCAGGTTGTTAATCGTATGATGGAGCGGTTTGGAGATCAAGTCTTGGTTTATCATTCTAAGTTTTCCATTCATGAGCGCGCTGAGGTTTGGGAAAAGGTTCTAAAGCAAGATACCCAAGGTCAGGTTATTGTTGGGGCGCGTTCAGCAATTTTACTTCCGTTTAGAAATCTAGGGCTGGTTATAGTAGATGAGGAACATGAAAATTCGTACAAACAATTCGACCCAGCTCCAAGGTATCAGGCAAGGGATAGTGTCATCTATCTCGCAGATATATTGGAAGCGAAAGTTTTGTTGGGATCTGCAACACCTTCTATGGAAACTGCAGAAAATGTTCGTAATGGTAAATACGGATGGGTAAAACTTACCGAACGATTTGGAGGAGTTTCACTTCCTAAGATTGAATTGATCGATTTAAAAGAAGCTCACAGAAAAAAGCAAATGAAAGGGATGTTTTCCAATGAATTGGTTGAAGCGATGGAAAGGACATTTGCTCAAGAAAAACAGGTGATCTTATTTCAAAATCGCAGGGGATATGCTCCCATATTGGAATGTACCAGTTGTGGTCATTTTCCTCAATGTACTCAATGTGATGTAACCTTAACCTATCATCAGACGCATCAACAATTACGCTGTCATTACTGTGGCTATCACATTCCAATGCCACATCAATGCCACGCATGTGGAATGCCAACCTTGACCACCAAAGGAATTGGAACCCAACAAATTGAAGAGCACGTAAAACAGCTTTTCCCTGAGATCAATGTAGGTAGAATGGACTGGGACAGTACCCGAGGAAAGTGGGGTTTCGATCGAATTATTGACGATTTTGTTAAGGAAAAAATTCAAGTTTTAGTAGGGACCCAGATGGTTGTTAAAGGGTTGGATTTTAAAAATGTATTGTTGGTTGGCGTTATTAATACCGATCACATTTTAAACTTTCCCGATTTCCGAGCTCATGAACGGAGTTTTCAAATGCTTTGCCAAGTTGCTGGTCGTGCAGGTAGGTCAGACGAAAAAGGGAGTGTATTGATGCAAACTTATCAACCCGAACATCCTATTTTAAAGCAAGTGCTTTTGAATGATTTTGATGCATTGTTCAAAACTCAAAAATCGGAACGCATCCAATACCACTATCCACCCTACTATAGGATGATCCGTATTACTTTTAAATGCAGACAGTACGACGCCATAAACATGGCGGCAGATTGGTTCACAAATGTGGTTAAACAAGGCTATCATGGAAGTGTTTTAGGTCCTGTTTTTCCTTCAGTTGCTAAAATTAGAAATCTTTATCAAAAACAACTTCTAATCAAAATCGATCATAAGCACTCAGCTACTTCGGTAAAAAATATCTTATCAAAAACGCATGGCAGCTTCCAAGCAATCGCTGCTTTTCGTTCTGTTCGTGTAAATTTTGATGTGGATCCTTACTAGATCTGATTCATGATCTCTCTAAAATTCTTCTTTTTATTTCTGCTTAGAGGTATTTCTGATCCATCGATATAGACCTTATTGGAAGAGTAATTTACCACCTTTCTCATATTGATGATATAAGATTTATGAATTCTTAAAAAATGATTTCCAGGAAGCTTTTCTATAAAGGCTTTCATGGTGGATAATACCATATATTTTTTTTCATAGGAAATTATCCGAACATAATCGCCCATGGCTTCTATCCATTTGATGTTTTCTAAAGGAATTTTCTCGGTCTTAAAATCATGTTTTATTTCGATTACTTCTCCTTTAACAGATTTACTAGTTCCTCCTAAAAGCAAATTCCTTTTTGCCCTATCGATAGCTGAATCAATTCTGCCTTTTGAAAAAGGGGGAGCAATACAATCGGTTAATCCCAATTCATAAGCTTTGAGAGCATCTTGAGGCTGATTAGTCAGTAGTATGATTTCATGGGGATCACGAAGTTTTTCTACGAAATCAAATCCAGAATAGATTGGAAGTGTAGCAGAAAGAAAGATCAAATCCACGTTGTTGTAATGAATAAAATTAATCGCATCAACAGCGTTTGAGAACTCTCCCTTGAGTTTTAAGGTCTTGTTTTTATTGAAAAGTTGTAATAAATGGAGACGTTGTATGGGATTGGGATCAATTAAAATATAGTTAAGGAGCATTTTAAAATATAGTTATGGAGCATTACTGCAAGATTTAGTATTTCAAATATAATTAAAAAATCTTTATTTATGAGCGCAATATATTTGGTTTACTCTACTTAATAAGTTATTTTTGCCAACCAAAATTAAGATTATGAATCATTACGAAACTGTTTTCATTTTAAATCCCGTTCTGTCTGAAACTCAGGTGGAGGAAGCAGTTCAAAAATTTGTAGACCTTATCAAGGCTCAGGGGGGAACCCTTACTAGCCAAGAAAATTGGGGTCTAAAAAAGTTAGCCTATCCTATTGAAAATAAAAAGAGTGGCTTCTATCATCTTTTTGAATTTACTGCACCCAACGAGACAATAACCCCTTTAGAGGTGGAATTTCGACGTGACGAACGTGTGATGCGTTATTTAACTGTTAAGTTAGACAAGCATGCTCAAAAATGGGCTGAAAAAAGAAGAAAAAGAAACAAAGCTAAAGCCTAACCAATGTCTAAGATAGAAGAACAAAACTCAGGAAAGAAAGAAGGGGAAATCCGATATTTAACTCCGTTAAATATTGATACCAACTCTCAGAAGAAATATTGTCGTTTCAAAAGATCTGGAATCAAATACGTTGATTACAAAGACGGCGATTTCCTTTTAAAATTTGTAAACGAACAAGGTAAAATTTTACCAAGAAGACTTACTGGAACCTCGCTTAAATACCAGCGTAAAGTTTCTGTAGCTGTAAAAAGAGCCCGTCATTTGGCTTTAATGCCCTACGTGGCCGATATGTTAAAATAAAAAATCACTCATCATGGAGTTAATATTAAGAGAAGACGTCCAAAATCTTGGATTTAAAGATGAAATTGTGAGTGTTAAAAACGGTTACGGGCGTAACTTTTTAATCCCACAAGGAAAAGCGGTTATGGCAACTGTATCCGCACGCAAAGTTTTAAATGAAAACTTAAAGCAACGTGCTTTTAAAGAAAAGTCCATCATCGAAGCTGCAAACAAAAGAGCCGAAGAGATCAAAGCACTCGAAATTCAAATTCCATCTAAAGTGGGATCTGGAGATAAATTGTTTGGTTCTGTAACCAATGCAGACTTAGCCGATGCAATTTCTGCCAAAACAAGCGAATTGGATAAGAAGCACATTACGCTTCCTGGGAAAAGCATCAAACGTTTGGGTAAATACGAAGCTAGTATTCGACTTCACAGAGAGGTTAGTTTTGATTTGCCATTTGAAATTATTCCAGATACCAAAGCATAACACTGTATTAAGTCCGCTACTAGCGGACTTTTTTTTTAAAACATTTTTAGTTTGAAATACCATAGACTCACCCATGATCAGTTTAATGAAGTCCATGAGGAGTTTGCCGTTTTTTTAGCCACTCAAGGGTTGGATCGTTTGAGGTGGAATGAATTAAAAAATGCAAATTCTCCTAAAATTCCACAACTACTCGATCTTTTCAGTGATGTTGTTTGGGATAAAATTATTAGTGAATGTACTTTTCTTGAATTTAGTACTCCAGATCAGCTTTTTTTATTCAAAACCCTATCATCAAGGGCAACTGTTATTATTGTTAAACGGAGGAATATTTCAATTGATTTAACAACTGTTGAAGGATTTCAGTGGGTATTAGAGCATAGCGATACTCCAAAGGTTGAGTTTTTTAAAGGAGTTAAGGAGTATGAACCCAACAGGAATGAATTTTTGTATTCCTATCTAAAAAAAGGGGCACTGCCTTCCGATGGTCTCCGATATAATGCATTAGAAAGTTATTTTTCCAATTCGACAAAATAGAAGATATTTGTAGTTCAAATTGCATTATGCCAATAAAACCAGCAACACCTAAAGGAACACGCGATTTTTCATCAACCGAGGTGGCTCGAAGAAATTACCTCAAGCAGGTTCTTCAGCAAGCTTTTGAGACCTTTGGATTCCAGCCCATAGAAACTCCTTCCTTTGAGCGTTTAGAAACTCTTACTGGTGTGTATGGAGAAGAAGGGGATCGTTTGGTTTTTAAAATTTTAAATTCTGGAGAGAAAATTAAAAAAGCCGATACAGCTGCTTTGGCAGATGGAGCAACTCAAAAATTCATCCATTCAATATCTGAAAAAGCGCTGCGTTACGATTTAACTGTGCCTTTTGCTCGTTTTGTTGCCCAACACCAAAACGAGTTGACATTTCCATTCAGAAGGTATCAAATTCAGCCGGTGTGGCGAGCAGATCGCCCACAGCACGGAAGGTTTCAGGAATTCTACCAGTGTGATGCAGATATTGTAGGGATTCGTTCCTTGTGGCAAGAAATTGAAATGCTATCGCTTTATGACAAAGTTTTTGAGAATTTAGGTCTAGAGGGAGTTTGCCTCAAAATTAATCACCGAAAAATACTGTCAGGTATTGCAGGAGTATTGGGTGCAGAATCCAAATTAACAGCTTTCACCATTGCTCTTGATAAATTAGATAAAATTGGTAATGAAGGAGTTCTCAATGAACTCAAAGCCAATGATTTTTCACCCGAGGCGTTACAAAAACTTCAAATGCTATTGGAATTAAAAGGGTCTGCCTTGGAGCAATTGAATACCTTACAAGAGGTTTTAGCAGATGAAGCGGAAGGTCAAGAAGGGATCAAAGAACTTAGATTTGTGTTGAAACAGATGGAATCTACAACCTTAAAGAGCTCTTCCTTACAATTTGATTTGTCTCTTGCTAGAGGCCTGCATTACTATACAGGAATGATTGTTGAGGTCAGTGCACCAGAAACTGTAACAATTGGTTCTATTGGTGGGGGAGGACGATATGACGACCTAACGGGTACTTTTGGCATGAAAGATACCAGTGGAATTGGAATTTCATTTGGATTTGAACGAATCTATTTAGTTCTCGAAGAATTGGGATTGTTTCCAGAAATTTTAGGGAAATCAACCCAAGTTTTGTTTGCAAACTTTGGAGACGAAGCAGCAAGTGTTGCCTATTCCTACATAAAAAAACTACGGGATCTAAACATTCCTTGTGAACTGTATCCTACCGAGACCAAATTAAAAAAGCAATTGACTTACGCTAACGATAAAAAAATTGCGCAAGTTGTTCTGATTGGTTCAGAAGAATTAAAACAAAACAGTTTTGTGCTTAAAAACATGGATACTGGAGAGCAAGCGTCACACGCGCTTTCAACTCTTGTGTCAATGGTTTCCTAAGGATTTGTTTCGGGTGACAGCGTCGGTTTTGAATAAGGCTGAAAAGGTTGTTTGATCAAAGTTGAAATTTTCCCATTAGCTTTTTCGTCATGAAAAACATCGACACCATACACAAGTTTTTCTCTGTCAAAAGGAAGGTAGGTGCCAAATAAGCGATCCCATATGGAGAAAATATTTCCAAAATTTGAATCAGTAAAGGGGAGTCTGTAATGGTGATGGGTTTTATGCATATCCGGAGAAACCAATAGGTAACTAATTAAAAGATCCACTTTTTTAGGAAGTTTGATGTTTGCATGATTAAATTGAGTTGAGATCAATGAAAGAGATTGGTAAAGCATTACTATTCCAATGTTCGCTCCGATGATAAAAACACCAAAAAGCGTAAATACAAAACGAACCACACTTTCTAGTGGATGATGACGATTTGCAGTTGTGGTATCCACGTGATGATCGCTATGATGAACCAAATGTATCATCCAAAGGGGTTTGATGCGGTGCTCTGTCCAATGAGGTAAATAAGCTCCGATTAAATCCATCAGCAATAGACCAACACTAACCTCAAGCCATAAGGGAAGTTCAGGGATCCAAGAAAGAATGCCAAAACCAGTAGTAACCGTCCAATCTGAAGTTTTAAGAAGAAGGAAAGCCAATAAAAAATTAATAACTACAGTAGTTGCCGTAAAAAAGATATTGGGAAGCGCATGTCTCCACTTGTTATACGTAAACTGAAATAGGGAAAAGGATCCCTCTATGATCCAGAAAAAAGCTAATCCCCCAACAAGGAGTATACTTCGATGTAAAGAAGGGATCGTTTCAAAATAATTCATTATCGTCTCCATGGGATCCATTTTTTTCGAATATATAAAAAAAGACCTAAACTCAAAGGTGATTTTTAGATTGAAATTAACCCGTTTTGTATTGGGGTATTCTATAATTTATTACTTTCAAGAAATCTAAAAATCTTTTTTTTAATGAATCGAAAAAAATTCATACAGCAATCTGCTATGATTACAGGAGCAGGGTTTGTTTTACCCGGATTTACCACACTACATAAAGGGTCTACACTGATGGGTGCAAACGATACAATTCGCATAGGTGCAATTGGGATAAACGGTATGGGCTGGTCTGACACCAAGGCGTTATTGAAAGTTCCGGGAGTACAATTGTCAGCGATTTGTGATGTCGATCAGAATGTATTGGATAAACGCAAGTCTGAAATGTCGGAGTTGAACGTTAAAGTCAAAACCTATACTGATTACAGAAAGTTGTTGGAGGACAAAGATATTGACGCAGTAGTGATCGGTTCGCCAGATCATTGGCATGCATTAATGATGATACACGCCTCTGAGGCGGGAAAACACGTTTATTGTGAAAAACCGATTGGTAATTCCATTGGTGAATGTCGAGCGATGGTAGCCGCACAGGAACACTATGGGAATGTGGTACAAGTTGGTCAGTGGCAACGTAGCCAGCAACATTTTCAAGATGCAGTTCATTATATTTCAACGGGTGCTTTAGGTCCAATTCGCACCGTGAAAGTATGGTGCTATCAGGGATGGATGCGTCCAGAACCTATTGTTTCGGATAGCGCCCCTCCCCAAGGAGTTGATTATAAAAATTGGCTTGGTCCAGCACCTCTAAAACCTTTTAATGCGAGTCGTTTTCATTTTCATTTCCGTTGGTTTTGGGATTATGCTGGAGGCTTAATGACCGATTGGGGGGTACATCTTTTAGATTATGCCTTGTTAGGAATGCAAGCTTCCTTACCTAAATCAATTGTAGGATTAGGAGGAAAATTTGCCTATCCGAATTTAGCAGAGGAAACCCCAGACACTTTAACAACGCTCTATGAATTTGATAAATTCAATATGGTATGGGACTCGGCTATGGGGATCGATAATGGTTCTTACGGAAGAGATCATGGAATTGCCTTTATTGGAAATAATGCAACTTTAATACTGAGTCGTGGGGGATGGGAAGTAATCGAGGAGCGAAGAAGTGAAAATAAAGTAGCGAAGCCCCTCGTAAAACCAAGTGATAATGGACTAGATAAACACGCGCTCAACTTTATCGAGGCAATTAGGGCCAACGATCCTAGTATAGTAAATTGTTCGATTCAGCAAGGCGCTCATGTTGCAACAGTAGCTCAGATGGGGAATATTTCCTACCGTTCAGGCGGAAAGCTATACTGGGATGAAACAAAAAATGAATTTACCGATTCAAAAATCAATTCAGAATATTTAACCAATACCTATCACAACGGGTATATTTTACCAAAAATTTAATTATGAAATATTTTTTATCCCTTTTACTAGTTGGACAAATTGCTTTCGCGCAAGAACGAATGAAACCTGAAGAAACTGAAGTTTGGGAACCTGAACCTCAAGTAATTCAACCTGGAATATTTACTGCACCACCCAGTGATGCGATCGTGTTATTTGACGGTACAGATTTATCGAAATGGAGAAGTGAGCGGAATAAAGAAGCTGCAACATGGACCATTAATCCCGATAAGAGCATGACGGTTAAACCACGTTCGGGTGGTATCGAAACCCGAGACGAACACGGATCGATTCAATTACACATCGAGTGGAAATCACCAACCGAAATTAAAGGAGAAGGACAGGGAAGGGGCAATAGTGGAATTCTTTTTCAGCGTCGATACGAAGTTCAAGTTCTGGATAGTTATCAAAATAGAACCTATTCAAATGGGCAAGCCGGCTCCATATATAAGCAGTCGATACCTTTAGTAAACGCCATGCGTCCAACCGGAGAATGGCAAGTTTATGACATTGTCTTTAATGGACCTCAATACAATGAAGCTGGTGAGGAAATTAAAGCAGGTAATTTTACTGTTTTTCACAATGGCGTATTGATACAAAATAGTGTTGAAATCCAAGGGACTACAGAATACATTGGAAAACCAAAAAAAGGACGTGATATTATGCCAGGGTATGGACAAGGTCAGGAAACACACCGATCTCTTTTACTTCAAGATCATGGGGATTTAGTGAGTTACCGAAACATTTGGATGCGCAAACTTTAAAAGGCACTTAATATTTCTTTTTAGATTTCGTATTTTTCGTCTTTTTACCTCGACTAGAAGGTGGGAAAGTCTTCCCTTTTTTTGTTAACTCAACAGAGATGTTCCGGTTGTCTAGGTTTAAATTTTCGAAAGATTTTAAAACTAAATCCCGATGTTTTTTATGGGTTGAAAAGAAAGAAAAGTTTTTCATTACTTCCACTTGGAAGACATCATCCATCCCCAGTTTTAAATAGGATCGAACAAAGTCTTTAAGCGTAGTCCATTCGTATTGATCTCTCGAGCCTAAATTGATAAAGAAACGGTCTTTATCTCCTGGAGCATTGATTACTTTATCAGAGAATCGCCCTTCGGAGCGACTGCTAGACTCTCTTCCATTTCGATTGTCGTCACTAAAACTCAATTCTTTTGGGTGTAATTCAAAACTTCTAAATTCTCGGGAAAGTAACAATTCGATTAAGGTCTCCTTGTCAAGATCCTCAAATCCTTTGACCGTTTGTTCTATAAAGGGATGAAAATCGCTTTTCACGGTAGTATTTTTGATTTGCTCAATCCAGTGCTCAACTTTATTTTTAAAGATAACCTCTGCAGAAGGCATTTCAATCTCCGTAATTTTAGTCTGTAATTTATTCTCGATTAATTTTATTTTTCTGCGGTCAGACTTGGTAACAAAAATGATCGAAGTTCCCAATTTTCCTGCCCTTCCCGTTCTTCCACTCCGGTGGGTGTAGGTCTCAATCTCATCCGGTAGTTGGTAATTAATTACGTGCGTAATGTCATCTACATCGATTCCTCTTGCAGCTACGTCCGTAGCAATAAGCAATTGTATTTTTTTCTTCCGAAAGGATTGCATTACAGCATCACGTTGATTTTGACTTAAATCCCCGTGGAGGGCAGCGGCTTTGTGTCCGTCTTGAATGAGTTTTTCAGCGACCTTTTGAGTTTCGATTTTTGTTCTACAAAAAACACAACCAAAGATATCGGGATTCATTCCTAAAACTGCTCGGAGGGCGGAATAACGCTCTCTTCCACCGACGATAAAGTATTGATGATCAACGCTTTTAGTTCCAGCATTTTTAGTTCCAACAGTAATTTCTATTGGTTTGTTCATGAATTTTTGAGCAATCGTATGTACTTGGGGAGGCATTGTTGCTGAAAAAAGCCATGCACTCTTATTCTCTGGAGTATTGGTGAGGATGGATTTAATATCCTCATAAAAGCCCATATTGAGCATTTCATCCGCCTCGTCTAACACACAATAACTGATATTGCTAATGTCAACGAGCTTTCTTCGGATCATATCTTTGAGTCGTCCTGGAGTTGCTACAATGATTTGAGCACCACGACGAATCTTATTTGCTTGTTCTGTTATGTTTGCACCACCGTATATAGGAACGATATTGATTTGCTTCAATTCGCTTCCATACTGCTCCATTTCATTGGTGATCTGTAAGCAGAGTTCTCTTGTGGGAGAAAGGATTAGACCTTGAGTGGACTTTAGACTCAAGTCAATATTTTGAAGCATAGGAAAACCAAAAGCAGCTGTTTTTCCTGTACCTGTTTGCGCAAGTGCGACTAAATCTGTTTTATCGTTAAGGAGTATTGGGATTACCTTGTTTTGAACCTCCGTTGGAGTTTCGAATCCTAGTTTTTCAACGGCTTTTAAAAGTGGCGCGTTGAGTCCTAGGGACTTAAAAGTTGTCATAAATTGAATTCTGACGGCAAAAGTAAACTAATTTCAACGGTTCAAGACTCTTTTTGAATTTATTTTACTGATTCAGAAGACAATAAACGACAACTTTTAATAAAGACCCTACAAAATTAAATTGAAAATCCTTCTCTGTAGTCTCGAGTTACAAACTGGTTTGCAGCCTCAAGATTGGTAATTCTCATGTTCTCACCATCCCAAAGGAGTTTTTTGCGAGCAAAATAATCCATACGTCCATTGCTGAGTTCTTTTCGAAGCATAAAACTGCGAATCGCTAAATTCCCCATCAATACGGTTTCGGTCATTGGACCAGCATAATCAAAAGATGAAGTTAACGCTAGGTGTTCTTTGCTATTGAATCCAGCCTTACAAGCATCCACCCATTTCCGTTGGTGCCCGTATTCAGGTTCCGTCATTTCTTCAGTTTCTGGACCAAAATCGGTTGATCCATCATAAAGATAAAGTTTCGGCATAAGGGGAGAACTGTCGTTTATATTGGTTGAGATAATTCCCTTTTCCCCAATGATTAGGACGCCATTGGCACTATCGGTCCCACCAATATCACTATTTGCAGGAATAATTTCTGGGTGTGGTGGTCGAATACCCCCGTCACTCCATGTCATTTGGATTAGTGTTTTGCTTTTTTCTGTGGCTTCAAAATTAATTGTAATCAAAGAAGAAGGAGGGCATCCTTCTGGAATATAATCGGGAGACCACATTTTGGAAAACACACTTCCAACACTACATTCAGCAGCGGTAGGATATTTCAATCCAAGCGTTCTAAATGGAATATCAATTAAGTGACATCCCACATCTCCAAGTGCCCCAGTTCCATAGTCCCACCAGCCTCTCCAACTGAATGGATGCATGTTGGGGGTATAGGGTTTTTCTTTTGCCGGACCTAACCACAGATCCCAATTCAGGGCATCAGGTTTTAAACTAGAATCCGCTGCGGGCATTTGAACCCCTTGTGGCCATACCGGTCTATTGGTCCAAATTTTCACTTCAGATACCGCACCAATTTTATCCGTATCTATCCAATTCTGAACCATATTGAGTAATGGATTTGACCCTCCTTGGTTCCCCATTTGAGTCACCACTTTTTGGTCTCTTGCCATTTGTGTAAGGATACGAGCTTCTCTAATGTTGTGAGTCATTGGTTTTTGAACATATACATGAATTCCTCGCTGCATAGCAAAAGCGGCAGCAGGACCGTGAACGTGATCTGGAGTAGAAATCGTAACGGCATCGATATCTTTTTCTTTATCGAGCATTACTCTGTAATCAGCATATTGTTTCGCAGTAGGGAATTTCTGTGCTGTTTTGGAAGCACTCCCTGAAAAATCAACATCGCAAAGTGCTGATACACGTTCACGACCTTGTACGGATGCATTACTGATATCACTTGCTCCTTTTCCACCTGATCCAATGGCAGCTAAATTCAATTGATCGCTTGGAGCAAGATAACCAGGCCCTCCAAGGACATGTCTAGGAACGATCATAATAGAAGAAGCTGCAATACTTTTTTTAATGAAGTTTCTTCTTGAATCGTGTTTTCTATTTTTCATTTTAGTGTTGAGTTTTGATAAAAACTAAAGTTAAATTATTTTATTTAATTGAAGGAGTGTTTTTTTTATTTAAAAAATGAGATGATCTTTGCGCTTTATGGAAAAAGTTGAAAAGTAATTCTCAAAATCGCAAAGCACTAAGTGTGTTTTTTTTCTTAGCTGGATTTAGTTTTTCCACCTGGGCTTCTCGAATACCTTCTATAAAAACTACCTACGAAATGAATGAGGCAGAACTTGGTAGTTTTCTTTTCATTCTTCCGATATGTTCGCTTATTGGGCTTCCCATTTCGGGTTGGCTGGTTTCCAAATACGACAGTCGTTATTTATTAACCTATGGGTTTTTGTTATACATAATTTCTCTTTGTGGTATTGGTTTAGCTCCAAATCTAGAAATTTTGACCTTGGTGGTTTGTTTTTTTGCCTTTGGTTTAAGGGCAATCAATATCTCAATGAATACCCAAGCCGTTCAACTGCAAAAGCGATATCATAAAACGATAAACGGAAGTTTTCACGGAATATGGAGTTTGGGTGGGCTTATTGGGATTTTGGTCGCCACTTTGATGATCTATTTAGAAATCAGTATGAAGACTCACCTGATTAGCGTTTCTCTTTTTGCGTTATTTACTGGTGTTTCAGCAGCTTCTTTTTTATTAAAAAATGATCGAGAAACAGGTGGAAATAAATTTCGTTTTGGTAAACCCGATCGATTTATCCTCTATACAGGAATTGTAGTGTTTTGTGCAGCAGTTTGTGAAGGAGGAATCTACGATTGGAGTAGTGTATATTTTAAAGAAGTAGTTCAAGCAGAATTGTTCACATTGAGTTATTTAGTATTTATGGTATCCATGACTTTATCTCGATTTTATACGGATCGTTTGGTTGACTATTTTGGAATGAAAAAAATGTTCATCATCAGCGCACTAGTGGTCATCTTTGGAGTTAGTATACTGATACTCTTTCCCACATTTTACCCTGCACTTATTGGATTTTTCATAACGGGTTTAGGTGTGGCTGCCATTTTCCCAATGTCATTTTTATTGGCAAGCAAATCAAAAAAATACGCTGCTGGAATGGCCATTTCTATCGTTGGCACCTATGCTACTATTGGGGTGCTATTAGCACCACCTTTCGTGGGATATATAGCACATCTTTTTAATTTAAACCTTGCATTCTTGATTTTTGTAGTCGCTGCTATGGTGTTAATTTTCTTTTCTAGAAAAGCTTATCTAGCATTATAAGCTAGATTTTTCTTAACTTAGTGGTACTTAACCTTGTATTCACATATACCTAATTTATCATGAGAAATATTTTCATAATTTGCTTGCTATTTGCCACAAGTTTAGCTTTTAGTCAACGAGGGAAAACAGGTGATAAGACATTCGAAAACCGTTTCCCGCCAGATGTTCTTAGCGAAGTTTCCAATTCCTCTTTGTTACTCATCAATGAGGTGGATCACGATATTATTGTGCTTATCAGGGATCAAAACAAAAAATATTTAAGACACGTTTATATACGGAATAACGATCAATATGTTTTTAAAGATCTACCCATAACACGCCTCTACATTCAATTTAAATCGAAAGAGTTTTTTTATGAAGACCGTGAGCGTACAAACATCAACTATGGTGAAAGGCATACCTTTAATTTCTTTTTCGACGCTTCTAAGGTTGGGAATTATTATCAGATTACTGAGGAAGAGTTTTTTAAACCATAAGATTTCATACAATTGTAACTTTTGTCACACATATTTTTGATTTTTACATTAAATTTGTATTTATCAATTCGATGAATTGGTTTATGGTTATTAAAAGCCTCAGTATACTTCTTACTGGGGCTTTTATATTTTATTTCTGGCGTTCTCATTCCTTTCTTTACTTAAAGAATTTTCCGATAGAGTATTCGATTTTTTCTAAGAGCTAAAAACACCCTTATAAAGTAATAGATTCATATAAGAAACGTATATCTTAGAAGTATGAAATATTTAAAAGTTCTTCTTGTATTTTTTATTTTCTTTGGCTGTAATAGAGAAGTTGCAATAAGAAAACCTAATGTAATTATTATTTATGCAGACGATTTAGGGTATGGGGATGTTAGTGCTTATGGTTTGGGAAAGCTTCAAACTCCTAATATTGACTTGCTTGCAAATAACGGTTCTCGATTTACAAGTGGCTATTCAAGTTCAGCAACCTGCAGCCCGAGTCGGTATGCATTAATGACAGGAACCTACCCCTGGAGAAATAAACGTGCTAAAATTCTAACGGGAGCTAATTTAATCATTGACTCCTTAGAAATGACACTCCCTAAAATGCTAAAAGAGGAGGGCTATCAAACTGCTATTGTTGGAAAGTGGCATTTGGGTCTTGGAAATTCAAAAATTGATTACAATCAAAGAATCAGTCCTGGTCCAAATGAGGTAGGTTTTGATTATAGCTATATCATGCCCGATACACAAGACCGTGTTCCTACAGTGTATATGGAAAACGGACGAGTTAAGAATTTAGATCCGAATGATCCCATTGAGGTTAGTTTTGAAGAAAACTTTGAAGGGCAACCAACCGGGAGAGAAAACCCAGAGCTGCTCTCAATGAAGTGGCATCACGGACACGATGGGACTATCGTCAATGGAATTTCGAGAATTGGATTTATGAAAGGAGGCGAAAAAGCAAAGTGGAGGGATGTGGATATGGCAGATGAATTTTTAAACCAAGCAAAAAACTATATTGATCAAGCAAAAGAGAAGCCTTTTTTTCTCTATTATGCCCTCCAACAACCCCATGTGCCGAGAACTCCACATCCCAGATTTGTGGGAACTTCAACCATGGGTCCTCGAGGTGATGCAATACTCGAAGCCGATTGGTGTATTGGTCAACTTTACGCTCATCTGAAACAAAACAATTTATTGGAAAACACCCTTATTATCCTATCTAGCGACAACGGACCTGTATTGAATGACGGTTACTATGATGAAGCGGTTGAAAAACTCGGGGAACATACCCCCGCTGGAAATTTTAGAGGAGGAAAGTACAGCCTTTATGAGGCAGGAACACGGGTGCCTTTACTAACCTATTGGAAAGATCAAATCAAGCCCTCGGTATCTGATCAAATGGTCTCTCAAATTGATTTTTTAAACTCAATTGCTTCCTTAATTGGTTCAGAAATCCGAACAAAAGATGGTATGGATTTAGCGGATGTTCTTTTTCAAAACGAAGGGGTAGGAAGAGAGGAATTCATCCTTGAGGCACAAACCAAAACGGCTTTCAGACGCAAAAATTGGGTACTTATTCCACCCTACTCAGGTCCTCAAAAAAATTCTTTTGTTAATATTGAATTAGGGAACGCTCCAGAGTATCAGCTTTTCAACTTGGAGGAGGATAGTTCACAACAAAATAATTTAGCACAATCCCATCCAGAACAATTGAAAATAATGATTGACCGCTATCAGACTATATTAAATTCTAATTAAAGAAACATTTTAAATGAAGAAGAGAAACCGAAACCAATGGATTGCTTTTGTACTTTTTTTGAGTGTAAACCTTTTTGCTCAAGAAAAAGAAATTCAATTTGTTTATGGAGACAAATTACCCGATGCACCCGTATTGTCAGCAAGAGGAACTCTTCAAATTGGGGTACAGACGCTTGAGCTAATAAACCCAAATCAAATCGATATTTTGAACAGTACTAAGTATAGCGAGGTAGTTTATGACCGACCGCTTACTGTTGAGGTTTGGTATCCCGCAAAACTTGCGGAGGGTGAAATTGAACAGGATGTATATGAAGAGGTAATGGGGAATTACAATGATCCCAAACGACCTCTGGTTCCTTTTAAATTTACGGGAAGAGCGAAAAGAAACGCCCTGCCGCTTCAAACAGAGTCTCCCTATCCTCTAATTATTGTATCTCATGGATATACGGGTTCAAGATATCTAATGACCTACCTTACAGAAAATTTAGCATCCAAAGGCTATGTTGTTGTATCCATTGGCCATACAGATTCAACATTTAAAGACGCGAGTCCGTTTATTAGTACTTTGTTAAATCGTTCCTTGGATGATCTATTTGTGTTAAATGAAATGGATCGTTTGAGCAAAGACTCAGACTCATTTCTTTATGAGCTACTGGATGCGGATACTACAGGTTTAGTAGGTTACTCCATGGGAGGGTATGGAGCCCTGAATGTTGGAGGAGCAGGTTACAGCCAAAAGGCCGTAGATTTTTTTAAAGGGCTTTCTAGGGGAAGATCAGATTTGGAAAGGCGCATGATGGGCAATGCTGAATATGAAGCTTCTTTTGATTCAAGGATTAAAGCAATTGTAGCCATGGCTCCCTGGGGGATGGAAAATGGCGTATGGGATGAACAAGGACTCTCAGGATTAAAAATTCCAACATTTTTTATAGCAGGGAGCAAGGACGATATTTCAGGCTATGAAAAAGGAATACAAGCAATTTATGAGGGAACGATAAATACGGAGCGTTACCTCCTAACCTATGTGAATGCAAGGCATAATATAGCTCCGAATCCACCTCCTTTTGAAGCCTTGCAAGAAGGACTCGATCTCAACGAATATTTGCGTTATGCAGATTCTGTATGGGATCAACGTAGGATGAATAATATTAACCAGCATTTTATTACGGCATTTTTAGGTTCCAAACTCAAGTCTTCAATGGATTATTTAAATTATTTGGATGCCAATAGCTTTTCAGATGAAAAACCTTGGGAAGGGTTTCTTCCCAGAACCTCCATTGGCCTGGAATTGTATTACGAAAAAGGGAATTGATTTCGCTGTTGAAATCGGACAAAATTACAGCTGAATGTCTTATTGGTTTAAAAAAGCTGATAATCCAATGGGGTCATCGGTATTTAAAAAGTTGATTCCCATCGATTTAAAAACAGTCCACGAATCTTTTGTGTCAGGGATTCCCCAAAACCGAAAAGGCTTTCCAGTAAAATGTGCTTGGTCTATCAAAGTTTTTGCTTTTTGGTAATCGGTTTCTGTCATTGATCCTGTGCCGTTCCAAGTAGAATAGTTTCTGAAGTTTAAACTGATTAAGGCAACTTTTTCCCAAAGCTTTTCTTCTAAAATTTCATCGATTTTTTGGTGATCAAATTGAATGTAATTGGGGTAGTTGATATACTCCTCTACAGGAGGTCGATTTCCTGAAATAACAATAGAAATTTTTGTGCTGGTTTGAAGATCGGGATAACCTTCTAGAACTTGGATGAACTTATCTAAAGTAGTTCTTGCTTCCGATTTGACATCTACCAAGAGTTGAAGTTGATCGAATTCGCCCAAGCCTAAAGCAATTACATTTTGAAGGGGTCGTAAATAGAGCGTTTCTATAGTTCGGTTTTCTATAATTTCTGTTTTAGAGTGGGTTACGTACAACTCCTCATTTTGAAGATATACATCGACTTCAATTGAAGTTAAACCTGCGGACAATGCTTTCCAAAAAGGAATATTTTGGTTGTAATCGTTATGAGAGTGCATTCGAGGGTTGGATTCATTTTGACTAAAAACATTGAGGCATGAAAAAACCAAGAGAAACACCAAAACAGGTTTGAAAAAAAATCTTTTTGAAAGCGTATTTTGTTTCATTGTTAAAAGGTACAAATTTCATTGTAGTCAAAGTTCTTATCCAATGGGATTTCAGTAATTTTGAGTATTCCCCTATTTTAAAAATTTAATTAAAAGTATCCACCTATGGAAATCAAATCGACCAATGCAGCAGAACCCACCACCTTTATTTGGAAAGAAGCTGAAGTTACTACGGGAATTTTTAAAAAACCTACAGGAACCCCAATTTTTCTTTCAACAAATAAGGTCGTAGGGGATGAGATTTCAGATCGGATACATCATGGGGGTTATTATAAGGCTTGTTATTTGTTTTCTGCTGAGGAATACCCTTTTTGGAAAAAGCAATATCCCGATCTCGATTGGACCTGGGGGATGTTTGGAGAAAATTTAACCGTAACTAATTATAATCCTCATCAAGTCTTTCTTGGGGATGTGTATCGTGTTGGTGAGGCTTTGGTTCAGATATCACAATATCGAGAACCCTGTTATAAGTTGGGTTATAAATTTGGAGATCAAAAGGTGATTCAACAATTTATTGATCGTGGAAATGGAGGAACCTATTTGAGCATCTTGGAGGAAGGTGAGGTAAATGTCAAAGACCCTTTTATTTTGGTCAATCGATTGGAAAAAAGCATCACAGTAGCCGCCTTATTTCAATTGGTTTATGCTGAGATAAAGGATCCAGATTTGTTAAAAATCGCATCCATCAGCAATGCGCTCTCCCCTAAAAAGAGAGAATGGTTTGCTTCGTTTTTGAAATAAAAGCAACATACCCTCTGTAGAGAGGGTATGTTGCTTTTAAAGTAGTCGTGCGATTTGAGTCACGTAATTTGGAGTGTTTTTAAGGTTTAATTTACACTTCCTTGAAATTGTAATAACTCAAGTAAAACTCGGTATCGAAAACCTTCAGGATCATACTCAGACATTTTAGATTTCGCTAAAATGGATGGATCAAAATCCATAGGGGAAAGTGCTTGCATTGCCGCCTCCAAAGAGGTATAGTGGTCGTAGGAAACAATACTCGATTCATTCATGCCCTGAGGATAAACCCGCGCTAAAATGCCCCAACCTGCTAAACCCTTTTGACCAATTTTTTTCTCGAAATAGGGTTTCCAAAGTTTCAGATTTTCATTAACAAAACCTCCAAAATTTTTCGGTTTGGAATAATTCCATACGGCGTATTTAAATTCTCTTAGGGGCAGTATTTCATCAATTAACTTAAAGCGTTGAATCATCATAGTTTTTGAAATTTCATTTGTAGAAATATAGTTTGGATTCATACCAAGGACTTTCTCAGCGGAGGACCAAATGTTTGATGAATTTGCAAGTTGTTTGAAATCTTTATAAACCAAAACAAATGCGTGAGTAGGAATAGTTTCATCTTCAACTACCCCAGCGTCAGCAATTCTAAAAAATGCTGTAGCCAGCATATCGCCATTGTCAATTGCGTTTTGTTTTACTTTGGACCAGATCCTCATTTCCTTGTCCTCAAACTCTGCAATATGCTCGGAGGGAACGTGTCGGTAATGAATTTCAACAATATTTTGACCAAAAAGAGTGATGGAAAATAAAAGAAGCGGTAATAAAATAATTTTTTTCATTTTAATTGATTTATGGTTAATAAGTACACGAAGATAATGAATATAAAAAAAATCCACTAGGGGAGGCTAACTGAATACTTTCAGCTCAACCCGAATGAAAAGGGATTGTCAACGGTTCAACAAATGATCTAACCGAACGTATCTCCTTAATCAAGTGATGAATTGTGTACGAGTATTTAGGTAAATGCTATTATTGAAAAGAAGTGCGACGAATGATATTTAAAGGGTTGGAGAAAAACAGAATTTAAATTGTCAAAAAGTAATGTATTAGTAATTAGTTATCTGTAAGATCTCTTATGATTTTGCATTCTTCCTCAGTCCATTCGATATAATCTTCACCGGTAAAAAAATCTTCAACTTCGGTTTGAAAAAGTTTATACTCTAGAGATCTGACATTTGGAGCCATCAATCCGCCTCCATCATGAGAAGCGTTGAATACATCATGTCCCAATTCATGATACATTAAAAAAATTTGCTCTCCTTTAGTTAGATTCCTAAAAATGGTTTCATCTACAGAAATAAGGACATAATCTTCACAAGAACCATTCGCAACTCCTGCGGTACTTCCGCCTAAGTTCTCAGAGATAAAAGTTACATCTTCAATCTTATTAAGATCTACATCATAAAGTGCAGCGGATTTAACAAATGCATCCCAATAAGAACTTAAGACTAAGGGATTTACTTTGCTGTATATGGAGTCATTATTAAAATCTGGAGTAACTTCCTCTACCTTAATGTCAATAATTGTATTTTCTTGTTTCTGTGTCTCACTTTTATCTTCTGCATTACAACTAAGGACAAAAATCAGGATTCCTACTATTTTTTTCATTGTAATAAATTTAGTTTTTCAAAGCTCATTAAAATCTAAAAAATAACAGCTTTGGATTGGGTACTTTTTTTAAAAATTTAGGATAGAAAAATTGAGAGTTTCTCCCTACTTTTTATTTTTAAAATCTTTTTATCGGTCTTAAAGTAATGAAAATTATAAGATTAAAAGGCTAAGTATGTTCTCATAAAAATCGATTTAAAAAAAGAACCCTCCACTTGGGAGGGTTCTGAATCGATAAAAATTATTTTACCATGATTTCATTCTGTATAGTGTCATAGTCCCTAAAAAATTTGAATACTTACTGGTCGCTTTTTGAAATTTAACAAAAGCTTCCTGCTGCATTTCGGTTTTTGGTCCCCAGCTTAATGCAGAGGCATAGTCTTTATGGGTTATATATACATAATGCGACTCACCATCTGTACTAATACCATGAGTAAATTGACCAAGAGATAGGTAGCCTTCTTGAGGAAATGCTTTAATTAATTCAGTGAATGCAGAGGCAAAGCTTGGTGCATCTTCAACTCTCCATTTCCATACCTGGAAGGTGTTTTCACTACTTTTTTCAGGATTAATCCTGAATAGAGTTGAACCACCAGTTACAGAAACAATCTCAGCAAATTTTAAAATATTTGAATTAAAAATTGAGTAGGTGTCACCTCCTCTAATTTTTCTTAGTTCAGCTAATCCCTCAACAGTACCGGCAAAAAGTAAATAGTGAGTTGCTTGGGTCCCCTCAGGTTTAAAGTAAATTCTATTTAAAGAAATACTAACATTTTTAGGTTTTTCGATATTTCCGTAAAATTCATCTAATAAATTTAATACATAAGGTGCTTTACCGGGTTCTACTTTGATACCCACTTGCTCAAATGAAATATTTTGAGAAAAGGAGAGGTTAATAAAGAATACGAACCCAAAAAAAATAAATATTTTTTTCATTTTAATTGATTTATGGTTAATAATGCTTCTAATTTAAAAAAAAGAATTTAGCGGGACTAAATCTTTTCTAAAACAAAGTAGAAAATCCAGAAAATTAAAAATGATTTTACAATTTATGTTGTCTCTATCTCTAAGGGTTTAAAGTATCTTAACCCTTTACTTAGATTATAAAACAAAAAAGGAACTCCAAGGATTTATAAAAAAACCCTAGACAAATGGACATATTTGAATAGGGTTTTAATCAGCGGAGAAAGAGGGATTCGAACCCCCGGAGGTGTGACCCTCAACAGTTTTCAAG
>JAFMCA010000026.1 GCA_017858055.1 Flavobacteriaceae bacterium
ATTCGGAACCTCAAATCCTTTGCGATAATTTCGCGTTAGCATTTTATCTGCCTCAGGATCGTTTACGAATTTTTCGGATTGAGGATTAAACGTGAGCACTTTTTCCATGCGGTAAGCAATATTTCCTAGATGTGCCAAACCGGAGGATAAATGCCCAGTTTCAATTGGGGCATTTAATATGCTCGCGTCATGTTTTCTAACAGCATCAATGAAATTAGCAAAATGTCCATTTGTTCCTCCATCTCCTCGATCCATTTCTGAAGCATTGGATTCACCATCGTCTCCTGATTTTCCAGGAGTCCTATTTTGTCCCAAATAAGTTTTGTATTTGTTGTATCCTTCTACAACCAAAATCCCTTTATCCCCATAGAAAATATTTCCAACGGTGGCATCTTGTTCTGTATTGGTACACCAAGGACGAACTTCAAATTGGATAATTTTACCTTCTTCTGGATAATTGTAAATGGAAGTCAGCACTTCGGGAACCTCTTTGCAATCATCCCAAAGAAATTTACCTCCCATAGAAGTGATTTTTGTGGGTAAGCCCACATCGAGTCCCCACATACACAAGTCGGTTTCATGGATGCCTTGATTTCCAACATCCCCATTTCCATAGTCCCAATGCCAGTGCCAGTTGTAGTGTACTAAATTTCTAGTAAAAGGTCTTTTTGGTGCAGGACCGGTCCACAAATCATAATCCAATCCCTCTGGGACTGGGGAGAAGCCTTTATCTCCAATATCGGCTCTCCAACGGAAGACCAAACCTCTTGCCATATAAACTCTACCGATATATCCTTCACGCATCAATTGTATTGCCTCGTTTATTGCAGGAGAACTTCTAAGTTGCACCCCATGTTGAACGATACGATCGTATTTTTGAGTTGCCTCAACCATCTTGCGCCCTTCAAATATATTGTGCGATCCTGGTTTTTCAACATAGACATCTTTTCCAGCTTGACATGCCCATATTACAGATAATGCATGCCAATGGTTCGGGGAAGCGATGCTGACTACATCGATGTCTTTATTATCCATTACACGTCTCAAATCTTGTTCAAGCGCAACGTCTTTGTTGTATTTGTCTTTAAATTGTTTTTGTCTCTCATTAAGTAAGTTCATGTCAGGATCACAAAGGGTGGTGACCTGAACATTCTTTTGTGCCATTAAGCCACTAATGTGATTTTTACCTCTTCCATTTATTCCTAATACCGCAGCATGGATACGATCATTCGCCCCAAAAACGGAGGAAGATAAAATTGTAGGCGCCAGCATGGTCGCAGAACCAGCGGCAGCGGTTTTTTTTATAAAAGTTCTTCTTGAATTTCCCACTTGTTTGTTTTTTAGTTAGTAATTAAGATTTGTTTAGTACATCGAGCCAAGCATTAGCCATCAATTGACTTCCTGCCATCGAGGGATGAACCCCATCAGGAGCCCAATAAGCAGCTTCAGCATGCTGCAAGGCATTATTAAATAGTGTTTGAAAAGGAACCCATAAGGCTCCCAATTCAGTAGCAATATGATGAGCAGCTTTTTGATACGCCTTAAAGGGTTCTACCCAGCTTTGATCCACTGCAGAGGTATTTGGAAGGATGAAGGGCTCGCAAACAATTAAACGAACACCAGGCAGTTCGCTTGTAGTACGTTGTAACAATGCCCTTAGATCATTTTCATAGATTTCGACGGTTCCCTCATATCCGTGTTTCATTTTATGCCAAAAATCATTAACTCCAATCAAGACACTAACCCAATTGGGTTTGAGGTCGAGGGCATCCTCCTGCCATCGATCCGCAAGTTGGAAAACCTTATTTCCACTAATTCCTCTGTTGTAAATAGTAAATTGATGTTCAGGAAATTTATTGAGTAAATAGGAAGCTGCTAAAAAGGCATAACCGTGACCAAAAGAACTCGAAGTATTGGGGAGTTGTTCTGTTTTTTCTCTTCGCGCATCGGTTATAGAGTCCCCTTGAAATAGGAGTACATCTCCTCGTTTAAGCGCTGAAAAAGGGGCTGTATCCGAAGCAGAAGGAGTTGATTCACAGCCTACTAATGGAATACTCAAAGCCAATGCGGTTTGTTTGAGAAAATGACGTCTTACAATTGCCATAGAAAATGTTTGTACTAAAGTTAAAAATTTTTAGATAAAAAGAATTATTTTCTTTTTTGGTTTGATCGTATAAGGAAATATAAAAACTACCAGAAATCGTTACCTTACAATCAAAAATTGGGAATGAATAAATCGATTCTACTCATCCTCTTCAGTTTTGTACTGTTGAGTAGTTCTCTTCTTCAAGCGCAACAACCAAGGGTAAAAACAATTGTGACTACAGATGGTGAAATCGACGATGTGGATACCTTTATTCGGATGCTCTTGTACACCAATGAATTTGATTTGGAAGGTTTGGTGTATTCCAGTTCAATGTGGCATTATCGAGGAGACGGAAAAGCTACCCCATTTATTTCAAAAATGGAGATGACAAAAAATATGTACGGCGAGCAAACCGATTTGCGTTGGCCAGGGACAAATTGGATTCAAGAACTCATTCAAGAGTACGCAAAAATTTATCCCAACTTGCTCAAGCATTCGGCAACCTATCCCTCCCCTGAAAAACTTATGCGAATGGTAAAAGTAGGGAATGTCAATTTTGAAGGAGAAATGGAATTGGTTACGGCCGGGTCGGAATGGATAAAAAACAAATTGCTTGATCCAGAAATAAAAGAACTTTTTCTTCAGGCATGGGGAGGAACAAACACCATAGCTCGTTCTTTGAAATCAATAGAGGAAGCGTATTCTCAAACAGCACTTTGGGATGAGGTTTATGAAGCAGTTTCCCAAAAAGCGAGTATCTATACCATTATGGATCAAGACGACACCTATATCAATTATATCAGTAAAAAATGGCCCAAAATCAGAGTCTATTATAACGCTCACCAATTTGCAGCCTTTGCCTATCCCTGGCAACAAATGGTCCCTTCTAAACTTCAAGCGAAACTTAAGGGTGGATTTATGGGACCTGAGATTATTCAAAATCACGGACCCTTGTTAAAAAAATATTATTCTTATGGGGACGGACAAAAGCAGCAAGGAGATGACGAACATATTCACGGTGACCTCACCAAATTAAAGAATGCACAGTGGGGTTCTTTTGACCTGTATGATTTTATTTCAGAAGGCGATACACCCGCTTATTTACACTTAGTAGATGTTGGATTAGATAATTACAACAACCCTTCTTATGGAGGATGGGGAGGACGATTTGTTCAATCTAAGACCAACCCATCGAAATTTGAAGATGGTGAAACAGCCTCTGATTTTAATCCAGAAACCCAAAGGAAGGATCCGTATTACCCACAATCTCGATGGGTAGAGGTTATTCAAAATGATTTTGCAGCACGAGCAGATTGGTGTATAAAATCTTTTGAAAACGCAAATCACCCTCCAAGTATTCATGTAGAACAACCCTCAAGAATTTCAGCTAAATCAGGGGAAACCGTTATTTTGGATTTTAATTCTGGTGATATCGATGGTGATCAAATAACTCATTCCGTTTGGAATTATTCTGACTTGAGTACCGCTCCAGTTGAGGTTACGTTCAACCAAAAGCAAGCAAAAATCAAATTAGGATCTAATGCAGCCTCAGGAAATCAAGTTCACATCATCGTAGAAGGGACAGATAACGGAATTCCTAAATTGACTCGATACCAAAGAATCCTCATTGAAGTAGATTAAGGGTAAGGTGGTATTGGGAGATTCGAAGCATTTGTTTAGACTTTTAAACAGTTTGTTCTTAAAAGCTAAACACCGCGTTTGAGCAAAATATAAAACAGTTGAACGTTAAGGGTTTATGAGCCTAGATTTCTTTTTCAAACATAATTTTACAGTAATTTTATTCTGTTCATATCAAGTCAAAGGATGAATTTCTTAACCGTTTTGTTCCTCTGTATTCCATTGACTGTTATGTGCCAAAATCATGAATCAATGGATAGAACCTATTTTGAAAATGGGCAAATTAAAACCGAAGGCTATCTTATCTCAGGGAAAAAGCAAGGGAAATGGATTCATTATTTTGAAACGGGCACTATTCGAACGATACAAAATTTCAATAACGGAAAACAAGAGGGAAGGTCGTTTTGGTATCATCCTAATGGGAGTATAGGGTGGGAGGAAAACTATGAGAACGGCATCGCACATGGTACTTTTCGATATTACGATGAAACGGGTCAATTAAGAATTGAAAAGACCTATGAAAAAGGAAAGGAAGTCAGTTATCTATTTGATGGTAAAGATTTAAAGAACAATTAAAGCGAGTGTTTTTATAAAACGAAATCCTAGATTTTATATTTCTAAACCTAACAAAATTCCTTTCAGAACGAGCTACAAAACAAGATAATGAATTTAAGGTTGTTCGGAGGATTCAATCCATCGAGTTTTTAAGTTGAGATCCGGAAATTCTTTATCTAGAGGAAATAACGGTCGTTGAACCCTTTGGTAACCCAGTCGCTCTAAATCTTGATCAACTCCACCCGGGGTTAAAGCCATAATCCAATCTCCTCTGAGATCATAAAGTTCGGGGACTAAATAGCCTATTTTTACAATAAGGACATCGCTATTTCTGGGATCAAGCCCCAGTTGAGTAAAATCTTTTTCTCGGTGATAGGGCTTTCTTTTTTGGGTAACAATTACACGAATACTCCCTACTCGAATTACGGCCTCAACTTCTGCATGAACATCCCCTTTATGGATTGCTTCCACGATACCCTCCAATAGAATTGGGGGTGCAAAACGATCGTCAACCTCAGCTCCGACCTTCGCTTTTACTTGACCTCCAACCCCTGCCTCTAGAGCAGCAGCGATCATTTCAGGCCCTGGTATGGAGGCATAAATCACGGTTGGTCCCTGTGCCGATTGAAATTCAGCTTGTGCCAATAATTCTCTTAAAGTCCAAGTGACATCACCGGCACCTCCAGCAGTGGGGTTGTCGCCCATATCACTTATTACAAAAGGTTTTCGGGTTGACTTTAACGCCAAGTCAAGGCTTTCTTTTAAAGTAGCTGTAGGGGCTACAAAATCGAACTGTTCACGAACATCCCAAAAATGATTGGCAAGTAGTTCAGCACTTTCACTGACGGCGGTTTGGTCGTCACCAGTAACCATAACGACAGCATGATTTCTTGGTTCGTCTGCCCAGGCATAACCAATCCAAATGGCGGCATCGATTACCCCCGCTTTCTCTGTTTGAGGCTGTACTTGAGCATAAAGACTTTTACCGGGCTCTATGCGGGTACTTGTTTTTTCTCCGGGAAGGAGAATAGGAACAGGAATCCAAGCTTTATACTTTGGTTTTCCCTTCCCCGATTGCAGTCGTTCTAAAAGATTGTCAACTGCTCTTTGTTTTGATTGAAGAGCATCTTCATGAGGCGCCATACGGTAACAAGTAATTAGATCGGTATGCTTTGCTAAACGTTCGGATACATTCCCGTGAAGATCCATAGAAGTAGAGATCAACGTTTCTGTACCGATAAGTGCCCGGATTTTTTCTATAAAATCACCTTCAGGATCCTCTATTCCTTGAACGCTCATCGCCCCGTGTATATCAAAAAATAATCCGTCATAGGGCATATTTTCTTTTAACAGCTCTAAAGTAACACCAACAAGAGAATCATAAGCTTCACGTGTTACGATTCCCCCCGGTAGGGCATGTCCTCTTAATGCAGGCAGCCATGTTGCGGCATTGCGTTGAACACTATCTTCATCTAAAAAAGGATAGTAGTCAAAAATAGCCTCTCCCTGACGAGCTAAAAAGGCACTTGCAGCTGTTGTGGCTGGAGAAAAGGTACTGGACTCTATAGCAAGTCCCGCTATTGCAATTTTCGGTTTTCTGGGGGTTTTGGTCTCTAAACTACAAGCTGTGAAAAGGAGGCCCAAAATTAGGGCTACACCATACGTTCTAAAAAATGTCATGAGTAATCTATTTGTTATAAAGATACAGAGTTTGGATTGAAGTTTTAATCCGATGTTGAACAGCGATTTGGAAAATTTTTAATTGATCAAGCGATGATGCGTTTAATTCTTCTATTTTTATAAAAACAATACTACGGGAATCGACACTGTAAAAACAAGTAAAATGAAACAAGTATTTTATTGGTCATTGGTCGCTGCATTAGCAGGATTACTTTTTGGATTTGACACGGTTGTAATATCGGGAGCGGACAAAAAACTTCAAGCATTATGGGATTCCTCAAACGGATTTCATGGTGGAGTGGTGATGGCCATGGCCTTATGGGGAACCGTTGTAGGGGCTATTTTCGGTGGAATTCCAACCCAACGTTTGGGAAGAAAGAAAACGTTATTGTGGGTTGGTGTTTTTTACACAGTTTCTGCTGTAGGCTCTGCATTGGCAAATGACCCGATCACGTTTGCTCTATTTAGATTCATGGGCGGATTAGGCGTTGGAACCTCAACCATTGCTGCTCCCGCGTACATATCAGAAATTGCACCTGCAAAAAGCAGGGGACGATTGGTTGGCTTGTATCAGTTCAGCTTAGTTCTTGGAATTTTATTAGCGTTTATTTCAAACTACCTTTTAAGCGGAATCAGTGAAAACGACTGGCGGTGGATGATGGGTATTGAGGCATTTCCTGCAATCCTTTACACGTTGCTTTGTTTTGGGATACCCCAAAGCCCTAGATGGCTAATCACACAAAATAAAATTGATCAAGCCAGAGCGATTTATAAAAAGATTGATCCCACAGCATCCTTTGAAACGTTGATCGCTGAAATGGCTGAGGACACTTCTCCATCCAATGTAAAGGACTCCCTCTTTGATAAAAAATACCGTTTCCCTCTTAAGTTAGCTTTTTTGGTTGCTTTTTTTAATCAATTGTCTGGAATCAATGCCTTTCTCTATTACGCACCAAGAATTTTTGAAGAAGGCGGTTTAGGAGAAAGCACCTCGCTTTTGAGTAGTATCGGAATTGGCATAACCAATCTAATCTTCACTTTTATTGGGATTTCATTAATTGACAAGCTAGGCAGAAGACAACTGATGTACTTTGGCTCTGTGGGGTATATTATTTCATTGAGTTTGGTTTCCTGTGCATTCTTTTTTGAGTGGGGTGGCCTTTTAATCCCCATTTTTTTATTCATTTTTATTGCCTCACATGCTATCGGACAAGGGGCAATTATTTGGGTATTTATCTCTGAGATATTCCCAAATCATTTGAGAAATGCCGGACAATCTTTTGGCACAAGCGTACACTGGATACTTGCTGCCCTCATCCCCTCTTTTGTACCGATCTTGTTTGGAAGTATAGGCGCGGGGGTTGTTTTTTTAATATTCGCCTTTTTTATGGTACTTCAGCTCGTTTTTGTCCACTATATGATGCCTGAAACACAAGGAATATCTTTGGAAAAATTGAGTAAAATTTTAATCGAAAAAAACAGAAAATAAGCGCTATGAAAAAACACTTTATTTTAATATTAGGTCTTAGTATGTTTTTGTCTGCTTGTGCGGAACAGAAAAATAAGACTTCAAAGGACCCTATCGCACAAGAAGCAAAAAACGATGCCCAATACAGACCTGGATTCCATTTTACTCCAAATCAAAATTGGATGAATGATCCCAACGGGATGTTTTATTTAAACGGAACGTTTCATTTGTATTTTCAGCACCATCCAGAATCTAATGTATGGGGACCCATGCACTGGGGACATGCAACGAGTACGGATTTAATGAATTGGGAAGAACACCCCATTGCACTTTATCCAGATGCCCTGGGGACCATCTTCTCTGGAAGTGCTGTAATAGATTTTGAGAACACCTCCGGATTGGGGACTAAGGAAAACCCTCCAATAGTGGCAATATACACCAACCATGATGCTGAAGCAGAAAAAACGGGAAGCAGTACTTATCAAAATCAAAGTATTGCATATTCTACAGATAAAGGATTTACATGGTCAAAATATGAGCAAAACCCAGTTGTTAAAAACCCTGGAATTAAAGATTTTAGAGACCCCAAAGTCTTCTGGATGGACAGCCAGTCCAAATGGATTTTGTCCCTTGCAGCAGGTCAAGAGATTCAGTATTACGAATCAAAAAATCTGTTGGATTGGACGTTTTTATCCACATTTGGCACAGGCATAGGAAATCATAATGGAGTATGGGAATGCCCGGATTTATTCCCCATGAAAATTGAAGGAACAGACAGTATAAAATGGGTTCAACTGGTAAGTATTAACCCCGGTGGGCCAAATGGAGGGAGTGCTACCCAATATTTTGTTGGAGATTTTGATGGAACTCAATTTACCTTAGACAACGAGTTTCAAGCTGATTTGGAAAAGAATCATCGCTTTTGGACAGACTTCGGTAGAGATAATTATGCAGGCGTTACCTTTTCAAATTGGAAATCGGAAAAAGGAAACCCCCTTTTACTGGGATGGATGTCCAATTGGCTCTATGCAACTTCGGTTCCAACCGAACAGTGGAGAAGCGCCATGACATTACCTAGAAATTTAGAATTACATAAGATTGAGGGCAGATTTATACTAAAATCTGACCTTGCAATCAAATGGGATGCTTTTACTACCAAAAAAACCAGTAGATCCAAAACAAAAATAGAGGGAAGCAACACGCTTGTGGAAGCAAATAGTTTGGACCTTCAAGCTGCAAAAATTACTGTTGAATTAACAAATCTTGAATCGACCCGCTATACTTTTGATCTGGAAAACGATTTGGGAGATAAACTGTCCTTTGGTTATGACCACAGAACCCAACAATTTTTTATAGATCGCAGTCAGTCTGGAAAAGTTGATTTTTCAAAAGAATTTACCAAGCAGCCTTCAACAGCTCCAAGGTTTGGAGATCAAAATTCTTTGACCATAGAACTTGTTTTAGACAAGGCATCGATAGAATTATTTTATGACGCAGGGGAAACCGTGATGACAGAAATCTTTTTCCCAAACGCACCCTATCAAACCCTAAGGCTTCGCTCTGAAGAAAAGACCAATACAGAATATTCTGCGGAGTTTATTGAACTGAATCCGTCTAAAAGTTCAGAGTAACACGCGCTTAGATAAACGATTTAATTGCCTTAAATGAAAATTACTTACCACAAAGTTAAACTGATTAAACGCTTTCCTCTTGCGATAAGTAGAGGGATACGTTACGACTCAGAGAATTTATTTTTGCGTTTAGAAAAGGAGGGGATTCAAGCTTGGGGAGAAGCTGCACCCGGAACTACTGAAGGAGCGGGGACCACTCAGGAAATTCAGCAGTGTTTGGAAAATTTTATAGCAGGAGGGATTGAAGAACAGTCTATTTATGCACTTTACGACAAGGCAAAAAAAGCAAAAATACCTCCCTGTGCATACGTGGCATTGGATACCGCTTTATGGGATTGGACAGCAAAAAAAGCAGGGCTTCCTCTTTATCAAATGCTTGGATTTCCTAAACCACACACTCCAACGTCTGTTACCATAGGGATAAATCCTCCCGAGGTAGTTCGAACTCGCGTCCCACTTCTTCTCGAAGGGACAACCGTACAATCGTTAAAAATTAAACTGGGATCTCCCGAGGGGATCGCAGCAGATAAAGCCATGTTTGAAGAAGTTGTTAAGAGCACCGCAAAGTACAAGGTAAAACTTCGAGTAGATGCCAATGGGGGATGGGACGTTCCTCAAGCCATGGAGATGATGAAATGGCTCGCAGAAAGGAAAGTGGATTATATTGAACAACCCTTAAAAGAAGGCAAAGAATCCGATCTTAAATTTTTGTATAAAAACAGACCACTTCCAATTTATGTTGATGAGTCCTGCAGATTTGCTGAAAACATTCCAAGCTTTGCTCCTTATGTAGATGGGGTGAATATGAAATTGATGAAATGTGGGGGTATTACAGAAGCACTTCGAATTATTGCTACTGCTAGAGCACACGGTTTAAAAACAATGATAGGCTGCATGAGTGAGTCTTCTGTAGCCATAGCCGCCGCCGCCGCCATTTCAGGCGGTATAGATCATGTTGATTTGGACTCGCATTACAACTTAGCTCCTGATCCTGCTTTTGGAGCACCGATGGTGGACGGAATAACATTGCCCCCCGATGTTCCCGGACACGGAGGAGAATTAAAAAAAGAATATTATGCTTAAATCACACCACAAAGTTGCCGTCTATATGCAAGGACATATAGACAGTGATTACGGGAAAATGGGTGCTGGAGTACTTCGTTATCTCAAAAATCCGATTGTAGGAGTTATCGATAAAGATTTGGCAGGGAAACCCTTGAGGGATTATATTCCTGTTACAAATGAGGTTCCAATTTTAGCTAGTATCAAGGAGGCATTGGATTTAGGAGCTGAAGTTTTAATTTTAGGAATAGCTCCCTCGGGAGGGAAAATTCCAGAGGAATGGAATCCAGTGCTTGAAGAAGCCATACAAGGAGGATTGAGCATCGTCAACGGCTTGCACGACTTGCTTCAGCCGGTATGGGGCAGTCACATTAAGAATCCAGAAAAGCAATGGATCTGGGATGTGCGTGTTCCTCAATTCACTCCAGCAATTGCTTCTGGACAAGCCGCAAAATTGCCCAATAAACGGGTTCTTTTTGTAGGAACCGACATGGCGGTTGGAAAAATGACAGCGGGATTAGAGTTGTATTCGTATTACATAAAAAGCCAGCGGAGCGTGGGATTTATTGCTACGGGTCAAATTGGAATTACGATTACCGGAAAAGGGATTCCACTGGATGCATTTAAAGTAGATCATGCTTGCGGGGCAGTCGAACAAATGGTTGTTGAGCAAAAAGATAAAGACATCGTTCTTATCGAAGGGCAAGGATCATTACTTCACCCGGGGAGTACGGCAACGCTACCCCTTATGCGAGGAAGTTGTCCAACTCATTTAATTTTGTGTTTGAGAGCAGAAAAAGACTCCTTAAGAAGTCCTGAGGGATTTAAAATTCCAGACATCAATGAATTTATTGCGCTGAACGAGGCTCTTTGTACTGTATCCGGCACCTATCCTAGAGCAAAGGTGGTTGGGATAGCAGCAAACACCAGTAAATTTTCAGAAGTACAAGCAACAAATTACCTCCAAGCACTTTCTGAGAAAACAAACTTACCCGTGACGGACCCTGTACGTTTTGGAATACAAGAAATAGGTGATCGAATTACCTTAGATTAGTACATTCGAGTACGATCTACTTGTTGAAGAAGGGGAAGCCCCTTTTGGACGCGTTCAAAACAATCCAAAACCTGATATACACTCTCTCTTGGATAAGTCAAACTTGCAATATGAGGAGTGATTTGAACCTTGGGATGCTCCCAAAGTGGACTCTTTTTTGGGAGAGGCTCTTGTTCAAAAACGTCTAAAAAAGCACCGTTTAAAAACCCTTCCTCTAGGGCTTGCACGAGATCGTTTTCAACTTGCACAGCACCTCGAGATACGTTGATCAAATAGGTAGGAGTTTTTAATTTTTGAAAAAGAGTATAATTCAAAAGGCCATGAGTTTTTGGAGTGTAAGGCACAACACAAATCAGCACGTTGATTTGAGATAGAAAAGTATCCAACTCATCTCCTGAAAATGAAGGGAATGAGGTTTTTTTTGGTCTAGTGCTGTAGCCGTAAACCGAAAAGCCTAACCCCTCTAATTTGGTAGCAATATCCATCCCTAAAAAACCGATTCCGAGTACTCCAATATTCAAATTCAGTTCTTCAAATTCAAATTGTGCCCAGCGCTTCTTTTGCTGAGCTTTTTGATAATCGTAAAAAGAACGGTGATGGTTTAAAACAGCCATCAAAACATAATTGGTCATAGAAAAAGCCATTTGTGGGTCTACGACCCGACAGATAGGTATATGATTGGGAATACTCTTATCAGACAAGATATGATCTACACCTGCGCCCATGGAGAAAATCAATTTTAAGTTTTTGAACGGGCTTAAAATTCCTGGTTTTTGCTTCCAAACCATAGCACATTCAATTTCTTCTGGATGATCCGTTTCAGCACCAACAACAAGAGGAATATGAGGAGCGATTGATTCAAATTCTCTTTTCCAATTTTGAGTTGGAACAGGAGGAGCAATCAGTATAAAACGCATAGGGAGGAATGGTTAAGATGAACTTAAAGATAGTCAAATTGATTATTTTTGGTAACTTGCCGCCCAATGATACGAATCCAACACGTGTTCTTTACACTACTAGCTTGTTTTTTATTGGGATGCTCTGCAGAGCAGACAGAAGAGGAAAATATTTTATCCTCGGATTTGAATAAATCCATCGCTGAAAAAATCCTGACGAAAACAAACGCCATTAGAAAATCAGAGGGCTTGGATAATTTAATTCAAGACGAGGAGATGGATGCTTTAGCAACCTATCACAGCGAGAATATGGTTGTCTATGATTTTTTTAGCCACAAAGATCATCAAGGAAAATCCCCCTCCGAAAGAGCGGATGATAGGGAGTTTTCTTGGTCTTCCATTGCAGAAAATATAGCCTATGTCCCATGGGCTTCTAATGTGAGTAGCTGTGGAGATACCCGAACCGCAGAGGCTATTGCCACTTGTGTTGTAGAAGGATGGAAAAACTCCCCAGGGCATTTTGCAAACATGATTGGAGACTACAAAGAATTAGGAGTAGGTGTCGCTTTCACCCAGGACAGTATTGCCTATTTTACACAAGTTTTAAGAAATCGCTAGTTTTTACTTGCAATGGTAATCCGCTGCGCGTGTAGCAATTTGGTTATTGGGTTTAACGTTTACTTTATAGCCCAATGAATTTGCCCAGCCCTTTGCGGCTGAAATCAATTTGTGTGATTTATAACTTTCATCTTCATTATAATCCATATCAATCTCAACGCGAATACTCACTTTTTTAGTCAACCACTCCGCTGTGTCCACACTGAATTCCGCTTCTTTCCATAAACGTGTCCACATATCTCGGATGATATTCACGTGGGTTTTACTTAAGATATAATGAACACCTCTACTACCTAGACGATAGGCAATTACCGTAGTATATCGACTTTGTCTATTGATGTTTTGAGAATCCGTTCCAATGTGAATTTCAACATAGGGATAATTTTTTATAACATCCAGCGTGTGTTTAACGGGATCAATTGGGTTTCCGCGAATGTCTTTAAAAAGCAACATGTTCACTAAATTAAAAAGACTATTTTGCTTTAAAGAATATTAACAACAAATTATGACCGCACTCTTATTTAATTTTTGCAATACACTTATACTATTTGTTTGGGCAGCAATTCTTTTTTTGCCGAACCACAAACTTACGATTCGTCTGATCGCATACCCCTGGATTCCCTTAGGGTTGAGCTTTTTTTACCTCTATTTCATCATCGTATCGGGAGGGATAATGGAAGCGGATTTTAGTTCGCTGGAAGGAATCCTAGTTTTATTTCAAAATGCAACTGCTGAATCTGCTGCTGCGGGGTGGCTTCATTATTTAGCATTCGATTTTTGGATGGGAGTCTGGATTTTGAAGCATAGCCAAAAAACGGGAATTAGTCATAAAATAATGGTCATCCCTTTGCTTTTTACCTTTATGTTAGGTCCAGTTGGCGTTCTAATTTACAGCTTGATTCTTTTAGGGAAAAAGGGAATTAATCGGGCCAAATAAAGGACAGATTTTGTTTAAGATCTGGGTGTAGAGAATTGGCTACTGGGCAGGTTCTAGCGGCACGTTCCAAGACGGTTTTTATTTTATCATCAAAGGAATTTGAAAAGTGAATATCGATTTTTATCTCGGTGATTCTTCTGGGAGTTGTTCCCATAATTTTATGCACCTCTGCTTTTGTTCCTTGTAGATCGATATTCAAATCTCGAGCTTTAATCCCCATGATCGTTAACAAGCAGGATGCTAAAGCAGTGGCTACAGTATCTGTAGGTGAAAAGGCTTCACCCTTTCCTTGATTATCTTTAGGAGCGTCGGTTGTAAGTTTTTGTGAAGAGGCCAAATGGGTGGCTTCAGTGCGCAGGGCACCAAGATAAATTACAGTACTGGTCATGTTGAAAAAAGTTTTAAATAAAGGAGGTTAGCAAAGGTTGATCCCACACCCAAAAGACTGGGATAAATGAAGAAGAGCCAAAGCTCATCTTTTAGGGTCAGAAGATCCCTATAGTTAGGGGTGCCAGCCAAACCCTCAAACAAGTCATACCAGGATTTGAGGTGCAACTTTGCTGAAAGGAAATTAGCAAGTATAGCAGTGATAAGGATAAAAAGCCCTATAAAATAGATTCGAATCATAAACAAAAATAAGTAAGTTTCCTTATGAATGTGTAAATTGAAAAATCAAAATTATAAGTATGTTATTGAGGTGGATAGTAAAAATATTTTTTACAGTAGCTGCGATTCTTTGTAGTGTGGTCGTTGGCACAATGTACACGAAGCTTTCATTTATTGATTGGCCTTATGTCATAGGGAGTGCACTTTCATTAGGATTGGCTCTTTTCATTCCACTTAAAAAAAGAATTTAGATAAAACAAATTAACCCATGAAAAAATCAATTTTAGGAGTACTTGTGTGCTGCTTGATGACATCAGTTTTCGGACAGAACAATAAATCATTAAAGAAAGAAGTAATTGCCTCAGTAGAGATACAAAAAGAGGAGTTAATAACCGTAAGTGACAAAATATGGGCAGCTGCAGAAATTGCTTTTCAAGAAAAAGTATCTGCAGAAACATTAATTGCCTATGCTAAAGCAAATGGTTTTAATGTGGAAGAGGGGGTTGCTGATACACCAACTGCTTTTATAGCAAGTTATGGTTCAGGAAAACCAGTGATAGGTATTTTAGGTGAATTTGACGCATTACCCGGGATTTCTCAAAAAGCCGTTCCTGAAAAAACACCCTTAGTACAAGGAGCAGCGGGACACGGATGTGGGCATAACCTTTTTGGAACAGCCAGTTTAGGAGCAGCGGTAGCGATTAAAAATTTAATAGCTGAAGGCAAATTAAAGGGAACCGTTAAGTTTTTTGGAACTCCAGCAGAAGAAAAGTATTTTGGTAAATTATGGATGGCAAGAGCGGGCTTGTTTGATGACCTGGATGCTTGTTTAGATTGGCATCCTGCAGATCATACAGAAGCAGATGTCCAAAGCTCGTTAGCTTTAGTGGATTTTAAAGTTGAATTTTTTGGTCAAACGGCTCATGCCTCTGCCGACCCATGGAATGGGAGAAGTGCATCAGACGCCTTAGAATTATATACTCATGGAATCAACTCGTTCAGAGAGCATATCAAACCCACAGTACGAATTCATTACCATATTCAAGACGGGGGACAAGTTGTCAATGTCGTCCCCGATTATTCAAGAATTTGGGTGCGTGTTCGAGATACCAAAAGGGAGGGAATGAATGAGGTTTATGAGCGAGTAAAAAAAATGGCAGAAGGAGCCGCAATTTTGGCTGATGTAGATTATAAAATAAGTTTAATTTCTGGAATTCATGAAATATTACCCAATCGCACTGGAGGTGCAGCAGTTCAAAAAAACTTGGAAGCCTTAGGCGACCTCACCTACACCGAATCAGAAACAGCCTATGCCTATAAAATTCAAGAGGCAACCTCCAAGCCAAAACTTGGAATCAATGGTAAAATTACCCCACTAAAACCAACGGAGGAACACCCCATGGGAGGTTCTACGGATGTGGGGGACGTGAGTTTTCTGGTTCCGGTCGTGCGTTTAGGGGTAACAGTAGCACCAGAGGGAACGCCATGGCATTCGTGGGCAGTAGTTGCATGCGGAGGGATGTCGATAGGACACAAAGGGATGGTGTACGCCGCCAAAGCGCTGGGAATGTCTATGATCGACTTATTTACCGACAAGCAACTGCTTCAGGACGTGAAAGACGAATTTAAAATGCGAAAAGGAGAGTATCAATATGAGGCAATGCTTCCCTCAGGACCACCACCTGTAGGGGAAGAATAAATTTCCTCTTGATTAATCTAAGGAGAGCCATTGGCGTTCTTGCATTTCTTTTTTTACCCCCTTGGACAAATAGACCAAGGCAATCATGTTTGGGATACACATCAATGCAAAAGCCAAATCAATGATGCCAATTACGACCTCTACAGTAACAAGTGCAGAAAGAATTATACTTCCTACATAGAAGTAATTGTAGTAATGTCCCCAACTTTTGCGAGTTAAAAACCCAAAACATTTCACTCCGTAATAGGAATACGTAAATAAGGTAGAGATTCCAAAAACGAAAACCATAAGAAGTAAAAGTTGATCTCCAATTCCAAAAAACAAACGTCTGAATGCTTCTAAAGTCAACACAATTCCGTTGAGGTTGGGCAACAAATACGCTCCACTAATGATAACAATCAGCCCTGTAATTGAACACACCAAAACGGTATCAAAAAAGGGTCCCAACATGGCGACAAGGCCTTCGTCGGTTCCTCGAGTGCTTTGCGATTGACCGTGATACATTGGCGCATTTCCCACGCCACTTTCATTTGAAAAGACCGCTCTACGAACACCTAAAATAACGAGTCCCCAAAAACCTCCAGTTACCGCAGTTTTAAAATTTAAAGCCTCTGTAAAAATGAGTTTAAAGGTTGAAAATACCTGTTCACTGTTGGAAAATAGTATAAAAATTCCCATCAAAAAATAAAGTCCAACCATGGCAGGAACCAAATTTGATGTAACTCGGACAATAGACTTTAATCCTCCAAAAATAACAAAAGAACTGGCGACGGATAAAAGGAACCCCATGATGAATTTCCACTGAAAAGCACCCAGTAAAAAGAACGTGTCAGGTTGGACAACGTTAATAAAGGTCTGGGTGAGTTGATTTGCTGTAAACGCGGGGAGTACCCCAAAAAGTCCAGCAATGGAGAACCAAACAGCCAGAGGTTTCCCCCATTTTTTTATCCCCATTTCCATATAATACATCGGACCCCCTAGAGGTTCACCATTGTTTTCAAATTGTCTGAGTTGGACTGCAAGAGTACATGAGTAAAATTTGATAACCATCCCGATCAGTGCCGTTAACCACATCCAAACCAAAACCCCGGGACCTCCCATATGAATTGCAATGGCCACTCCAGAAATATTTCCTAAACCAACGGTGGCAGCAAGCACAGCAGAGAGCGCTTGAAATCTTGAAATCCCTTTGTTTTTTTCTTTTTGAAAAAGCAACTGAAACGCCATCTTGAATTTAAGCAGAGGCACTCCTCTACTGTGAAAAAAGAGAAAGAATCCCCCTCCTAGAACAGCAAGTAGCATGACCCACTCTAAGGGTTGGATAAGCAAACTCAATACATTTTCTAGGCTGGATGTCCAATGGCTCATTTTGAAAAGTAAGGATTAAATTTTGTTTTCAATTAAAAAAAAAAGAACTTTATAAAAATCGGTTACCATGCAAACTCGAAGAGATTGGATTCGATCTTCCCTGGGAATAGGGGGGATGCTTTTAGCTCCTAATGCTTTACTTTCTGCTAAAGAAATTGAGTATTTTCAACCCCGTGCGTTAGAATCCATCGTTCGGTTGAGCTCCAATGAGAATCCCTACGGGCCTTCCAAAAAGGTTCAGGAACGGATTAAAAACTCATTTGGTCATGCCTGCCGATATCCCTATGCGTATTCAGACGAATTAGAGGTCCAACTGGCTAAAAAACACGGAGTAGCACCAGAATCAATACTCGTTACAGGAGGTTCTACAGAAGGACTTAAAGTTGCAGGGCTTACTTTTGCTGCAAACGGAGGCGAAATAATTTCAGGGCAGCCTACGTTTTTGGCAATGATGGAGTATGCCAAGCAATGGGGCGCGACCATAAATTGGGTTCCGGTGGGAGAAGATAAAGGCTATGACCTCGATCGTATAGAAAAACAAATCTCCTCGAAAACCAAACTGGTTTTTTTGTGTAACCCCAACAATCCCACAGGCACTCTAGTCCCCGCTCAAAAATTGGTTGATTTTTGTTCCGTTGCCAGTAAAAAAACTATTGTGTTTTCAGATGAGGCCTATTATGATTTTATCGAAACACCTCATTACCCCAGTATGGTAGAGGCCGTGAAACGAGGGGATAATGTAATTGTTTCAAAAACTTTTTCAAAGGTTTACGGTATGGCAGGCTTACGAGTGGGGTATCTTATTGCCAAACCAGAAATTGCAAAAAAAATTCGAAAAAATCTGGTTGCAATGAGTAATGTTCTGGCCATTGAAGCAGCAAAAGAAGCACTTCAGGACGATGCCTTTTATCAATTTTCGCTCACCAAAAATAAAGAGGCCAAAGCACAGATTTACAAATTATTGGATCACTTAAACTTAGATTACGTGAAATCGCATACCAATTTTATCTTTTTTCATTCAAAAAAAGATATCCGTGAGCTCGGTCCTGCCATGCTTACAAAGGGAGTGCGGATTGGGCGTCCCTTTCCACCTTTTTACGATTGGTGCAGAATCAGTACCGGTACGGCTGAGGAGGTAGCGCTATTTACAAAAGGAATGTTGGAAGTATATAACGCCTAAGGTTATTTTTCTTTCACAATGATATACGTTGCTTTGACCCCCGTAGCTAGGTTCCAACGATTGGCACCAACCAGTTTCCCTTCGTCATCAAAAACACGAACTTCTGCGGTATTGGGTCCAGACTCTCCTTGATTTAAAGCCACAAAATCAATTTTATTAAAGCCGATTACCAAATCTATAGAAATGGTTTTAAAGCGCTCTAAAAGGAGCACTTGCGGGACAACTTCCTTATCATTCAAGAGGATACGAATCAAATCACCATCAGGAGACTCATGATCTCGAACGGCAATTTGCACAAATCTTCCATTGTTTTTAAAATCACCTAAATATTGGTCAACTTTGAATTGATTTGGATTTTTTTCATTCTCGGGTTTTCTATTTAGCCGATTCAAATATTGCTTGTTAGCGTCTAAAAATTGTTCGCTTTTCCCAAAATTCACAGGGGGGTTATTGATATCACTTTTGGGATCTTTAAATTCTATGGTCGGGTTGAAATAGTCCTCAGAAAGAAATTGTTTCTCTTTTTTAGGACTTAATAAACTCGGCCCCTTTTTTTCTGGGGGAGGCAAAATAAGTTGGGTAGGTTCTTTGGATTCGCCCACGATTTGTGCTTGAAGAAAATAAGTCCCCAGCATGGTGAAACAGATCAGTATGTAAAACAAGCTCCTCATCCTTTGTCAATCATTCTAGACAACACAAACCTAGGGTGAATTCGTCTGATTCTCAAGGGAATTAACAACAATTTAATTTAGATTGGCTTTTTTAGCTATCTTTAAAACGACCAAAATATTTTAACTTATGGAATTAGCATTATTCGATTGGCTAATTATTTTTCTATTTTTTGCTGTTTCTCTTGGTATAGGAATTTATGTTTCCAAAAGCTCTGGTAAAAGCGCAAATGAATTCTTTCTATCGGGGAGAAGCATGCCTTGGTGGCTCTTGGGACTTTCTATGGTTGCGACCACTTTTTCTACAGACACCCCCAATCTAGTTACCGACATTGTTCGAACGAATGGAGTGTCTGGAAACTGGGTATGGTGGGCATTTTTGATTACAGGTTTACTGACCGTTTTTGTTTATGCCAAACTATGGAGAAAATCAAATGTGAATACCGACTTGGAGTTTTATGAACTTCGATATGGAGGGAAACCAGCGAGTTTTTTACGTAAGTTCAGAGCAATTTATTTAGGGATTATTTTTAATGTAATAACCATGTCAGCGGTTACCCTCGCCGCCATAAAAATAGGGGGAATCATGCTAGGATTGGAGCCGTGGCAAACGGTCATCACAGCCGGATTGGTAACCGTTACCTTTAGTGCAATCGGAGGCTTTAAAGGAGTAGTTTATACCGATGTGATCTTATTTTTTGTTGCCATGATAGGCGCGATTGGCGCGGCCTATTATTTGGTAAACTTACCAGAAGTAGGAGGGATTCAGGCGTTATTGACTCACGAAAATGTCGTGGATAAAATCTCAATCCTACCCGATTTTGGAAATAAAGAAGCACTGATCACCCTTTTAATTATTCCTTTAGCTGTCCAATGGTGGAGCTCCTGGTACCCTGGTGCCGAACCGGGAGGGGGGGGCTATATCGCACAACGAATGCTCGCCGCAAAAGATGAAAATCATGCAATAGGAGCAACCTTTTTCTTTAACATTATGCACTATGCTCTTCGCCCTTGGCCATGGATTTTGGTGGCTTTGGCCTCTCTCGTTGTGTTCCCAGATTTGCAGAGTATTCAAACAGCCTTTCCGAATATTACAGCTGATAAACTCGGAAACGATTTGGCTTATCCAGCCATGCTCACAAAATTACCTACAGGTCTTTTAGGTCTCGTTTTAGCCTCTTTAATATCTGCTTATATGAGTACGATTTCTACCCAATTGAATTGGGGTTCTTCGTATATAGTTTATGATTTTTATAAAAGGCAAATCAATCCCGAGGCTTCCCAAAAAAGGCTGGTTGCAGTAGGAAGACTATCGACAGTTTTGTTGATGGTTTTGAGCACATTATTGGCACTGTTACTCCAGAATGCCATTCAGTTGTTTAACCTCCTTTTGGTATTTGGAGCCGGTACAGGATTGATCTTTATTTTACGTTGGTTCTGGTGGAGAATAAATGCATGGAGTGAAATAACCGCCATGATCGCATCAGGAGTAATTTCTTTGTTGCTTGCAATTCCTTCTTTTGGAATTAAAGAGGCTCTTTTTGGAGCAGGTGGGATATTTCCTGCATGGGCAGAATTTCCCTTTGTTGTAGTGGTAACCTCAACGCTTTGGATTTTGGTTACGATCTTCACACCCTCAGAAAGCAAAGAAGTTTTAAGAGCATTTTACAAAAAAATACAACCGGGAGGACCGGGTTGGAAAAGCGTATTGGAAGATGCTGAAAAAGAGTCCATCACCTTGACTGATTCAGATGCTGGGTGGACCGTACCCTCAGGAATTATAGCGATGTTGTTGGGCTGTTTAATGATCTACAGCATTATGTTTGCTACTGGGTATTTCATCTATGGAGACTATCAATTAGCACTGCCTTTATCTGCTTTAGCCATAGGCGCTGCCTTTTTCTTGATTAAAACCTGGAAAAAAATAAGAGTTAAAATACTATAAGTTTATCCCAAAATAATTCCAGCAATGGTTGCTGACATGAGGGAAACTAAGGTGCCAGCAATCATGGCTTTAAATCCTAATTCAGTTAAGGTTTTTCTGATTTTAGGGGCAATTATGCCAATCCCCCCAACTTGGATGCCTATGGAAGCAAAATTGGCAAAACCACAGAGCATATAGGTTGCCATTACCACAGATTTCTGATAGGTTAAGTGGATGGCACTTGCACTGTCTTTCAACGAGACCAATTGGGTGTAACCGACAAATTCACTAGCAACTAATTTGATTCCGATCAATTGTCCCATCAATGCCATATCTTCCTTTGCAACACCGATTAACCACATCAAAGGAGCAAACAAATAGCCCAAAATAAATTCAATAGAAAAGGTAGAATAAATCGTATTCTCTGCTATCCAAGCATTAAGCCCGATCACACCACCGATACTAGACAGCATTCCGCTCATCATGGCAATAAGGGCAAAAAAGACGAGCAGCATGGCACCGACATTGACCGCCATTTTTATACCCTCTCCAGTTCCTATAGAAATTGCAGACAGAAAATTGGAACCGATTTTAGAACTTGAAATTTTTATGTCGGGTTGAATTTCTTCTGTTTGGGGGTAGATGATTTTAGCAATCGCCACAGAACCCGGCGCAGCCATAACGGAAGCGGCAAGTAAACTTTTGGCAAATTCCAACCTTTGAACGGGATCATTCCCCCCTAAAAATCCGATATAAGCCCCTAAGACGCTTCCAGCAACAGTCGCCATCCCTCCAACCATCACTAAAAAGAGCTCGGAACGATTCATTTTTTCCAAATACCCTTTAATCATTAAAGGGGCTTCCGTTTGACCTAAAAAGATATTTCCAGCCACAGAAAGGCTTTCAGGACCGGAGATTTTTAATAGTTTAGTCAGTCCCCAGGCTAAAAAACCGACCACTTTTTGAATGATTCCAAAATAATACAAAATCGAGGTTAAGGCTGAGAAAAAGATAATCACAGGAAGGGCTTGAAACAGAAAGATAAAACCGTATTGATTCACATCGCCCAAATCACCGAGCAACATTTTTACCCCTTCTCCAGTATATTTTAAAACATTGATAAAAAATCCTCCTAAAGTCTCAAAAACCCCTTTAACCCAATCGATTTTTAAAACCCCAACAGCGATAATAACTTGGACTAACAAGGCCAAACCTACCGTTTTCCAAGCGATTTCCTTTTTGTTTTTGCTGAACAAATACGCAAGGAACAAGAGTGCTAACATTCCAAGCAGTCCCCTGAGAAGTGAAGAAAGTGTGAGCCCGGAATTGGGAATTAAATCCATATTTTTACAGTCAAGTTAAAGATAGTAAAAGCATTTATTTAATGGTAATCCTAAAGAATGATTGATTTTTTAAAAATAGTACTCCTCCTCTTTTTTGTAGGTTGTCAAGCTGATAGCGCAAGTACAGAGAATATTAACGAACAAATCCAGACCACAACACCAGCAGGAGTTCCCGAGGTAGAGAAAGTGTTAGAGTTGGTATGGTCTGACGAATTTGAGGGCACGGAACTAAATTTAGAGAATTGGAGTTTTGAATTGGGCGATGGCTGCCCTGATCTATGTGGATGGGGGAACAATGAATTACAACGATATACGGATACCAATCATAGACTGGAAGAGGGTTTTCTTATCATTGCTGCAAAAAAAGAGGAGGGATATACGTCCTCCCGTCTTATCACTAAAGGGAAAAAAGAGTTTCAGTATGGAAGAATTGAAGCACGACTGAAGGTGCCTACCGGCGGAGGTTTATGGCCGGCCTTTTGGGCTTTAGGGTATGATATTGATGCCGTTTCTTGGCCGGACTCTGGAGAGATCGATATCATGGAATATGTGGGAAGAGAGCCGGGTCAATTTTTTAATTCGGTACACACCCGGAGTAGCTATGGAAACACGATCAATACAAAAATAACCTCGGCACCCAACCTAGAAGAGGATTTTCATGTCTTTGCCATAGAATGGAATAAGGATTATATTCAATTTTATTACGATGAAGATCCTGTGTATCGTTACGCGGCACAGATTCAAACCTTTGAGAATTGGCCTTTTAACAAGCCCTTTTTTTTGATTTTAAATTTGGCAATCGGAGGTAACTTTGGGGGAACCTTAGACAGTAACCTCGATTTCCCGAGAGAGTATGTCATCGATTATGTCCGTGTATATCAATAGCCGATTACAACTTAGAATTCTGTAAGAAGAATTTTTTCAATCACTTCTTTTGCAGTCAACAACTTAATTTTGTGAACGCTATCGTTATAGTTACCGGATTGTATTTTTTGCTCAATATGATGTAAGAGCTCTTGAGCGGAAAGTGAATTTTTGTCCATAATTAGTTCATTGGTACTTCCAGTAGTAAAATTCGGGAGTTTTTATTTGCTGTGATAGAAAAAGAATCGGTTTCCCAGATTCCAAGCGCATCCCTTTTCTGTAAACTTTGAGTTGCTACAGTTCCTTCGCCTTCAATTACGAAAGCATATACTCCATTACCTGCTTTGTGAATGTGATATTCTACGTTGGTATCTTGATCAAATTCTCCCAGATGAAACCAGGCGTCTTGGTGAATCCATAGCGCAGGTCCGGTTGGATCAGGGGTAACTATAGGATAGAATGCATTGGGAGTTTTTAAATCTTTTATATTTTTTTGATCGTAGCGAGGGGTGACGTTTTGAGTATGAGGAAACACCCAAAGCTGCAACAAGTTCACAGCTTGGTCGCGGTTTTTGTTGTATTCACTGTGATAGACCCCAGTGCCTGCACTCATCACTTGAATTTCATCGGCTTCTATAACTCCGACATTATCCATGCTGTCCTTATGCTCTAATGCGCCTTCCAAAGGAATGGTAATAATCTCCATATTGTCGTGAGGATGCGTTCCAAATCCCATCCCCGGGGCAATGATATCATCATTCAGAACTCTTAACACTCCAAACTGCATACGTTCTGGATTAAAATAATTTGCAAAACTAAAAGAGTGTTTGGCGTGGAGCCAGCCATGGTTAGCTTCACCTCTTGAAGAGGCCGGGTGATACGTCATTTTCATAAAATATAGAATTGCATTAACACTGTTGTAGGTACAAATGTAGTGCTATTTTTCGGATTTATGCTTTTTAACTGAATCCTGGAGTTTTACGACTTGATCAATCAGCTTTTTTTTGGTTTCGAAATACTGAATCAAGGTTTTCACTTTTTCCTCATTAGCCTGAGTTTCGGCTGCTTTTTCTTTCTCCTCAGCAATGGTTTTTTTGATCTCCATATAGGTTGTTACACCAAAGCCAATGACTATAGCAATACAAGCAATATAAGCGAAAATCTCTTCGAGTTCAGAGAGGTACATATTCATTATCTTAGCACAAATTTATAAAATGCTGCTCAAGAAGTTCCTTATGCCCCATACAATTTTAAAGCACTTTGCCCTTAAAGTCGTTCTCCTGCTCCCAGTGTTTGGTATAGCCCAAACCCTTTCACAAACCTCAACCATCACACTTCAAGAAGTTGCTGTAGAAGCTACCAAACTTGAAACGGATCGTTTTGTCGTTCCTGCATCCATTTCCGTTATCAATTTAATTCCCCTCCAAGGGATGCAACAACAACTGTCTTTACAAGAATACCTCAGTGCGGTTCCGGGGGTATTTTCACTTAACGCAAACAACTACGCCCAAGACTTGAGACTTTCTATCCGAGGTTTTGGATCTAGAGCAGCATTTGGGATTCGAGGAGTAAAAATAATTGTGGATGGCATCCCAGAAACTACCCCAGATGGACAAGGGCAAGTGGACAACCTCCCTTTGGGTTTATTAAGTCGCTTGGAAGTGCTGCGGGGTTCTTCGGCAAGTTTATACGGCAATGCTGCCGGTGGAGTAGTTTATCTGAATACTTTGGATAGCCTTCAGGGAGAGTCGGTTCAATTGCGAACTACATTGGGATCCTATGCCTATCAAAATTATCAGTTGATTGGAAATGTAAAGGGGGAGAAAACCACGGCAGTTTTTGCTTTAAACAGAACCGTAACGGATGGTTTTCGAGTTTTTAGCGGCCTTTCCCAACGTATTTTAAACACGAAAATTAAACACCAAATAAATCCCAACTCGTCTTTAACTTTTCAATTAAATTATACCGACAGCCCCAGAGCAGAGGATGCTGGTGGGCTGACGCTCGAGGAAAGTGAAACCGATTTTAGACAGGCACGCCAAAGAAATGTGGACTTCGACACCTATGAACAGATTGAACAGTTTAAAACGGGATTAAGATGGCAGCAGCAATGGAATTCACGGTGGAGTATGGACAGTTACGGATTTTATAGTTTTCGTGATTTTTATGGAAAATTACCTTTTGAAAATGGAGGAATTGTCGATCTTTTTAGAAATTATTACGGTGTAGGTTCTCGATTAACTTTTCAAGAAACAAAGCAAAAGCATTCTCATCAATGGCAACTCGGTTTTGATACCAGTTCCCAAAGGGATCAGCGGGATCGTTATCAAAACCTAGCAGGGAAACAAGGCGAACAAGAATTTTCTCAGTTAGAACAGTTTGGAAACATTGGAATCTTTCTTCTTGATCACATTCAATGGCAAAAAGTTCTTCTCAGTACAGGACTGAGACTCGATATTCAAAATCTAGGGGCCGATACCGTTGAAGAAATCCAAAAATATACAGTATTCAATCCCAGCTTAGGATTGAGTTATGCCCTAGCAGATCAGCATCGTGTTTACGCAAATTTTTCTACCAGTTTTGAAACCCCAACACTTTCTGAACTCTCAGCGAATCCCAACGGAGGAGAAGGGCTGAATTTAGACTTGATGCCATCCAAAGCGATCAATTATGAATTGGGATGGAAAAACCGAACTTCATCAGGATACCTAGAAGCGACTACTTTTTATATTGTAAGTTCGAATGAAATTTTACCCTATGAACTCGAAGCTTTTCCCGGACGTGCTTTTTATCGAAATGCAGGAGCAACTTCTCGTTTTGGATTGGAGCTTGCGGGGAGTTATCAATGGAACAAATGGGCAATTCAAGCCAGCATGACTCAAGCTCAATATAGATTGGAAGGCTTGGATACCGCCAATGAAGTTGAGGGTAAAAAGATACCCGGTATTCCAAGCAGTCAGTTTTTCTTTCAACTTAAATACCGAAGTGCTTCAGATTGGCAATGGGTGCTTTCAGGAGAACACAGTGGTGCTTTTTTCGCCAACGATAGCAATAGCGTTGAAATTAAAGCCTATCAAAAAGTACGTTTTCAAGGACAGAAAACCGTTCAAACCCAATGGGGAAAACTGGACTTTTTCGGAGGGATTAACAATGTTTTGAACACCACCTATTTCGATAACATTCGATTGAATGCTTTCGGAGGAAGGTTCTACGAACCTGCACCCGGTCGAAATTTTTATTTTGGGTTGAGTTTGGGAATCTAAAGCTTCTGCTTGAGCAATTTTCAAATTGCCAACACCGCCAAGACTATCAAAAGCAACAACAGGAGCTGAAGAAGAAGCAGCTACTACTGTAAGATTACCAGTGATGGTTTTGATACGGGTAGTTACTGTATTTAATTTTGCAGGATCCATAGAAGTCTGTGCAAGTACAGTTACGTTACCGTTGATGATCGCAACTTTATCTTTCAAGCTGTCTGCAAATTCTAGAGTTGCATCAGAGTTGATGGTAAGATTGCCAGTAAACACGTTGTTAGACGCTAATAAGTCTGCTAAATCTTGCTCAACACCGTCAAGAGCGTCGTTAATGTTGTCCACATCTTCACCAGTAGCGATATTGTCGATTTGTGATTCTAAATTAGCAACAGCAGCATTAATGTCTGCTAATCCGTCAGCAAGCGCAGCATCAACCGCATCTCCCAACGAACTTTGAATTGAGTTAACGGTGTTAGTTAAGTTACTGAGGTCACTCTGAACCTGAGTGGAACTATTTTCTACAATTTCATATTAAAAAAAACGGTTTTAGTACTTTTATCCTATGAGGAAATTTTGTTTTATTGTAGGGCTGTTCTTTTCGAGTAGCCTCTTGTTCAGCCAGCAGCTTAGTGAGCGTAAGTTGGGTCGTCAGCTTAAGAAAATTCCTCAATTGGCCAACGCCTTTGTAGGGATCTCTGTACTGTCTTTGGAAGAGCATAAAGAAGTAGCAGCTTATAATGCATCCAACTATTTTACGCCAGCCTCCAATACCAAGCTCCTTACTTTTTTAGGAGCCGTTCAAACTTTTTCCAAACTGCCCGCACTTGAATACGCCATCGAAAACGACAGTATAGCGCATTTTAAATCCACGGGCTATCCCCTACTTTTCCATCCTTTCTACCCCGATACGGTTTTGCAAAATTCTTTTCAAAACCAACAGACTTGGATCTATCACCCCGCTAAAACGGCACCTAATCTGCTCGGCTCGGGCTGGTCTTGGGACGATTATTCCTACTACTATGCTGCACCTAGCAGTGTATTTCCCATCTATGGGAATACGGTTCAAGGGGTTATTAAAGAGAACAGCCCTCAATTCATCCCTTCCTTTCCAGCAAGCCTGGATACTACGGTTACGAATTTACAAAGATCGCTCTCCGAAAATACATTTTTATACAACCCTCAAAACTGGAGCTCTGAGGATACCCTATACCGTCCGTTCTTACCGAACGACCCCCTATTTGTAAAATTATTGGGGAAGGCTCTGGATAAAAAAGTAATTTTAGATACTACAACGGGGGATTCTTTCCCTTGGCAAAAACTCATTACCGAGCAGGATCCTCTTTTATACAAAGGCTTACTTCATGATAGCGATAACGGCATAGCCGAAGCGCTTTTGCTAATGATTGCCCATGAAAAAGCGGGTGTTTTTCGTCCTGAAGTAGCTATCGATAGTCTCAAAGAGCAGTGGAGGTACTGGCTTCCAGACCCCTTGGAATGGGTAGATGGATCGGGAGTCTCCCGCTACAATATGTTTACCCCTCGTACTTTGGTTGCTGTATTGCAACAACTCAAGCAAAAGCTGTCCTGGGAAGTTTTGTCTGCTTATATGCCCCAGGGAGGTGCCACTGGAACACTGAAAGCGTACCCCGATCTTGTAAATGTCTATGCTAAAACAGGAACCCTCAGACACAACCACAATTTATCGGGCTATTGGGTGAACGCTAAAGGAAAACACTACGCTTTTTCTATACTCGTCAATCACTTTACCACTCCTACCGCAGAGGTCCGCCAAGGAATTTCGGAACTGCTGCTTTGGATGCAGCGCAAAGCCAAGTAATTTGCCCATAGTTTCTTAAAAGGTTTATTCGGTTCTTTGCTGAAGTTGTTCAGCAATGGTCTCTACGTCCTTTAATACACGAAGCAGATTCCCGCTCCAAATCTGATAGATTTCTTCTTCAGAATAGCCCCTTTTCACCATCTCTAAAGTTACATTAAAGGTTTCGGAGGCATCCTTCCATCCGTCAATGCCACCCCCCCCATCAAAATCGGAGCTGATTCCTATATGGTCACTACCTATTTTGTTTTTGATATAATCAATGTGATCCACAAAATCTGAAACGTTTACTGGAGGATGCGTTTTTTTGATTTGTTCTATTTGAGGGAGGGCTTCCAACGTTAGCTTTTCCCATTGAAGCTCATAGGCAGCTTGGTCTTCTTCGGACAATTTTCTTTGCTGGGTGGAGGTTAAATACTCCATTCCGAGTTGTTTTGCTGTTTTTCGATAGACTGCCTCTAGAGCTTCTTGGTGTTTTTCCTGTTTGGTCTTGTTAACAAAAAGCGCGAGGGCTACAGCTTGAACTACGCCCCCATTGGCCTTTACCCAGTCCAGTTGTTCGTCGTCTAAATTTCTAGGATGGTCTGAAAGGGCTCGAACACCAGAATGAGATGCAATAACAGGAGCTTTGGACCGATGGATGGTTTGGCGAATGGCTTCTTTGGAGGGATGCGAAATATCTACCATAATCCCGTAATAATTCATTGAATCGATCACTTTTTTACCCAATTCACTAATGCCGTTATGCAATGCAGTAGCATCAAATTCTCCGGTATTGGAATCCGAAAACTGATTGTGACCGTTATGAGCCAAAGACATATACCGCGCTCCTAGATCAAAATAACGTTTGATCTCGCTGAGGTTTTCTCCCAGGGGATAGGCGTTTTCCACCCCAATCATCGCGATTTTTTTTCCTAGCTTTCGCAGGCTATCTACTTCCGAAACAGAAGTTGCCAGTCCCATTTTCATTGGCGCATAGGTGTCAACCAATCGATGAATGCCTTCAAACTTGGATTGTGCATTTACAGCAGCCTTTTTGTATCCCTCGGCATCCAGCTCCCCTTGGCTAGTATATACTACAAACCAAGCTACATCCAAACCGCCGCGTTCCATTTTCGGGAGGTTTACTTGGGTATCGGTATCTTGAGCGTAATTGGTTTCCGCAGTGAAATGAGTAAGGTTGATGTCATCATGCGTATCTAGGGTGAGTGCGTTTAAATGAATGCGTTGCGCTTTTTGGATTAAATCAACCTCCGTAGAAAGTGTTTTTTTTTCACAACCCAGTAAAAGGGATAACGCAAAAGGGAGGAATAGTGTTCTCATGACGTTCGTTTTGGATAAAATTAAGAATAAAATGGAGGAAACACCACCTGTTATAATAAGGAATGTGGATAACTCAAAAAAATATTGCTAGCGTAAAATGCTGTAAACAAATGACTTGCATTTTAAATACCCTAGTCGCCCTGTTTTTTTAAAAAATATTTCACTTTGGCACGAAACTTGCAATTGTTCGCAAGTGCACTAATGCACACAAACATTTTTAATTAATTAAATTTTTATCAAATGAAAAAAGGTTTATTATCAATTTTGGCGGGAGCACTACTTGTAGTGGGATGTCAGAATTATGACGATCAATTCGACAGCCTTGAGACGCAAATCAATGCATTGGCTTCAACCGTTGCTGGTTTGTCTCAGGTTCAGAGTGATCTTGCAAGCCTAGCTGGAACAGTAGGTTCTTTATCTACAACAGTTAACAGTTTAGGTTCTACTATTGACACTGCTGTTGCAGACGGTCTTGCTGATATCCAAGCGGATATTGATGCGATCACTACTGCTGTAGCTGATGTTGCTTCTTCTGAAGAAGTTGCTGCTCTACAAACTGCTGTTGATGCTTCGCAACAAGATTTAACTGATTTATTAGCAGCTTCCTCAGTATTTACTGGAGATGTTACTGTTAATTCAGTTTCCACTCTTGATGCTTTTTTAGCAATGGGAGCAGGATTAAATATAGTTAACGGTAATGTAAATATTACAGTTGAAACTGATATGGATCAGACAAAAGTTCAGACACTTGTTGATAACATTTTAACAGTAGTTGCAGACTTTACATATGAGTCTAAATCATCTGATATTGCTGAAACTACTTTTAATAATCTTTCAGGAGTCCAGTCTCTTACTTTAACTCAAGGTGGTGGTTATCAAGCGAAGGCATTAAAGTCAGCCAAAAACATTACTTTGAGCGATAAATTTAAGAGCAGTGTTGTTTTAGTAGACTTCAGAGAATTGGACAATCTTGCAGGTTTTGTTAAAACTGGATCCGCCACTCACACATTAAAATTCACAAAAGCTACTGAAATGCACCTTACAAAGTTAGGTCGATATGCAACAACATCTACAAATGTATTAACTCTTGAAGTTGATGAAGCAGGTGTAATTGATATTAGTGCTTTAGATGATGTTGATACAGATGGTAAACAAGAAGACATTTATTTATCTATAACAGGTCCTTCTTCTATTACAATTGCAAATTTTGAAGATGGTGCATTAACTTTCAACAGTGTAAAAACTGTAACAGTTAACAATTTTAACGGTACAATTACAACAGGTGCAGGAGTTGAGAATTTTACTGCTGGAAAACTAGTAGATGCATATACTGTTGGTGCGGATATTGAAACTTTAAATGTTACTGGAG
>JAFMCA010000051.1 GCA_017858055.1 Flavobacteriaceae bacterium
ATATCGTAGTTCGGTAATAAAGGGTGGTGCTTGTACGCTCCAGAAATTGCATTTTGCTCTCCGTCATTTCCATAACCACCAAATCGATTGTCCAAAGAAAGAGTAAAGTTTTCTCCAATTTCTAAACGATCTCCTAAAGTTTTGGTAGAAGAGTTTAAACGGATGGTAGCTCTTTTATACCCTTGATACTTTACTACAGCATCTTGACTAAAAAAGGTAGCGTTAAATGCATATTGTGATTTTTCATTTGCCGCACTAGCATCGATAGAATGTTGTGTCATCGGTGCATTCGCCTGAGTCAACAATTCCCACCAGTTGGTATCCGCAGATTTAGTGATAGCATAAATGTTTGATTCGGTTAAAGAGTATAAACTTTCATCAACAGAAGCTGCCCCACTAGGGAATACATAGTTTGGAATAGAAATCTGAGGATTCTCAGGTGTACCACTAAATCCGTACTGACCATGCGAAGGAGTTTTTCCTGCATAGTAATCGGCTAAATAAAGGTACTCTCCTAAACCTCTTGCATCAAGGGCTTCCGGATCTTTAGCGGCAGTTTGCCATCCGTAGAATGAGCTGTAGCTGATTCGTGGCTCACCCACTTTCCCTCTTTTGGTGGTAATGATGATTACCCCGTTTGCTGCACGAGATCCATAGATCGAAGCTGCAGAGGCATCTTTCAAGATTTGAAAAGATTCAATGTCTTGTGGATTTAAGTTTCCTTGAGATTCGGTAGGAACTCCATCAATTACGTATAGAGGGTTGTTGTTCCCTGTGGTACCAAAACCACGAATACGCACAGTAGCTTCTCCTCCTGGAGTTGCATCACTAACCACTGAAATACCGGAAGCTCTACCTTGCATTTGTTGAGCAAAAGTAGTTGCAGGCACAGAAGTTAATTCTTCTGCATCAATAGTAGATACAGCTCCTGTAATGTCTCTTTTGGATTGAGTTCCGTAACCAGTAGTTACAATAACTTCCTCTAAAAGATTTCCTAATTCAAGTGAAATCGTGATTTGATCACCATCAACCGTAACTTGTTGTGTGGTATAACCAACAAAAGAAACCTCAAGAGTTGCACCTTGAGCGGCTTCGATTGTAAAATTACCATCGAAATCAGTGGTTGCGAAATTGTTGGTTCCTTGAACCAAAACAGTAGCACCCGGTAACGGACCGTCATCACTGGTAACAGTACCAGAAATGTTTTGTGCATAAATCCCCGTTGTAATGAGCAAAGTCAAAACAACAAGAAAGCGCTTAAATAACATGTTTTTCATTGTTTTTAAAGTTTAAATAATAGTTATGAGTGTTATTTTAATAAGAAATAACTTACAATAATAGTGAATAAATAATTTATTATCTTAATATTTTGTTAAGAAATTCATAATAACACCCTAATATATGAAAAAATTAGAGCGTGAACTATTAAAACCCGACAAATTCAAAGTAAAATTCTCGAGTAAATTTTATAATAAAGCTTAGTGTAAGTTAATTTCCTGAGGGTAAATACTGATCAAATGGTTTCGAATCTTTACTGGAGTCAATTCGTTTAAGTTCAAATCAATTTTCATCGCTTGGCTATCCACAAAGGGCATATGACAGCTGGTGCAATCTTCAAAATTTGCATTCGTCAAACGCAATGTTTTTTCGGTATGATTCTGGCTTTGATGGCAGCTGATGCATTTTAAACTAAAATTTTGAAAGTCTCCTCGCTCTTGAGCATGTGGATCATGACAAGTAGCACAGTCCATATTTTCGGACATTATAAAACATTTGGAGTCCATTAATAATTTGATTTGATTGGCATGAATCTCAGGTTCTTGATTATTTCTTGCTCTTGAATTGTTATTCACCAAGTAATCATTTAATTCATCCCCAACCTGATAAGAAAAGCTCGGAATAAATTTTCTTTCTAAAGGATCCCACGCTGGTTGCCGAAACCCAGAATGGCATAAGGCACAGGCATCAATTCGTTGCTGTTGGGTTAACTCACTGTACTTCAATATGTGTTGACCATCCTTTATATCAGGATTTTTTTTGTGAAAAAGAACATGTTCCTTTACTTCACCATGACATCTTTGACAGTCTATTCCCAAAACAACATTTTCGATATCGTATGTATTTGAAATTCTATTACTACTTGATTCAAGTGGAGCCGCATAACTACTGTGACACTCCATGCATCTAGGCACTACTTCTCTAGTATTATTTATTTGTGAAGCATATCCGGGGCTGTTGATCCAACCCTCCATTGTTCCAAAAACAGAAGCTTGATTTTGAAATAAACCCTCCTCATTCCAATATAAAAAAGATTGCCCTCTAAACCCAGACCCTATAGTAATATCCATTGGAGTATGGTAAACGGGTGTTTGATTGCCTACTACATAAAAATCTTGAAAAAGGGTATTGCCTTCTTTTTTGATTACTATTTTGGTGCCATCATCTAAATTGATTTCATTCGATAGGGTTTTTAACATCTCATCAAATGCTGTTGCGTCTGTTTTAAAAGACGTCTTATAATGAGAGGTTTTCATGTGGGATTCTACAATATCCTTGTGGCAGGCGATGCATTCTTGCATACTGACAAATTCCATTCCATTCCTATGAGTTGCAATGGTATCGATTTCAACGAATTCACTTTTGTAGGAATTACAAGAGAACATAAAACCTGAAAAGAAAATAACCAAGAGGAGCTTCTCTAAAATGAAATACCTCCAAAAAAGAGGCGGATGATAACGGCTCGTCTTATTCATTATTCATATAGTGTGTCAGTTGAAGTCGTTCCCTCAATCTGTTATAAAATTAGTGAATAAAAATAAACCCCTTTGGCAAATTTTTCTAAAGATGACCTAAAAGGTGCTTTCGATCTGTATCATAGGCTTTTATTTAAATCAGATTTACATATGCCCAATACATGAGAAGAAATTGGAGTGGAATCCTTAGCCACAGAATCCAAAGAGGGATGCCCAAGTGGTTTCCTGGGAAAAGCATATTGATGTGTAGAATTAAAAATAAAAAGAGCATGAGTAGGGTTAAAATCAACGCCAGATTCCTGCTTACGGGAAATAACATTCCTATTCCTAAAAGAATTTCAGCAATACCACTCAGATATATTAGAAATAAATGGGAAGGTAAAAATTTAGGCATCATTGGTTTATAAAAACCAGTATGGGTAAAGTGAGCTATTCCGAGAAGAATGTAGATTCCACCCATGAAGTAAAGTTGAAAAATCGGCATTGAGAATTTTTTTATCGTCCTAGTTCATGCACAAGATCCGCTTTTTTGATGAGATGAAGTTAAGATTCCTTTTCACAATCTTTTTTTTGGTAATTTTCAATTAATTTTCAAAAACCAGTTGATGAAAATCTTAATGAGAAAAGGTCTTTTATATGGTTTTATTTTCACAAGTTTCTTTTCTTGTGAATCCAATGAGCTCGTAAAACAGGACCATGAACTTGGATTTAAAAACCAGCGTTATTTTTTTGAGGGAAAACCCTATACCGGAAAAATTATTAGTCATAGAGATGTTGGGTATTTATTGTCAAACAAGAATATTGTTGAGGGGTATAGGGATGGGCAAACTGAATTTTTTTATGAAAACGGTCATTTAGAAAGAATAGAAAATTATTCAACTAATTTGAGAGAGGGAGAAACAGTGATTTATTATGAAAACAAAATGATCCACCAAAAGCTCAACTTCAAAAATGATCAAAAAGTCGGGGACTATGAAGAATGGCTCATCGATGGAACAAGATTTATACTTGGAGAATATCAGAATGATCTAAAAACGAATACATGGTATTATTTTTTAGATAAGGACACTCTTTTAATTGAAAGTATGGATTCAAAGGGTGCTGTACTGAAACGGAACACCTCTTCAAAATATATTTTAACAGAAACCATTGGTCGCGATACATTGACCTTCTCAATTTTAGATTCCAACAAAAATGAGCTAGTTAAAGGGTCTTATCTCAATGATTTGAAATCTGGACTTTTCCAATTCAAAATCAACGATAAGGAACTGAACATCAATTATAAAAAGAACAAAAGAGAGGGGGAATTTGAGTATAGGGTAAAAGGCACTACTTATATGAAGGGGATCTATCAAAATGATAAAAAAGAGGGTCAATGGAGGTTTTTAGATGAAAATAGATTTGAATCCATAGGCTACAACAACGATTACTTACGTTAGGTGCAATTGAAAAGTATTAAATAATAATCCCCTGAGATCGGTATGATAGTCAGGGGATTAATTGATACTCCTAGAAATCAAACTAAAAAATAAATTAAGCTTATAAAGAATAGTTTCAACTGAATTCTTATTCAATTACTGTACTTGTTTTATACTCTCAACTTTTCTAGATCTTTTTTGGTAAGATAAACGGAGAATTCTTGTCCGTTTACAGAAAATCGTACTCGCTGTTCGTGTTTAAGTAATTTTCTGCCCAATTTACTTTTACTGTAAACATAGAAAGTGTTTTTATAATCTATATTTAACCTATTAGCTCTCATTTTTAACACTTGATCCTTCTTATTCTTTATGAAAAAAAACAATTCGGTAAGTAACTGGGAGTATTCATTTTGTGATAATGTCAATTTACTTTCCTCATTTATTTTCACATCTTTCATCAAATAAACTACGGGAGTAAATAATACATCAACTCTATCTTCACTTTTATTTACCTTAATAAGTTCATATTTGTTTTTTGTAATCATCACTTCTTGTCCTTTGGAAACAAAAAACAAGAACATTATAGGAAGAAATAAACAATACTTTTTCATATTTCTTTTAAATTTAGTCCTCCTCAAAAGTGGCGAACACAAGCCGATTAGTTCACCAATGAACTCGTATTTAACTTTAATTTATAATTATCATATAGATTCTAACCAAAAGAGTTTTCCATTTTCTTGAACTCTTTCTAAGATACCCATCTTTATTTTGAAGGGTTGTAGCTTATCTAGTAAATCCTTTTGCCATAAATTTTGAATTTTAGTTCAAAGAGCCTAATTAAAATTATCATTCAAAAAAATTAGTTAGAAATTGAATTGAGTAAAAAAATCAACCCTAACAATTTGATGATCAATTTGTTAGGGTTTGTGGTACCTCCAGTACTAAAACCAATATTATAAATAATTGATATACAGATATATATAAATTCAAATATACTCAATTTGGAACAAAAAATGTTCCATTTGGAACAAATCTTGTTCCAACCTCTGTTAGATTTGGCAGAAGTTATTTCTTCTTTTTTTAACTCATTTTCTTTACGTTTTCTAAAGTTTCTAATATTTATAAATGTAACCTACTCTCCATCATAGGGGTTCAGAGTAGACCACCCTTTATCCAACAACCATAGATGAGGAAACGAAGATGGGGAAAGGATTAGGGTTAGAAGTTGGTTAGTATTCTGTGGGATTGAAATAATATCTGAACATAACGGAAAAGGTTTCACCGATAGTTACAAAAATAGTTTTACTATAAATCTGATATGGGGGATGAAAACTAACTGGTCAGAGGAAATTTAAAACTCACTATTCTGAAGGGGTAAAAACCCTCAAAGGGGATTACTGTATCTAATAACCACTTAACTTAAATCAACTGAAGAGTTTAAAATAAAGAGTATCAACCTCGAACTGATTAAGTATTTCAAGTACGAGGTTATTACTGTTTTTAAAAATACTCTGAAAGGGAATAATATGAAAAGAAATATAACAGATGAACAAGCAAGACATATGGTAGAACTATTAAAGAAGAAGTCTGTCTTGATTAAAAACTTTTCTCATAAAATAGAGAAGTATAGGTTATCAGGTGACAAACAAACCTATAAAAGAAAACTAAAAGAACTATTAGAAAAAGAAGAGATAAAAGTATATGGAAAGAAGATTGTGTAAAAAAGATTTAATGGAACTCTATGGAGTAGATAGAGTAACCATAGAAGATTGGAGAAGAAATAGAGGATTAAAGATGATAGAAGTATCTACTCATTCTAAATACATTACAGAAAAGGATTTATTAGAGTGGGAAAATAGTCTTAAGGGGGATAATAAAGTTAAGAGGTTAATTAATAAAAGTGTATCAGAATGAAGGAATAAGAAGATTTGATAGACTCTCCTAAAAAAGGATTATTCAACTACTATATCAGTATTTCAAAGATGAGGTTTCTTGTAACTGAAGAAAAACTTTTCCCTTAAACCCCTATCGGAGTGGTTTTTATATCGGAGTTAATTTTTTCTTCCTATAGAAAATGACATGGTTCGAGTCAAACAGGGGGAGCCAGTTATGGAAAGAGGTCAATTTTTGATCTCTTTTGTTGTTTTTGG
>JAFMCA010000052.1 GCA_017858055.1 Flavobacteriaceae bacterium
TACTTTTCTACCATTAGCCGTAGCCATACGTTCTCTGAAACCGTGCTTGTTTCTTCTCTTTCTTCTTGAAGGTTGGAATGTTCTTTTCATAATTCTACGACTACAATGGTGTTTTTTTTAAGTCGTGCAAATATACAACAACTTTTTAGTCTTACAAATATGAGAATAAACATTTCACGATTGATTTTTTTTACCTTTGTAAAAAATCAAAACTATGTTTCCAAAAGTCATTAAACTCATTCTTGCAGTCCTTTCTCTGGGCTACGGTATTTATCAATTTATTGATGACTACATCGGCAACGGAATCATGTTTATTCTTCTTTCAGGAATGTTCATATTGCTCTATTTTAAGAATGAACTTATTTTTCTTTCTTTTCTTCGGTTACGAAAACAAGACTTTGAGGGCACTTTAAGGTGGTTGAACCGTATTCCAAACGTGGAACGCAATCTGGTTCGAAAGCAACAAGGATATTATTATTATCTGCTTGGTATTATTGAATCTCAAAAAAACCTTACCCAAGCTGAAAAACATTTTAAAGCTGCAATAAAACTTGGATTGTCCATGAATCACGATTTAGCAATGGCTAAAATGAGCTTAGCAGGTATCTACCTTCAAAAAAGAAGAAAAAGAGAAGCCCAACTGCTTTTGTCAGAAGCAAAGAAATTGGACAAACACGGAATGCTTTCTGGTCAAATGAAAATGATTCAGCAGCAAATGAAGAAAATTTAATAGTATCCCTCCTCAGGAATCGCTATTTCATAATATTTTCTGGATTTATTGTTCAAGTGATTTTCTATCAGCCAAGGATTGTGGATTTTTAAAACCTTGTAATTGATGTTTTGTTCTTTTGCAAATTGTGCTAAGTTCGTAATTGCGGTGTCTAATCCAATCTTTCTCTCTGGAATGGGTAAGTATAAATCAGATTCTTCAAAAATAAAACCATATTGCTGAGGATTCGACATGATTTCCTTTACCGCTATAATCCGAAAAACATATCGACTCGTTTCTGAATTCAGGAGCAGGTCATAATAACTTTCTGCTAATTGCTTATCCAGCAATCGATCTGTTCCATACATTCCTCTGTTGTATGATGCTGCAGCAAGCGTCCAGGAGCCCAATCGTTCCTTTGCCTTTTTTAAATACACACATGCGATTCGGGTGGATTTTTCAAGGTGATACCGCTCATCCACATTATCATTTACTTCCAAACCATATTCTTTGGCCGTACCGGGCATCAACTGCCAAAATCCTTTTGCACCTTTAGGGGATCGAACGTTTTCAAGAGCACTTTCGATTACTGCCAAATATTTAAAATCATCGGGGACTCCCTCTTCTTCTAATATTTTTTCAATGGTCGGAAAATATTTATTGGCACGCTTGATTAAAAGCATCATGTTCGATTGCCAATAGGTATTGACCAACATTTCTTTATCCAATCGTTCTCTGATGTCAGGTTGATCAATAGGTACCTCTTCACCAGAAAAATGAATTGAAGTAGGTATTTTTAAGGCATAAACTTTGGAAGTGTTTTCCTCATGAGTGTTGAAAGCAGTTACTCGTTCTAAATCTCCCGTTTTAAAACTGAGTAAAAATAGTACAGCAAAAAATAAGAATACTGTAGTATTTTTTAGACTAGTCATATGCTGAAAAAATTAATTGATGTCATAAAGAATTATATATTCTAGCTTAAAGATAAAAATTCTATGTGAATTTTAATTTATCAATAAACTGGGAAGCTCAGAATTAAACCATTTCGCATGGGTAATAATAGCTGCATGCCCTCCTTCCATTTTTATACAAGGTAGCTTAATATTCTTCATCGGAAATACGGTGTCCTTCATCCCATGAATATGGAGAACTCCTTCCGTAGTTTCTTCCTGTTCCCAATTTACAAGTGCATCGATAGCCCAACTGAGGTATTCAGGATTTCGTTCTGATAAATATTTGCGATAAAGATCTAACCTTCTTTGAATTCCTTTACCAAAAGCAAATAAAGCTAAAGTGTCTAAACTGTTTATCCATTGTGTGGGGAGTAATTTGTGGGCATTGGTTTTTTTAGCCATTTTCATGGGTAGGGGTAGTTCTGAATTATTTTTTACACTCGACACAATAACAACTTTGCTAAATGTCATGTGCTTTGCCATTTCTTGTACCAAAACCCCTCCAAATGAAACACCTAATAGTACTGGTGCTGGGTGCTTTATTCGTTCACACATTCTAAATGCGTAGGCTGAAAGCGGTTCGTTTTCTTTGGGTGGAATCCAACTCAGGGTATGCAGCTCAAAAGAATCTGGAAGTTTTATAAACTCAAATATTTTTGGACTTGCTGCCATCCCCGGCATACAGTAAACATGAACTTTATTACCTTTTGACACCTATTATAAAGTAGTTGTTAGCAATTTTTTGTACTTTTGTAGTCCTCATTAAGTGAATACGCACAAAGCTAAGAACATTACTTCAAAATGTAATCAAAATTACCGTTATGAATGATTTGACTCTAGTAAACAATGAATTTTTAAGACAATTTGAAATTCATATTGACGATAACCTCGCAAGAATAGAGTATTCCGAACAAGAAAGAAAAATATTTTTAACCAAGATTTCTATCCCTGACTGTATTCAAAATTTAGAATTTGAGGAAGCTTTTATCGTCAAAGTCCTTGAGTTTATCGAAGATAAAAAAATGCGAGTTGTTCCGACTTCTCCCAAAATTGCGAGTTTTGTTAGAAAAAACCGTCGTTACAAAGAGTTACTTCCTGTAGGTATCAAGCTCTAAGCGACTATCGAACATCTCATTAAGCCCTCCTCATCAATCTCCTCTAAATATACTTTTTTAACCTTATTGACCCATTTTGGATTCCAAGGCATACGGACGTTGACATAATTCTCTGAGAATCCCGTAATGTAACCCAGTTTATTTTCTCCTTCAAATAATATAGAAACTCTTTTGCCGAGTTGAGACTCATAGAACGCTCGTCGTTTTTTTATTGATAAGGCGCGTAACATTTTACTGCGCTTGGCCCTTACCCTAGGTGAAACGATACCTTCCATTTTTACCGCTTCCGTATGAGGTCTTTCAGAATAGGTAAATACATGGAGATAGGAGACGTCCAATTCATTTAAAAAATGATACGTTTCCAGAAAATGAGCTTCTGTTTCACCGGGATATCCAACGATTACATCTGCACCAATACAGGCATCAGGCATGACTTTTTTTATCATCCGGATCCGTTCTTTGTAGATTTTTGATAAATAACGGCGACGCATACTTTTCAAAATAGCATCACTCCCACTTTGCAAGGGAATATGAAAATGAGGGACAAATCGTTCGCTTTGGGCTACAAAAGAAATGATTTCTTCATTCAACAGATTGGGTTCAATAGAGGAAATTCGAATTCGGTTTATGTCCTCAATTTTATCTAGAGCTGAAATCAAATCCAAAAAGGTATGTTGATGTTTTTTATCTCCCTGCTCTCCTTTTCCATAATCACCAATGTTGACTCCAGTCAACACAATCTCATGGATTCCAGCTTCGGCAATTTGTTTTGCATTGTGGAGAACATTCTCTAGGGAATCACTTCGTGAAACACCTCGAGCTCTAGGAATCGTACAATAAGTACATTTGTAATCACATCCGTCTTGTACTTTCAAAAAAGCTCTCGTGCGATCGTTAATCGAATAGCTGCTTTCATAAAAATCAACCGTTTCAATTTCACAAGAATGTACTTCTCCTCGCTGTCTTTTACTGAGGTTGTGAATATATTCGTTCAGCTTAAACTTTTCTGAGGCTCCCAATACCAAATCTACTCCATCAAGTGCAGCAATTTGCTCTGGTTGCAATTGTGCATAACATCCAATAGCTACAACAAATCCTTTGGGATTTTGAACCAAAGCTTTCTTAACCAAGCCCTTCAATTTCTTATCTGCATTCTCGGTTACAGAACAGGTGTTGATTACATACACCTCAGCATAGGTATCAAAATCAACTTTTTGATAGTTCTCGTATTCTAAATTTCGTGCAATAGTGGCTGTTTCTGAAAAATTCAACTTACATCCTAGGGTATGAAAAGCAACCCGAAGTGATCCAGCAGAGGTTTTAACTGGAGGATGAAGTAAATTTTCCATAGCTGTTTTTAAAAGCTTATTTTTGTTGCAAATATATCAACAAAAAATTTGATGCTCTTTAGACGGTTTTTCAAGGCTACTCTGTCCATTTTTGCCTTCCTACTTCTTTGCGGTTGTAAAAACACAACTCCAATAGACTCGAAAAAAATTTTTAGCTATAATGAACACAGAAACGTAACCTCTTTAGACCCCGCCTTTGCTAGAAATCCCCAAAACATATGGCCTATCAACCAACTTTTTAATGGTTTGGTTCAGTTGGATAAAAATCTTCAGATCATCCCAGAAATTGCCTCAAGCTGGAAAGTAAGTCAAGATGGTATGACTTATACTTTTACACTAAGAGACGATGTTTATTTCCACTCCTCCCCACTTTTTGGATCCAAAAAAACGAGGAAAGTAGTGGCTTCAGACTTTGTCTTTAGTTTTGATCGTCTGACCGATCCAAAAGTAGCTTCCCCAGGGAGTTGGGTAATGCAACAAGTTCAAAGCTATCAGGCTATAGACGACCATACCCTCAGCATCCAACTCAAAAAACCATTTACAGCTTTCTTAGGATTACTCAGCATGCGCTATTGTGCAGTAGTTCCTAAAGAAGTGGTCGATCACTTCGGAAATCAATTCCGCTCCAATCCCATTGGAACTGGACCTTTTTATTTCAAACGTTGGGAAGAAAATATCAAATTGGTATTGCGAAAAAATTCTGACTATTTTGAAAAAGATTCACTAGGTAATTCTTTGCCTTATCTCGAATCCATCGCCATTCAATTTATTCCAGATATCCAAAGTGAATTCATGCTCTTTCTTCAAGGAAAACTAGACTTTATCAACTCTCTAGACACTTCCTATAAAGACGAATTGTTAACCCAAACCGGGGAGCTCCAAGCTGCCTATAGGGATCGGGTTAGCCTCCTAAACGGCCCGTATTTAAATACAGAATACATCGGAATCTATTTAGATAATGACAATCCTGCAATTCAATCAAAAAAAATAAGAGAAGCAATACATATTGGATTTGATCGGGATTTACTAGTGGCCTATCTTCGTAACAACATCGGATTCCCTTCAAAAAATGGATTTATCCCAAAAGGACTTCAAGGAACAAGTCAAGAAGCTATTCCATACGATCCTGTTCGAGCAAGAAAATTAGTGATGGAATATCTTGAAGAAAATGAGGATCCGCCGCAGCTTACCATCACCACAGATGCAAATTATTTAGACATTTGCGAATATATGCAAAGAGAATTGCAAAAAATAGGGATCTCCATCCAAGTAGAAGTCATGCCCACAGCAACGCTTAGACAAGCAAAATCCTCTGGGAAGCTCGAACTTTTCAGAGCAAGCTGGATTGCTGATTATCCGGATGCTGAAAACTATTTGTCTCTATTTTACAGTAAGAATTTTTCGCCAAACGGTCCCAATTACACCCATTTTAAAAACAGTGCTTTTGACTCCCTCTACGAATCAGCTTTAAGCACTACGGAGGATAAACTCCGTTTTGAACAATACCGCCAAATGGATGCATTGGTAATGAAAGATATTCCCGTTATACCTCTCTACTATGACGAGGTTATTCGATTTGTTCAAAAAGGGGTAAAGGGCATGGAGATTAACCCGATCAACTTATTGGTTTTAAAAACCGTCTATAAGGAATAAAAAAAGCCACTAGAATGTGGCTTTTTAAAACTTAAAAATAAAGTTCTATTCTTTTTTGAACTTCGCGTATTTGTTTTTGAATTTATCAATTCTACCGGCAGTATCTACTAATTTCGATTTACCTGTGTAAAAAGGATGCGATGTTCTTGAAATCTCTAATTTAACAAGAGGATATTCTTGGCCATCAACTTCAATAGTTTCTTTAGCGTTTACCGTTGACTTTGTAATAAACACATCTTCGTTAGACATGTCCTTAAATGCAACTAAACGATAGTTATCTGGGTGAATTTCTGCTTTCATAATACTAAAATCGACTGCAAATTTAATTTTATTTTTCA
>JAFMCA010000053.1 GCA_017858055.1 Flavobacteriaceae bacterium
CCCAATAAATAAGTAAAAATTGAAGCAGTATTCTTAACCAAAGAAACCAAGCAGAAATCCCAAGACCATTTGCTGGGAAAAGCATATTGACATGCAAAATCAAAAAGACTAATAGCATGGCAATTATCCCCCAAAGAGCGAGTGTTCTGGTTTGAGGAAATAGAATCCCTATGCCTAAGAGAATTTCAGCTATACCGCTTAGGTAAATGAGCAAATTATGTGCTGGCAAAAACTTAGGCATAAAAGGTATGTAAAAGCCTGTATTGGTAAAATGAAGGATTCCTAGGACTGCATAAAGAACTCCCATGAAGTAGAGTTGGAGCATCTTAATCTAGTTCTCTTCTTACAAATTGACCTCCTATATTTTCCCACCACATAATTAAGTTTTCATCAATATTTGAACTGAAAAAGTGAATATCTTGAGCGATAATATCAAAATCTCCATCGTCATCAGAATCTTGATCGTCATCAGAATCTTCATCGTTTTCAGAACCTTCATCGTTGTCAGAATCGGAATTGTCGTCTGAACCCTCATCATTGTCTAGGCTTAAGAAATTTCCATTGAGGTCAAATCGAAGAGAGACCTCACTAGAAAGTTCGATTTCTATCGTTTGATTTTCAATCTCTACCTCTGTGATGGTCTTACCGGTGTAGTTGCTGTTGATATAGTTTGTGATTTTCTCTTGTACAGCGTTTGATAGGGAAGTATCGGATAGATTTTGATATTCATCATCGTCATTTGAAATCCCATCACCATCAATGTCGTCATCATTTTCATCGTTGATTCCATCGTCATCAATGTCGGTTCCGTTGTCGTCGATACCATCGTTATCCACATCGACGTCAGAAATATTGTTGATCCCATCTCCATCATCATCGGCACCGTTGTCCAGAATACCGTCTCCGTCAACATCCACATCTGCAGCATCATTGATCCCATCGTTGTCGGTATCCTTGCTGGTTAAGAAGTTTGATTTTTCAGAAGTAATTTCATCTGAAAGTACAAGGCTTTCAATTTCATTGGTTAAATTGTCTTGTTCATCCATTTCGTTTACAGAACAGGAGAATACTAAAAGAGAGGTAGTAAGCAGTATAAATTTTTTCATGATATAAGTTGTTTTTTGATATAGAACAACTCAAAGGAGTTTTACCCTACCCCAAACTCATAAATACGTAACAAAAAGATTTTTTACAGGTCACTAAATCCTATACAAGCCCGTTGTTGAATTGGAGAAGTCTCATGAAAACAAGGGCTACAGTTAATTTGAAATCAAATCGTACGAACACAAAAAAATAAATAAATCAGTCCAAAAAAGTTTTATAAATTGTTAGTTTAAATCTTTCTACTATGAATCGTTTTGTTTTGTTCTTCGTCACAACCCTGTCTTTGACTACTTCAATACTTGCCCAAGAAACTAGAGTAACCGATCTCCGTTTAAATCAACTTACAAATCCATTAGGAGTAGATGCGTTACAGCCTCACTTTTCATGGAAAATCGAAAGCTCAAAATATGAAGTTGAGCAAGAGCAGTATCAAATTCGGGTATGGTCAACTTCCAATAAGGGAGAGTCTGTGGTATGGGATTCTGGAAAAATGAATTCTGCAAACAGTACGCATATTCCCTATGGAGGGCCCGCTTTACAGTCGAACCAAACTTATTATTGGAGGGTAAAACTTACAACAAATAAAACAAGTGATGAAATAGAAAGCGAAACAGCGCATTGGTCTATGGGATTACTCAACGATGCAGACTGGAAAGCAGATTGGATAGGTCAGTCAACAGCAGACGACGTGAATCGAGAAAGCCCCTATCTAAGAACCGATTTTAAATTACAAGACAAAACGATCGCTTCCGCCTATTTACACATTACAGCAAAAGGGATGTACGAGGCGTTTATAAATGGCAAACGAGTAGGGGACGAATACCTTTCTCCAGGATGGACGTCTTATAAAGCGCGCATTCCATATCAAACGTATGATGTAAAAGACTTATTGGGTAAAGAAAATGGCTTTGGGATTGTATTAGGAAGCGGTTGGTATCGAGGCTATCTCGCATGGGGAGATGCAAATAATCATTACGGATCCGAAATTGCATCTAAAGCTCAATTGATGGTTACCTATACCGATGGGACGACAGAAACGATCAGTACAAATTCCAATTGGACGTATACGCACGGTGCTATTATTGATTCAGAAATTTATAACGGAGAGCTCTTTGATGCACAAAGACATCAACCAGAATGGACAACGTATGGATTCACAGATACAAATTCTAAAAAAGTAGTAACGAGTGCATCGGATAATGCGAAATTGATTGCATCTAGAAACGAACCAATTCGCAAAAAGGAAACGTTCCTTGTAAAAGAAAAAATTATAACTCCATCGGGAGATATTGTTTTTGATTTTGGACAAAACCTTGTTGGCTGGGTAGAGTTTATACATCAAGGAAAAGCAGGGGATACAGTACGCGTTTATCATGCAGAAATTTTAGATAAGGAAGGTGAATTTTATACCGAAAATCTCAGGGCAGCAAAACAACTCAACACCTTTATTCTCAATGGGGATTCCCAATGGGTGTACCGTCCTCATTTTACTTTTCAAGGCTTCCGATATATTAAAATTGAAAGTAGCGCAGCTGTAAACCCAGCGGATTTTAAAGCAATTGCAATGTATTCCGACATGAGACCTACTGGGACTCTTACTACTTCGGACCCTTTAATAAATCAATTGCAACAAAACATTCAATGGGGGCAAAGAGGAAATTTCTTGGATGTTCCAACGGATTGTCCTCAACGAGATGAACGCTTGGGGTGGACTGGTGACGCGCAGGCATTTTTTAATACCGCTGCTTTTAATTACGATGTAAAAAATTTCTTTGACAAATGGCTCATAGATTTATCCATTGATCAGCGGGATGACGGTTCTGTCCCTTTTGTTATTCCTAATGTATTAGGAGAAAATGCCATGGGATCCGCGGGATGGTCTGACGCCTCAACGATTATTCCTTGGAATGCGTATCTCTATTACGGCGATAAAGAGGCATTAAAACAACATTACCCCAGTATGAAAAAGTGGGTTATGTATATGCAAAATTTAGCTAATGAGGGAATTTACAAGGGAGGTTTTCATTTTGGAGATTGGTTGTTTTACAGACCGAATGATGATAATGACGGTCGTTCGGCTGTTACCAGTAAAGAGCTGATCGCTCAATGCTTTTATGCCCATTCTACAGAGATTTTGATGAAGGCAGCCGAAACACTAGGCTATCATGAAGAATCGGTAGCTTTAAAAAATGAACTTCAAAAGATCAAAGCGGCCTTTGTTCAGGAATTTATGACTTCAAGCGGGAGGTTGATTTCAGAAACCCAAACGGCTTATGTTTTGGCACTTCATTTTGAACTGATTCCTGAAGCTTTGATTCCTCAAGCCGTAGAACGTTTGGTGACTAATATTAAAAGTTATGACAATCATTTAACGACAGGCTTTTTAGGGACGCCTTATTTATGTCATGTCCTTTCTGAAAATGGGCGATCGGATGTTGCGGTTGATCTTTTACTTCAGAAGACCTATCCTTCATGGCTGTATCCCGTTACACAGGGAGCAACGACGATATGGGAACGCTGGGACGGCTTAAAGCCCGATGGAACAACTCAAACCCCATCAATGAACTCCTACAACCATTATGCCTATGGTGCCATTGGGGAATGGATGTACCGTCAATTATTAGGAATTCAAATCAACGAATACCACCCTGGATTTAAACATTTTTTCCTAAAACCGATTTTCCCTCAGCATTTTGATCACGTTCAAGGAACGTATGAAAGTCATTACGGGACAATTGGTGTAGATTGGAAACAAAGTGAAGAAGAAATTTCTCTACATCTTGTAGTTCCACCAAACACCACAGCAACTGTAGAATTACCTATAATGACAGGAAATTGGGAGCAAGCTCGAGGAGAGAAGAGAAAACCAAAGTTTACAAGTATGGAACAGTCGAGTCAAACGCTCGGTTCAGGAGCATACGTGTTTAGATTAAAAAAATAGAATTAACTCCGACAGTTTATTTTAGTTTGCGGAAGAAGCCGTTTTTCTTTTGTAATCGACAATTCGATATACCTTACCATTACTTTTTGTAAAAAGAAACATTTCGCCAGAACTGTTTTGCCCAAATCGTAAATCGACCCGTTCGTTTGGACGAATATCGATTAATTCGGAAGGGTTATGATTAATCTCAAGACGAACCTTTTCAACCTTGGCTTGTTGACCATTTTCGATTTGGGATAAAGGAGCACTAAAAAGAGTTCCTCTTGGAATGTCTCCAAACAAATAGGTGTTTCGTAAGGAGGGAATTTGAGAACCTGCATAAACAAAACCACCGGATACGGCATTTCCCTCATCGTGATCGTATTGTATGACGGGTGGGACAAAATCAGCAGCTAGATCTTGTTCACTTGGACGATACACCATTTCAGGGTTGGCATTTACATCAAACACGAAACTTCCCTCACGAAAAGGCCACCCATAATGCGCCCCTTTAACGCCAAGATTTACTTCTTCAACACTATGCTGACCAATATTTGAAATAAACATTTTATCGGAACCTGAAATGTCCCAAGTGATTCGGTGGGGGTTTCTAAAGCCAGTACACCAGATCTCACCCAAGCCCACCGTTCCTACAAAAGGGTTGTCTTTCGGAATCCCATATTTTCCGTTTTTACTATTTGTTCCCAGGGGATCAATTCGAAGAACGCTTCCCCAAATATGAGTAGAATTTCCACAAAGCTCAGGGTATCCAGCTAAAGCGGCACCTCCATCACCCACACCTAAATAAAGAAGGCCATAATCTGGAGAATTGGGTTTCGAATAGGGGTTAAAAGTGAGTTCTTGAAAGCCATGTATTTGAGAGACCATATCCACCCGTACTAATTCTCTTCTTTTTCCTTCATAGGTTTGTTCGTTAGGGGAATCGGACTTCCATTCTGAAAGTACCCATTGCAAACGGGATTTAGCTCCCTCCGGGACAGCAAAGTCTGCAACTTTAGTTTCTGAGGGTTCAGTATGCGTCGTGTAAAGCAAACCATTGTTTTCAAAATCAGGATGAAATGCAAAACTCCCGAGTCCAGATCCCAAACCCGGCTGATCAATAAAACCTTCAAGCTGATTTTTTACATCCAAATATACAACTGGGCTTTCAGAAGTAATTTCATAGATTTTACCTCGTAAGTCGGCAATAAAAAGCCGTTCTCCTTCAGATGTAGGTAGTGCACGCAAAGTATTGATACGCGTATCGGGAGCCTTATCCGAACTGGGTGGAATGGTGGTAAAGTCTTCTATGGAGAGTATAAATTCAGAATCAGGAATTGGAGTTTCTATGGGATTTATCAATGCTCCAGTTCTATTGGAGGTATTCTTTTTTTCTCCCTCTGAAAATTTATGAATAAAGGCTAAAAGGTTTTCCAATTCGTTTTCTTTGAGATACTTAAACGAAGGCATATACACACCAAATTTTTCAAATTGGGCAACAGCTCTTTCGTCACCATTTTCAATGACTTGCTGAGGATTTTGAATAAAGCGTTTAATCCATTCTTTGTCCATAGCTTCGGTAATACCCGCTAAATTTGGACCAATTTCAGTAGTATTAAAATTATGGCAACTTGCACAATTTTGATTAAAAACCACCATCCCCTCTTGTACAGGAAGTTCTCCCCGTAAATAGTTTTGTTCTGCTTTTTTGGGTTCTTCAGACCTACAAGAGGATAAAAGAGTAAGAACGAGTAAAAGAGCAGTTGGAATAAACAGCTTTGCGGGTATTTTCATGTAGTGATTTTAATAAAGAAAAAAGGATCACTATGAATACAAGCGTTTTTAAAAACACCTGTACTCAT
>JAFMCA010000054.1 GCA_017858055.1 Flavobacteriaceae bacterium
GATTACAAGAATCAAGAATATGGATCGCTGTCTAATTTTTCCTAAAACGGCCATAATTGCTATTTTTTGATAGTTTGCGAAATTAAACTATTCCTATGAATAAATAAAGTCTGAACCCTGTAAATATCAATACGTTATTAATCGTATGACTTCGAGTTACTCATTTTCTGATATGGATAAGATAATTTCCTCAATTTTAGTGGCTGAAACCTTCTTAATTGTAATAACATAAGGGGGAATACTGACCTTCTCTCCCGTCTTGGGAATCTCCCCTGTAGTATAGGCAATCATTCCACCCAAAGTTTCGTAATATTCACTTTCAGGTAAGCTCAAATTGTATTTTTGATTTAAATAGTCGACTTCTAGCCGTGCTGAAAAATTATAGGTGTTTTTTTCTAGTACTTTTTCAATATGGTCTACGGTATCGTACTCGTCGTGAATTTCCCCAAATAATTCCTCAACGATATCCTCAACCGTTACAATTCCTGAAGTTCCTCCGTATTCGTCTATGACAACGGCAATACTTTTTTGCTGTCGTGTAAGTAGTTTTAAAACATCATTAACGAGCATGGTTTCTGGAACATAAGCAACCGGCAAGAGAATATTGTGAATGCCTTCTGGTTTTTTCATCATTTCGAAAGCATGAACATATCCCAGAATATGATCAATATTATTTTTATAAACGGGTATTTTCGATAAGCCCGTAGAGATGAATAGGTTTGTAATTTCTTCCAATGAGGTTTCCTCTTCCACAGCAACCACTTCTGCTCTGGGGACCATGGCTTCTTTTGTTTTGACTTCTGAAAAATCTAATGCGTTTTGAAAAATCTGAATCTCGGAGTCTAAATTTTCTTTATCATGAGCAGATTCTAATTGTTCTTCAATGTAATTTCCGAGTTCAATCTTGGAAAATGATAGCTGAATTTGATCGGTTTCCGTATTGAGGAATCTTTTCAAAATCTGATCCGTTAATTCGATCACAAGAAATGTAAATGGATAGAAGATGTAATAAAAAAGTGCAACGGGTACAGCGAATATTTTTATAAAGGTATTGGCATATATTTGGAAAAAGACTTTAGGAAGAAATTCAGCAGTAAGAAGGATGATTCCGGTTGAAATAAGGGTTTGATAAAATACGATTGACAAACTCGCTTCACCAGAAAGTAGGGTATTCGGAAAAAATAATTGTAGAATTCGATCCCCCATAAAAATTCCATACACCACCAAAGTAATGTTATTGCCTAAGAGCATGGTTGCGATAAATCGCGAGGGATTTTGAGTGATATTTTTTAATACCGTAGAGGTAAATCCGGCTTGAAGTTTTTCTATTTCAAGATAAATTCTGTTGGATGAAACAAAAGCAATTTCCATCCCTGAAAAAAAGGCTGAAAGAAGTAAACAAAGGACGATGACTAGATCGGTAGAATTCATTTTGAAGAATTTGAACGCTTATCGAATTTTTTTCGATAATGTCTTCTAAATAAAGCCATGAAGATAGAGACTAAGGCAAAGCCTGCAAACAGTAAAGCTCTTTCTCTGTTGGTGTCCCAACGGGCAAAAGTCTCATAAATGGAGATTACGGCTATAACCCAATACAAAATTTCAGATATACGATGATTTTTCATTGTTGGTCTAAAGAGTCTTTTTGTTCAGAAACCGTTATGGTTCCGATTAAACTTCCTGTTTGAAATTTAGTAAATTCCTTATTGGTATCCAATCGAAGGGCTTCGAAGTTATAATCGTTATTTTCAAAAGTAAAGGGTTTTTCTGTAAACAACCATTCCGATTCAGCATCCCAAAAAAGTTGATCGGTAACTAAAATAGATCCGTTATGAGATTGGAGCCTTACATTTCCTCTCAGGTCAATAAGTTTGGTGTCACTATAAAGTATGCCAAAGTCTGCAATTATCTCGTTTTCTTGATCTGATTCATCAAAAAAAACAACTTTTAGTCCCTCTGGAAATTCCGCATATCTAAAACTCAAATTGGTATAATCAACATGCTTTGGTGAGGTGAGTATGGCTTGTATTTTTAAAGAATCTGTGTAAACTAATCTAATATTTGTTGCGGTTCCCAACGGCTCTTGGCGATCTTTTGTGATTTCACTTAAGGCCTCTGAACTGTCTTCACAAGAAATAAAAAGGGCTGTGGCAAATACCACAAGCCCTAAAAATATTTTGTTAAAAATTGGATTCATTTATAGATTGGGTACCGTCACGCTTCGGTTTATCCAACAATCAAATTGGATAACGGCGCCAGTATTTCCCTCAGTAAAGATATCGGTTTTACTAGGTGCTCTACCGATGTAACTCTCTGCTGTTTTATCTGCTACACTTTTTAGAGAGGCATCTACTTGTCCCGCTTTTCGTGCCATGTCAGCGGCTAACCAATAGACTGCACGCTTGTTAAACTGTGAATCTCCACATTCGTTGGCGCTGTCCGCATACATGTTTGCAATCAGCAAATACGCTCTACCAAGTGAAGGCTGAAAGCCTAACGCTTTGTTAGCATAGGTTCTCGCTGAGGATCTTTTCCCAGAAGATTTAAATTTGTTTGCAATCTTTAAAAGAATTTTAGCTTTTTTGTAATCGTCCGTTTCTAAACTAATGGATTCTTCGTAGTACTTGAGTGCTTCGTCTGAATTTCCACTTTTGTCATTCAGTAGTCCTAGATAATAGGCCGAATCTGCTGAAGGCTCTAAAGCGTGAAGTGCTTCTACTAAGGTTACAAAAAGAGGATCATCTGAACACTCTTTGCTGTCCATTCTACTTGCAGCTCGTTTTATCCATTGAGAATCATTTTTGTTTTCCTCAAAATTGCGTTGATAAAGTGGAATTAAATTTTCACAAGTGGCTTCTTTTGCAATGATTGCATCCAAGTTGGAGGAGAAAATTCCAAATGCGTTTGAGTTTACATCATAAACCCTTTTATTCCGTGTTTCTCTGCTAGAAAGCGCCGTCCCTGCTTCTTCTTTTTTTAGAATAACGTCTAATTTTTTAGCTAATTCTGTTTGCTCAAATTCAAATTTTTCTGAAATTTCTTCATACTTATTGAATAATAATTCCATGGAGACTTCATTATCGCCTGCTTTATAGCGGTCGTAAAGGGTATTAAAATAATTGTATAGATGTTTAGGACTAGTAAAGCTTGCAGCATCTTTTTTGTAGGCTTCATCAAAGGTGTTGTAAATAGCTTTTAAATCTGCAAGATCATAATCGATCATGGCTTGTGCTTTGCTACTCAATATATCACCTATCTGTGAAACATTATTTTTTGTTGGGAAATGTTGTGCCCATTCGTCATATAACAGAAACATGTCTTTTTTTGCAGCTGCTTGCTCTTCAGGAGTTCCATTTTCAATCAAATCTTTAAGGATTCTTTCTCCATATGAATACACGGCAACATTAATTGTTGGACATTGTTTTCTTACCCTCATCCAAGGTTCGTAGGCTGATTTATAATTTTTTACTTTAGCAAATTCTGCAAAAATCGAAAGATCTTGCATACATACATTGGTGTCTTGAGCTAAAACTGGGGTAAGGGTAAGACCCAATAAAATTAGTATTAGACTGTATTGCTTTTTCATCATTATTTAATTTTAATTATACTTCCTCTTAATAAACCAAATGTCATTTAGAGATAATCCGATTCTCATTGCTACCTGTGTTTCACGTATTAAATCTGAGTTTTTTTCTCCACGGCGACTGATTTCAAATCCAATATTTGCGTTCGAAAGGCTTCCCAATGGTAGTCCTAATCCAAAAGATATGCCAGTTTCTGTTAAAGGAATGTTATTCAAAAGTACCCCCATTTGATCTGATCTGAATCCAAAACGATAGACTACCCTACTCCAGAAACTGGTAAAAGAGGTATAGTTCGGAATATAAAATCCTCCTAGTGTCCATTGTTTGGCATCTCGATACGCTACATTGCTTCGATTAAAAAAACTGTTGCCAAAGTTAGCAGATTTTGTCAAATTACGTTGAAAACCTAAAAACCATTTTTTATTTTCTCCAAAACCAAATCCGTATTTTATTACTCCAGAGGCTTCTAATTGGGTTTCTTTAAGTCCTCTTGCAGCTAAATCAATTTCAATAAAATCAGATATAGTTTCGTTGGAAGAAGACAGGGTATAAAAAAAGCGCTCGTTTTGAGAATTTAAATCCGCTTCAGGTTGCAAGGAAAACATCCCTTGGAAAAGGTACTTTCTTTTAAAGGGAATATTGGCTTGAGCTGAAAATTGGTAATTCAAACCGGAAATGTTGGATTGATTTGTTAAAAAGGTTCCGTTATCAATTCCTTGAACCCTTTGACCTGTTCTGTAAAATAACTTTCCAAAATTATATTGCATCGAAGCTCCAACAGAAAAGTAGGAAGTAATGGGTACCCCAACAGAAAAATAACTCTGATTTATTCCTCCTTGTCCTTCATACCGATTTATTAAGTTTAAGCCCTCTGTATTGGTGCTAAATCCCTCAATTTTATAACCCACAGAGGAATACGGTAGAATTCCAAAACCAAACCCAAACAGTCCCGCTGGGATACTGATTGCGAGGTAATCTAAGGAAGCATCATCAGCATTTTGACTTTCGGATAGGTTTGCTAAGTTGGTGTTTCTGTAATGTACCCCTACAGAATAGGTGGTCACTTTTAAGAAACCATAACTGGCAGGGTTGTTTAAATTTGCATGAATGGAATCTGTGTAAACATCTAGGCCTCCCATATGACGACTGGCTTGGGTTCCATTGAAATTTTTCTCGCCTAAGCCTGAGGCTGAGTAAGGAGAAACGGATCCACTTTGAGCTGCCACAAATTGAATTGCAAAAAATACTATGCTGATCGCAGTGATTCGTATCATGAAGTTGTATTCATATCTAAGATGTGTTTCAAACCCTTAGCTAAAAAATTTGAATGGGCAAATATGCTATTTTTAAATGGTTTTGGCAACATTTCAGCATCCCCACCTGTTAAAATAACCGTTAAATTTTCAATTTTATTTCGATGCCAATCAATTAAACCCTCTAATTCATTCGTAATACCAAAATACACCCCTGAATGCATGGCCTCCTTTGTGTTTCTTCCAACAGGTGATTTTGCTTTCTCTATTTCCAACTGAGGAAGTTTTCCTGAAAACTGATGCATGCTTTTATAACGCATCTGAAAACCAGGGCTGATCCCCCCTCCTTGGTGTATCCCCATAGAATCAATCCAATCGTGAGTAATACAGCTTCCTAAATCAATAACCAAGACCTCCTGATTAGGATAATATAATCGAGCGGAAGCAATCAAAGCAATGCGGTCTGCCCCCAACTGATTTTCGGGAGAATAAAGTGTTTTAAAAGGTAATTTTATTGCCGTAGAACAATGAATTACATCAAGTGCTGCTAGAATTAGTTTTAAATCCTCAGAAAATGAAGTATTGACATCAGACACTATTGCTCTATCGATTTGAGGAAAATTATGCAGTGTTTCCAAAAGGCTATTTTTCCAATTTGCTATTGGATTTGCAGTATTGGAAAGGATTTTATTTTGCTCGAAAACATAGGTTTTAAACAAAGTATTACCAATATCAAGAACAAGTTGCATCTGCTTACGGTATTGAAGTTTCAAAATTACAAAGAAAATAGTTGATTTCTTTTTGTACGAAAGCAAAAGCCAACTATATTTGCACTTGCTTAAAAGCAGGGTACCTTAGCTCAGTTGGTAGAGCAAAGGACTGAAAATCCTTGTGTCCCTGGTT
>JAFMCA010000005.1 GCA_017858055.1 Flavobacteriaceae bacterium
AAAAACGTTATTTTGGCTACATCTTTTATTTAGGTTATATCTAGATAGACACTCAACCCATTCTTAGAAAAACCATTTTCAAAACCCATGCCCCTGAGATTGGGATAGGAGTGCTTGAGAAGTTTTAGGGTCTATATTCCAACAGTCTCAAGAACCACTGTCCAAAGTGTCAAATTTATTCTTAAATTATTCATTAAGAACTATCTATTTTGTCAAATAGTGTCACTTAAGTGTCACTTTGAATAAAAAATATTTCGATATAATATTGCTATTATTGGCTTTACAAAGAAAGGGACAAATACTGGTGGAATATATGAAACTCTAAAATCACAAAATAGAATCGTTTTGTATAGACTTTATTTACAGATTGATAAATAGCCTCTTTTACTATCCACAATAGAGCGGCTAAAGCAAGTTTTTTGTTTAGTTACACCCTCTCATTTATTCATTCTCTATCATTTTTGCTAAAAATCGAAAGCTGAAAAACACAATTAGTACCGCTGTGATAGGTATCCAAACTCCATAAGCTTCACCGATAGGAAAAGCACTCCAGTCTACCTCATTCAATTCTTCAGAAAATTCTTGTAAACCGACTTGGTTTTGTACTACTTGGAATATAATATTTTTCATCTTATAAAATAAAAATTGAAGTCTTTAATTGAGGCGTTTTAATTTACATACATTTCAGTTACTGTAGATTCTAAAATATGCCCTGAAGCAGCTATATCCTCTCCAGTTGCAGCCATAAATTTCTGCATGTGTGCTTCACTTAAACAGTTCAGAACTACACAAACCTTTTTTTCATTGTCAGGTGCGTGCCCATGATAGAGGTGAAAAATTCCAGCTGATCTTGCCATGGGTTGGTGACTGTAAAAAGATTGTTCCCATTCGGCAAACGTATTTCTAATTTCAAATTTTAAGAAAACTGTGGTCATAATAATTAGTTTATGGTTTACCTAAATATACAAAATACAATTCAATTGATTCTCTAATCTCAAAAAGGTAATCCTTAATGGTGTAACTTCAAATCAGGATCGATCTCTATTTAAATTGTTTGTAAAACACAAAACCCTCCGATTTAGGAGGGTTAAGTAAGGGTTTGATTCAAAACTATCTTGTACCCGTAATGAATTCCATAATTACGCGATTCGAAAATCCATTGGGTAATTGACTTAAAAGTTTTTCAAACATATCAGGTTTTACAACATCCAATACACCTTTGTTCATAAGATGTTCCAGCGCTTGCTGAGCGGTTTCATAGACATCCCAAAAAAATAATGGAGGAAAATCACTTCCTTGAGGATAGACTCTTGTGGCCATACCCCAACCAGCCATCCCAGACTTTTTCATATTACTTTTGAAACTATCCGAAATCTGATCGGCCAACTTTAATGCCTCATTCATGTTTGATGGAGTAGCCCAATTTAATATCAAAAATTTCCCTGCTCTGTCTGAATCCATCCTTTTTTCGGTTTTGTAGAGAAAATCTCCAACAGGATATCGTTTTACCCCATCATATAGTAATGCTGAAGGAACTCCGAACTTGCTTTCTGTTTCCCACCAACTTCCTGCATTCATCATCTGATCAACATCTTCATATACGTGAATCCACAAATAGCTAATTTTATCTGAAGCTCTTCCCCCATTTACTTTTTTCATCAGATACCAATCTTTTATAATCCCTTTGTCTTTGGCTTCTTGAGCAAGAGGAGTGGCGTATTTTTCCTCCAACATCTCAAATGTTTCAGCATTTTCGGGATCAATATCTACAGGCTGAAGTCTGAATACCTCTTGTGCGCTTAGTACGGAAATTGATAAAAGAAAGATTGAATAAAATAGTATATTTCTCATATTTAATTGATTTATGGTTAATAATCATTCAATATAAAAAGTTTAAATCATACTATTAATAAAATATTAATGAATTTGATATCCTACTACAATTTTAATAGCTTCGTTCTTACTTAATTTGTCAATGATAATTCTAACCGACGATTACGGAAAAGACTACCAGGTGTCCAATCTAGAAGCTTTTAAAAAGCATCTTAAAAAAATATCATTCCAAGAACGGTAAGGGAGACGGAAGTCTTCACGAAGAAAACGGATATTGGTTTGAAGTTAATGAGGCTTTTTATGCGTATGTAATGTCCCTTTAGAAAGACAGCATTATCTTTAAATTCCCAAGAGCCGCTATTTTAAGCATCCGTACTTAGACCCAGGCTTTCCTCAGGAATAAGGAGCTGGACCTTCTCCCCTCCTTGAATACCTTGAATAGGAGGCATCAATACTTCCAACATGGTGTCCAATTGATGATGATCTGCTTTGGTTTTAGGATCGGGCATATAAATCAATCCGTCGTACACTTTCCCCTTAAACTCTATTTGTACTGCAAAAAAATAGAAGTTTTCTGGAGGAATATGTGGAGACCAGTCAACCTCTTTGATGTAATGGGTAGGGGTCTTGATGGTATATCGGTAGGGTGCAATATCAATATTGATTGTTCCTCTAAAATAACAACTTAAATCCAGACCCTTTGCTTTAAAATAGGGCATCTGAAGGATTAAGGTTCCTTCGGGGTATCTTGAATCTTTCCCTTTACCTGAAGCTACACCATATCCCGAAATGACAACCCCCTCAATTGAATTCATAGTTTACAAATTTGCACCTCCATCAATGGCTAGAGAAGTTCCTGTGACGAAAGAAGCCTCATCCGAAGCCAACCAACAAATTGCATCTACAACCTCTTTGGCGGTCCCTAAACGACCAATAGGATGCATCGCTATGGCTTTGTTTCTCTTCTCCGTTGTGTCAAAAGCGCGATCTGCCATGGGGGTTTCTATCACAGCTGGACAAACCGAATTAACACGAATTTGGTCTTTAGCATATTCCAATGCCGTAGCTTTAGTCATCCCCACAACCCCAAATTTTGCGGCATGATATCCGATTCCAGCTCCACCGGCTTGCAATCCTGCTAAGGAAGCTACATTAATAATTGCTCCTTTACCTCGTTTTTGCATAGCCGGAAGTTGGTGTTTCATGGAAACCCAAACTCCTTTTAGATTAATTGCAATTACCTCATCCCAAACAGCTTCTTTATAATCCGCTGTTTTAACGTCTGGTGTTCCCTCGATACCGGCATTGTTGACCGCAATATCCAAACCTCCAAAGTGTTCAATCCCTGTTCTAATCGCATGTTCGATTTCGGTACTCTTAGAAAAATCCGCTTGTATAAAAAAAGCATCCCCACCACGGCTCTTAATCTCAGTAACTAAAGCCTCATTAGACGCTCTGTTTCGAGAAGAAAGAATCACCTTTGCACCTTGATCTACAAATGACAAGGCTGCCTCTTTTCCTATTCCTGAACTGCTCCCGCTGATAAAAACGATTTTATCTTGGAAACGCAGTAACTGCTTTGTATTCATTTAATTTTTATTTAATTAATAATTTTTCTAATTCCTCAAGGGATTTATTTTTAGTCTCTGGCATAAACTTCCAAACAAAAATGAATTGAAAGACCATGATCAGTGCAAAAATGGCAAACGTAAATCCACCTCCTAAGGTACTCGTAACATAGGGAAATGTTGCTGCTATCAAAGCAGCAAATACCCAGTGAGTTCCACTCCCTAGGGCATTCCCATAAGAGCGGACTTGATTTGGAAATATTTCGGAAATAAACACCCATATTACAGCACCCTGACCTACAGCATGTGATGCGATAAATACAAAAACCAAGATGGGAATTAAAAGTGAACCTGCACCAAAACCAGTATAAAATGTTAAAGAGATCAAACCTAAGGATACGATGTATCCAAACGAACAGAGGTACATCAAAAACTTACGCCCCATTTTATCGATGAGAAAAATTCCTATAAAAGTTGCAATCAAATTTATAACGCCTACCCCTACGGACGACAGTAAAGCTGCACTTTCCCCCATACCTGTTTCTGCAAATATCCTTGGAGAATAATAAATTACTGCATTGATTCCAGATAACTGATTGAAAAACGCAATAAAAAACGCAAGGAGTATGGGAACATTAAACTTTCCTGAAACAAATTCCTTAAAGCCTCCCTTATTGCTGTTTTCATTACTATTTGACTGTATCAGCGCGATGCTTTCTTCAACAGTATTGGGGTCAATCTCCCTTAAAACCTCCTTCGCTTCTTCAATCCTTCCCTTTTTTAAAATCAACCAACGAGGGCTTCGAGGAACAAAGAAAATTAATAGGACAAAGAGTGCTGCTGGGACACTTTCTATCCCCAACATAAACCTCCAATTTCCATCTGCTGCACCTCCGATGAAATAATTAGATAAATAGGCCACCAGAATTCCGATGACAATATTCAATTGAAAGAGAGCCGTGAGTTGTCCCCTTTTATTCGCTGGAGAAATTTCAGAAATATACATAGGTGCGGTTACGGAAGATGCACCAACTGCCAGACCGCCGATAAATCTAAAAAACATTAAAGAGTAAACCTCAGGGGCTAAAGCTGATCCTATTGCTGATACGAGGTACAAAATCGCTATCCAGATTAATGTTGTTTTCCTCCCTAAAGCTTCTGAAGGAAATCCCCCTAACAAGGCGCCAAGAACTGTTCCGTAAAGAGCCATGGCTACCGTCTGTCCAATCATGGTGTTACTTAAATTCCACAAGTTTTGGATTTCCTGTTCGGCTCCAGAGATGACGGCAGTATCAAAACCAAAAACAAAACCGCCAAAAGCGACAATGACTGACCAGGTAATAATTTTAGTATAATTCATTTAAATAAAGTTTGAAATTTAACTGCTATAATTTACAAGATAACTATTCTCTTGAAGAATTCCTCCGTTTATTTAGATTGGGAAAGGAGTAAATACTTGTTCAAGAAATATATTTTTTGATTTGAAAAGTTGAAATCAGCACCCAATTGAATAAAAAAAGGCGCATTTTGCGCCTTTTAATTCATTGTCTTTTTAAATTTTTAAGCAGCTTGCATTTTATTTCATCAAGCCTGCTTTTTTCATTTCAGTTCGCTCTACTGTAGGGTCGTAAATCCAGCTTGAAACCGTTACTTTTCCATCTACCCATTTAAAAGAAGCAAAAACTGGAATGGCAACACTTTCGCCATTGCGTTTAATTTTTCCTGTCCAATTGGTGTAAAAATGACTCCAAACTTGATTGTTGTTGTTTTCGTCATAGACAGTGGTTTCTGTAAAACTCCATGATAAAGCTATGTCGGTATACAACACATTATGATGCGCCATATAGGCTTGTTTTACTTGAGCTTTTGTAAAATTTTGACCATTGATCGAAAAGACTGTTTCATCGGTATAAATTTCATCAAAAGTATCATAAGCATTCGACTCATACTCTGAAGTCATTTTGGTAATAGCCTTTGAATATTTATCTCCGGTAGTTGTATGACCAGTTATCTCCTGACCTATCAGAAAAGTAGAAACAAGGAAGAGGAGTAAAAAAATAGATTTTTTTTTAAATTGATTTATGATTAATAGAAAATGAAGTTAACAAGATTCTACCAAAAAACAAATTTTATATTTATTTGGTAACCGTGCCTAAACTTTTGGTTTTCAGTGGCATCCTTAGGATTCTTATTTTGCTTATAACGACTTCGACTCTTTAGAATTTTACTAAATTTGAAAAACTAAATTTTTTTAAACGAAATAATGATAAAGATTCTTCAAATTTCAATGCTTCTTATAGCATTGATTTTCACTCCCTTTTTGGCAATAGCACACGGCAGTGATCACAGTCAAGAAGGGAAAAAATGGTCTCTTAAAAATAATACTCAAGTCTTAGAAGCACACTACATTTCATTCTCCGATGAACTTGTCTATCTCAAAGACTCGAAGAGTAATGCCATTTTGAAGTTTCCCATTACCGATTTTTCAATGGAAGATCAGTTATTGATTTTAAGACAAAGTGAAATGTCTGAAAAAATCAATTTGCATCATTCTAAAGTGATTCATCTCGAAGCTACTTCCACAACAAAAAAGATTAGTAAAGCAAAAGCGGCAATTGCACTAGTCGTGTTGCTCCTGATGTTTGTATCGATCGCACTCTACTTCAGTTTTTCTAAAATTCGAAAGCCAGCAATTGTAAGTTTATTTTGTTCATTTTTTGTTTTTGCAATAATAGCATGTTCGGCAGAAGAAGAGGAATTACCTGAAGAACTAGTAACGGTGACGCCCCCTGCACCTCCAGAAACGGATACAGATACTTCAACCGATACCAATACATCAACTGTTTCAGACACTACAACGGACACCAGTACGGATTCCAATACTAATGACGAGTCTTCTTCCTCTGAGGAGAGTTCAGCAATCGAATCCATTAAAAAACATTTTGAGGAATTTACTGGAGTGACTATTACAAATGATGAAGATTTTTTCTATATCAATTCATACAGCTGGCCGGAGCACAGTATGGGAGTTGGCATCACTTCTTGGCAAGAACAAGTTCCAATTCCCCAAAATTATACAGGAAGTAACAGCTGGGTTATTCCCCTAAATCCAAAAAAGGCTCAAACGCCTTTAAGTACTGAGGATCACCTTTTAAAAGGAGCATTAGCTGTAGCTATAAATGGGGTTCCTATTTTTAATGTCTATAATAACAGAGGTGAAAATGCTTATGAAATCGGTGAATTAGATAATTGGGGTGGTCATTTTGGTCGAGGGGATGACTATCATTATCACTTGATTCCAACACATTTAGAGGAAATCGTAGGAACGGATCAGCCGCTTGCCTATGCATTAGATGGCTATCCAGTATATGGATATACAGAAGAAACCTTGGATGAAGCCTTTGGATATGAGGACAGTAACGGCAATTACCGCTACCATGCAAATACTGCATCTCCCTATTTTATGCCCTATGTCGTAGGAGAAATTACTTTAGATCCGGATTCAACAGCCCCAGAGGATCAAATATATCCTCAACCTGTTCAGAATCCTATTCGCCCTTCAAATAACTTTAAGCCAGTGAATGGTGCAGCAGTTACTGCCTTTACTCAAACAGGAACAAATGCCTTCTCTTTCGAATATACGGTCAGTGGAAAAAAGTACTATGTCAATTACAGTTGGGATGACAATTGTAAATTTACCTATACCTATGTGGATGAAAATGGTGGAACGACCAATTTACCCACCTATGGTGCAATTACAGACAGCTCTCAAAATATTGAAGTTTATACTAATGTTTCTTTTTGTCAAGACGTCAATTTAGGTGAAGCTACCTACACGAATAGTACTGACGATACCAATAGCTCTACAAACAACACTGATGAGGATTTAACTACCGAAACGGGAGATACAACTACGGACTCCTCTGCTACAGGATTTTCTGCAACATCCGAAAATTCTAATTTTACTTTATCTAGTAGTGCTATTGATTCAAGTGGAGCCTTACTCGATGCCTACAAATGTGAACAAAAAGTAAATGGCGTTGAAAAGTCTATTCCGATGTCTTGGTCAAATATACCGGCGGGTACAGGAAAGATCGCTATCTCTATTCACGGCTATCCCAATCCTTCTGAAACTAATTCGTATTTAACACTTTGGGATATTGATCCCAGTGTAACTGAAATTGCTTATGGTGGAGCAAATGATGGGGACTGGTTCATTGGACCCAACAAAGATGGAGCAGGTTTGTCCTATACCTCCCCTTGCAGTCCCAATGGAGCTACCTCTACCTATTACATGACCATCTATGCCCTTTCTGAAACACCCCCGAGCTTGTTAGCAAAATCAGCAAGTGAACATATTGAAATCGATTATTTAACTCTCATCGGATATTTTGATGAAGTAACTATTCTAGATAAAGTAGAACTTGAATACATTGCTACTTCTCTTTAAAAACTGATAGCAGCCCTTGAAAAAAATCATGGGCTGTTGTAATTTATTTATATATGACTTTTTTTTAACACAACTATTTTAGTGGAAGAATATTCTAGACTATTAAACGAACAAGTTTTTGCAATCAATACCGTATGGGTAGCTCTTTGTGCAGCATTAATCTTTTTTATGGAGGCGGGATTTGCACTTTTAGAAGCGGGTTTTGTAAGGACAAAAAATACGATGAGTATTATCGCCAAAGTTTTTATTGATATTACTTTTGGAGGTATCGCTTTTTTTGTCATTGGTTTCGGGGTGGCTTATGGGGCATCTAATGGTTGGTTTGCTTTTGATTTAGGAATTTCTGATGATGATCTTGGTTTAGGTCTTACCGTTTCAAACAAACTTTTTTGGTTCATTCAGTTAGGGTTTGCGGTCGCTGCAATTTCGATCGTTTCTGGAGCGGTAGCTGAACGAATGAAATTATGGGCTTATGCTTTTTTTGTATTTATTTTCTGTGCCATCATGTATCCTATGGTTGCTAATTGGGTATGGAATCCCAACGGATGGCTTGCCCTAAGAGGCTTTAACGATTTTGCTGGCTCCGCGGCAGTACATGCTATGGGTGGTTTTTCTGCTTTAGCAGCTGCCCTTGTTTTGGGACCTCGGATTGCTAAATACAACGAAGACGGTAGTTCCAATACTATCCCAGGTCATAATTTACCCCTAGCCGCTGTTGGAGCATTTATTTTGTGGTTCGGTTGGTTTGGATTTAATCCAGGTTCTTCTCTTGGAGCAGTTGGGAATTGGGAATTGATCGGCGATGTGGTTGTCAATACGTTCTTGGCTTCTGCAGCAGGGGGAATTGCTACCATGCTGTACACCTATTTTTCCTATGGAAAAATTGATATTACGATGGTCATTAATGGTATCCTTGCGGGATTGGTTTCCATTACAGCAGGCTGTAATGTGGTAAGTCCAATAGCAGCACTAATCATCGGTTTTATTGCTGGAATAGTAGTGGATCTTGCGGTTTTATTCTTTGACCGTTTAAAGGTGGACGATCCTGTAGGTGCAATTGCTGTACACGGTATCAACGGACTTTTCGGAACAGTGGCAGTTGGCTTTTTTGCACTTGACGGGGGTTTATTTTATGGTGGAGGTTCCGCACTACTAGTCACACAAATAATTGGAGTCGTAAGCATTGCTGTTTTCTCATTTTGCTTAACTTACCTCATAATGCGTATTTTAAAAATGACTATTGGAATTCGCGTTTCAATTCATGAAGAAAAAGTGGGTATTGATGCTATCTCCTTCGGAATTAAATCCTACACCTCAAATGAATAATTAGTTTAAAACTCATATAAAATGAAAAAAATAGAAGCCATTATCAGAAAGTCAAAATTCAAAGAAGTTAAAGAAGCTCTTCATAACGTTGAGGTCAATTTCTTTAGCTATTGGGATGTGACTGGAATCGGGAATGAAAAAGAAGGCCATGTGTACAGAGGAATCAGTTACAGTACTTCTGAGATACAGAGAAGATATCTTTCTATCGTAGTAAATGATGAATTTGTTCAGCCTACCATCGATGCTATTTTAAAATCTGCTGCTACTGATCGTGTTGGTGACGGTAAAATATTTATTCTTCCAGTAGATGAGGTCTATCGAATTCGAACGGGGGAAAAAGGAGGGAAATCTCTAAATTAATAGCGTTCAGTTTTTTAATCTCTTTTTTATCCTTCTCGGCTTCATCAAGTTATAAATCAATTTGTTAAGTATTAATACGATGGAGGACTATATTGAATTGGGCTACTGGGGCTTGTTTTTAGCAAGTTTTTTAGCGGCTACGGTTATCCCGTTGAGTTCTGAAATCGTCCTAAGTGTTTTAATTGCCAATGGTTTTGATTTCATCTTTTGCCTATTGGTTGCTACCCTGGGAAACTGGCTGGGAGGATTGAGTAGCTATGGTCTGGGATGGCTTGCCAATTGGAAAATCTTAGAACGCTATTTCGGCATTAAACAAGAGAAAGTTTTTGCAATCAAAAAATACATCAACCCATGGGGGAGTCCACTTGCTTTTTTATGTTGGCTTCCTTTAGTTGGTGATGTATTTGCAGTGGCACTTGGTTTTTTTAGAGTTTCTTTTCCCAAAGTAAGTTTATGGATGCTCTTGGGGAAATTGATTCGCTATACCCTGTGGGGACTTTTTACCCTTTGGGGAATTCGTTTTTTTTAACTTTATAACATAAAATTGAAACACCATGAAACGAAACCCTATTGATGTCTTTAGTGAATGGGCAGATCTGGATAAAGATTTTGGAATGGAAGAAAACCATAGGGAATCCGTTGACAACATGCTTTCCTTAGCCCTAAAAGAACAAAAACCTTTTACTTTTATTGATGCCGGTTGTGGAAATGGGTGGGTAGTTCGTGAAGTGCAAAAAAACGTTCATTGTAACCATGCGATCGGTGTTGATGGCTCTCAAAAAATGATTGCAAAGGCAAAGAAAATTGACCCCCACTCCACGTATCTCTGCGAAAATTTAATGAATTGGACTCCTCAAACTCCTGTTGATCTTGTTCATTCGATGGAAGTTTTTTATTATGTGGACGATCCTAAAAAACTCATTCAAATAATTGCAGACACTTGGTTAAAAAATAAAGGCAGACTCATTATCGGTTTGGACTTTTATCAGGAAAATACAGTCTCACATGATTGGTCAGAAACGTGCGGAATTTCAAACATGAAACTTTTCAGCGAAAGGGATTGGATTTCATTTTTTCTGGAGGCTGGTTTCCATTCAGTAGAAAATTGGAGGGTAGGTTCAAAAAAAGATTGGGCTGGAACGCTAGTCGTTACTGGGCTCAAATAAACTACTTTTTATCGTATCTGCCCGGGGCTAATCGTTTGCTAAAAAGTGGAAAAAGAGAATGGGGTAAAAGCTTTAAAAGAAATACGATAAGTTTAAACGTCTTGGTTGGAACACATACTTTTTTACCTTTTAAGGTTGCTTCTACCGCTTCTTCGGCTACCCGTCGGGCGCTTTTTTTCATAAAGCTAGGTACGCTGTCCATTTCTTCCTGAACACCACTCGCTGTGTGAAAATTCGTGACCGTATATCCTGGACAAACAGCTGTACTTGTGATTCCACGATGGTTATAATTTACATTTAATCCCTCACTAAAACGATTCATAAATGTTTTAATTGGGCCGTATAAGGTTTGAATGGATGAAGGTGGAGCAAAAGCCGCTACCGAAGATACAATCATGATCTGTCCTCCTCCTGAATTTAACATGTCCTTGATAAAAAGCTTAGTTAAGGCAATGACAGAGATTCCTAAGACCCGTATAAATTTTTCTTCTTCCTCCATAGGTGTTTTATGAAAAGGGCTTGCGATAGCATACCCGGCATTATTTACCAAAAGAGAAACGGTGTATTTTTTAGAAATACAAAAATTATATATTGCTTTAGGAGAATCGGGATCCTCCAAATCGGCGGCCAATGCGGCTACCTTTACTGGAAATAAATTCATTAATTCCGTTACAGCAGTTTGTAATTTTTTGTCATTCCGAGCTGTTAGAACCAAATCATATCCTCTAGCTGCTAAACTTTTAGCGATCTCCAATCCTATACCCGAGGAGGCTCCAGTAATCAATGCCACTTTATTTTTCAAAATCTTACTTTATTTTACCCTAAAGTAGTAATTTATTTATGAGCTTAGGGGCATTAAACGTCTGTGGGATATTTTGAGGTTTTCCTACATTTTTGTTTTTTTGCATTCTTTATCCGTTATTCATGTCAACATGAAGTATTTCTATTTTGTTTTTCTCTGTTTTCTGGTATCGGGTGGAATTCATGCCCAAATACTGTATGATTCTCTTTATTTTGAGATGCCAATAAAAGAGGCCCAACTTTTTTTAAGAGAAAACTCAAAAAAACTAAAGAATATTGAATTGGGTAAAGGAACAAGTTACGCCTTCCGTAAAAGTTCATTAGTCGATCATAATAGCAAACTAGAGAGTATCAATATTTGGAGTAAAACCAATTTAACCCTCAAACAGGCCTCAGATTATCTCGTAAAAACTCGTGCGTATTTTGAATCAAAGGACTACAAAATGGTCTATGCTCAAGAAAATTGGTCCAATCCAAGTATGGTAAAAAAAAACCTCCCCTGCATTCGATTTGTTGATCCTGATAAAACTACCGTTGTTGAAATGGATCCAAGAGGACAAGGAAGTGTCTATAATATTTTTGTAACCTATTACAATTACAATTGGTTTTTAAAAAAGGCAAGAGGAGAAGAATAACTACAAATCGATATTGATTCCCAATCCCAAGAGTTCCCTCACCTGCAACTTTCCGATCAGGTCATCATCATAAAGGAGGTGTAAAATAAAGTTTCCTGAAATTTTAGTATTGACTTTGAACCGAAGATTTGCATTCCAATCAAAATCAATATTTTGAGTTTTTTCAAGGTAATTTACATAGAAACTATATTTGTTTTCCCAAATGATATTTTCCATGATTTCTGTTTTAAAGAATCCAGAAACTAAGGCCCCAAAAAAGAATTTTGAGGATTTATCTCGTTCCACACCAAAGTACTTCGCTCCATCAACCAAATCCTCCGTGAACTTTTTTGAAACCACGATTATTCGTGCAGAAATTGGAGATAAGTTGACCCACATGTCATTACTTTTTTTGTAATAAAATCCCAATCCAGCCTGAACAATTGCGGGGGATAAAAGACGGGATACTTTATCCCTCATTTCGATCCCTTCCTCTTTATAGTACTTAAAACCAGGAAGTAATTGAGTTTTAAAATTGAAAAAGCTAGAGTAATTCCAAAACTGATTAATCTGTTTTCCAACCAAGGAATTAATTTCGAATCGGTCGTCTGCTTTTTTTAAGTATTTACTCCCTGAGATGGAAGTTGTCCCAATGGAAAGGAGCAAATTGGTATCCCAAACCAAACCATTCCTATCTGAATAATTAAAATTATAATCCAGTCCGTATAAAAGGGTAAGTGCACTTTCCCCTCCAGAAATCCAGTTGGAGAAATGGGCTTGATTAAAATTAAACCGAGTATTCCCATAAAACTTCATCCGCTTTCCTCCCAATTCAGACTGGATTACAGCATCAAAAGGAAGATCTTCTTCAGGTTCAGTTTCCTGAGCATACATATAGTTGAGACTCAAAAAACTAAACAAAAAAAGTAGGGAGATTGAAGTAGCGCAACTAAGGTAATGGGGGTGTTTCAACTGGATTTTTTTTTGTTACATAAATTAAGAATGTACTTAATTTCAGAATAGGTTAAATTTATAAAATATTTAATAAAGAGAAACAATGCTTATTCCATTCCTTATCTTTAGTAAATGAAGTATACCGTTTCAGAAAATAAGTTCTTTCGTCAATACATTATTGTAGTTTATTTTTTTGTGCTTTTTCATTCATTGCTCCATGCCCAGCAAAAACATTCCCTTACTTTTCAAGTAGATAGTTTAATAGAAATTGGAATTCAAAAAAAAGCTTTCCCAGGGGCACAAGTCTTAATTCTCAAAAAAGACAGCACCCTCCTTCACAAAGCCTATGGCTTTCATACCTATGATTCCCTTCTGCCGGTGCTGACTTCCGATATCTATGATCTTGCCTCGGTAACTAAAGTCTTAGCTAGCACACTAGCTTTTATGAAGCTCTATGAGCTTTATGACCTTGATCTTGATGAGCCCGTTTCGGAATATATTCCTTTGATTAAAAAAAGTAATAAAAGCAACAGTACCTTTAGAGAGGTTTTGAGTCACAGCGCTGGTTGGATCCCCTACATTGCCCATCAAAATTTGGTAAGGAAAAAAAACGGAAAATTTAAAGCGCGAACTCTTAAGCACTCCTATTCCAACCGGTTTCCTACACAAATAAGCGACTCCCTTTTTGTATTTAAAGATTATCCAAAAAAAATTATGCGTCGTATTCGTAAAACAAAACTGGGTGCTGTGGGAGAATACAATTACTCAGGACTATGGTTTTTTCTACTTCCAGAACTGACTCAAAAATTGAGTGGTCTTTCTTTTGAGGACTTTTTAGCTAAGTACTTTTATCAACCCATGAAATTGGAACGACTGGGTTTCAATCCTTCAAAGAAGTTTTTGAAAAACGAAATCGTCCCAACAGAAATCGATACTGTATTTAGAAAAGAATTGGTTCAAGGATATGTCCATGACGAAGCCGCATCGCTGATGGGAGGGGTTTCTGGTAATGCGGGACTTTTTGCAAACGCAACTTCGATTGCTCCCCTACTACAAATGCTGCTGAATAAAGGGTCCTATGGGGGTCGTGAATATTTAACTCCTGAGACCATTGAATTGTTTACTCAAAAAGCGTATCCCATGAGTACGAATAGAAGAGGACTCGGCTTTGACAAACCCAACACCTCAACCAATGACGAGCCCTACCCTTCAAAACTAAGTTCACCTGAAAGCTACGGTCACAGTGGTTTTACGGGAACTTTTATTTGGGTAGACCCTGCTAAAGACTGTATTTTTATTTTTTTAAGTAATCGTGTTTATCCTTCCAGAGCCCAAGACGGAATTTATAAGTTGAATATTAGAGGACAAGTATTAGATTTTGCACTTGAAAATTAAATTTTTTATTGGTTTCTTTTTGTGTTTTCATGTTGGGGCATCACAAATTCTGCCAGAAGGTTTTACAGTTTTAACCGAAGTTATTCCAGAACTTAGTACAGAGCTACGTTATGCCTCTTCTTCTAATTTTATGGGAAGACCCGTCAAAGGTTATGTCTCTTCCAAAGCTATAGGGACGATAGCCATGGCAATTCAATTAAAAAAAGTGCAAGACCTATTGAAAACTCATGGCGTAGGCTTAAAAATCTACGATGCATACCGACCTCAAACCGCTGTCAACGACTTTATTGAATGGTCACAACTTTCCCAAGACACTTTGATGAAAAGATATTATTACCCTCAGCTTTCTAAAAATACCCTATTTCAAAAAGGTTTTATCGCTAAAAAAAGTGGACACAGCCGAGGGAGTACGGTAGACCTGACCTTAGTCTATACTTCAGGAGATCATGAAGGAGAAGAACTCGATATGGGTGGAACTTGGGATTTTTTTGGAGAGCGCTCGAGTTATCTATATAGTAAACTCACACAGATGCAAAAAGAGAATCGTAAACTTTTACGTGATGCCATGATCACACAAGGATTCAAACCCTACGACAAAGAGTGGTGGCATTTTACACTTATTCAAGAACCTTTCCCCAACACCTATTTTGATTTTATTCTTACCCCTTAAGGACGAAATGCAATGGGAAAAGAAGATAAGTCAATATTCCAAAGTAGGGGAAGTAAAAAATATACTAAGAGGGTAATTAATAGGATTGAAAAAAAATTCATTACGATTCCTTTTGTTACCATATCAGGTATACTCAAATAACCCGAGCCAAAAACTACTGCATTGGGGGGTGTAGCTACTGGAAGCATAAATGCACACGATGCGGCAATCGCTGCTCCTACCATCAGCCCAAATGGGTGAACATTAACTTCCATCGCCAAGGGTCCCAAAACAGGGAGCAACATGGCCGTCGTTGCTAAATTTGAGGTGATCTCCGTTAAGAAATTAATGGCAGTCACCAGAAGTAAAAGCAATAAGATGAGAGTTAATCCCCCAAATTCCGTCATCAATGAGCCCAACCAAATCGCTAGTCCACTGACTTCAAATGCCTTTGCTAAAGCCATCCCTCCACCGAAGAGTAAAATAATTCCCCATGGAATATTCATAGTGTCCTTCCAGTTTAAGAGAGGTTGCCCTTTCTTTTTTGAGGGTAAAACAAAGAGCACCACTCCAAAGAAAATCGCAATAATGGTGTCGTCTATTGCTGTTAAAAAAGGTTGAATCAAAAAGGAACGACTGATCCAACAAAAGGCTGCGAGTGCGAAAACAAGGGTAATCCATCGCTCCTCATAACGGACTGGTCCTAATTCCTTTTTTAAACGTTGGATTTCCTTTTTCCCTCCAGGAAATTCGGTCTGTTTAAATGTAAATGCATAACGAGTCAGGTAAATCCAGCAAAAGAATAAAAGGGTAAGGGCTATTGGAAATCCAAAACTGAACCATTCCAAAAAAGTGATTTCATAACCGTAAGTAGATTGAACGACTCCTGCTAAAACTAAATTGGGCGGGGTACCAATAAGTGTAGAAATTCCACCTATAGAGGCACTGTAGGCAATCCCGAGCATTAGGGCTTTACCAAAAATTAAATTCTCATCTTCAAGGGTATCAGGATTGTCTTTTAGTTGTTTAATGATGGCCATCCCTATGGGTAACATCATCACCGAAGTTGCCGTATTGGATATCCACATGGATAAAAAAGCGGTTGCAATCATAAAACCGAGGATGATTTTACGGACATCCGAACCGATAAATGCGATAATATTGATCGCAATTCTTCTGTGTAGGTTCCATTTCTCTATCCCAATGGCAATTAAAAACCCCCCTAAATAAAGAAATACATATTTGTGACCAAAGGAAGCTGTGGTAGAAGCCAAATCCATCCCACCACTGAGAGGAAATAAAACAATGGGTAACAATGCTGTAGCCGCTATGGGAACTGCCTCCACAATCCACCAGATGGCGATCCATAAGGTTGTAGCCAACACAGCGTGTCCTTGAACTGAAAGTCCCTCAAAAGGATGAAGGAGAATAACTATAAGGAATAAAAGTGGCCCAAGAATTAAGGCAATTCGTTTTTGCATAGTTCTAATTTACTCCTGAAGTGTGATCAGAAATGATATACCATTGCTTGTTTAGCAGAATCCAATTTAATGTAAAAAATCCTTGTAAGTCCCCTGAAGTGCGCTGAAGATAAAATTTACCCTGAAGTTGAACGACAGTTTCGCTCAATGCCAAAAGATGCAAAACATCAAACTTTAAAACACCCATTCTTTCACGATCTGAATAGGTTCTTTTATACCGGTCTCGCGTTGCTTCCCAGCCATATATTGGTCCTGATGCTCCAGAAAAAACAAGCTGATCAGACTTCAAATAGCCTTCCATAAATGCGTCTATGTCCCCAGCGTTCCAATCTGCTTGTTGTTGAAATAGGATGTTGACTATAGCCAATGAATCTGATTTCTTAACTGCGTATTGAGCAAATCCCAAACATGAGAAAAGAAATATTCCAATCCCTACAATAGTTTTCATTCGGATATTTTTAAAGTTGGATACGTAATATTTAACTGTTCCAAATAGGTGTCAAATTTTGTTTCGTCAAAATAGAATTTTTCTAATTCCCCTCGATATTGTTTCATGATCCCTTCATTTAAATAAGTTGGGGGAGGGTCATTTTCTGTAATCATTGGTTTGTATTGGGTATCCTTACTTTGAACATTTTTAAAATAGTCCTTTGCTTGAAGAAGTAATAGAGGCTGCGTAAGAAAATCAATGACTGTAGCAGCGACTACCTTTGCACCAGCCGTCCCTCCTTGATGAGCAATTGGAGTAGCCATTGCAATAGCATTTGACCAGTGATGTCCTTGAAGACCAGGAATGTTTGAAGGAAACCGAAGTGTAACCGTCGGGATTGTCCAAGAAATATCTCCAATATCATCAGACCCTCCGCTTCGTGGTTCTGGAAGGGGCTTCCCTAATTCGGAAAGTTCTGTATCAAGCCCCTCCGTATTCTTTGATTCTACTTCTTTTTGAACCGCAATAGCCAATTTTTGGTCCTCCTCTGACCATTTCGGCAAACCAACTTTCTGAATATTGGCGTACATTGTTTCCGCAATTACCTTATTGAAATGTCTTGGCCAAGCCGTCCCTATCACTTTAGAACTTACCTTGGTGTCGGTCATTAAAGCTGCCCCTTGAGCAATATTGTTGGCGTCATTATACATCTTCATAATGCCCTCATAGGAAACATCTCTGAGATAATACCAGATGGATGCTTTAGAGGGAACTACGTTTGGTTGATCTCCAGCATCTGTAAATATAGAATGCGATCTTTTTAAAGGATGTAAATGTTCTCTTTTGTAATTCCACCCTACATTCATCAACTCGGCCGCATCCAAAGCGCTTCTTCCTCTCCACGGTGATCCTGCAGAATGGGCTGCTTCTCCCTCAAAGGTGTATTCTACAGAGATGAGTCCTGTTCCGTTGGCTTGCCCATAGGAAACAGAAAGATTACTCCCTACATGGGTGAAAATACACATGTCTATTTGATCAAAATAGCCATCGCGAACATACCACGCCTTAGAAGCTACCAACTCTTCTGCAATACCCGGCCAAACTACTAAAGTGCCGCCTAAATTATGCTCTTTCATTTGTCTTTGAAGTGCAAGGGCAGCTGTTATTATTACAGGAATCCCTGAATTATGTCCTTCCCCATGTCCAGGTGCTCCTTCTACCATGGGTTTATGATAAGCCACACCAGGATATTGGGAAGCTTTTGGTATGCAATCAACATCACTCCCTAATGCAATAGTAGGTCCTTCGCCAAAACTCCATCGTGCCATCCAAGCGGTTGGAATTCCTGAAATACCTTTTTCTATTTCAAAGCCAGCGGCTTCTAAAATTCCAGTTAAATAGGCAGAAGATTCGTATTCTTGAAACCCCAATTCAGCAAAGCTAAACACCTTATCTATCATGACTTGAGTGTTTTTATCCCTGCTCTCAACCTCTTGTATGATTTCAGATTTTAGCTTCTGAATTTGTTTTTTTGAAAATTTTTGTTGCGCTTGTAGGTTTGTTATTTGAAATAAAAAAACAAGGAAAAAAGCTCGTAGTGCGAATTGTAAAGTATGTTGCATGGAATTCATATTTTTATCTAAAATACAAATAATTTGAAGCCCTATCACTTCTTAATAAAAGCTACATTCAAACTACTTTTTTTTGTTTTGATGGTTTTTTTATCCTGTACTGAAGATCAACTTTCAGCGGATTCGGTAATCCAAAAAAGTATTGAAGCCCATGGAGGTGAAGCTTTATGGAATCAAGTTTCAACGATCACTTACACTAAAAACACTCGCCTTTTTACTCCAACTAAAGTACTTGAAGAAGAAATCTCTCAAAAAATTTCACATGCTTTTCACCCTTTTTATACCACTTTAGAATGGGAAAATTCAGAAGGACACTTTTATGCCAACAATAGGAATGAAACTACTGTTTTACTGAAGAATCAAACACGAATAACAGATTCTTTATTTCTTAAACAAACGAAAACAACTCTCGATGCAGCCCTTTATGTTTTTTGGCAACCCATTAAATTGTTAGACCCCTTGGCAAGAAAAGAGTATTTGGGGAAACAACTTCTTCTGGATTCAATTGAAGTGCATAGTGTTAAAATATCCTATTCCGACGACCCAAATGCGGATCTATGGCACTATTACTTTTCCACAAAAAACTTTAAACTTCGGGCTGTTAAAGTGGAGCATAACCATCGAAGCAGTTTGATCATTAATGAATCCTACGAAACAAAAACAGGCTTATCTCTAAACAAGACCAGAAAAAGCTATTTTCTTGATACCTTAAATCAAATCGAATACTTGCGCGCTTCTTATGACTACGAGATCCTCGAAGTGCTCTGGCGTTAAAAGAAATACCGCTTAAATGCCTCTATAGCGGCATATTCTGAAAGCCCCATGTCCTTGTACTTTTTGGCCGTAGAACTGTTTCTCTCTTCTGCTCGTATCCAAAATTCTCTGTGATCATTCCCTTGAAACATAACTCCATCTTTTTGAGATTGATGAAAAAATATCGCTTTTCTTTTTCTCAAAACTTGATCGGGGCTCATAGGAACTGCCATTTCAATTTCATGTATATCCCATTCGTGCCATGCTCCACGATAGAGCCAAACCCAACAATCCTTCATAAATGATTTTGATTTGAGTTTTTCCAAAGCCGTAAAGATTAAATCCAAACAAACTCGGTGTGTCCCGTGTGGATCTGCTAAATCCCCAGCAGCATAGATTTGATGGGGTTTAATTTTCTCGATCAAAGCTATGGTAAGGTCTATATCTATTTGGGATACTGGATTTTTATCTATTTGTCCTGTTTCGTAAAAGGGTAAATTCATAAAATGAACTTGACTGTCTGGAATGCCTACATATCGGGTAGCCCCCAGGGATTCCCTTTTTCTAATACTACCTTTTAGTTCACAAATCGCTCTAGGTGCTGGATGTTGAGGATTAATTTCTTTAAAAGCTTGATTTAATTCGTGTAACCTTTTGTTGTCCTCCGTTTGTAAAACATCTGCTGCTACTTCTAAAAACCGCATGGCATCTTGATCAGATACCGCAATATTTCCAGAGGTTTGATAAGCAACATGGACTTCATGTCCTTGAGCTACCAATCGGTCGAAAGTGCCTCCCATAGAAATTACGTCATCATCCGGGTGAGGACTAAAAATTATCACTCTTTTCTTTTCTGGTGTTGCTCTTTCAGGTCGGTATTTATCGTCTGCATTGGGTTTTCCTCCAGGCCAACCGGTTATGGAACGCTGCAATCTGTTAAACATTTCAATATTCAAATCATATGCGGAGCCGTGTGATGCCAGCAAGTCAGACATTCCGTGCTGATTGTAGTCCTCATCAGTCAATTTTAAAATTGATTTTCCAGTAGAGTTACAGAGCCAAGCAATGGCCTTAGATCTCAAGGCTGCATCCCAAACACATTGTCCAACTAGCCAAGGAGTTTTAATTCGAGTAAGTTCGGAAGCGGCCTCTTTATCCAAAACCAAGGTCGTGTTGTCGTGGAGTTGAAGATAGGTCGTCGGAATCATGGGGGATATCACCCCTTCAATCGCTTTTTGAATAATTTCTGATTTATTGGTCCCCCAAGCCATGAGTAGGACTCGCTTTGCAGATAAAATGGTTTGTATCCCCATAGTAATCGCCTTTCTGGGCACATTTTCAATCCCTTGAAAAGAGGGGGCTGCATCATAACGAGTTAAATGATCTAGGGTAATGGTTCGGGTTTGAGAATTTCTATGTGAACCCGGTTCATTAAAACCTATATGTCCAGTTCTTCCAATACCTAATATTTGTAGATCAATTCCACCAGCATCCTTGATTTTTTTTTCGTATTCAATGCAAAATTTTCTCACCTTATCTACCTCAACCTCACCGTTTGGGATGTGAATATTTTCGGGTTTAATATCCACATGATTGAATAAATGAGTGTGCATAAAGTAGTGATAGCTTTGGATATCATCTTTTGCTAAAGGGAAATATTCATCCAAATTGAATGAGATGACATTGGAAAAGCTGAGCCCCTCCTCCTGGTGCAAACGAACTAATTCACGATAAACACTAATTGGACTAGAGCCTGTGGCCAAGCCTAATACGCACATTTCCTTGTTTTTTTGTTTTTCAAGAATAAGTCGAGCAATACGATGGGCGATGAGTAAGGAACCTTCTGTAGGGCTGTCGCAAATCACATTGTGAAGTTTTTCATAACGGGTCTCCTCAAAGCTTCCCGGTGCTTTGTATTTTAAGCTTGGGTTGTTCAACAATTGCATTTTTCAATAAGTTAGGGTGAAATACAAATTTAAGATTTCCGTTCAGTAATAGTTTTCTTTTTTGTTTTTTTTTGCTTCAAGCGAATTCACTAAATTTGTGAGTCATGAAACTCAAAAATCATCTCGTAATTTTTTTACTTTTCCCAATCTTCGTTGGTATTATTGCTCCTTCATTGACTGTGTTTCAGGATTCTCCTATTGAAGAAACCATCAGTTTGATGAATTCTGAATGGGATAACGAATCCGAAGAAATGGAGATTAATTACGTTTTTAACTCGATTGAGATTTCTTTTCAACCCAACAGCCCTATATCCAAAACGGATATTTGGTGGCAAAATTCGTATCGCTTTCTTTTCTTAAAGCTTATCGGTATTCCCCCCAAGAGCCTAGCCTAGGCACTTGTTTTTTTTTTACTACTCAATCTCCCCTTTGGGGACTAAACACATTTACCATTGAAAAATTTATTTACACATTTAAAAGGTGACCTGTTGGGCGGACTAACCGCAGGTATTGTTGCACTCCCTCTAGCCTTAGCATTTGGAGTGAGCTCTGGTTTAGGGCCTAGTGCTGGACTTTACGGAGCTATTTTCTTAAGTTTTTTCGCCGCGTTATTTGGCGGAACTCCTACTCAAATTTCAGGTCCAACAGCTCCGATGACAGCCGTCAGTATGGTAGTTATTGCCGCCATAATAAGTGTACACAACGGTTCCATTGAACAAGCCCTCCCTTATATTTTGGGTGTGTTTCTACTCAGCGGTTTATTTCAGATTGCACTGGGTTTATTCGGAGTGGGAAAATACATTAAATACATTCCTTATCCTGTTGTCTCCGGATTTATGACCGCCATAGGTGTCATCATTTTGATCACTCAAATTCTTCCCGTTTTAGGCTATGATGTAAAAGACGATCAAGCTTATATTGAAGAATTTAAACCCTTAGCAGAAGAACATATTTTAGAGAAAATACTTCTCGATGAATCAAAAGAAGGTTTACTGGTCTTAGAAGATTTTGAGGAAACCATAAAAAGAGCGAAAGAAGTGAATGAAGTTACCATCTATGAGGAAGCCACCAATCTTGCAAAAAACAATGCTTCTGGAGTAATCGGTACAATTAAATCCATCCCTAGAGCACTTAACGGTGTGAATTGGATTGAAGCTGTTTTGGCAATAGGAACCATTCTGATTATATATGGATTTAAAAAAATAACTACCGCCGTCCCAAGTACCCTTGTCGCACTTATTGTTGTTTCTGGAATTGCCATTGGTTTTGGAATTGATTATAAATCAATTCAACAAATTCCGGATGGATTTCCTAAAATTCAATGGTCTTTATTTTCTGAATTTAGCTTTGTTCAACTTATCCCTTATGTGCTTACAGCATTGACCTTATCACTACTAGGTGCTATAGACTCACTTCTTACCTCTGTGGTAGCTGATAACCTTACCAAAACAAGACATCTACCTAACAAAGAACTCGTAGGACAGGGAATTGGAAATTCTATAGCTGCGATCTTTGGTGGTATCCCTGGTGCTGGAGCCACTATAAGAACAGTTGTGAATATTCAATCTGGTGGAAAGACAAGACTCTCGGGTATGGTAGCCGCTATCGTCCTCCTTATCATACTTTTAATCCTCAGTCCGATAGCCTCTCAAATTCCAGCAGCTGTACTTGCCGGGATTTTAGTTACCGTTGGTATAGGAGTAATGGATTACAAAGGATTAAATACGATAATGAAAATTCCGAAAACAGAAGTGACGGTTATGGTAGTAGTATTACTGCTCTCTGTCTTCTGGAACTTAGTCTATGCAGTAGGGATTGGTCTGGTATTGGCCTCACTATTTTTTATGAAAAAAATGGCCGATATTTCCAAAAACGATGCGCGTTTATCAAATATCTCTGAAGAAAAACTTTGGAAAGATGAAAAGCAATTAAGTCAATCATTTAAAGAAAATGTATTCATCAAACATTTAAGTGGACCCCTCTTTTTTGGGTTTACTTCCGAGTTTGTAAACATCTCCAAACAGATTCCTAAAAATGCTAGCATCGTTATTATCCGGATGGACAAAGTCCCCTACATTGATCAGTCAGGACTTTTTGCATTAGAAGATGTACTTTTGGATTTAAATGATAAAAAAATTGAAATATTGATTGTAGGCGTTCAGTCTCAACCCAAGTATCTTATGAAAACTGTGGGCATTTTTAGGGAGTTAATTCCTGAAGAAAAATCATTTGAAAATTTTGAAGATTGTAAAAACTTCGTCGTGAATAAACACGAGGAAATTGAAGTTTAAAATGATTTTTTGTCTTCCCTTACTTACTATTTGAGTGGGTTAGGATTCTTGAATTTTTTATTCTGGAAAGGTGACTTTAATGTTTTTATTTTCAATCAAAGAGACTTCGATTAAAGAATCTTTTTCAAAAAGCTGAGGTAAAGAATCCAACGAAATGAACTTTTGATAAGGTTTGTAGTTTACATAATCTTGGATACCTATTCCATTGATTTCTCTTGCATTTTGTACTTTACGGAATCGGGTACCTCCACCATCCGTTAAATAATTGTATGCTAAATAAGCTATTTTATAGTCCTCTTGGCTTATCCAATACCGGTATTCGTCCTGAAAATCTTCCCCACCCCCTTCTTGATTAAAAGTTATTTTAATGGTCCAATAGGTTTGTCCATTTATCGTACTAGGATTTAAAAGTTCCGCCTTAACCGCTGGATCTTGTAAAGGTTTGGGAAGTTGAAAAAAATACATTACGGAATTCAACGAATTGGAATACAGATTCTGAAGACTATCTTGAAGGGAAATTAATGTATCGTTTACCTTTCTTTTTAGTGGTTCTTCCGAACTCATCCTATCAAATATCACCTGATCATTCTTTATTGTTTGTCGAGTATAGGTGAAGGAAGCTCCATTTCTTTTTAAGAAGTAATGGTATTCTCTAAAATCAAATGAAATTTCAAAACGGTCGGAATCAAAGCCATAAGCCTCAACGGATTTTGCGATTATTTCTTCTGGAGTAGGGGTCAATGGAGTTTGACAAGAAGCAAAGAAAATGAAGGTAAAAAAAATGAGTTTGTCAAAAGATATCATTGATAAGTATATTGATAATTCAAATGCAAAACAAAGATACAACTAAAAGATAAGCGTTAAATTTGGGTCAAAGAAAAAACTAAAATGGAAGTACTCAAAACCTTAATTATCGGAAGCGGTCCAGCTGGATATACTGCAGCTATTTACGCTGCTAGAGCAGATTTAAAACCAGTTCTTTACACGGGAATGGAACCCGGAGGTCAGTTGACAACCACTACGGAAGTTGACAATTTTCCAGGCTATCCGGATGGGATTGACGGTCCAACAATGATGGTTCAATTACAGAAACAAGCCGAACGATTTGGAACTGAAGTTCGGATTGATATGATCAACAAGGTAGAATTTTCAAAAACAGCTGGCGGCATTCACAAAGCCTTTACTGCTAGTGGTACCGAATTGCATGCACAAACCATTATTATAAGTACAGGTGCTACAGCCAAATATTTAGGGCTTCCAAGTGAACAACGACTTCGTGGTGGTGGGGTATCAGCCTGTGCCGTTTGCGATGGTTTTTTCTATAAAGGACAAGAGGTTGCTATCGTAGGTGGTGGAGATACCGCTGCTGAAGAGGCTACCTATCTTGCTAAAATTTGTTCCAAAGTTACTATGCTCGTTCGTAAAGATCAGTTAAGAGCCTCCAAAGCCATGCAGCATCGAGTTACAAATACTGCAAATATTGACTTGAGATTTAACACTGAAATAGAAGAAGTTTTGGGAGATCAAGTTGTTGAGGGTTTAAGGATGCGAAACAACCTTACTCAGGCCATTGAAGAAATCCCAATTACTGGACTTTTCATTGCTATCGGTCATAAACCGAATACTGAAATTTTCAAAGGACAGTTGGATATGGATGAGGCGGGCTATTTGATTACTAAAGGTAAAACTACGGCGACCAACCTTCCAGGTGTATTTGCTTCAGGAGATGTTCAAGACAAAGAATATCGGCAAGCTGTTACTGCTGCTGGAACAGGGTGTATGGCTGCATTGGATGCTGAACGTTATTTGCAAGCCATTGAAAATTAGTTAAAATTTATTGCGCTTAAAGCTGTAACGTTTCCCATTTCTCCAAAAGCAATTCCAACTGCTTTTTCTTTTCTTGATAGCTGTCAAAAAAGTTAGGCTGGGCAATGGTTTGCTCGTAATTTATTTCTAACTCAAAATCGATCGCTTTTATTTCTTTTTCAAGACGACTAATTTGTTTTTCGATTTTAATTATTTTTTGGTCGTCGGCTCGATCTTGCTTTTGCTTTTCGTAGGTATCCCCTCCATCTTTTGGGGGGTCTTTACTTTTTTCTTTGGTCACTCGTTCCAACTCTTTCATCGAGTCTATTTTTTTAGCTTCCAAATATGCATTGAGGTCTCCTAAAAAAGGCTTGACCTCTTTATCTTTAAAAGCAATGACCTTTTCACATAACCCTTGGACGAAATCCCTGTCGTGGGATACAAGTACCAAGGTTCCTTTAAATTTGAGTAAGGCTTCCTTAAGTACGTTTTTAGAACCAATATCCAAATGGTTTGTTGGTTCATCCATTATGAGGACATTGAAAGGTTGTAGGAGTAGTTTACAAAGAGCTAATCGATTGCGTTCTCCTCCAGAAAGAACTTTTACTTTTTTCTCTACTGCCTCCCCTGGGAAAAGAAAAGAGCCCAACAAGTCTCTGACTTTAGTTCTGTTTTCTGGAGTCGCAGAATCCTCAGCTGATTCCAAAACGGTTTGCTCTCCGTCTAAATAGGCCGATTGGTTTTGTGCGAAATAACCAAGTTGAACATTGTGCCCAAGCTTTACCGTTCCGCTGTATTGAATTTCAGAAACTATAATTTTTGCAAGTGTGGATTTCCCTTGACCGTTCTGTCCTACAAAAGCAATTTTTTCCCCACGTTCAATTTCTAAATCAACATTTGATAACACCTGTTTGTCTCCATAACTTTTCGAAACCCCTTGAACTTCCAAAATAATTTTACCTGGCTGGTGAGAAATCCCAAATTCGAATTTAATTTTCTTATTTTCTTCTGGATCAATTTCTATACGATCAATTTTGTCCAGTTTTTTAATTAATGACTGAGCCATACTCGCCTTAGACGCTTTAGCCCGAAAACGTTCAATTAATTTTTCGGTCTGCTGAATTTCCTTCTCTTGGTTTTTTTGAGCTGCTTGTTGCTGAGCGCGCAGTTCTTGTCTCAAAACCATGTATTTTGAATAGGACTTTTTAAAATCAAAAATTCGTTGCTGTACAATTTCAATTGTCCGGTTAGTAACCTGATCCAGAAACATCCGGTCGTGCGAAACCAAAACAAGCGCACCTTTAAACTTTTTTAAAAATTGTTCCAACCAAATTATGGATTCGATATCCAAATGGTTGGTAGGCTCATCCAATAATAAAATATCATTGTCTTTAAGAAGTAGTTTTGCGAGTTCAATACGCATCCTCCATCCACCAGAAAAAGTGTCTGTAGGGGCGTCCAAATCGTCCATACTGAATCCGAGTCCAAGAAGTATTTTTTCTGTTAGAGCTTGATAATGATACCCGCCGATCATTTCATAACGCGTACTCAAATCGTTCAACTCATCTAAAATGTCATAATACTCCTGACTTTCGTAGTCCTGAGTCTGCTCCATAATCTGATGAATGGCTTCCTGACGGGCTTCTATTTTTTTAATTTCTTCGAAGGCTAAATAGGCCTCCTCCAGCACAGATCGTCCGTTTTCGAAATCAAGGTCCTGAGGTAAGTACCCGATCTTACAGTTTTTTTCTAAGGCAAACGTTCCCGATGTAGGAGCATTTTCCTGAGCCATTAATCTTAAAAGTGTTGATTTACCTGCTCCGTTTTTTCCAATCAATCCCACTCTATCCCCTTTCCCTAATCGAAAAGAAATTTCATCGAAGAGGGTCTCCCCTCCAAAACTGACTGTAATCTGATGCGCGTTAAACATGAATTTTATTTGGTCTGCAAAAATAGCTTTCAAATCTGTCAATTGCTACTTCCTGAGGGATTTGTTTTCCTTCATGGATACTTTCGTATAACCATTTGGACAACATAGGAGCCATAAGCACACCTCGAGTGCCTAGCCCATTAAATACATAGACATTGGAATGTTCCGGATGGGCACCAAGCAAGGGCCTTCTGTCCAGTACTGTTGGTCGAATCGCAGCATTATGCGATACAATCTCAAAAGGAATTGTAATGAATTCCCCCAAACGTTTTAACAACCATTCTTTGCCTTTTACTGTTGGCGAATGGTCTTTATCTTTCGGTGAAAAGCTAGCTCCCACCCAAAAGAGCTCTTCTTTTATGGGTGAAATAAATAACGATGCTTTCATAATTTCATTCCTAGGCAAACCGGGAGCTTTTATTTCAAGGGATTCTCCTTTAGAACCGAGTAAAGGCAAGTAATTAAACCAAGGATTTTTATTCAAAAGCGAGCCCTCACAGAAGATGATATTTTTAGCTTCTATGCCTTGATAACTTATTTTATCCTTAAAAACCTCTAGCGCTTTATAATCAAACTCCTCTGTTTTAAATGTAGCTGGATCGGACTGGTTTTGAAAATGATTCAAAAGGCTGTTAATTCTTAATCTACCAACTGATTTTACAATCCCATATCCTGCATTTCTCTTTAAATAAGGAGCCGATGTCAAAACGGGCTTGGGAATAAGATATGAGGACAGTCCCTCTCGTTGTGCAGCAACCAACCAATCATTTTGCTCTACAGATTTGTAAAAATAGCGGTGTATTGGAAGAAGGTCAAAAATTGGAGCTTGAAGTTCATCTTCACATCTTTGATAATGCGGTATCGCATAATTCAAAAAGTCTGCTCCTTGCCATGCCATGGTATAGCGCTTAAGAACTGTTGGATTACATATTCCAGCGGCTGTTCTGCTTGACCCAGGGCTGTTATTTGAAATGATAAGATACTTCTTGTTTTGCTGTTTCAGTTGCCACGCAAAATGAAATCCCGCTAAACCATAGCCTACAATGATTGAATCTAACATGGTGTAAAATTATCCAAAAAAAAAACGCTATTGTTTCCAATAACGTTTTTCTTCTCATTTTTAAAAACAACTTAATTGTTCCACATATCTTGCTCGAAATCTCGAATCACAGATTTTATTTTTTCAGACTCTAGAAGCTGACGTAATGCATCTTCATAGATATAATCCTTTACTTCTCTGTCCTCATACACATTCTCTTCTTTATAAATAATCGAATTGAAACGCCTTGAGTTTAGCATGTGATCAAAAGTAATGGGTTGTGAAGAATTTTTAGTATTAAATACTTTGCTGTTCGCAAGTGCTTCCCTTGCATCTGGAAACCACACCCAAAATAGTGGCACTAACGCATCTTGCATGGCTTGTGGACCTTGACTTAATGTTGATACATCGGGAGCTACCGGCGCTATTCCTAGCAAGCGATATTTTAGTTCTCCTAAACGTTTGTTGAAGTACCAAGTTCCTTTAATACGGTATTGCATTACCTTATCCGATTCGATTTGAAAAATATCATAATCATCATCGGTGACTTGTTCACCCGCATTTGATTTTGAAATTCCTTCTGCAGATAAATTTTTCATCTGTAGCTTTTCACCTAAGTCTTGGAAAGTTAATTTTTCATTCGGATTGAAATAGGAGGTAGAATATATTTCTGTGATATTTCCATTTGCAATATTGTCGTATAAAACTCGGAACAATGACTTTCGATTTTCTGATAATAAACCATTGTTTATGGTCGGATAATAATATGGAAAATTAATACGTTCATCAAGATCAATAATTTCCCAAACCGTTTTGGACCACAAAATATCTCTGTCGTCTGTATAGCCATAGGCAATTGGAGTACTGTTCTCCGCCATTTCCATTCCTACTTCTTGCGGAACTCTAGCATTAAGCAAATTCGCTTGAGACCAAATAGCATTGGATTGAAGAAGAATAACCAAGAGTAGTATGTAAAATCCTTTTTTCATCAATGAGTAGTTAGTTAATTGTAATTGAAATTGGTGAGGTTTGTTTCAACTTATAACTCGGATTGGATGGAATTATTACTTTAATGTCAGAAATAATTACTGTTTGACCGTTTTTGATACGACTCAATGTATTTATAGCTCTGCTATCCAGTTTGTCCCCGTTGATTACCATACTCGGTTCTCCAGGAGCTCTAAATCTAAAAGATTCCACTTTTAAAGGCAAATCAAAATCAAAATCTTCTAATCGAGCTTCTACCGTTCCTCTTTCTAAACTTGATTTTGGAATTGTAAAAGAACCTGATTGTCCTCTAAAATATCCCGCGGGTTTGGGAATATCTTTAATACGGAAAGTGGATACAGAGGATACTCTGTTCCCATCGGGTAAAGTTCCTGAAACATTAATATTTACTTCTCTTCCAGCTCCAGGAAATAAATTGTATTTACTCCCCTGAACTCGGCTTAACCCTGGTGCAGAAGCCTGAACTTTAGCATCTTGAATTCCAGGAATAGAAATCGTAATTGGGTTTTGAACCCCGCGATAAACTACGTTCATCTTGTCAGCTGAAATAACTGCAGAATTTGGTTTTGAAATAACCGAATAGATCTGACTTACTTTAATCCTAGATTCCTCACCATCTTCAAGAAAGACTAAATCCCCCTCTATGGTATGATCTCCTGGTGATCCAGCATTAACATTGAGCTTTATCCCTCCGGGGATTAATTCGTATTCAGAAGAACTTAAACTTCTTCCATCCAGTGTCAATTCAACAGAATTTGGATTTTGTGCTCCCCCTTTTCTACCGAGAATCACACTCCCATCAAAGGTTTCCCCTTGATAATAGGCTCCTTTCTCAGTAATCAACAAACTGGTGTAATTCGATGCGTTTACTTTTGAGGACATTTTCAGTTCTTTACCCATCAAAGTTGCATAAACATCATTTTCGGTTTGACGAATATCATTTTGCATCAACGTCAATTTCGCTAGGGAGGAGATAAGTGGAAAACCTTTGAAGTTAGCATCCAACCAAGGTTCATCTACGTTATCACTGTTTTTGACATTGTAGTTCATATCCCCCGTAAAAAATCGTGCCTCTACCATGTCAATGGATTCAGGATATTGACTCCCGAATACTTGGATCACTCTCCCTTTGTAGTTGTTGATCATTTCAACAAAATTATTCTTAGCTTCCGTTGAACCTTCTTTAAACCAAATAACATCAAGGGATTCACCTTTGTCCATCTGAGCGTACTCTTTCAGTTCAGGATCTTTTTCTTTTTGTTTTTCTGTTATGGTAGATTTAATTTTTTCAATTTCATTGAAAAAATTATCGGATTCTCGTTTAATCTCATCTGCAGTTCTTTTGTGACCAATCCATTTGCCTCCTTTTTCATCTGCGTTCACCGTGATCGTTTCGAGCAATACATTATTACTCTCACTAATCCGTGCATTTGCATCTTCAATTTTGACAAACATTTGACCAAATCCATCCAGTACTTCCTTACTTACATTCAATGCAAGCATCGTGATAAATACCAGGTACATCAGACTGATGAGTTTCTGCCTGGGTGTTTCTTTAGCTCCAGCCATTTTTGCTTATTTTTTTGTCATTGCATTCAGCATTCCGCCGTACACATTGTTTAGTGCAGCTAAGTTGGATGACAAACTTTCCATTTGTGCTCTCAGTTGATCTGCATTTTGTTTTACTTTGTCATTAAACTCTGAGTTACCTTTAGATTTTTGAATTTCTTGTTGGTAATTTGCGTTGAGTTGTTCAAGCTGCTTGGCTGCTTTGGCTAATTCAAGAGAATAATTTTGAGAAGCTGTAATTGCTTCGGTTGCAGGCGACAAAGCTTTTGCGGAACCTTCCAAATCTTTAATGCTTTTTGCTAAAGAATTCATTAGACTGACATCCAATTTAGCTTCTTGCATGAGGGCATCAATTTTAGAAGATAGTCCTTGCTCACCTCCTCCAGAGGCTGGTTTAGCCGGAGCTCCTTTGATTTTCTTTACGTAGTCTTGATGCTCTTCTTTGATTTCTCCTGTGTTTAAAGCTGAAACTGTAAAAATTAGAGCTTCTGTACCCAAGCCGAGCCCAAGTACCAGACCTCCTGTAATTGGCCCAATTTCTAAGTGCAAAATTTTAAAAAGCGCTCCCACAATTACTACTGCTCCTCCTAATCCAAAGAGCATGTGCATAGCTACTTTACTTCTAAGACGTTTGTTTAATGCTTGATCTGTCATTTTTATATAAATTTATTTACTAATATATAATGTTTAAATTATAAATTCTGCTTATTTGATCTTAACTTTTTGTGAACCTAAGTAATCTTGTACTGTTCTAAAACCAATATAGCTTCTTGAGGTGTCGGAATATTCGTAATCTCTTGAACTCACACGTAGGAAATAAGCTACATCTTTCCATGATCCTCCTCGAACAACTTTTCTCTGTTCGTTTGGAAAGGACATATTCGGATTAAGTGAAGCCACATATTCATAAGCACCACTGTTGTAGGAGGAATTGGTCCATTCAGCCACGTTTCCAGCCATATTATACAAATTGTAATCATTTGGCAAATAGGATTTCGCTTCTACGGTATAGACGGCTTGGTCAACGGCATAATCTCCTCGTAAGGGTTTAAAGTTGGCTAAGAAACATGCTCTATCGTTTAACAAATAGGGGGAGCCCCAAGGATAGGTCCCAGAGGGTATTCCGCCTCGTGCAGCATATTCCCACTCCCCTTCGTTGGGAAGTCTAAATCGGCTCACATTGGGTTTTCCTTGATCCCGCTGGTATCCGTTTTTGAAATTTGTTCTCCAGTTGCAAAATGCTACAGCTTGTTTCCATGAAACACCTACTACAGGATAGTCTTGATAGGCAGGATGAGAGAAATAATCGTTGTGCATGGGCTCGTTGTAGGAATACACAAAATCCTTTATCCAGACCGTGGTGTCAGGATAAATCTGTATTTCTTCCTTTTTGATAAAAGGCTTCCTGTCAATAAACTGTTTTTTGCTTCTTTTGGATTCAGCAGCAGCCCCTTCAGCATCAAACCAAGTGTATGCGTACACAAGTTTCGTGACATCGAGTTTAATTTCACCATTATACCACAATTCTGGAGGCAAATAAAGGGAGTCCATTACCTCTGCGTAATTTTGATCAATGTAATCTTCTGTATCCCATGTCAAGTCGGCATCCCAATTTAAAGCCCTACCCGCATACAAATCCTCGCTTACATCGTAATAATTTTGACGCATGTATTTTTGGAATTCATTGAGTTTAGTTGTATCAGAATCTTGAAAAGCAAATTCACCGATTCCGTCTTTGTTGTCCTCTCCCAATTCTAATTCATCCGCTTTTCGTGCAAGCATGGCAAGCGCTATGGAGTCCTTAACCCAATACACAAATTGTCGGTACTCGCTATTGGTGATTTCTGTCTCATCCATGTAAAAGGAGGGAACAGTAACTGTTCTTGCTGGAGCATTTTGAAGCTGAGCAATATCCTCATCGGATTTCCCCATGATATATGCACCCCCTTCTACGAGCGTCATTCCGAAGGGCTTTTCCCCAAACCACTTCTTTTGTTTGACACCAATGAGCTCGCCTCTGTTTTTACTCCCACAGGAAGCTACAAATAAGCAAAGTGTCAACAGAACTAAATGTCTTTTCATTAATCTTTATAATTAGAACCCACGCTTACATCTGTAAATTAGGACATAAAACTAGTTATTTTTTCACTATATATAAAACTTCACAGCTTTAAGTATTCTTGCATCGGATTAAAATATTTCAAATCACTATGCTCTAATGCATCCTTCTTACTGCATTATACCACCTTTCAGGCACATTGTCATGAGTAGCAGATTGATAATCTTTTTCCGTGCATGCTAATAACGTTGCTTTTTTTGATTTATTATTCAAATGTGAATCATTTGTTAATTCTAACCACCAACGTTGACTTTTCTCGCTTTTATAAAACACTAATGTTTGATTCGAAAGCGGTACAGTATATTTTAAAAATCCTTGATTCACAGCCACAGGGTATTCGTCAAAACGTAAAGCATACCCTTCAAGAAAGTACCATACAATCTGCGACAACAATTGATCTGTCATGTGTGTGGAAGGAATCTCGTAAATTCCCAAAAAGCTTACTCGATCACTTATCCCAGCATAACGAGATAGTGCACATATGGTCCTAGAATCTATTCCGTTAGGCTCTCCTTTCAAAGGATCTGCAGTAGCTTGCCAAGAAAGGCATTTAAGATCCAACCCTACAATATCCGCATCTCTAAAAATGGGTTCTGTACTTGCAACATTATCCAAAACCTCTCCCAATCGGCAGCCATCGAAATACAACTTATTCATCAAGTCTTTTTCTTCTATTGCACAATAATAATTCTGAAACCCTATGTTGGTATAGTTGAATAAAATATTCGGCTTGTCCATAATGATTCTACTCATATAAGACCTTCCCGAAATCAATTCATCTTCCTGAGAAAAATCAAATGAGCGATCTACAGAAACCATATTGACCAATTGCTTAAAATCTTGATATACTTGATAAAGCGGAAAAATCATATCGTGACTTCCTCCAATAAAAATGGGAACAATATTCATTTGCTTTAAATGATATCCGATTTCCTTGATGGCGTAATACGTGTCTTGAACCGTGGAGCCATTAGGTAAATCTCCTAAGTCCGCAATATTTAATGTCCAATTCCCTGGATAAAGCGCATAAAATTCTTTACGAAATGCATTGACATCATATTGGGTATTAGGAAAGAAACTGTTTCTGTAATCTTGAAGCCCGATAAGGGCTACATGAAGCCCTTTAAGCTCTGGCAAACCAGAAGAATGAGTATGTAACTGGATTTTGTTCCCCAAAACTTGTTTTGGAAGAAAGGACATCCCAAGTAGGGTTTCCTTTTCTACCGGAACTAATAACTCTAAACTCATCGTTTTTTTGCAGCTTTCTTTTTAGTTTTGGATTTGCCTAGATATTTTTCTGCGTCCTCTAAAGTTAATGAAATAGCGTCTATCTCTTTACCAATTTCTACTTTTTGCTTGCCCTTAATAATATGGTGTCTTCCCCATCGCGCTTTTTCAATCCGGATTCCCGCTTCACTCCAATCGTGAATTACTTTCTCTTTTTCTTTTTGGATTTTTTCTTCAATAAGGGTAACAATATCCGATTCGCTTAAGTTATCAAAATCATATTTTTTATTGACATTAATAAACATACCGCTCCACTTTAAAAAGGGTCCAAATCTCCCTACTCCTTTGGTTACTGGCAAATCATTATACACATGTATAGGTGCGTCTGCCTTTTGCTTCTCTTGGATAAGTTCTACAGCTAAATCCAAGTCAACTTCCGTTGGAAGCATCCCCTGGGGAAGTGAAATAAACACATCGTTGTGTTTGATGTAAGGTCCAAAGCGTCCGTTATTGACTTCAATTTCATTGGATTCATAGGAGCCAAGCGTTTTTGGCATTTCAAACAATTGCATGACCTCCTCAAAAGTGATGCTCTCCAACTGCTGATTGGGTCCTAAACTCGCATAAATGGGTTTTTCATCTTCTTCAGGATCTCCAATTTGAGCCATAGGTCCAAATTTTCCTAGTCTAACTTTCACTGGTCTTCCAGATTTTGGATCGGTTCCCAAAACGCGTTCGCCAGATTCCCTTTGTGCATTTTCTTTGACGTGTTCTACATTGGAATGAAACTGCTTGTAAAATATTTTTAACATTTCGGTCCAGTCCTTACCGCCATTGGCAATATCATCAAAACTTTGCTCTACATCTGCTGTAAAATTAAAGTCCATGATGGTTTCAAAGTTTTCTACTAAAAAGTCGTTCACAATCATCCCGATATCCGTAGGAATAAGTTTTCCTTTATCTGCTCCAACCTTTTCAGTGAGCACCTCTTGACTGATGAGGTTGTTTTCTAGTGTCAATTGTTCAAAATCTCGTGATTCGCCTTCCGATGAACCCTTTTCAACATATTTTCTGTTCTGTACTGTAGAGATCGTAGGCGCATAAGTCGAAGGTCTTCCGATTCCTAACTCCTCCATTTTTTTTACTAGAGAAGCCTCTGAATAACGATACGGTGGCCTAGAATAACGTTGAGTAGTCACCATTTTTTGAAGCATTAGCAGTTCCCCTTCTTTCACCATTGGCAGCATACCATTGATTTCTTCATCTTGGTCATCCACACCTTCAATGTAAAGTTTTAAGAACCCGTCAAAGGTAATCACCTCCCCTTTTGCTACAAATACTTCTTTGTGGCTTGAAGCATGGATATCTATTTGAGTTCTTTCCAACTGAGCTTCACTCATTTGAGAAGCCACTGTTCTTCTCCATATCAAATCATACAGACGACTTTGATCTCGGTCTATATCAAGTTTAGTAACTGAAAAATTTGTAGGACGAATTGCTTCGTGGGCTTCTTGAGCCCCTTTATTTTTAGTCTTAAAATTTCTTGGCTTATGGTATTCTTTTCCATAGACAGATCGTATTTGATCTCCTATTTGATTCTGAGCTTCTACAGATAAATTGACGCTGTCAGTCCTCATGTAGGTGATATGTCCAGCTTCGTAGAGACGTTGTGCTAGCGTCATGGTTTTACTAACCGAAAAGAAGAGTTTTCTGGAGGCTTCCTGCTGAAGGGTGGACGTGGTAAAAGGTGCTGTTGGACTTTTAGTTGCCGGCTTTTTCTTGACTTCTTTCACCCTAAATTCAGCATTGATGTTTTTATTTAAAAAAACCTTTGAAGCTTCCAAATCAGGAAATACTTTCAGCAATTGTGAGGGAACTAATTTCCCTTTTGCTGTTAAAAAATTTGCTTGAGTTTTAAAACTTTGTGTGGGTTCAAAATTCCGAATTGCTCGCTCTTTTTCCACTATAAGACGAACCGCAACCGACTGAACCCTTCCGGCAGAGAGCCCACCCTTGACTTTTCTCCATAATACCGGAGACAATTCATAGCCGACTAAACGGTCAAGGATTCTTCTTGCCTGTTGTGCATTTACGAGATTGTAGTCGATTTTGCGTGGGGTTTCAATTGCTTTTAAAATGGCATTTTTTGTGATTTCAGAAAAAACAATTCGCTTGGAATTCTGGTCATTCAGGTCTAAGGTATTTGCTAAATGCCAGGCGATAGCTTCCCCCTCGCGATCCTCATCACTTGCCAGCCAAACCGTTTTGGATTTTTTTGCCAAACTCTTTAATTCGCTGACTAATTTTTTTTTATCAGAACTTACAATGTATTTCGCTGAAAAATCTCCATCAACATCTACTCCTAATTCCTTAGAAGGAAGGTCTGCAATGTGCCCAAAACTGGAAGCTACTTTATAATCCTTTCCTAAAAACTTTTCAATTGTCTTTGCTTTTGCTGGTGATTCTACAATTACTAAATTTTGAGCCATGAGGATATAATTTCCTCGCAAAAGTAGGTAAGTTTTTTTGGAACTTTCAAATTTTAAATCCGACTTGTCCTAAATTTGCTCTTTAAATCCCTATTTTAGAAGAACTAAATTTGTTTGAATCCATTTTAAAAATTCGCTTTTGATTACAGCAGATAGCACGAAAATATTGAAATTTCTTTTTGAAGAGGAGTTGCTCTCTGAAATCCAAAAAGTCAGCCAATTACAAAAAGTACCCAAGGGGGAAATCATGATTGACGTGGGAGAACAAGTCAAGTTTATTCCCATATTGCTGGAGGGTGCCATAAAAATTGTTCGAGAAGATGAATCGGGAGAAGAAGTCCTTTTATATTATGTAGAATTTGGTAATACCTGCGCGATGACATTGAATTGCTGTTTGGAAAATAGCACTAGTGAAATACGAGCAATTTGTGAAAAAGACACTTCTATTATTATGGTTCCCGTATCTTTTATGGATAAATGGCTGGTAAACTATCGGTCTTGGAGAAATTTTATTTTTCAAAACTATCAAGACCGACTTAACGAAATGCTCAAAGCTATCGACTCCCTTACCTTTTTAAAATTAGACGAACGTCTCCGAAACTACTTGAAAGAAAAAAGCAAGGTAGCCGACGATTCAACTTTAGAAGTAACGCATTTAGATATTGCAACCGATTTAAATTCTTCAAGGGTGGTAATTTCTAGGTTGTTAAAACAAATGGAAAATGAAGGAGAAGTTTCTTTGGGAAGAAATACAATTAAAATTAAGTATTAAATGCCAATTTGATGGGAGGTGTAACAGATGTTACATCCATAACAATAATCTGTTCTATTTTTGAGTAAAATTTAAGATTCTGAAAAATTATTTTCCTTTTTTAAGTTGGATTTCAAGTTACCGACTAGACTCTTTCAAACCTGACTTACTTGCTGGTATTACAGTTGCTGTACTTCTGATTCCTCAAGGAATGGCTTATGCTTTAATCGCAGGTTTACCCCCTATCTATGGACTTTATGCGGCACTTACCCCACAAATCGTGTACGCTTTCCTTGGGACTTCAAGGCAACTTGCTGTAGGGCCGGTGGCAATGGATTCGCTTTTGGTGGCAGCTGGATTAAGTGCTCTAAGTATTGTGGATCCTAGTCAATACATCCAAATGGCTATACTGTTGGCTTTATTTATGGGAGTCATTCAATTTTTATTAGGGATGCTGCGAATGGGTTTTATTGTCTCCTATCTATCCAAACCTGTAATTAGCGGATTCACCTCAGCGGCTGCAATAATTATTGGGCTAAGTCAATTTAAACACCTTTTAGGAGTTTCGATCCCACAGAGCAACAAACTTCATGTGGTCATAAACTCTTTTTTGAATACCTCCTCCCCCATTCAATTTCAAACTTTTCTAATAGGAATTGTAGGGATTCTTATGATTGTACTTATTAAAAAATGGAGTCCAAAATTTCCTTCAGCTCTTTTGGCGGTAATCGTAGGTATTGCTTGGGTTTATTTTAATCAGTTAAATGAAAAAGGGGTAGAGGTTGTAGGATTAATCCCACAAGGACTTCCCTCTTTTCAAATCGTGTCTTTTGAAATAGAAACCGTAAAACAATTATTCCCAACTGCTTTAACCCTCGCTTTGGTTGCATTTATGGAAGCGATCTCTGTAGCCAAAGCCATTGAGGAAAAGCACAAAACCTATCACATTGACCCAAATCAAGAACTTCTTGCTTTAGGAACTGCAAACGTTATTGGTTCCTTCTTTCAATCCTATCCCACTACAGGTGGATTTTCAAGAACAGCTGTCAACGATCAGGCTGGAGCCAAAACGGGAATGGCGGCTCTGATTACTGCGACTATAGTTGGTTTAATCCTTTTGTTTTTCACCCATTGGTTTTTTTACTTACCCAAATCAATCTTAGCAGCAATTATCATTGTAGCTGTTTTCAATTTGATTGACTTTAAGTTTGCAATACGTCTATTCAAAAACAGAAAAGATGAATTTATCGTTTTATTACTCACCTTTTTATTCACCTTGTTTATAGGTATCACAGAGGGTATACTATTTGGAGTAGTCCTATCGCTTCTTTTGCTAGTATTCAGAGCTTCAAAACCACATTACGCTTTCTTAGGCAGAATCGGAACCACAAATTATTTTAAAAACATCGATCGTTTTTCGGATGAAGTGGTCCATCGGGATGATCTTATTATTTTGCGGTTTGATGCACAATTGTTTTTTGGAAATATTGAGTATTTCAAAAAACTTGTAGAAAAGGCTATCCATGCAAAAGAAAAAACAATAAAAGGCTTTATCATCAACGCTCGTGCCATCAATTATATTGATATAACCGCCTCAGAACAACTTTACGATCTAATTGCATCATTACAGAAAAAAGGAATTCGCGTAATGATAGTTGGTGCTATTGGACCTGCAAGGGATTTAATTTTAAAAAGCAATATCATTACCATTCTTAAAAAACAAAATCTATTTATCACCTCAGGTGACGCAACCGATAATTTTGATGGATTAACAAAAAAAACCCCTTTGCAAAAAAAAATAAGTAGACAAACAAATTCCTAAGGGTTCTGTAACATCGATTACATACAACTAAATCATTAATCGTAATTTTACTTAAAATTAAATACCATGAAAATCGAACAAATTTATACCGGCTGCCTTTCACAAGGAGCTTATTATATTGAAAGTAACGGGGAAGCAGCAATCATTGATCCCCTCAGAGAAGTCGCTCCTTACATTGAAAAGGCCTTAAAAAATAAAGCCACTATAAAATATATTTTTGAAACTCATTTTCATGCCGATTTTGTAAGCGGTCACGTAACGTTAGCAAAAGAAACGGGGGCTACAATTGTTTATGGACCTCAAGCAAAAACTGGATTTGAATCCCTGATTGCAAAAGATCAACAAGAATTTAAAATTGGGGACATCACGCTGACCGTTTTGCATACTCCTGGACATACGATGGAAAGCACCACCTATCTACTTCGAGATGAAAATCGCAAAGATATTGCCATTTTTAGTGGTGATACGCTATTCTTAGGTGATGTTGGACGTCCAGATCTCGCTCAAAAAGCAGCCGATTTAACCCAAGAAGATCTTGCAGGAATACTATATGACAGTCTGCGTAAAAAAATCATGCCTCTGGCAGATGATGTTCTTGTATATCCAGCTCATGGTGCAGGTTCTGCTTGTGGTAAAAACCTAAGTAAAGAAACCGTGGGCACATTAGGGGAACAGAAGAAAACAAACTACGCCCTTCGCGCAGACATGACCAAAGAAGAATTCATTAAAGAAGTTACGGAGGGTTTACTCCCACCACCTCAATACTTTCCTTTGAATGTAAAAATGAATAAGGAGGGATATGAAGACATTCAGGATGTCTTGGAATCTGGCACACGTCCTCTTTCCGCTGAGGCTTTTGAAGTTGCAGCAAATGAGACAGGGGCAGTCATTCTCGATGTAAGACATCAAGACGAATTCGCCAAAGGACATATTCCTCAATCGATTTTTATCGGGATAGATGGTGGTTTTGCTCCCTGGGTCGGTGCCCTCGTAGGGAATGTTAAACAAGCTATATTATTAGTTACTCCAGAAGGTAGAGAAGAAGAAACTGTAACTCGTTTAGCACGTGTTGGCTTCGACAATACCCTTGGTTATCTTAAAGGCGGTGTTGAGGCTTGGAAAAAAGAAGGAAAACAATTGGATGCTGTAGAGGGGATTGAAACTACTGAATTAAAAAGTAGAATGGAAGCCAATGAACTCGAGATTTTTGATGTGCGTAAGCCAGGTGAATTCCTTTCAGAACATATTCCAAATGCACACAATACGCCCCTAGACTTTATTAACGAACATATGGCTGAATTTCCGTCAAAAAACCCCTTTTACGTTCATTGCGCTGGCGGATATCGCAGTATGATTGCTGCTTCGATTCTAAAAAGCAGGGGGATTCACAATTTAATTGACATTAAGGGTGGATTTGCAAAAATCAAAGAAACTGGAATCGAAGTATCGGATTACATTTGTCCTTCAACACTATAAATACTTTAAATAATGGAATGGATTTTTAAACCCTGGCCTTGGTTTATCGGTGGGCCAATGATAGCACTTGTGCTCTTTTTACTCCTCTATTTTGGAAAAAACTTTGGAATGTCCTCGAACTTAAGAACACTCTGTACAATTTGTGGGGCAGGAAAATCCTCAGAATTTTTCAATTTCGATTGGAAAAAACAACAATGGAACCTGATGGTCTCTCTGGGAGCCATTCTGGGTGGTGGAATTGCATCCCAATGGTTAAGTCTGGATTCCAGTGTGCTAATTCACCCCGATACGATTGCTAAACTTCAGGAACTCAACATAGAAAGTGCTGGAACGGCATATCTCCCTGATGAGCTTTTTAGTTTAGAAGCGCTCCTCCAACCCAAAGTGTTGTTGATCTTAGCAATTGGAGGTTTTTTAGTAGGATTTGGCGCTCGCTATGCTGGAGGATGTACTTCAGGACATGCCATTTCAGGCTTGAGCAATCTTCAATTGGTATCTCTTTACGCCGTCATTGGATTTTTTGCTGGCGGACTATTAATGAATCACTTTTTACTTCCCTATATACTCTAAGCTATGAGACAACTTATATTTTTATTTATCGGAATTCTTTTTGGAATTACTATGTACAAATCTGAAGCAGCCTCATGGTTTAGAATTTATGAAATGTTTCAATTCAAATCCTTTCATATGTATGGAATTATCGGGTCTGCACTCGTCCTGGGCGTATTGATGATTCAACTCATCAAACGCAACAAAATAAAATCTGCTTTTGGTGAAACAATCTCCATTCCAGATAAAGAAAAAAGCTTTTATCGTTATGCTTACGGAGGTATCCTCTTTGGTTTAGGCTGGGCTCTGGCAGGTGCTTGTCCTGGTCCCATGTTTACTCTATTAGGCGCTGGTTTTTACTCTATTCTTGTTGTTATCTTTTTTGCTGTTTTGGGGACATGGGTTTATGGACGAATCGCTAGTAAATTGCCTCACTAGTTTTCAATCCCTCTTTCAATTTCGGATTATTACGAAATCCTAAAAATATTCGGGACTGACAAAATGGCAATATCAGTTGGATTTTTGTAATTTTGCATTGCATTAGACATAAAAACGACCAACACGAATGCCTTTAGGAGATACAATACAAAAACTGGAAAATAACCCTTTAGAACACAACGGGACCCTCTTGGAAAAAAGGAATGGTCCTTCCAAATTAGCTGTGAAATTGGCTTATATAGAAAGCTACGGCTGTCAAATGAATTTTGCAGACAGCGAAGTTGTCGCTTCGATATTAAATGGAGAGGGTTATGAGATAACCGATAATCTTAAAGAAGCTTCGTTAGTTTTAGTCAATACCTGTTCCATTAGAGAAAAAGCTGAACAAACTGTCCGCAAACGTCTGGAGTATTTCAATTCCATAAAAAAAGAAAAAACCGACATGACGGTAGGGGTTTTGGGCTGTATGGCAGAACGTTTAAAACATCAATTTTTAGAGGAAGAGAAAATTGTAGACCTAGTTGTTGGTCCAGACGCCTACAAAGATATTCCTAATCTCTTGCAAGAAGTTGCCCAAGATAGGGAAGCAGTTAATGTACTTTTATCGAAAGAAGAAACCTATGGGGATATCGCTCCCGTGCGACTAAACTCCAATGGAGTCTCTGCCTTTGTTTCCATTACTAGAGGCTGTGATAATATGTGTACTTTTTGTGTAGTACCCTTTACCAGAGGACGCGAAAGAAGTAGAGATCCGAAAAGCATTCTGGAGGAAATCAATGATTTGGCAAGTAAAGGATATAAAGAAATCACTCTATTAGGGCAAAATGTAGATAGCTACTTGTGGTATGGAGGTGGACTTAAAAAAGACTTTATCAAAGCAACCTCACTTCAGCAAAAAACTGCTCTTCGATTCGAAAACCTATTGGAATTGGTTGCCAAATCCCATCCCAAAATTCGGATACGTTTTTCTACTTCTAACCCTCAAGACATGTCCGTAGAAGTTTTAAAAGTCATGAAGCAATACGACAATATCTGTAAGTACATTCACCTCCCAGTACAATCAGGTAGTAATGCAATTTTAAAAAAGATGAACCGACAACATAGTCGTGAGGAATACATGAAATTAATTGATACCATTCGGGAATTACTCCCCAATTGTGGTATCTCTCATGACATGATTGCTGGATTTCCGACAGAAACAGAACAAGACCATCACGACACTTTAAACTTAATGGATTACGTCAAATACGATTTTGGATTTATGTTTGCCTATTCCGAACGTCCAGGTACACTCGCGGCCAGAAAAATAGAAGACGATGTGCCCGAACCCATTAAAAAAAGAAGGCTCAGCGAAATCATAGAAAAACAACAAGAACACAGTCGCTTCAGAACAGAGCAGTATCTTGGTCAGACGGTTTGTGTCTTGGTTGAAAAAGAATCTAAACGATCCACTACCCATTGGAGTGGACGTACAACACAGAACACCGTTGCTGTTTTCCCAAAAGGAAGCTATCAAATTGGTGATTTTGTAGAAGTAAAAATAACAGATTGTACTTCAGCAACTCTCCTGGGTGAGGCGGTTGGAATTTCAGAAAGCGTATAATATGGATTCGTTACAAAGTGTAAAACAACGTTTTGGAATTATCGGAAACAATCCAGCTTTAAACAGGGCGCTCGAAAAAGCACTACGCGTTTCTAGTACGGATATTTCCGTCTTAGTTATTGGTGAAAGTGGTGTGGGAAAAGAAAATATTCCCAAAATAATTCATCAATATTCCCATAGAAAACACTCCAAATACATTGCAGTAAACTGTGGTGCTATTCCAGAAGGAACCATAGACAGTGAGCTTTTTGGTCATGAAAAAGGAGCTTTTACCGGGGCAACACAAACCCGAGCAGGTTATTTTGAAGTTGCGGACGGAGGAACTATTTTCTTAGATGAGGTGGGAGAACTTCCGCTTCCAACCCAAGTCCGTTTACTTCGGGTACTTGAAACAGGAGAATTCATTAAAGTTGGATCCTCTAATGTCCAAAAAACCAATGCTCGAATAGTAGCAGCCACCAATCTGAATATGTTGGAAGCTATAGAAAAAGAAAAATTTAGAGAAGACTTGTATTACCGACTAAGTACAGTAGAAATATCCCTTCCTCCACTGAGAAATCGGAAGGAAGATATTGTTCTTTTATTCAGAAAATTCGCCTCTGATTTTGCTCAAAAATACCACATGCCTCCACTTCAACTCGACGAGGAAGCACAAGCCCTTTTAACGGAATACCGTTGGAGTGGAAATATCCGACAGCTCAGGAATGTTGCAGAACAGTTATCTGTATTGGAACAGGAGCGAAATATCACAGGAGGTCTTTTAAGGGGTTATCTTCCTGATCGCGGAAAACAGTTGCCCGCCTTAATCGGCAAAAAAGAAAAAGAAAGTGATTTTTCATCAGAAAGAGAGATCTTATATAAAGTCCTCTTCGACATGAAAAATGATTTAAATGACTTAAAAAAGCTGACTTTAGAGTTAATGAATAATGGAACTTCTGAAAAAATTCAGAAAAAAAATCAAGGTCTAATTGAAAAGATTTATGGAAAAGAAACTGAAGAATCTGAGGAAACCAACCTCAATTCAGTTGACATTGCTACATTTGAATCTAAAATTCCCGAAATTTCAAAGGTGAATGCTGTCGATAAATACGACTATGCTGAAACCATTGAAGAGGAAGAACCACTATCGCTTCAGGCAAAAGAACTCGAAATGATAAAGCAAGCCTTGTTACGATGTAATGGAAAGCGAAAGTTAGCTGCAAAAGAATTGGGAATTTCAGAACGAACACTGTACAGGAAAATAAAACAATATGACCTTCAGGAAATTGAAACAAAATAGTTTTTATCGCATACTCTGTTTAATTGCCCTGATTACTTTTCAGGCCTGTGGAATATACTCATTTACGGGTGCTTCCATCCCACCAGGTGTGACAACCTTTCAAGTTAATTTTTTTGAAAACATTGCAGGGAACAGACCCGGATCTACCGTTGAACCCGGTTTAGATAATGAATTTACTAATGCACTTCAAGACCTTATAATGAATCAAACCAATTTGGACTTGGTCACAGCAGACGGACAACTGATTTACGAGGGCGAAATTACCGAATATAGCGTTACTCCAATGTCGGCAACAGCCCAAATTACGGCAGCACAAAACCGACTTAAAATGTCGGTTGCCTTTCGATTCATCAACACAAAAATTGAGGAAGACGATTTTTCCAAAACCTATTCCTTCTTTTACGATTTTCCTGCAGAGCTTCAAGTATACGATATCAAGGATGCTGCACACAAGGAAATCTTCGACCGAATAACACAAGATATCTTTAATGATACCCTAGCCAAATGGTAATAGAAAATGCATCTTCTTTGTTTTCTTTTTTAGAGACCTATAATCCTGCGGATAGATCTCAACTGGAAACATTGGAAGAGATGGTTAAAAAACATCCCCATTTTCACTTAATAAAACCCTATTTTCTAAAGTCTATTGAAGAACTTCATCCCGAACAATACGATCAGATTTTATCTCAAACTGCAATATCAACCTATGACCGCCAGCTCTTATATGAATTCCTTGAAGAAAGAAAAACAAACTTAAATGAAGTAATTGAAAAGAGAGAAGAAAGTGAGAAAGTTACTCTAAATGAGGAAAAGCCATTAGAAAAAAAGAACGTCAAAAAAACAACTTCACCGGTAAAAGTTGCTCCAAAAACCGAAGACCCTCATCCAAATGAACTTCCTTTTGCTGAATGGGCGAGTTACTTGAGAGCAAATCGAATTCCAAAAGAATCTAGTAAAATTGAAGATAAGTTTAAACTCTTTGATAGTTTTTTAGAGAAGAAAAGAACTTTAAAACCTTCCAAAGAAAAAGAAACGAAAGACGATTTAAGTGCTAAAAGCTTAGCTTCAACAGACGAGTTAATGACGGAAACCCTGGCTAAAGTGTTTGTAAAACAAAAGAAATTTGAGAATGCTTTGCAGGCATATCAAATTTTGAGTTTGAAATATCCGGAAAAAAATAGTTTCTTTGCAGACCAAATTAAAGAAATAAAACGCTTACAAAAACTGAAAGAATAAACGCATGAGTACATTTTCAATCTTTATCGCCCTTATCATCGTAGTGTGTTTTCTACTTGTTTTAGTTGTCATGGTTCAAAATCCTAAAGGCGGAGGACTTTCCTCGTCATTTGGTGGTGGATCACAACAAGTAGGAGGGGTTCAAAAAACTTCTGACTTTTTAGACCGAAGTACATGGATTCTTGCCAGTTTATTGTTGGTGTTGATTTTAATTTCTAATGTTACACTCAGCTCAGGAAGTGCAGAACAAGATTCAAGACTACTTCAAGAAGGTGCAGTAGAACAAACCATTCCTGAGACTATTCCAGAAACTCAAGAAGTCATTCCTAGTGAAATTCCTGAACTTCCTGTAGAGCCAACATCGGAGAATAATCAATAGATTCTCGATTTAGTTCCTAGATATACTGACAGGCTGACATTGAAAAGTCCAACTTGTCAGATGTATGTGCTGTGGCATGATTTCTGAAAATACTAACCAAAATTAAAACTAATTAATCATGAGTAAAATAAGCATCAAGCCTCTAGCAGACCGAGTTCTTGTCGAACCAGCCGCTGCTGAGACCAAAACTTCGTCAGGAATTTTCATTCCAGATACTGCAAAAGAAAAGCCTCAAAAAGGTACTGTTGTAGCTGTAGGCAGTGGAACAAAAGACAATCCCATTACTGTTTCTGTTGGAGACCAAGTTTTATATGGCAAATACGCTGGTACGGAATTGCAACATGAAGGAAAGGAGTATCTCATCATGAGAGAAAGTGACCTCTTTGCAATCATTTAAATCATTTAAAAAAAATTAACCATGGCAAAAAAAATAGAATTTGATATAGAAGCAAGAGATGGCATCAAGCGTGGTGTTGACGCTCTTGCAAATGCAGTTAAAGTAACCTTAGGCCCTAAGGGAAGAAATGTTATTATTGGGAAAGCTTTCGGCGCACCTCAAGTAACTAAGGATGGTGTAACCGTAGCGAAAGAAATTGAGCTTTCTGACCCCCTTGAAAATATGGGTGCTCAGATGGTAAAAGAAGTTGCCTCCAAGACAAATGATTTGGCTGGAGATGGAACAACTACCGCTACAATCTTAGCTCAAGCAATTGTTAAAGAAGGTTTGAAAAACGTTGCTGCTGGTGCAAATCCTCTCGATCTAAAAAGAGGAATTGACAAGGCCGTTGAAGCTATCGTTGCTTCTCTTGCAGAGCAAGCTGTTGCCGTTGGTGATTCTTCGGAAAAAATTAACCAAGTAGCGAGCATCTCCGCAAACAACGACAGTACTATCGGAGCATTAATCACAGAAGCTTTTGAAAAAGTTGGGAAAGAAGGTGTAATCACAGTTGAAGAAGCGAAAGGTACTGACACCTATGTGGATGTAGTTGAAGGGATGCAATTTGATCGTGGATATCTATCTCCTTACTTTGTGACGGACTCTGAAAAAATGGAAGCCAATCTTGAGAGTCCATACATTCTTCTTTACGACAAAAAAATATCGACAATGAAGGATTTACTTCCTGTACTTGAGCCAGTTGCTCAGACAGGTAAGCCCCTTTTAATCATAGCCGAAGACGTAGACGGTGAAGCTTTAGCTACATTGGTGGTTAATAAACTTCGCGGTGCATTAAAAATTGCAGCGGTTAAAGCTCCTGGTTTTGGTGACCGAAGAAAAGCAATGCTAGAAGATATTGCTATTCTCACAGGGGGTACAGTAATCTCAGAAGAAAGAGGCTTTACACTTGAAAACACAACGATTGAAATGTTGGGTACTGCTGAGAAAGTTACTATTGACAAAGACAACACTACTGTTGTAAATGGAAGCGGTTCAGCGGATGAAATCCAAGCGAGAGTTAATCAAATTAAAGCTCAGATTGAGTCAACTACTTCTGATTACGATAAGGAAAAACTTCAAGAACGTCTTGCGAAGCTCTCTGGAGGAGTCGCTGTGCTTTATGTAGGAGCTCCTTCTGAAGTAGAGATGAAAGAGAAAAAAGACCGTGTGGATGATGCGCTTCATGCAACAAGAGCTGCAGTTGAAGAAGGTATTGTTGCTGGTGGTGGTGTCGCTTTATTAAATGCTAAACTAGCCTTAACCAAAATTAAAGCCGAAAATTCTGATGAAGCTACAGGTATTCAGATAATATCTAAAGCTGTAGAAGCTCCTCTTCGTACGATTGTTGAAAATTCTGGTGGTGAAGGCTCTGTAGTTGTTTCTAAAGTAACTGAAGGAAAGAATAATTATGGATACAACGCCAAAGAAGGAACCTATGTAGACATGCTTAAAGAAGGGATCATTGACCCCAAAAAAGTTACTCGAGTTGCATTAGAAAATGCTGCTTCTGTAGCGGGTATGATTTTGACTACAGAATGTGCTTTAATTGATATTAAAGAAGAAGCACCTTCTGGACCTCCAATGGGAGGTGGAATGCCAGGAATGATGTAAATCATCTTTCTAATTGAAATAGAAAAGGCTGCTCATTGGGTAGCCTTTTTTTATTTTGAGTAATAACCCTATATTTAGAGGAACCTAAATCTTATAACCATGATAAAAAAAGTACTTGTATCCGGTATCATTGGCACTGTCGTTTATTATCTTTTGGGATGGCTTGTCTATGGATTTTTATTCCCAGAAAGAACCAATGGAGAGGAATCGATGTTATTTATCTTTCTAGGGTGTCTATTTTACGCCTTTATTTTTGCCTACATTTTTTGTAAACTGGTCCCCAAAACAAACTTTAAAAGTGGATTTATTTCAGGATTAATTCTTGGAGGATTATTAGCCCTTTCTATGTATTTCTTTTATAACCTGTCTGGAGAATTTAACATTGTTTCAATTCTAGAAGAATTGATCATTGGTAGTATGATGACCGCCTTTATGAATGGAGCAATTACGTATGTAATCAGTAAAACAAATGATGCTTAAAAGTACAAGTCGGTCTAAAAAACCGTCTTGTACTTTTTACATAGTATCCCTTTCGTACAAACAGCACATCGGGAGACTATTATAGACCGACTCAGGTGCTTTTTCTAAAGAAGTATCGTGCCCTGTGGTGGCTATGGCTTTATGAAGGCTTTCTAAGGAGACTTTGTTTGGATTGTAAATCACCGAAAGGATATTGCTTGGAATATCCCAAGTGGCCATTTTTACACCCTTTTCAGAAAGTGATGCTTTTTCAATACGCGCTTTACACATTTCACAATTGCCCTTGACTTCAAAGGATGCTTTCGCACTTTTATTTGATTTTTCTTGTGCTAAAATCCCTAAGGGTAAGCAAAATAGAAGAAGTACTATGAGTTTTTTCATTTTCTTTAGTTTGAATATAAAATTATAAATTCCATCGAAAACCAGCATAGATCATGCGCCCAAATATAGGTGCATAGACCTGTGCACTGTCGAAATCTGCACCAAAAGGATTTTCTACACCAATTATTGGATTTGCTTGGGTATAGTTTCCAATATTTTCAAGACCAGCATAAATTTCAAAATTTGAAATAACTGCACGAGTTAACTGACTGTTCCAAAGTCCATAGGAGGGAGAATACGAACCGCGAGCATCTCTAGAAGTTTCGACCAATCTTTGCTGACCAACAGCGTGATAGGTTAAATCCCATCGCCATTGAGCATCATTCGCTTTTCTTGCTGTTTCCCATGCCACATTGCCGAAATATCTGTTTTGCGCTTGTAGGGGTCGCTGTAAAAATCCAGAAGTATAGGTTGTTTTTACGTCGTAATTTTTATAGGCAAATCGAAAGCTTAGTGCCTCTGAAGGGGCATAATCTAATGCGATTTGAAAACTATTCGCTCGGCTTTTACCATCCAAATTATAGAAAGAAATTTGATGCTGCTTCTCCCAATCCACAACTACTTGATCAACAAAATTAGTAATGTAATAATCCACCGTTAAATCTCCACTTCCACCCAATAAATTGAATATTTGACGAACACTCAGCCCATAGTTCCATGCTTTTTCAGGATTAAGCCCATAAATAGAGCCTCCATTTTTTGCAATTGAGATTACCCGATTTGTACCAAAAAGGGTCTGATTTTCCGCAAAAATATTCGCTGCCTTTCTCCCACTTCCAACCGAAGCACGGAGGATCGTTTTGGGATCAGGCAGATACCTCAAATGTACTCTTGGCGTAAGGAACGTTCCCAGATTGTTATGAAAATCGGCTCGAATCCCTCCAACTAAACTAAAGTTTTCCAAATTGTCATAACTGTATTCAAAAAAGCTTCCAAAGGAACGATCTGTTCTTAAAAAATCAAATTGATCTACAAGTTCATTGTATTGATCATAGGCAATATTCAAACCCGCTTTAAATTTGTTTTTAGTATTTCCAATTATGGAATTAAATAATACGTTGGCATAAAAACTTTCGTGGTCAATTTCATAATTCCGAATCCCGTAATAGGAATCTTGAACATGTTTACTGTACGCCGATTGAAAGCCAAAACTTTGATAAGGGAGTTCAGGAAAAACATAGCCTACTTTAACTGATCCATCAATTCGTCGGGTACTTATTTCACTACCCCAAAGCAATTGCGAATTTCTATCTTGATCTGGATTATATCCTACTCCACCAATTTGTTTATCGTCCTGCATAAAACGCAAACTCCCGAAGCCAACCCAACCTTTTTCAAAATCGGTATACTGCCATCGATTAAGAACGTTGATTTGTTTTGCCAAAGGAACATCCAAAAATGAATCGTTGTTTTGATCCATAGTTTGTGTCCGTTGGTTTCCATGTAGAAATAACCCTGAACTCCATCTGTTGTTAAACTTGTGATTTCCTTGTATATTGAGTTCATTCCTCCCATTTGCAGAGGTAAAGAGATTGGCAAAAAATGGAACATCCGAAAATGGTTTTTTAATTTCTGTATTGATTTGTCCAGCGATACTTTCAAAGCCATTGATAACACTTCCAGCCCCTTTGGTAATTTGGATACTTTCTATCCAAGTTCCAGGTGTAAAGGTAAGTCCATAGGCTTGGGAGGCCCCTCGTACCATAGGAATGTTTTCTTCTGTAATTAACAAATAAGGGCTCGTTAGTCCCAACATTTTAATCTGCTTGGTTCCCGTTAAGGCATCCGAAAAATTTACATCTATCGAAGGATTTGTCTCGAAACTTTCAGACAAATTGCAACAGGCTGCTTTGAGCAATTCTGCACTATTGACATTTACAATATTTTGGGCTTCTAAATATGATTTTTGAATGGCTTTTCTTCTTTGAGAGATCGTTACCTCATCAAGTGAATTCGAATCTGAAGCCATTAAAAAGTGGGTTATACTTTTTTGGTTTTTGATTGTCAGCGTATCTGTTTTAAAACCAAGATAACTTATAATTAATTCTGTAGTGTCCTTAGAGAGTGCTAAACTAAAATTTCCCTTTTCGTTGGTGGTTGTTCCGATTGTAGTTCCCAACCAGTATAGACTTGCTCCTTCTAAAGGGATGTTTTGAGTGCCTTCTTTTGTGAAGAGACTTCCTTGAAGTAACTCCTGAGCACTGCTCACCATAAAGGTGAAAGAAAGTATTGTAATTAATATTGTTTTCATGTGTTGTTGTTTTGGGTTTGTAATTCATTCTAGATTGGTATCTAAAAAATCACTAGGCATAAACAACAAGCGCATGAAGAAAAATATAAAATTTAATTTTTTGGGGTGGGGGTGGATTCCATTGTGAAGAATTTTTTTCTCTATTAAAAAACTTCTGATGAACACTCGGAATTTTCTCATCATAGGGAAAATTTCCTAAAAAAATTGAAGGAACGAAACCTGTTTCCTGCTGTTGAGGTTCCTGATTTTGAAAAAGTAAGACTTGATCTTCGCAGCAAGAAAATTTTGAAAACTTAGTGTGTTCCGATTTCTTCTCCTTGTGATTGACTTCCATTCCACAAGTAAGAGGATCATTTGCAAAAGAAATTACCGAAATCTCCGCTCCACAATAATGAACGTTTAAAGCAAAACCTATTCGCGTACTCAGTAAGAAGAATGCGAGGGCAAAACTGAAAAATCGTTTAAAATTCATGCTGCAAAGATACACATTTTACAAAATATACTCCATCAATAACATCAAGGACATGATGATCATAATTCCATTCTCAAGCAAGGTTGCTTCTGTCATCGGCAAATTGAGTGCAGTTCCCAAGCAAGCACATTGAATTTCAGATTTATTTATAAGAGACTTAAGTACTCCATAGGTGGTTAAAGATAAAATTAGGAGGGTAATTCCTAAAATTAGAGGTAATTGCCATGAAAACATAAAGGCTACACCCAGAACAGACTCAATGAAAGGATAACTTTTTGCGTACAATTGACTTCTTTTTGCAAGGGGGTCATAGCGTGCAAAAGAATCAGGAAACCCTTTGTAGTCTAAAAACTTAAAAAAACTGAATACGATAAAAAAGAGCCCCATAAAATAATGCATTGTTTTCTCAGTAGTTGCAGAAGTGATGTAGGATAAAAATAGAGTGCCCAATATTATATAACCGAAAATTAAAAAAAGAGGATACAAAGCTTTTAATTTAGATTCAGAGGAAATAGAACTAATGTTCTCAGTTACCGTATATTTTGATCCCAAAAGAGTGCTGATATCTTTCAATGGAATGGTCTGATCAGTTACAATAGATGCCTCCCCTGTTTCTAAAGAAACTTGAATTTCAGAACTATTGGATAGCGTTTGTAGTTTTTCAAGGATCCCTTTTCGGCAATTTTGACAGGTCATTCCCTCTATGTAAAACTGCTGTTTCATCTTTTTATTTACAAAGTTGACTATTAATAATCGATTTATAAGTAAGGGCTCTGTTAAAAGTGAGTTAAAGACAGTTGAAGACATGAAAACTAAAAATAAAATTCTCTAATTCAGCGATTTAATACTTACTTTTGTAAGCTATGATTAGTACTAAGCATTCATCGGTTTTTGACAAAATCTCAACTCTCCTTCTCAAGGAGAAGTTGGCACTTGTTGATTGTTTGAATTTGGTTTGCGAAAGTTTGAAAACAGAAATGGAGGCCTACGATTGGGTTGGGTTTTATTTTTCAGATTTTGAAAGTAAAACACTTCATTTAAAGGCTTTTAGCGGAGCTCCAACGGAACACACCTGCATCCCTTTTGGAAAAGGGATTTGTGGGCAAGTAGCACTCTCCAATCAAAATTTCGTAGTTCCAGACGTAAGTCAACAAGAGAATTATATCGCCTGCAGTATGGATGTACGTTCTGAACTAGTCGTTCCCCTTTTTTTAAATCAAAAAAACATTGGACAAATCGATATTGATTCCAAAACACCAAATCCCTTTTCTTCAGAGGATGAACAATTACTTGAAAGAGTATGTCATCTCATTTCAAAGACCTACGGAGCATCACTACTAAAATTATAACGTTACTATGAGTCAAAGAAAAATTAAAACTGCACTAATTTCTGTTTTTGATAAAACCGGTTTACAACCTTTGATAGAAACTCTTGTCGAACATGGCGTCTCCTTATATTCCACAGGAGGAACAGAAACCTTTATCCGAGAATTAGGACACGAAGTTAATGCAGTGGAAGAACTCACTGGATATCCCTCCATCTTGGGTGGGCGTGTAAAAACCTTACACCCCAAAGTATTTGGTGGGATTTTAAATCGAGGTCATAATGAAAATGATCAAGAGGAATTAGAACAATACGAAATCCCAGGAATGGATTTAGTCATCGTCGATTTGTATCCTTTTGAAAAAACAGTCGCTGGAAATGCAAGTGAAAGTGAAATCATTGAAAAAATTGATATTGGTGGTATCGCCCTGATTCGTGCTGCTGCCAAAAATTTTAATGACGTTTTTTGTATTTCTAACAAATCAGATTACAGCACATTTATCGATATTTTTAACAGTAGTGACGGTTCCCCTGACTTAGCGATAAGAAAAGAATTTGCAGTAAAAGCATTTCACACCTCTTCCCATTACGACACAGCAATTTTCAATCATTTCGACAGCAAAAAAGATCGTTTAAAACTAAGTATAGGTGAATCTAAAGAACTTCGATACGGTGAAAATCCTCATCAAAAAGGACGCTTTTTTGGTCCCTTAGAGGAATTGCTTGAACAAGTAAACGGAAAAGCTATTTCATACAACAACCTCTTGGATATTGACGCTGCCGTAAATTTAATGCTGGAATTTTACGATGGTCCTCCTGCCTTTGGTATTTTAAAACATAACAATGCCTGTGGTTTTGCCGTACGTGATACCTTGGCATCGGCCTATAAAGATGCCTTAGCAGCAGATCCTGTATCTGCATTTGGAGGGGTCTTGATCTGCAACCATACCTTGGATTTAGAAACCGCGGAAGCCATTCACAGTCTGTTCTGTGAAGTTGTGATTGCGCCAGATTATCAAGTTGAAGCACTCAATCTTTTAAAAGAAAGAAAAAATCGTATTCTTTTAATTCAAAAGAATACACCCATGTCGAATCAAAGTGTGCGAACCTGTTTAAATGGATTTCTTGTACAAGATAAAGACACCAAAACAGATCAGGAAGAAGATTTAACTACCGTTACTAAGATTGCTCCAACAAGAGCTGAAATAGACGATTTAATTTTTGCTTCCAAAATAGGTAAGCATACCAAATCGAATACCATCATTTTAGCAAAAAACCAACAATTGCTTGCTTCTGGCACAGGTCAAACTTCTAGAGTAGATGCCCTTCATCAAGCAATTAACAAAGCAAAAAGTTTTGGTTTTAATCTAAACGCTTCCGTCATGGCAAGTGATGCCTTTTTCCCTTTCCCTGATTGTGTAGAAATTGCTGATAAAGAAGGTATCAAAGCCGTAATTCAACCCGGTGGTTCAATAAAAGATAATGACTCAATTGCCTATTGTGATACTCATAAAATGACAATGGTTTTTACTGGAATACGTCACTTTAAACATTAATTCATAATTTTAACTAATAAATCGAACAAATGGGATTTTTTACTGACGAAATCGCTATTGACTTGGGAACTGCAAATACATTGATCATTCACAATGACAAGGTAGTTGTTAACAGTCCTTCTATTGTTGCCATTGATCGTACTACCAATAAGGTAATAGCGATCGGACAAGAAGCTAGTATGATGCAGGGGAAGACCCATGAAAATATTCGAACAGTTCGACCGTTAAAAGATGGTGTAATTGCCGATTTTAACGCCTCTGAACAGATGATCAATCGGTTAATCAAAAGTATCCCCTCATTAAACAGGCGCTTCTTTTCTCCCTCCCTTCGAATGGTAATTTGTATTCCCTCTGGTATTACCGAGGTGGAAATGCGTGCCGTAAGAGAGTCTGCCGAAAGAGTTAACGGTAAAGAAGTTTATCTGATCCATGAGCCCATGGCCGCCGCAATAGGAATCGGTATTGATATCATGCAACCCAAAGGAAACATGATCGTAGACATAGGGGGTGGTACTACAGAAATTGCAATTATCGCTCTATCAGGAATAGTTTGCGATAAATCCATCAAAATTGCGGGTGATGTATTTACAAATGACATCATCAACTATATGCGAAGCAAACACAATTTGTATGTAGGAGAACGCACTGCTGAAAAAATAAAAATTCTCGTGGGGAGTGTTATGGAAGACCTAGAAAATCCGCCAGAAGAAATGTCTGTTCAAGGTAGAGATCTGCTTTCAGGAAAACCAAAACAAGTGATAATTAATCATACTGAAATCGCGAAAGCACTCGATAAATCTGTATTGCGTATTGAAGACGCCATTATGGAAGCACTTTCTCAAACTCCACCAGAATTAGCTGCGGACATCTATAATACTGGAATTTATCTTGCAGGTGGAGGCGCCCTTTTAAGAGGACTAGACAAGAGGCTTTCTCAGAAAACAGATCTTCCAATCTATGTTGCAGAGGATCCGCTTCAAGCCGTTGTGAGAGGAACAGGAATTGCACTTAAGAATATCGAGCGATATAGAACCGTTTTGATAAAATAATTTGCTATGCAGCGAATTCTGAATGCGCTACTCCAGTTTAGAAATCCAATCCTTTATTTCTTTTTACTTACAATTTCTCTATCGATTACGAATAACAGGAGCGCATTTCATGAATATACATTAGAAAAGTATGGTTTCTATTTTTCGTCTAAACTCTATGCTTTTCAGTACTCCATTAGCAATTATTTTAATCTTGGGACTGTAAACCGCCAACTTCTTGAAGAAAACGAAAAACTGAAAGCTGTAGAGCTTGAAATCAATAAATTACCCCTGTACCCAGGAGCACTCATAAAACCTCAACGATTCCCCTATAAATTAAAAAAGGCCACCGTTTTAAAAAATAGTTTTCAGAATCAAAGAAATTTTATACTTATTAATCAGGGTTCGAGCCATGGGATTCGGCCCGAAATGGGTGTAATTTCTAACAATGGTATTGTTGGTATTGTCCATTCTGTATCAAAAAATTACGCAAATGTAATTTCCATACTTCATCAAGATCTCAAAATTAATGTCCGAACCACCAAAAGTCCAGCCTTTGGCTCTCTAGTTTGGAAAGGCGGATCTCCCCTTGAATTTAAAATTGAAGACATCGTTACGAATGCCAATATACATGTGGGAGATACGATAATTACTGGAGGTATGTCCTTTTATTTTCCCCTTGGTATCCCAATTGGTCATATTACTCATCTGGAGAAAAATGAAGAAAATGGATATTTTTCAATTGACGCCCAACTGTTTAATGATCCCTCACAGGTCTATTATGTCTATGTCCTAGAAAATCAAGATTTTGAGGAACTTGAATCACTTCAAAAGAATATTGTCCAATGAATATCTTTTCCATATCCGCCATAATAACCTTTATATCGTTGGTCTTAGCTCAAACATTGCTCTTTAACCACTTCTATATTTTTGGATTTGTTAACCCGATTGTTTACTTACTTTTCTTTGTTTATTACCGATTTGAAAGTAACCAGACACTGCTTATTGGATTGGCTTTTTTACTTGGCTTTTTTGTGGACTTCATTTCCCAATCTGGGGGTGCACACACCATAGCTTCCTTAACTGTAGGATTTCTGAGGCCTATCCTAATAAGATACGCTTTTGGAGCTACAATGGATTCACCTCAAAGTTATTTCACCGATTCTAGAAGGATTAATAAACTTATTTTTCTAGTTCTGATGGTATTGCTGCATCACACTTTCTATTTTACTTTAGTTTATTTTAGTTGGGATGCATTCTACCTAATTCTTCGGAACACCTTTATCACTTCTATTTTTTCCTTAATTTTAATAGGTATCATATTAAGTTTTTACCCAAACAAAAAATGATTAAGAAGTTCGTCTTGTTAAGTTTTACGTTAGGGAGTGCTTTGTTGTTTATCGTAAAGTTGATTTCACTACAAATTATCAATCAAGATTACAACGAAATTTCTCTTAACAATGCTGTAGAAAAAAGACCCGTTTATCCTACTCGAGGCTTGATTTTCGACAGAAACGGAACCCTTATGGTGGCAAATCAACCCGTATATGATTTAATGGTTGTTCCCGACAATTTAAAACCATTTGACACCTTAGAATTAATTTCATTTTTGGATATTTCGAAGGATGAGCTGGACCAACGATTAACAAAAGCAAAACGTTTTTCCTCAAAAATTCCTTCCGTAGTTTCCAGACAAATCAGCAAAGAAAAGCAAGCTCTTTTCCAGGAAAAAATATGGAAATACAATGGGTTCTATTTTCAGAAAAAAACAATTCGTGATTATATACTCCCCATTGCATCAAATGTGATAGGCTACACCAGCGAAATTAACCCCGCTGAATTAAAAAACAAGTCAGAATACAGTCTTGGTGAGATGATCGGTAGGCAGGGGATAGAAAAAACTTACGAACGAAATTTAAAAGGAGAAAAAGGAGTTCAGTTTTATCAAAAAGATCGGTTCAATCGTATTATTGGCTCCTATAAAGAGGGATTCTATGACGAAAATCCACAAGCAGCGGACAATCTTACTTTAACTCTTGATGCCCAACTCCAACTTTACGGAGAGTCGTTAATGAAAAATAAACGGGGGGGCATTGTCGCGATTGAACCTTCCTCTGGAGAGGTGCTTGCATTAGTTACTGCACCGAGTTATGATCCCAATTTATTGTTGGGTGGCTCTCGCTCAGATAGCTTTCGGGTATTGGTCAACGATACGATTGCCAAACCTCTTTTTGATCGTGGATTACAGGCAGAATATGCTCCAGGCTCACCATTTAAAACTCTTAATGCCCTTATCGCACTTCAAGAAGGAGTGATTACCCCTAAGACTCAGTTTACATGTAATCAAGGGCACTATTATGCCCGAGGTTCATTTATGAAATGTCATTGTCCAATAGGAACATCGAATGATTTAATTCAAGGCATATACAATTCATGTAATAGTTATTTTGCGAAGACTTATGTACAAATCATTAACAAGGATTCTACAGCTTCAATTGGCTTGGATCGATGGAGAACACACCTTGAAAAATTTGGTTTAGGAAATTATTTGGGCTATGATCTTCCCATTGGAAAAAAAGGATTCATCCCCAGTAGTTCCTATTACGACCGATGGTATGAAAAAGGAAGTTGGGGACCTACAACGGTAATCTCTAACGCTATTGGTCAAGGAGAAGTGCTTGCAACACCCATACAAATGGCGAATTTTACAGCAGCCATTGCCAACAGAGGATTTTATATCAAACCTCATTTTGTAAAACCAGCCTCACTTCAAGTTAACGATTCCCTCTACCCAAAAAATCAAACACTTATCAATACTGAACATTTTGAAACTGTAATTGAAGGGATGTATCAGGTCGTTGAAAAAGGGACTGCACGAATTGCTCGAATACCAGGAATAGATGTCTGTGGAAAAACGGGTACAGCTGAAAACTTTATTCGACTGAACGGAGAAAAAACACAACTGACAGACCACTCCATCTTTATTGCCTTTGCACCTAAAGAAAATCCTAAAATCGTACTTGCGGTATTTGTAGAAAATGGATATTGGGGTGGGCGCTGGGCTGCTCCTATTGCAAGCTTGATGATCGAAAAATATTTAAATGGAACGATAAAAAGAAGTTGGCTTGAGGATCGAATGCTCAATGGAAGTTTGATGAGCGAATACATGAAACCCTTGTCAGGAAAACCATTCAACATCAATGAATAATAGTATTTTATCCCGTTTGGATTGGTTGAGTATTTTTCTCTATTTTTTATTAGTTGGCTTTGGAATACTAAACATTTACTCCTCAATTCAATCAGACAATGCACTATCCCTTTGGGATATTTCAAACGTTGCGGGAAAACAACTTTTCATATTCTTGGGGTGTTGCATTACTCTTCCCCTTATTCTGTATATCAAATCAAATCTATTCGAACACCTGTCCTATATTTTTTATGGAATTTCTATTCTAAGTCTAATGGGCCTATTTGTTTTTGGACAAACTATTTCAGGTGCAACTTCTTGGTACAGCATTGGAGGTTTTAGTTTACAGCCCTCTGAATTTGCAAAGCTGACCACTGCCTTAGTACTTGCTCATTTTTTAAGTGCAATTCAAACTGATCTTCGAAGACTAAAAGACCAATTCAAAATTGTTGCTTTTATTGGGTTACCCATGTTGCTGATCCTACTCCAACCCGATGCTGGATCTGCATTGGTGTTCTTGGGGCTCTTTTTTGTTTTTATCCGTGAAGGCATGAATCTTCGCTGGTTGTATTTGGGCATTCTATTGGTTTTGATTTTTATATTCACCTTACTTTTCAAACCCATAGCAGTAAGTATTGGAGGACTACTGTTAATTTCGATAGCCTATTTTACAATTCGAAAATCGTTTAACAAAAAAAGCCCTTTCCTTATTACACTTGGAATTTGTGTCTTGTTCTCTTTTTCAGTTGATTTTATTTTCAATTCCCTATTTGAACAACGCCATCGGGATCGGTTTAATATTATTCTTGGATTGGAGGCTGATACCCAAGGAATAGGATACAACATCAATCAATCTAAAATTGCGATTGGTTCGGGTGGATTTTCTGGAAAAGGATTTTTAAACGGTACTCAAACCAAAGGAAACTTTGTCCCCGAACAACATACCGATTATATATTCAGTACCATAGGAGAGGAATGGGGATTTTTAGGAAGTTCTACCCTTATTATCTTGTTCACAGTCCTGATTTTTAGGATAATTTACAGAGCAGAAAAACATACGAATACATATCGTCGCATCTATTCTTACGCTTTTGCAAGTATGCTTTTTATACATTTTTTTGTCAATATCGGGATGACCTTAGGTTTGGTTCCCACTGTAGGGATTCCTTTGCCTTTTATAAGCTATGGTGGATCCCATCTCATGGCATTTAGCTTTATGCTTTTCCTTTATTTAAACTTTGATTCTCAACGCTTGTCCTAAGAGGTATTCCTAACATCCAAAATATCTCTTAAACTGTTCCCAAGCATCATAAAGGCCAAAACCAAACTCATGATAGCTAATCCAGGTAATAAAGCAAGGTAGGGTTTGCCCAAAAGTAAATATCGAAAATGATCTTTGACCATACCTCCCCAACTAGGCATTGGGGGTTGTGCACCAATACCCAAAAAGCTTAACCCACTTTCCATTAATATAGCACTCGCAAAATTGGCTGCTGAAATCACAATTAAAGGAGCTACTACGACAGGTAATATGTGACCAACTAAAATGGTGTATTTTGAAAACCCTAATGTAAAACTAGCTTGAATATAGAGCTGCTCTTTAATCGAAATAACCTGACCTCTGACAAGACGGGCTACTTCTACCCACATGGTTAAACCCACTGCTACAAAAACTTGCCAATACCCTCTGCCAAGAGCTAAAGTAATCGCAATCACCATTAATAAAGTAGGGATAGACCATACTACATTGATTAACCATAAAATAAGGCGATCTACCCAACCCCCAAAAAATCCTGATAAAGCACCCATAAATACTCCTAGGGTTAAAGAAATAAAAACCGCAACAAAACCGATAGAAATTGAAATCCGAGATCCCACTAAAAGTCGGCTTAATAAATCGCGACCGTATTTATCCGTTCCTAATAAAAATCGTTTGGAATAGAGGTAATGGGTTTGTATAGCTTCCTTTGAATCGAAGCCAGGGTATTGACCAAAAGTAATTTTATCAAAATAATCTGTAAGATTTCCATACCTTTTGTATTCAAATCCATCAGCTAACCAATTCAATTCACTTAATGGAATTTCTTCATCCGCATTTATTTGTCCAGTGAAAATACTTGTTTTTATCTTTTGATCCTCTCCAGGAATAAGAAGCATTCTACAGGAAAATCCAGGAGGTTTCGAATGTATTGATAAATGCATTTGATTTGCATATTGAGTTTTATCTAGAGATAAAGTATACGCAAATAGTGCACACAGTGTGACCAATAGAATAAATGAGAGGCTTCCGATCGCCCAAGGGTCGCTTTTAAAGCGGTGTAGGAAGCGTTTACTCTCCAAATTTTCTCTTATTTATTCTTTGACCTGAGCTATAGGCTGCACGGTTCCTATCTGATTCGATAGGTCTTTTAGAATTTCGACAGCTTCTGAGATATAAATGTCTTTTTTGAGTGATTTCGCCCAACGGTTTCTTTTTTCGATTAGATCGTTGTTCAGATCCGAATCAGAAGCTGCTTCCGGAAGCCATTCAAAGTCAAATTCAGATTCGTATTCTAAGAGTTTCTTGAAACGATCCGTGTATTCTTTATCGGATTCTTTTTTTGCTTTGTACGAATCGTAATCTAGAAAATAAATCGGTGAATCATCTTGTTGCTTTTTTATCCATGCTGCTTGCTCTTCAATAAGAGCTACATAGGGATTTTCGGAAAGGCGTTGTTTGCTTCGTTCTATTGAATATTCGTAATTCGTAAACTTTGGATACGGTTTAAAATTTGCTGGGGTAATTCGATCCCAAGAAAGTGGATTGTCTTGATCCTTTTCACCCATATCTATAAGTGCATATCGATCTGGAAAAACAATATCACTCTTTACCCCTTCTAATTGGGTTGATAATCCATTAATTCTATAGAATTTATCTGTAGTAACTTTAAGTGCTCCTAAATCCCCATAGGTGCTTCCCGTGATCATTTTATTAAGATCAAAAACATTTTGAACCGTACCTTTTCCAAAAGTTTGTTTACTTCCCAAGATCACGGCACGATTGTAATCTTGTAAAGCTGCCGCTATTATTTCTGAGGCAGAGGCTGAAAATTCATTTACTAAAATTACCAGAGGCCCATCCCAAATGACACTTGGATCAGTATCTTTCAATACTTCTTTTCTTCCCCCAGTACTTTTTACTTGTACTACAGGTCCTTCTTCTATAAAGTAACCCGTCATATCCACAACGGTCTTAAGTGAACCCCCTCCGTTATTTCTTAAATCGATAATAATGCCTTTGACATTTTTACTCTTGAGCTGCTCCAGTTCTTTTTTAACATCTGTCGCTGCATTGCGTTGGTTGTAATCTTCAAAATTGATATAAAATTTTGGAAGCTCTATAAGTCCAAAGGTTCCCATTTCGTCTTTGATTAGTGAAGAACGAGCGTAGGTTTCCTCTAACTCCACAACATCTCGAGTTACGGCAACAACTTCTACAGTTCCATCAACTCTTTTTATGGTTAGATAAACTTTAGTTCCCTTGGGTCCCTTAATCAACTTTACTGCGTCGTCTAAAACCATACCTGTAATATCTACGGGCTCCTCTCCTTCTTGAGCTACTTTGAGTATGGCATCCCCAATTTCGAGAAGTTCGTCTCTCCAGACAGGTCCTCCTGAGATAACCTCTACAATTTTTACCTGTTGATTTCTCTTACTTAAACGAGCACCTATACCCTCAAATTTTCCAGACATGCTGGTATCGAAACGGTCTTTATCACTTGGTGCAAGATAGAAAGTATGGGGGTCAAATTGAATTACAATAGAATTGATATAAATAGAAAACCAATCCTTCCTTTTGAGTTCATTATAATTTTCAAAGAAGTACCCCATGTTTTCTTTAATGTCTTCCCGAACACTTAGCTCAATTTCTTTATCAGAACTTCGGACAAAGGAGGAATCTTTTTCAGCTTGCTTTTGCTCATCTTCCTTTTTAATGGTATAACTTTCAAGTGCGTTTAACTTAAATCGCTGTCTCCATATTTTCTTTAATTCATTCAAGTTTGTGGCATAAGGAGCATGTTCAAAATCTAAATTAATTTCTTCATGTTTCGAAAAATCAAAGGGGGTATCTAGAATTTCTTTATAGAAAAGCTCTACTTGTCCCATTCGCTCAACAATTTTTGAATAGGTTAGATCAAAAAAGCTAAGGTCTGTTTTTTTAATTTCATCATCTATTTCAAGCTTGAACGATTCAAACGCATTAATGTCTGACTGAAGAAAAAAACGATGTTGACCATCTAAATTTTCTAGATAATCTTCATAAACGTTTTCAGAGAAAGCATCATTTATTTCTTTAGGATCAAAGTGACCCCGTTCCAATACATAAGAAATAATTTCAATCAAAAGTTTATCTTTATTAGGGTCTTCCTCTTTTAGATTAAAACCAAAAAAAAGTCCGCTAACAAGAATTGTAGATAGGAGCCAAATAAAAGATCGCATAGACATCTTATTTAATTTTTAATTTCATAGCGTCTAAATATACGGATATTTAAAATCAGTTATGTTAATATTGTTCTAAAAACCAAGGGATTTTAAAAACAAATTTCTTCTGAATTTGGTTTAAAACATGGATTTGAATTTCAATGTAGCGTTAAATAAATTTTGGAGCTGAAAAGATTCCTTACCTTAGCAGTACAAGATTATGAAGAAAAAAAGACCGCTAATTTTAGTAACAAACGATGACGGTATAACTGCACCTGGAATTCGAACTTTGATCGATATCATGAACGAAATAGGAGAAGTTGTTGTTGTCGCTCCAGACAGTCCTCAATCTGCTATGGGACATGCCATCACGATCAATTCTACTTTACATTGTGAAAAAATTAAGGTTACTGATGGTCCGCAAATTGAATACAGTTGCTCTGGAACCCCAGCAGACTGTGTAAAACTGGCTGTTAACGAATTGTTGGACCGAAAACCTGACCTTTGTGTTTCGGGTATCAATCATGGATCAAATTCTTCAATCAATGTAATTTACTCTGGTACAATGAGTGCTGCTGTAGAGGCTGGGATAGAGGGAATTCCTGCCATCGGTTTTTCCCTACTGGATTTTAATTGGAATGCAGATTTTAGTCCCTTAAAAACATATATTACTCAAATCACAAAAGAGGCTTTGGCAAATGGAATCCCAAAAGATGTTGTGCTCAATGTCAATTTTCCTAAACTAAAGAAGGAAGAGATCAAAGGGATTAAAATTTGTAGGCAAGCAAAAGCGAATTGGGTAGAAAAATTTGACAAAAGGACCAATCCCATGGGAAGAGAATACTATTGGCTAACCGGCACTTTTGTAAACGAAGACAAAGGTGAAGATACGGACGAATGGGCTTTAAAGGAAGGATATATTTCTTTAGTTCCGACTCAATTTGACCTCACTGCACACCACAGCATCCAACAATTGAACACATGGAATTTATAAAGGATAAATATTTTTTTTGGGGAATTGGTACAGGTTTTTTATGGACTGCTTTTGGTGTTGTCCTATTAGTTTATTTCTTGTCGGATGCTCCTATTGAAGAAAGCATCGCCTACTTATACCGTCAGGGTCAATTGGGGGGAACTATTTCTATTGCAGCCCTTATTAATCTTCCCTTATTTTTTATTGCATTAAGAAAAAACAAAGTCCCTTTTGCAGCTGGAATTGTGGCCATCTCTCTCCTTACGGTTCTGATTATTGGAATTTTAAAAATTAATTCATAAAAAGAGACGGGTGAAATACTATCTCATTTCTGGAGAAGCTTCTGGCGATTTACACGGAGCACATCTTATTTCTGCTCTAAAAAAATTAGATTCAAAAGCAGAATTTAGGGCTTGGGGTGGTGATTTAATTGAAAAGGAGGGGGTTACTCTTGTTAAGCACTTTAAAGATTTAGCTTTTATGGGTTTTTGGGAAGTCCTAAAAAACTTACCCAAGATTCTAAACAACATTGCATTTTGCAAAAAAGATATTATGGCCTTCCAACCTGAAGTCATTATCTATGTGGATTATCCTGGTTTCAACTTGAGAATTGCCCAATGGGCAAAATCAAAAGGATTTAAAAACCATTATTATATCAGTCCCCAGATCTGGGCCTGGAAAGAGAATCGGATAAAAAAAATGAAAAAATGTATCGATGAATTATACGTTATTCTTCCTTTTGAAAAACCCTTTTTTGAAGAAAAACATCAATTTAAAGTGCATTTTGTAGGACACCCATTAATGGATTACCTCCTTAATTTCCCACAAAAAAAATCTTTCTTAAAGGAAAATGATTTATCTACTACCCAACCCATAGTAGCCCTATTACCAGGCAGTAGAATGCAGGAGATTCAAAAAATGCTTCCGCTTTTTAAGAAAGTAGCAGATCTCTTTCCTATGTATCAATTCGTCATTGGTGCTGCACCTAGCATAGCAGAAGAACACTATCTAAAGTATACCCTAAACAATACATTAAAGGTGGTCTATAACCATACTTACGATCTTCTACAACACAGTAGTGCAGCTTTAGTAACAAGTGGGACCGCAACCTTAGAGACGGCACTTTTTAAAGTACCACAAATTGTGTGCTATCGGACGAACCCCATCAACTTTTGGATTGCTAAAAAAATTCTCAACTTAAAATACATTTCACTCGTCAATCTAATTTTGGATCGTCCCGCTGTTTTGGAATTGATTCAAGAGGATTGCTCCCCGAATAGACTTGCTACAGAACTAAAAAATTTAATGGAATCCAAGGACAAGAATCAATCGCTTCAAAAAGCGTACAGCCTTCTTAATTCCTTACTCGGTAAGGGGGGAGCTAGCGCTAAAACCGCATCAATAATTTACAATCAAATCCAAAAATAATAGTTTTTATCTATCTTAGGGAATCTGAATGTGATGTCCCTAAAATTACCCCAATCTCCGCTTCTTCTTCCTGTATGCCTATTTACGATTGGCGCTGTTGCCTCCTTCTATTTTCCATCCTTTTCAAGCACTTGGGTGCTTTCCGGAATTGGAATCCTTTTCCTGTCTCTGTTAGTGCAATTCATTCCAATTTCATTTCTCAATTTTTTTAAAACACTTTTCATTTACTGTTTATTTATTGCTGCGGGTTTTCTGTATTTCAAAAGTTACTATTCTGTCCCATCAAATCATTTCTCTAAAATTAACCATGATACCGAAGCAATTAAAGTAATAGAAATCATCCGTCCTATTCGGAGTAATTCATTTTCTAATTCATATTATGGTTGGATTCGAAGTTGGGGTTCTGAAACCGTTGAAGGTAAAATTCTGATACACCAAGCTTCAAAAGGCAATACAAAGTCATGGCAAAAAAGTCAGAAAATTCTTACAAAAGCAACTCTTACTCCAATTCAGGAACCATTAAATCCTGGTCAATTTTCCTATAAAAACTATTTGGCAAATTTTAGAATCGCTTATGAGGTAAAATTAGATACAACAAATTGTATTCCTCTTGAAATGGAAAAAGACCCCTCTAGGATTACTGCAGAAACCATAAAAAAAGTTGCTTATTCTAAAATTGAAAGTTCTCCACTTTCAAAAACGAGTCAAGCTATGATAAAGGCATTGGTATTTGCAGATCGAGATTCTTTAGAGGGGGAGGTGGTCGAAAATTATACCAATGCAGGTATCATTCACCTATTGGCGCTTTCCGGTTTACATGTTGGTCTATTTGTAGGGATCTTAATCGTTATCCTCGGACCCTTATTACGCTTTCGGCATGGCAAACTTTTGAGAACTTTATTCATCTTCAGCTTTTTATGGGGGTTTGCATTTCTTGTGGGTTTTCCTCCATCGGTGACTCGCTCCGTGACAATGTTTAGCTTCATCGTTATGGGTCGTTCGATTCATTTTGGAAACAATACTTTTCATTATACGATTCTATCCTTTATCGTTCTTATCCTATGTTATCCTCCCTATTTGAGATCACTGGGATTTCAATTGAGCTATCTGGCTGTATTCGGAATTCTTCTACTTCATCCTTTACTTCAGCGGCTTTGGTCCCCTCGCTGGTGGATTTTAAAAAAGTATTGGGAATGGACCACAGTCTGTCTTGCAGCACAATTTGCCGTAAGTCCAATCAGCATCTATTATTTTCATCAATTTCCCAGTCTTTTTTTAATAAGTAATTTACTGATCCTTCCCATTTTTAGTGGATTCCTTATTTTTTGTCTAAGTCTTTTTGTGATACAAATGGTTTATACCATTCCTTCTCAGCTTGCTCTGATCTTCGATTCCTTTGTGACCACCCTCAATGCCTGTGTCGGCTGGATTGCTCAACAAGAAGCATTTCTTTACAAAGGGATTTATTTGTCTTTAGAAACTACCTTATTGCTTTATGGTTTTCTTAGCGTCCTTGTACTTTGGGGATACAAACGAACTTATTTAAGATTACTTCCCATGGGCATTGTTTTATTAACCCTGTATTTTCAGCTCACTTCAGAATTCCGAAAAAACAGTCTTGTCAACAGTTTGTGGATATTACACAAACATCAAGAATCGGTAGTCATCCACCATCAAGGATTAGCAATCAAGTACTATACCTCCCATTGGGAAACGACTCAGAAAGGGATTGAAGATTTTTCGAATTCACGTCTACATCGTAGGGTGAAAGAGCACCCTTTCAATAAATCTGATTTAATGGAGTCTTATAAAATGCTTCTTGTTGAGCAAGAAGATTCGCTTTTGAATGAACATTTAAACCCCGATTATATCCTTCTACGTGAAGATCCTAAAATTAATCTTGATCGTTTATTAAACCTTTACAAGCCGAAAATTCTTATTTCAGATGGTTCGAATGCCCCATGGAATGCTGAGTTTTGGCTTCAGACGTGCCTCAAAAAAGGGATCATATTTCACGACACGAGAAGTCAAGGAGCACTTGAAATCAACCTCTAAATTTGGGGCGAAAATTTTTCCTGTAGTTTTCAAAATCCTCCGGTTTAGAAAAAACTTGGTAATCTCCTTGCTTTATCATTTTTAAAAAAAGCTCAAGTTGTTGTGGTTTTTGATACCCAACAACAGGCATGATTGGGTCTCCATTTTCGCTAAAAAAGACCATGGTCGGATATCCTTTTACCCCGAGGAATTGAGTAAATTGATGGGTTGCATTTCTCCCATTACGATTGGGATCAAAATTTGGATTTGTATAGGTTTGATCAAAAAACTTAATTTCTTCTTGTCCTTCTGCATTAAACTTTACCGCATAGAAATGCTCGCTGATATAATTTGAAACATCAGGATTTTGAAAGGTGTTTTTATCTAATAACTTGCAGGGTCCACACCAATCCGTATATACATCCATAAATATTTTCTTGGGAACCTGTTTTTGAGCTTCCATAGCTTGAGCAAGAGTCATCCATTGAATTTGTTGAGCCTGAATAGTTAAGCTCCCAAAAATTCCTAATAGTAAAAAAAATCTTTTCATCTTTTGTATTTAATGTACATCCCCCATCAATTTCTTAAGGAAAGGTGCTGTAAAAATAATTATTAATCCGGCTCCTAGAGCATATTTTGCAATTAGATCAAAACCTCCTATGTATGTTCCCAAGGACTCTAAACCACCAACATTGCTGCTGTCACTTTCTATCGCTAACTGTTTCCCTATAAATCCCACCATTTGGAATGCATATGCTGAAGACAAAAACCATACCCCCATCATAAATCCAACGATTCTTGTTGGTGAAAGATCTGTAATTTTTGAAAGTCCTACCGGTGACATAAATAATTCTCCTATTGAAATTAAAAAATATAATATTAATAAATAAGAAAAGGGAACCATCCCATTTTCATCAGCCGCTCCTCCACTAAGTGAGAGCACAAAAAAACTTATCCCTGCTATTAAAAGACCAAAACCAAACTTATACGGTGTTCTCGGATTGATTTTAAATTTATTCAAATAGGTCCACATATAAGAAATGGGTAACGCCAAAATAATGATAAACATGGAGTTTAAGGAATTCGTTTGCGCTGCATCCATATAGATTAAATTGACATTTCTTGACGCAAAGAGTGTAATTACACTACCTGACAATTCATGGAAACCCCAAAATAAGGTCATAAAAAACGTGATAAAAATCGCTACAATTAATTTTTTGCGTTCTGCAGCGGAGACATAATACAGTACATATCCCAAATATCCTAAAATAAAAACCCCAACTACTTTAAAGATTACATTCACAATATTTTGATCCCCAAAAAAGGAATTTTGATCTCCCAAAGCTTTATACGATGAAAGCAAAAAGGCAATGAATGGGGCGGTCATAAAGGCCAAAATATGAATCCATATATTTCGAGAGATCCCGACAATCTTAACTTCCAAACGTTCTGCAAATGGGGGTAACCCTCGATTACCAAACACTCCTGCACGCATTCCGCTCCAGAAAAATACCAAGCCCGTTAGCATCCCAAAACCTGCCAGTCCAAATCCATAATGCCAACCGTAGGTGTATCCCAAATAACCACAAAGCAAAGGCGCTATCCACCCCCCTATGTTAATTCCCATATAGAAAATTGTAAATCCAGAATCTTTCCTTGGGTCTTTATCTTTATACAGTGAACCCACGAAGGTTGAAATATTTGGTTTAAAAAACCCATTCCCAACCACAATAAATCCTAAGGCTAAAAAGAATGCAATATCGTTTTGAATGGCCAAAACAAAATGTCCTAAAGCCATCAGAATTCCTCCTAGAAAAATTGATTTTCGAAATCCCAAATAGGTATCAGAAATTTTACCTCCAACTACGGTTGAGGCATAAACTAAAGATCCATAGGAAGCGTAAACTGCAGCCGCTGCAAAATCACGGGTAGACAAGGCTTCAAAAACAACATTAACCATATAAAGGGTGAGTAAAGCCCGCATTCCATAAAAACTAAAGCGCTCCCATAGTTCCGCAAAAAACAAGTATAATAAGCCCTTAGGATGACCAAAGAAGCCTGTGTCTAGTGGGAGTGAAGCGTTTTTTTGCATGGTTTTATTATAAGTTATCGATTATAAATTTAGTCATTTTTGTAAAGAGATGTTTCCGAGTATTTCCACCAGCAATTCCGTGGTTTTTGTCAGGATAAATCATCCATTCAAATTGTTTGTCTGCTTGAATCAATGCCTCAACCATTCGCATGGTATTTTGAACATGGACATTATCATCACCCGAACCGTGAATAATTAAAAACTTACCTTTTAGCTGATCGGCAAAATTTAAAGGTGAATTTAAATCATATCCCGTGGGGTTTTCTTGGGGTGTTCGCAGAAAACGTTCTGTATAGATTGTATCATAAAAACGCCAGTTGGTGACTGGAGCTACTGCTATGGCCATAGAAAAAGTTTCGTTACCTGTAAGTAAACACTGAGTCGCCATATGACCTCCAAAACTCCATCCCCAAATTCCAATACGAGCTGAATCAATATAAGGTAATTGACTAAGTGACTTGGCCGCTGCTATTTGGTCTAAGGTCTCGTATTTTACTAAATTCATATAGGTAGCTTTTTTAAATTCAGCCCCTTTAAAACCAGTCCCTCGTCCATCTACGCAAGCAATTATAAACCCTTTATTGGCGAACCATTTATGCCAAAGCAATTGTTCATTTCCCCACCTATTAGACACCTGTTGTGATCCTGGTCCTGAATATTGGAACATCAACAAGGGGTATTTTTTATTGGGATCAAAATCGGAAGGTTTAATCATCCACATATTTAATTCTTCCCCATGAATTTGAAGGGTAGAAAATTCACGATTTGAAAAGCCCAATGAACTGATTTTATTTTTAAGTTCAGAATTGTCTAAAAGTGGTTTAATCAAACTGTTTTTTTTAGTCTCATATAAAGCGTATTTTGGTGGGGTTTGTTCATCAGAAAAGGAATGAATATAGTAGGATCCGTCTGCACTAAAATTTGCACCATGCGTTCCTTTTGAATTTTGTAATACACGTTTTCCCTTACCTGATAATTTTATTGCATACAATTGACGCTCAGTACTTCCTTGTTCTACTGATTGGTAATACAGTTCTTTGGTTTTAGGATTTACTACAAAGACTGAGGTAACCTCCCATTTTCCTCTTGTAAGTTGACGAATAAGATTTCCTTGTGCATTGTAATGATATATATGATTGTAACCATCTCGTTCACTAGTCCAAAGGAAACTCTGATCTTCAAGAATTTTTAAATTGTCATGAATACTTACATAGGCTTTGTCTTTTTCTTCTAAAAGTAATTGTATTTCCTTGGATTGGGTATTCCACTGCCAAAGCTTGAGGTGATTCTGATGTCTATTTATGGTTTGAATCAACAGTTGGTTAGACAATAATCCAAATTTTATTCTTGGGATGTAATAGGGATGTTCTCCTGGAAATACAATTAGGTTCTTATCGCCATTTACAAGATCTACCACATAGATTTCAATTTTTGAATTCTCCTCTCCCGCTTTAGGATAGCGAAACATATAGGGGAATTGATACAAATCCGAACCGTAAATATCCATTGAAAAAATAGGGACATTGGATTCGTCGAACCGCATAAAAACAAGTTGATTGGAATCTGCACTCCAGTCGAATGCTCTAACAAAACCGAATTCTTCTTCATAAACCCAATCGGTAATTCCGTTTAAGGTTTTGTAGTTTCCGTCATAGGTCAGCTGAGTTGTTTTTTGGGTTATCAAATCCTTAACGAATAGGTTGCGTTGAAAAACATAAGCTACTTTACTTCCGTCGGGTGAAAGCAAAGGTTCTTGAATTGGATTGTCACTTATTTTTTCTACTGATTTTGTTATTAAATCATAAATCCAATATTTGGCAACTTTTGATCTTCTATACACAGGAATTGGATCCGTTTCTATAAGTATTTTGTTCTCTTCTTTTGAAAAAGAATAGGAAGTAAATGTTTGAAATTCTGAAAAAGCGCTTGAATCAAATAGGAGTTCCCCTTTGGATTGCTTTACATATTCATAACGAACTATTTTTGTTGCTCGTTCTGAAGTGGCTTCTTCTAATACGGTGTATGAAGTCCCGTCTTTCATTGGACGAATCGATTCTAATCGTTTCGCTTCATAAGCACCCTGCCATAGACTATCTAAAGAAAAGGGCTGTTGTGCATTAAGGCTGAAAGTACCTGTAAAAAGGGTAAAAAAAACACATACCCCCCAGATAAACGAAAAATTTGGGGAGACCAAAAATAAACTTTGATCTATTTTTTTAAACTGTTTCAATTTTATGAAATTTGAAGTTAGGGCAATTTATAAAAAATGGAGCGAATCAGACTTTTGAAGGGCATGCAAAATCTGTATCTTTATAAAAAAAAGAATGGACAAACGGATTGAGGGTTTCTCCAAATTGACCAAAAAAGAAAAGATCGATTGGATTACGAAAGCCCACTTTAAAAATCCTGAGGCTGCAAACCAAAGCTTGTCAAGTTACTGGAACACCAATCCAGAGCTCCAAAAAATACACGATGAGTTTACCGAAAACACACTGACAAATTTCTATTTGCCTTTGGGTGTTGCTCCTAATTTTTTAATTAATGGGAAGACCTACACCATACCTATGGTCATCGAAGAAAGCTCTGTTATAGCTGCCGCAGGAAATGCAGCAAAGTTTTGGAGTACCCGAGGCGGATTTCATGCCGAGGTCCTCGATACCATCAAAGTTGGGCAAATTCATTTTTTATTTGAGGGGAATTCCGATTTATTGCGTTCTTTTTTTAGAAAAAACAAAAGCCTTCTTCTAGCATCAACGGATGAATTTTCAAAAAATATGCAGGCTCGAGGAGGTGGAATCATAAGTCTTGAGTTGATAGATAAAACTGAATTGATTCCAACTTATTTTCAATTGCATCTCCGATTCAAAACTGCAAATGCAATGGGAGCAAATTTTATCAATTCTTGCTTAGAGAATATGGCTTCTAAACTAGAGGAATTGGCTGCAATTGAAATTGGTTTTTCCAAGTTAAAAAAACCACTTGAAGTAATAATGAGTATCCTCTCCAACTACGTTCCAGAATGTTTAGTCCGTGCAAGTGTTCAATGCCCGATTTCGAATTTTACTCCAGGAAAAGGAGGGAACGGAAAAGACTTTGCTCAAAAAATGGTTCAAGCAGTACAAATTGCAAAACATGAACCCTACCGAGCGGTGACTCACAACAAAGGAATCATGAACGGTGTGGACGCCCTTATTTTAGCTACTGGAAATGACTTTAGGGCCGTTGAAGCAGGTGTTCATGCTTATGCTTCAAAAAACGGACAGTATACTGCACTTAGTGATGCCTACATCAAAGAGGAGGTTTTTCATATGGAACTGACAATCCCATTGGCAATAGGAACGGTTGGAGGACTAACAAAACTTCATCCGATGGTGAATTGGAGTATGGAATTACTGGAATACCCCGATGCTGAAACCCTTATGAAAATTGTCGCTGTAGCTGGCTTGGCTCAAAATTTTGCAGCACTTTGGTCTTTAGTTACTTCTGGGATTCAAAAAGGGCACATGAAAATGCATTTATTGAACATACTCAATCAGATGGGTGCTAATGAAACCCAAAAAAAAGAGGCCATTCATCATTTTAAAGAACATACCGTGAGCGCTCAAAGTGTAGGTCAGTTTTTAAAAAATTGGAAATCTTAAGATGGCTAGATTTAGGAGTCACGGAAAATTACTCCTCACCGGTGAATACTTGGTACTGCATGGGGCAACTGCGTTAGCCGTCCCTTGTAAATTGGGACAAACGTTAGACTTCCAACCCTCCGCGGGTCAAACAGTACGTTGGAATAGTTTAGATGAAAATGGGCAAAGCTGGTTTGAAGTTCACTTTGACATACGAACACTAAAACTCTTTGAAACAAACGAGGTAGAAATTTGGGAAAAGCTTAGTCAAATACTTCAAAAAGCGAAGAACCTAAATCCTGAATTTTTATCGGTGGGGGGGAGTGTGACAACCCAACTCGAATTTGATCGATCTTGGGGGCTAGGAAGCTCCTCTACATTAATCTCCAATATTGCGCTTTGGGCTCAAATAAATCCCTATGAATTATTAAATCAAACTTTTGGAGGAAGTGGTTATGACGTAGCTTGTGCTCAAGCAAATACCCCAATTTTATATACCCGAAATCATTTCCAACCAAAAATTAAATCGGTTCCATTTAATCCCTCTTTTAAAGAGTCGCTTTTCTTTGTATATCTAAATCAAAAAAAGAATAGCCAAGAAGCAATTGCCTCGTTTGAACCGAACCTTATTCGTTCCTCCACAATTACTGAGATGAATAAACTAACTCAAAGCTTTCTTGAGTGTAATGAACAAGAAAACTTCAATAGACTCTTGAATTCTCATGAAGCTCTTTTAGGAGCTGTGCTGAATCAGAAACCCGTTCAGGAAAAACTTTTTGAAGATTTTAGTGGAGCAATTAAAAGCTTAGGGGCATGGGGTGGTGATTTCATTTTAGCGTCAGGAAATCATGAAAGCCCAGCCTACTTTAAAAGAAAAGGGTATCCAATTGTGATTCCTTTTGAAAAAATGATAATATAAAGGATCTATTTAGAACGAATAAAATTCAATGTTTTCCCATCAATGACGGCAACAATTTTTGGTTCTGAATAAACCGCTACTAAAATTTCCTTTTCCTTTCGGATTCTGATAAGATTTTGTTCTTTTTCATAGCTTGCCGAAAACGCCTTGAGTTCTTCACTCTGATCCGAATATTTAATCCATCCCTCTACGGTTTTTGCTGTAGAGAAATGAAACTTATAAAAGTCGATCAAGGAGTCGTCGGTTCGAGTACAAATCCAATCCGTTCCCACTAAAATTTGGCTCGATTTTGTTTTCGGGCCGCCTTGAAAAAAACGCATGTTCAATTTTTTTCAAAAACCTTAGACAAAATTCATGCCAAAATTAAAAAGCCCCTGTAAAACAGGGGCTTAAAAATAGATTGAGTGGTATAAATTAATAATACAATGCTCTGTTATCATTGATTTCAGAAACAGATTCGAGTGCAATATAAACACTTTCTAGAAGCGTATAACTTGCTTTTTCGAGTTGTTCCTTGGCATAAGCATCTAAATCTTCTAGAGGTTCTGCTACATTTTTTTTAAGCAGTTTAATTTTATAGACTCCTCTTTCACCTTGAATAAGCTCAGAAACCGTTCCTTCTGTCATTGAGAACGCAGCTCCTACAACATAAGGTTCATTACCTGCACCTACTAAAGTTGGATTTTTTTGATTGACAGCTGATGCGGTTTCTATGGTAAAGGTGTCGTCTCCAGCCAAAGCCTCAAGTGTTGCTTTGTCTTGGTATTGTTTTTTAATAAGGGCGGCCTTTTTGTCCTGAGTGATCAGTCGTCTTACTTGAGCGCCAACCTCATCTATAGAAGCAAGTCCCTCTTTAACAACATCGGTAAGTTGAACCACCACATATCCTCCTCCACCGCTGAGGGAGAATCTTCTGATGTCACCAATTTTAGTTTCTTTATCAAATGCCCATCTCACAACCTGACGTTGGTTTGTTAACCCAGGTAAGTTTTCTTCCAATTCAGTAATTTGTTTTACTGGTCTCACAGTATAATTATTTTTTGCAGCAAGTGCAACGAAATCTTTTGAATCATTACTGTCCATTTCAAATTTCGTAGCTGCTCTAAAAACTTCATTAGCTGTTTGATCAGATGCAATTGCTTCGGCTGCAACATCTGCAATCATAGCTAAGTCATCCTTATCGGTTACTTTGATGATGTGGAAACCAAATTCAGTTTCTACTAAACCAACACTTCCTACTGAGTTTTTGTCTACGTAGTTGAAAAATTCTTGAGCCATTTGACCCTCTTGGAAAAATCCTAAATCCCCACCTCTGTTTTTGGTAGGTCCATCCGAGTATTCACGAGCTAAATCTTCAAAATTTGCATTGTTTCGTCTGGCAAGTCGGTAAACTCTGTCTGCTTCTCGCTTTGCTTCATCTTTGGTTCTTGTGACCTCTTCAGATGCTCTCGTAGCTCCTTCAAAAGCGATAAGAATATGTCTTGCTCTAAGAGACGCATTTTCTTTACGGTCTATCAAACGAGAGATTTTGAAAAAATTCCCATCGCGATAGGGTCCGAAAACTTCTCCAACGGACAAACCGAATAAGATATCTGCATATTCATTATTGAATTCTCCTCGAGCTCTATATATCGAATCAAAAGGAATTTCTGAATATTGGTCAATGAAGTCTGAAATGTTCTTTGTGGTTCTAAACCCTTCTAGGGTGTCCGTAAGTTTAGAGACATCATTGTATGCTACCCGTTGCTCTTTAAGAGCATCCAGTCGAAGACTTATTGTAGATAAATCATCCGCTGTGGGATCTTCTTCAAACAACACATATTGCAAGTTTCTTGATGATGCTCTTTCGTATTTTTTGGGGTGGTCCTTAATGTATTTGTTGACTTCAGCATCGGTAAAATTTACAAGGCTGTCTGGAATGGCCTCAAAAGGGATTTGTACATATTGAACATTGATATTGTCGTTTTCAAAATGATACAAAGAGTTAATTTCAGCTTCCGTGATTCCTGCACTTGCTTTTATTAAATCAAAATAAATTCTTTGTTTAGCAACGCCAATGATGCTCTGTTCTTGTGCTTTCCAGTTTTCATAAGCGGCGGGTTGTTGCACTCTCAGTTGAGCAATATAGTCTGTGAAAATTCCGAAATCGAAAAAACCTGCTTCATTTTGAAAGGACGGGTTATTTATCACCGCATCATCGGATGAAATGATTTGTTCGAGTTGATCTTTTCCAGCATCAATACCTAATTTTTCAAATTGTTGATTGAAAATTGTATTGCGAAGCGCTTGATTCCAAACAAGATTTACAGACTGAAGTGTAGTGTAATTGTAGGTTCTTTCGGTTTGCTCTACCATTTGACGAAAGAAATTTACATCAATTTCTTCATCGTTTACATATGCTATTGGATCTGTAGGGCCTGCATTGGCAGAACTGCCGTCGAAAACTCCTGATATTACAAATGCAAAAAGCGCCATACCGATTACAAGAATCAAGAATATGGATCGCTGTCTAATTTTTCCTAAAACGGCCATA
>JAFMCA010000027.1 GCA_017858055.1 Flavobacteriaceae bacterium
AGCAGTTTTGTGCTGAAAGCGATTTAAGAGCCTTTTTTTGTTGTTTGAACGAATGCGTTTTAAAGCAGATTTATGATTTGCCATGTTTCTATTTTAATTTGTAGCCCGTAGGGGAGTCGAACCCCTCTTTCCAGGATGAAAACCTGGCGTCCTAACCGATAGACGAACGGGCCATATTTTTCGTGCGCAAATGTACACGTAAAATTATTATTAAACAATAATAATTGGGAACAAAATATATTGGGTATTTCTCATTCATTACATTTTAATTGAATAAAAAGGGTACAATCCTAAAAAGGTTAAGAGATTTAAAGGATGTTCATTCTGTAGTTGATTTTCACAAAGCCCTTGCTCAGCCTTTAAACAGTGAGGTCTTCTTAAAAAAAAATAGCGATATACAGACGGTGAGTGTAACCTGTTTTCATAAACAAGGTTCACAAATGAATCTAGGTTACTGGGATCTGAAAAAAGAATATCTTAATGAAAAGTGCTATTTGTTTTAGCCTAATACGCTTTTGCGAAAAGCACTCTTTGGGTAGAAGGCTTCCCAGAATAGACACATTTTCCCTCTTCTTTAACACTGTCGAGAGGAATACATCTAATCGTTGCTTTAGTGGCTTTCTTAATCGCTTCTTCAGTGGCTTCAGTACCGTCCCAATGCGCTAAAACAAAACCTCCTTTTTCCTCAATAACCCGCTGAAATTCTTCAAAATTATCTACTGGGGTGAGGTTCTCTTTTCTAAATTCTAAAGCTTTTGTATATAGATCAACTTGCATTTGTTCAAGTTGACTTTGGACATAATCAATGATTTCGATATTCGATACAACAGTTTTTGACAACGTATCGCGTCTTGCGATTTCTACTGTTCCATTTTCTAAATCTTTGGGTCCTATAGCTATTCGAAGTGGAACACCTTTTAATTCGTATTCGTTAAATTTAAAACCGGGCTTAAACTTATCTCTGTTGTCAAATTTAACACGAATGTTTTTCTCTTCTAATGATTTCTTAATCTCTTCTGCTGTATTTGCAATTAGCTTCTGTTGGTCCTCCCCTTTGTAAATTGGAATAATCACTACTTGGATAGGAGCTAAATTTGGAGGCAATACCAACCCATTATCATCACTATGTGTCATAATCAAAGCTCCGATGAGTCGAGTGGAAACTCCCCAAGAAGTGGCCCAAACATATTCTAACCCTCCTTCTGAAGTTGCGTATTTAACTTCAAATGCTTTTGCGAAATTCTGTCCCAAAAAATGAGAAGTTCCTGCTTGAAGGGCTTTTCCGTCTTGCATTAAAGCCTCAATACAATAGGTTTCCTCTGCGCCAGCAAAGCGTTCACTCGCTGTTTTAGTACCCTGTATTACTGGAATAGCCATGTAATTTTCTACAAAATCAGCATAAACTTGATTCATCAGTTGAGTTTCTTTTAAAGCCTCTGCTTTTGTGGCATGGGCGGTATGCCCCTCTTGCCATAAAAATTCAGCAGTACGTAAAAATAAACGAGTTCGCATTTCCCAACGAACTACATTTGCCCACTGGTTAATCAAAATTGGCAAATCCCTATAGGATTGAATCCACGTTTTATAGGTGTTCCAAATAACTGCTTCACTTGTAGGCCTCACAACTAATTCTTCTTCAAGCTTCGCTGCTGGATCAACCATTAATTTCCCTGGATTGTTTTCGTCATTCTTTAATCGATAGTGGGTAACCACGGCACATTCTTTTGCAAAACCTTCAGCGTTTTTCTCTTCCGCTTCAAATAAACTTTTAGGTACAAACAGAGGAAAATAAGCGTTTTCATGCCCTGTTGCTTTAAACATCTTATCCAATTCGGCTTGCATTTTTTCCCATATGGCATATCCATAGGGTTTGATGATCATACATCCACGGACCGCCGAATTTTCTGCAAGATCTGCGGTTACAACTATTTCGTTATACCATTTGGAATAATCCGTTTTTCTTGATGTTAATTTATTACCCATAAGCTTTTGGCATAGAATTTGCCTATATTTGATTATACAAATCTTTGTGGTGCAAAGCTAAACTTTTTGCATCACATCTCTAAAACGAATGATCATGAAATCAACAAGAACTACTCAAAAAATCAAAAGTGTTTTTTTTGCTATTTCAGCTTCATTGATCCTAATGGGGTGTGGTAGTTTTCAGGGATCCTCCTATTACGATTTAGATGGAATTTATAATTCTAAGTCTCAAGTGAGAATGGAACGCCCTCAAAAAATCAATTCTACAAAAAGCTCCTACTACAAAGAATATTTCAAAGAAGCTGCTGAAGGCTCTCTTTCTGAAAATGAAATGTATTTTACAGATACAGACTCCTACTCTTCGGAGGGGGAATACATGGATTCTTCTTCTTATACAGAATCTTCTCAAATACCATGGGGTGAAAGAACCAATCGAACAGAGGTGGTGATTATTGACAGAACTCCAAATTATTTTTGGGGGCTTTCAAGTTTTGCTTTTAGAAGCTCTCCCTTTTGGATAAATTACTACTATAATGATCCTTTTGCATTTGGATATTATCCCTCTCCTTTTGCTTTTTCTCGATTCGATCCCTATTACTATGGAGGGTTTTCAAGAGGTTGGGGCTATGGATCGTTTTACAGTCCTTATTCGTATTATCCAGGATTCAATTATGGATATAACTGGAATCGATGGAATCGATGGAATCGTCATCCCGGGATTTACAACAATGGCTATGTTGGAAATCGTCAATACAATTCGGATTATAATCAAACAGTGGCCAGAATAAAATCAGGGCGAGGTGAAAAAAATTATAACGACTCTTCGAGAACTTCCAATACAAAAGATCGTAATGCTAAGACAAATGAATCGATAACCGTTAATAACACGATCAATCGAATCAATCGTGGAAGAGGGTTTAATTCATTGGGGAATACTTATATTATTAACAACGATCGCAATACGACACTCAACACAAAATCTTCTGTAAACTCCAGAACTCCACGACCTGTTTATGGAAACTCATTGAATTCCTCAATAAATGGAAGCACCAATACCAGTCCTAATAAAAGCGTTCAAACCAATACTCAAGGACGTTTTATTCAATCTCGAAGCAGACTCGGTGAGCGTAATTCTACCAATACTACCCAACCTGTAAGGGTGAGAAGAAGTACACCTACCTATCCATCTTCAGGATCAACAACACGTTCTTATAACAATACCCAAAGAACCTATTCACAACCCTCTAGAAAATTTAATAGTTCCCCCTCAAGAAGTTATAATTCTGGCAATAGATCTTCTTCGGGTTCCAGTGGATCAAGTTCTGGAAGAGGATCCAGCGGACGTAGAAATTAATTTTAATTTAAAAGCCTCTACTTATGCGTAATTTTTACATCCTTGTTGTTGCGGTTGCTTTTTTTCAACACTCTGTTGCACAGACAGTTAATGACATTACCTATTTTCTTGGCAGTGAATTAAATGGTTCCGCTCGATACAATAGCATGGCTGGTGCATTTGGCGCTTTAGGTGCTGACCTTAGTGCCATTAGTCAAAATCCAGCTGGATCTTCCGTTTTTTTACATTCTGAATTTGGTGGAACTTTAACATATACAAACAAAGCGGTAGAGGGTTCTTACTTTGGCACTACTAAATCAAAAGAAGATTCCGATCTCAAATTTGATCAAATTGGAGCTGTTTTTGTTTTTAACAATACCGACACAGATAGTCCTTGGTCACGAATAAGCGCTGGAATGAACAGTCATCGCATTTCCAAATTTGATCAAGATGCACGGGTCTATGGATCCAATACCACAGGTGTCGATCAGTATTTTCTATACTTCGCAGATGGCTTAGCTTTTAACAACCTACCCATTTATGAAAATGAAACCATCCCCGAGGTATATCGTGTTCTAGGAGAGAACAATGGTTTTGCAGCTCAACAGGCTTTTTTAGCCTACCAAGCCTACGTGATCAACCCTGTGAGCTTTGAAGACAACAATACTGAATATTTTTCTAATGTTGAATACGACCGCGTAAATCAAGAATTGAGTATCCTTACCAAAGGATTACATCGAAAAACCTCTTTTAACATAAGTGCTTTGTATGGAAACATCCTCCATATTGGTGCCAATATTAATATTCATAAATTAGAGTATCACTCCGATCAAAATTTTTACGAAACAAATCAGTACAATACTTCACCTGTATTCAATATTGAATTTGAAAATGGATTAAGTAGTTATGGTGAAGGTTTTTCTACTCAGCTTGGATCTATTCTCAGATTAAAAAATATCCGTTTAGGACTTACATATGACTCCCCTCAGTGGCTCTCCATAACTGATGAAACACAGCAAGCCCTCTCTTCCAATTACTTGGAACAAGGTCTCACCGTGATTGAAAGTGTTCGTCCAGACATTACTAATTTTTACGACACCTATCAACTTAAAATTCCTTCTAAAACAACCTTTAGTTTTGCCTATATACATGGTAAAAATGGTTTAATTTCAATGGACTATAGTATTCAAGATGCATCGAATACCGTTTTGAGTCGAGAAGGTGGTAGCACTTATTTAGATGAATTAACCGCATCACTTTCAGGACCCTACGGTTCAATTCAAACCCTTAAACTAGGAGGAGAATATCGGTTACGTGACTTCCGATTACGAGCGGGAGTTTTGAATCGAAAAAATGCACAGAAAACAATCAGTTCCTCCGATACCGCCTATACGTTTGGTCTAGGTATGGATTTTGGTTCAAACTCTTTGAGTCTCTCTCTTGTAAATTTTAATCAAAATAAGCAATTTCAAATGTTTTCAGAGGGTTTAACTGCCCCCTATACCCTATCCCATTCCATCACTCAAGTTAGCTTAAGTTATAATGTCAAACTCTGATCTCTGAATTCCACTTTTTTTCCTTTATAAAATGAGTATATTTGTAGGCATCTACAAACGCTATGAAATTAGAAAAAATAATTGCAGATAACATTACGCAGAATGGTGATGACCATTTCTCCTCAACAGTAAATACGCCCCTCAAAAAAGATGCCTTTTTACTTTCTGATGAAGAAAAAATAGCCAAAATTCAAGAACATGTAAAAGCCATACTCGAAACCCTTGGGATGGACCTTACAGATGATAGCCTTAAAGGAACTCCCTTAAGAGTTGCCAAGATGTATGTAAAAGAAATTTTTGGTGGGTTACACCCTGCTAAAAAGCCAGTTGCCTCCACCTTTGACAATTCCTATAAATACGGGGAAATGCTTGTTGAAAAGAACATTACCTTATACTCCACCTGTGAACATCATCTCCTTCCTATCGTAGGGAAAGCACATGTAGCTTATATTTCAAATGGATCGGTTGTGGGTCTTTCTAAAATGAATCGTATTGTAGCTTATTACGCTCAAAGACCTCAAGTTCAAGAGCGACTCAATCTTCAAATAGTGCAAGCACTCCAGGAAGTTCTAAATACTCAGGATGTAGCTTGTGTCATTGATGCGAAACACCTTTGTGTCAATTCGAGAGGAATCAGTGACATTTCTAGCAGTACCGTTACAAGTGAATTTGGAGGTGTTTTTAAAACTGAGGAGAAAAAAAGGGAGTTTTTGGATTATATCAAATTAGATACAGCTTTTTGATGGAACGCGAATTAGTGGTTTACAACTCATTAAGTGGCAAAAAAGAACCTTTTGTACCCCTACTTCAAGATCATGTTGGAATGTATGTTTGTGGACCCACAGTCTATAGCAATGTTCATCTTGGAAACTGCAGAACTTTCATTTCTTTTGATCTCATTTTTCGTTATTTACAACATATAGGTTATAAAGTTCGCTATGTCCGAAATATTACTGATGCTGGACATCTTGAGAACGATGCTGACGAAGGCGAAGATCGAATAGCAAAAAAAGCACGTTTAGAGTCTATCGAGCCTATGGAAGTAGTTCAGCGCTATACCGTAGACTTTCGAGAAACGATGGCAAAATTTAATGCGCTTCCACCTAGTATAGAACCAACAGCTACTGGACACATTGTAGAGCAAATTGAATTGATCAAACAAATCCTAGAACAAGGCTATGCCTATGAAGTGAATGGATCGGTTTATTTTGATGTTTTGCGTTTTAATAAGGACATTCCCTATGGAAAATTAAGTGGTCGAAATATAGAGGAATTAATTCACAATTCTAGAGCTTTAGACGGACAATCAGACAAACGCAATCCTCAGGATTTTGCGTTGTGGAAAAAAGCAGAACCCCAGCATATTATGCGATGGCCTTCCCCTTGGAGTGATGGATTCCCCGGTTGGCATTTGGAATGTACTGCGATGAGCACGAAATACTTAGGGACTCAATTTGATATCCATGGCGGTGGGATGGATTTAAAATTTCCTCATCACGAATGTGAGATTGCTCAGGCGGAATCGGTTTATAAAAAATCTCCTGTTAACTATTGGCTGCATGCAAATATGTTGACCTTAAATGGGAAAAAAATGGCAAAATCTACGGGAAATAATATTTTACCAAATGAAATGTTTAGTGGTAAAAATGAAATTTTCCATAAGTCCTTTTCACCTATGGTCGCCCGTTTTTTTATGCTCCAAGCCCATTATAGAAGTATTGTTGATTTGAGTGAAACAGCACTCGTTGCATCCGAAAAAGGATTTTACAGACTGGTGGAGGGAATTCAAAAAATAGAGCAATTGGAAATCTCTGAATCAACTTCAGAATTTGATTTGAAAAGCTGGCAAAACAAGTGTTATGCTGCTATGAATGATGATTTCAATAGCCCCGTGTTGATCGCTCACCTTTTTGACGCGGTCAAATTCATAAACGCTGTGGACAATGGTTTACAAACAGTAAATTCAACAGATCGAGATCAGCTTTTAAAGTTAATGCACGGATTTTTTAATGATGTTTTGGGCTTATTAACTCCGGAAATGAATGAGAAAAGACAAGAATCTTCTCAATTGGAAGGGTCTTTACAGCTTCTCATGGAATTAAGGGATAAAGCTCGAGCCAATAAGGATTTTGAAACGTCCGACCTGATTCGAGATGGACTTCAAAAAATTAAAATTCAAATTAACGATACCGCTGCGGGAACTACTTTCAAAATCAATTAAACCTCAGTTTTTGAAAAAAATAATCATTTCCACTTTTGTGCTTTTAATTAAAGGATATCAAGGGTTCATCTCTCCTCTATTGCCTGCGAGTTGTCGCTTTCAGCCGACTTGCTCTAGCTATGCTTTGGAAGCACTTCAGAAGTACGGACTCATAAAAGGAGGTTGGCTTGCTACGAAACGAATTGCTCGATGTCATCCTTGGGGAGGGTCGGGATACGATCCTATTCCCTAAAGAATAGTTTCAGTTTATACTGATTTTGGTTACTTTTACCAGTACTTAAAAAAATCTTATGTTTTTCACAAAAATTGACTGGGCACCTAGTGAAACCCTATTTAAAATTGGAAGTTTTGGCGTTCACTATTACAGTTTAATGTTCGTGATCGCCTTTGGGTTAGGTTATTATCTGATGAAGAAAATTTTTGACCAAGAAAAAATTTCTTTAGACCATTTAGAATCCTTATTCATTTACATGGTAATTTCCATCCTGCTAGGAGCTCGTTTAGGCGACGTATTTTTTTACAGTTGGGATTACTACCAAGATCATTTGATTGAAGTGTTATTACCCATAAGGGATACACCAAATGGATATACTTTTACTGGTTTTAGAGGACTTGCAAGTCATGGTGCTGTTATTGGTTCCCTAATTGGATTATACTTCTATAAAAGAAAGTTTAAAGAAAAAACTTTGCTGTGGTTACTTGATCGAGTGACTGTTCCAGTAGCCTTAGGTGCTGCATTTGTTCGTTTAGGGAATTTATTCAATTCTGAAATTGTGGGAAAATATACCCAATCGAACTTTGGAGTTGTGTTTTTAAACAATGGAGAAACGCTCCCCCGACACCCAGCACAACTTTATGAGTCGGTCTGCTATTTGATCCTATTTTTTGTGCTCCGTCTTATTTATAAATCCCCAAAAAAGGATCAAGCCGGTTTTATGATTGGAATCTTTTTTGCAGGAATGTTTACCATTCGTTTTTTAATCGAATTTGTTAAAGAAAGCCAAGGTGGTTTTGAAGAAAGTATGCCCTTCTTCTCCACTGGACAGTGGTTAAGTATTCCTCTTATCGTCTTGGGATTATTTTTAGCATTCAGAAAAAATAACGCTGTCTCTTAATGAAACCCCATTTTTTGATTTTTTTTTACATCTTACTGGGTATGTTTTTTACCCGTTGTGGAGAAAATAAATCCTCAAATGTTACTCAACAAGAAATTACATTTCAAAAAGAAGGTGAATTAAGTATAATTAATTCAACTGGTGAAATTGTAGCGGATTTCGAAATTGAAATTGCTGATACGCCTTATGAACGCCAAACCGGCTTGATGTACCGAAAGGTACTTCAACAAAATCACGCAATGCTATTTGTTTTTGAAGATTCTCAGCTTCTAAACTTTTATATGAAAAATACCCAAATCCCCTTGGATCTTATTTTCATAAACGATCAAATGGAAATTGTCTCCATTTATTCGGATGCACAACCCTTTGATCAAAAAGGAATTAGTTCAAAATTTAACTCCAAATACGTTTTGGAAATTAATGCACGAGAAAGTGACCGCTTGGCGATTGCAAGTGGAATGAAAATTAAATTTAATCGACTATGAATTCATCGGCAACAGAATTATTGCGCTATCCCATTGGAAAATATGAATGGAATACTGAACCTAGTAAATCAGCCCTGGAATTGGCTATTTCAACACTAAATGACTTTCCGGCAAAACTCAATGAGCTTGTCTCTGGGCTTCCCAAAACAACTCTATTGAATCGCTATCGACCAGACGGTTGGACCATAGCACAGGTTATTCACCATCTAGCCGACAGTCATATGCATTCCTATATCCGTTTTAAATACGCTGTACTGGAGGATACCCCTGCAATTAAGGATTATGATGAAGTGAAGTGGGCTGAACTTCCAGATGCTTCAAATGATCAAATTGATTACAGTTTAAATTTGATTACAGCACTTCATTACCGTTGGGTAGTTTTCTTAAAAGAATTGAAAGGAACCGATTTAAAACGAACCTATTTTCATACGGGTAATAACAAACATTATCCCCTTGATGTTGCTCTTATGATCTATGCCTGGCATTGTGAGCATCATCTTGCTCATATAAAAAATGCCCTTTCTAAAGGGTATTAACAAAAAAAGCCAAATCCTTCGATTTGGCTTTTTTTGTAGAAAATGAACTCCTTTATTTTTTCTCCTCCAAAAGTGCGTTTTTCTTTTGAGTATCATACATGATAGGCGTCGCAATAAAAACAGAAGAGTAGGTTCCCACAATAACTCCTACGATTAGTGCGAACATAAACCCTCTGATGGACTCCCCTCCGAAGATAAATATGGCAAGCAATACAATCAAGGTAGTCAATGAAGTATTTAATGTTCTGCTCAATGTACTGTTTAAAGCACCATTAACCGTTTCATTAAATTCCCATTTTGTGTGCTCATTAACGTACTCTCGAATACGGTCAAAAACGACTACCGTATCGTTAAGTGAATATCCAATAACCGTGAGAATTGCAGCGATAAAAGCTTGATTAATTTCCATGCTGAAAGGCATAAAAGTATAGGTCAGTGAAAAGATTCCTAAAACGATAAGAACATCATGAAATACAGCAATAACGGCACCTAATGAAAACTGCCATTTTTGGAAACGCAATAAAATGTATAAAAAGACAACGATTAATGATCCAAAAACCGCTAGGAAAGAGTTTTTCTTGATATCATCCGCAATGGTAGGTCCTACTTTGATGGAAGACATGATTCCTGTTACTTTTTCAGTACCCCCTTTTACAAAATCGTCATAAGTAGTTCCATCTGGAAGATAAGATTGTAAACTAGTAAAAAGTTTGCTTTGTATCTCCTCATCTACAGCGACACCTTCCACATCAACTTTATAATTGGTTGTGATTTTAAGTTGGTTGTCTTCTCCAAAAGTTTTTACTTCTGCACTTCCAAATTCAGCATTCATCAGCGATCCGATTTCAGAAGGACTTACAGCATTTTCAAATCGCACGGTATAGGAACGCCCACCAACAAAATCAACTCCTTGATTGAGTCCTTGAAAAGTAAGTGAAGCCAAACTTATTAGGATTAGAACGGAAGAAAGAATATAGGCAAACTTTCGTTTTTTCAAAAATGAAAAGCTGGTATTTGATAGTATCCCTTCCGTCAGCTTCGTTGAAAATGCTACTGACTTTCCTTTTTCGTTTCTGGCATCCACCAGAATACGAGTAATAAAAATTGCGGTAAACAATGAGGTTCCTATACCAATCAATAGCGTTGTTGCAAAACCTTTAATAGGTCCTGTCCCGAATATAAAAAGTATTAATGCCGTTAGGCCTGTGGTAATATTCGCATCCAAAATAGAAGATAGGGCGTTATTAAATCCATCGGCGATTGCTTTGCGGATACCTTTTCCTTTGGCAATCTCCTCACGTACTCGCTCAAAAATAAGTACATTGGCATCTACTGATATCCCAATAGTTAAAACAATCCCTGCTATCCCAGGCAAGGTAAGAACGGCACCTAATCCAGCTAAAATCCCAAATATTAATAAAATATTTAACAATAAAGCGATGTCTGCAAATAAACCTGAACTACCGTAATAGAACACCATCCAAACAAGAACAAAAATTAAGGCCATGATAAAAGAATACACTCCTGATTCAATAGCTTCTTGTCCCAATGAAGGACCAACAATTTCGGATTGAATGATTTCGGCAGAAGCAGGCAGTTTTCCAGCTCGTAATACGTTGGCAAGGTCAATAGCTTCATTTAAAGTGAAATCTCCAGTAATTTCTGAACGTCCACCAGCAATGGCTCCACTTGAAACTCCTGGCGCTGAATAGACAACATCGTCTAAAACAATAGCAATGTTACTTCCTTCCTGAAACGCTTTCCCTGTCATGGTTTCCCAAATACGTGCTCCTCTTGAATCCATTTGCATAGATACTGCAGCGTTCCCAAGTTGATCAAAGGTTTGAATGGCATCTACCACTACTCCACCACTCAATGGAGCTCTTCCGTCACGATTGGATTTAAGTGCAAATAATTCCACTACATCACTATCTGCGTCTGGTTTTCCCAAAGCAAAACGAACATACCGGTAATCTGCTGGAAGTAATCTACGTACCTCGGGTTGATTTAAGTAGCCTAAAATTTCTGCTCCATCACGTGAGGCAAATTGGGCCAATACCGGTCCTCCTTGGTACCCTTGACCTACAATTTTATCTAAAATCAAATTTGATGTAGGCTGAGAAAGAGAGTCTGTTGCACTAACATCAGCAAGAAGATCATCAATCTCTGATGAGGAATCTTTGTCTTGGTTCTCTGCTGAAGTTACTTTTTCATTTTTTGAACTTACCAGTTTGTTAGCATCTAATAAAAAACCGATTAACTCATCGTTTTTAAAAGTTTCCCAAAATTCTAATTGAGCAGTGCTTTGAAGTAAATTTTGAACGCGATCTACATCTTTTGCACCGGGGAGTTCCACAAGAATCCTTCCTGAGGTACCTAAACGCTGAATATTAGGCTGAGTAACCCCAAATTTGTCGATACGTTTACGAAGCACTTCAAAAGCTGAAACTATAGATTCGTCGATTTTACGTCGAATGATGACTTGAGTTTCCTGATTCGACATTTCAAAATTAATCTCATCACTTAGGGTTCTGTTTCCAAAAATGTCAGGAGAAGATAATTTTTCGCCATTACTTACAGCCTCAAAAGCCTTAAAAAAAGACTCTACAAAGGGTTCGTCAGTTGATTTTTGAAGAATATTCGCCTCTTCAATGGCTTTATTAAAAACTACATTTCTAGAATTTTCTGCAAGTCCTTTGAGAATATCACGAATAGAAATTTGAAGAATGACATTAATTCCTCCTTTCAGATCCAGACCTTTATTTAATTCTTTATCTTTTGCATCGTTATAGGTTGTAAAACCATAAATGCTGTTGTTACCAATAGAGTCAAGATAGGATAACACCTCTTGATCTCTTAGTTCGAGATAATTCGGTTGGTCCTCAGAAATCGTTCGCTCAGCATAGCTTTCTGCTTCGGATTCTACATTACTGGCAATGAATGTAAAAGAGAGTTGGTAGATGCTTACAAGGGCGAATAAAATTCCAAAAACTCTTATTAGTGAATTATTTTGCATTTCAATATTATTTAAGCTCAATTAAGGCGTGCAAATATAGGATTAAAGCTAGGAATTGACAACTCTAAATTAGAATATTGAGTGCAGCCAATAAATCTATGTTAGAGAACATCTTTCAGGGCTGCATTCATGGCGCGTACTTTCTCAGCACTATCGCTCATTTGTTGCCTCTCATGATCGTTTAATTGAACATCAATGATGGATTCTACACCGTTTGCCCCAATGATACAGGGAACACCTATACAAATATCCTCTAAGCCGTATTCTCCTTCAAGTAAAACAGAACATGGAATCATTCGCTTTTGATCGCCCAATATGCTATCCACAAGATAAGCTACTGAGGCTCCTGGGGCATACCATGCTGAAGTTCCAAGAAGCTTGGTCAGGGTAGCACCTCCGACCATAGTATCGGCAGCTACTTTATCCAAGGTCGATTGATCCAAATATTGAGAAACTGGAGCACCATTGTAACTAGCCAAGCGCGTTAAAGGAATCATGGTGGTATCACCATGTCCCCCAATAACCATCCCTTGGATGTCATTTGCAGGTTTGTCTAAAGCTATTGATAAATACGTTTTAAATCTTGAACTGTCTAAAGCACCCCCCATTCCAATAATTCTGTTCTTTGGCAATCCAGTAGCTTGCAAAGCTAAATAGGTCATCGTATCCATAGGATTTGAGACAACTACAATAATGGTGTTTGGAGAATACTTTAAAATACTTGAGGAAACTTTTTGAACGATTCCAGCATTAATTCCAATCAATTCTTCACGAGTCATTCCCGGCTTTCTTGGGACACCAGAAGTAATCACAACCACATCACTATCCGCTGTAGCTGCATAATCACTGGTAACCCCATTAATTGTGGTGTTAAAGCCCAGAGTTGTGGCAGTTTGAGAAAGGTCCAATGCCTTTCCTTCAGCAAAACCTTCTTTAATGTCTAACAGAACAACTTTACTCGCTATTCTTTTTTGAGCAATGTATTCAGCACAGGATGCACCTACATTTCCAGCTCCTACTACGGTAACTTTCATTGAATTATTTTTTTGTTTTAATTTTTAATTTTTTTTGATGATTAAAGTACAAGCTTTAAACTCCTGGGATCGTCTAAAAATAAGACTCTAAACTCCAGTCGTTCTACACATCAATTTTGGCATAAATGGCATTTTTTTCAATAAATTCTCTTCGAGGTGGAACTTCATCCCCCATCAACATAGAGAAAATTCGATCCGCTTCACCACCATTGTCAATAGTAACTCTTCTCAACGTTCTTTCCTCAGGATTCATGGTAGTATCCCATAACTGCTCTGCATTCATCTCTCCAAGTCCTTTATATCGTTGAACGGAAGACCCAGAACCGTATTCTTGCATCAATCGATCTCGTTGATTATCATCCCAAGCATAGTTCTTTTTCTGACCTTTTTTTACAAGGTATAAAGGTGGAGTGGCTATATAAATATACCCCGCCTCAATGAGCTCTCTCATATAGCGAAAGAAAAAGGTTAAAATTAAAGTTGAAATATGGCTTCCATCTACATCGGCATCACACATGATTACAATTTTGTGGTAGCGCAATTTATCCAGATTCAGAGCTTTACTGTCTTCCTCAGTTCCAATGGTAACACCTAGTGCAGTATAGATATTTCGAATTTCTTCGTTTTCAAAAACCTTGTGCTGCATGGCTTTTTCCACGTTCAATATTTTTCCACGGAGCGGAAGAATGGCTTGGAAGTTTCGGTCACGGCCTTGTTTAGCGGTACCTCCTGCAGAATCTCCCTCGACGAGGAATACCTCACAAAGTTTTGGATCTTGTTCAGAACAGTCGGATAGTTTTCCAGGAAGACCTCCCCCACTCATGACTGTTTTTCGCTGAACCATTTCCCGTGCTTTTTTAGCTGCATGACGAGCTTGTGCTGCTAAAATTACCTTTTGTACTATGGTTTTCGCATCATTTGGATTTTCTTCTAAATAATTTTCTAGCATTTCAGATACCCCCTGAGATACTGCAGCGGTTACTTCTCTATTTCCTAGTTTTGTTTTCGTTTGACCTTCAAACTGGGGCTCTCCTACTTTGACGGAAATTATGGCAGTTAGACCCTCGCGAAAATCATCGCCGGCTATCTCAAATTTGAGTTTATCCAACAATCCTGAATTATCAGCGTATTTCTTAAGTGTTGTGGTCAGTCCTCTTCTAAAACCAGACAAGTGAGTTCCTCCTTCATGTGTATTGATGTTATTTACATAGGAATGAAGATTTTCTGAAAAAGAGGTATTGTAAATCATCGCTACTTCTACTGGAATTCCATTTTTCTCCCCTTCCATAGAAATTACATCCCCAATAATTGCTTCTCTAGTTTCGTCTAAAAACCGAATAAATTCTTTTAAACCTTCCTCAGATATGAAGGTATCCGAGATATATTTCCCCTCTTCATCCTTTCGGCGGCGATCTTCAATGGATATTTTTATTCCTTTATTTAAGTAAGCTAATTCACGCATTCGAAGCGAAAGCGTATCGTAATTATACTCTAAAGTTTGAGTAAATATTTGTGAATCAGGTTTAAAAGTAACAACGGTTCCTCTTTCCTCCGAGGTTCCGATTTCTTTAACTGGTGATAAAGCTTTCCCTCTTTCGTAATCTTGTTCCCAAATTTTTCCGTCACGATACACCGTAGCCTTGAGACTTTCCGACAGCGCGTTTACACAGGAAACACCCACTCCATGCAAACCTCCTGAAACTTTATAGGAATCTTTATCAAATTTCCCTCCAGCACCAATTTTGGTCATGACCACTTCAAGGGCAGAAACCCCCTCTTTTTTGTGCATATCAACAGGAATACCACGTCCGTTATCTTTGGTGGTAATTGAGTTGTCCTCATTGATGATCACTGAAATTTCATCACAATGTCCAGCAAGAGCTTCGTCAATGGAATTATCGACAACTTCATATACTAAATGATGTAAACCTCTTGTTCCAATATCACCAATATACATGGATGGTCTCATGCGAACATGTTCCATTCCCTCTAAAGCCTGAATACTGTCTGCGGAATATTTTTTATTTTGATTTTCCTCGCTCATAAATGTTTATTTGATGCCTGCTTTTAGCCCGACTAACAAATATAATTATAAGGGGGGTCAAAACCCCTCCAAAGCCTTATCAATATTGTGAAGTTATCAACAAAAACTGTGAAAAAAAATGCGAAAAATTACCGACTAAAGAAGTCTAAAATTCTACTTGTTGTAGCTTTTTTCATGCACTCGAGCAACTGCCCGCCCACTCGGATCATTTTGATTCTGAAAAGCTGCATCCCATGCTAAGGCAACGGGTGTACTACAGGCCACCGAAGGAACTGAAGGAACACTTAAAGCCGCAGCCTCACTAGGAAAGTGAGATTCAAATATGGTTCGGTAATAGAATTCTTCTTTGTTTTGCGGGGTTTGAACAGGAAAGCGGAAGTGGGCATTTGCCATTTGCTCATCTGTTACTTCAGTGGCTACCAATTCTTTTAAAGTATCTATCCAACTGTACCCCACTCCGTCTGAAAATTGTTCTTTCTGTCTCCATGCAACACTAGGAGGCAAATAGGATTCGAATGCTTTACGTAAAACCCATTTTTCCATGCGTTCTCCAGTAATCATTTTGTCTTTTGGATTGATTCGCATGGCTACTTCAATAAATTCTTTATCTAAAAATGGAACCCGTCCTTCAATACCCCATGCTGCTAGAGACTTGTTTGCACGTAGGCAATCGTATTGATGCAATTTTTCCAATTTACGAACTGTTTCCTCGTGAAATTCTCTTTCATTAGGAGCCTTGTGGAAATATAGATAGCCTCCAAATAGCTCATCAGCTCCCTCGCCTGAGAGTACCATTTTGATCCCTAAAGCCTTGATCGCCCGAGCCATCAAATACATCGGAGTGGAGGCTCTGATAGTGGTGATGTCGTAGGTCTCCAAATGATATACAACTTCGCGGATTGCATCCAATCCTTCTTGAATGGTAAATTTAATTTCGTGGTGAACGGTACCTATATATTTGGCTACTTCTTGCGCTGCAGCTAAATCTGGAGAACCTTCAAGTCCTACAGAAAAAGAATGCAATTGGGGCCACCATGCTGCTTGTTCATCATTTGTCTCTACTCGATGTGCGGCAAACTTCTTTGCCAAAGCAGAGGTAATGGAGGAATCTAAACCGCCAGAAAGCAATACTCCATAAGGAACATCACTCATCAATTGTCTGTGTACCGCATCGGATAGAGCGTCATGGAGTTCGTCTATAGAGGTAGGGTTGTCTTTGACATTGTCAAAATCTTTCCAGTCGGGTTGATACCAAGCAATAGGTTTTGCCTCTTTACTATGTAAATAATGCCCTGGAGGGAATAATTCAATTTTGGTACAAACCCCTTCTAATGCTTTTAATTCGGAAGCTACATAAAAAGTTCCATCACCATCCCAACCCATGTAAAGTGGAATAATTCCCATATGATCTCTAGCAATGAAATACTCCTTTTTTGCTTCATCATAGATAGCAAAAGCAAAAATTCCATTTAATTTTTCTACAAAGGCACTTCCTTCTTTTTCATATAAAGCTAAAATCACCTCACAATCTGATTGCGTTTTGAAAGCATAAGTCGATTCGTAAGGTGCTCTTAGTTCCCTGTGGTTATAGATTTCTCCATTTGCTGCTAAAATCAAATTTCCTGACGGACTGATTAAGGGCTGCTTCCCAGAAGTAGGGTCAACGATCGCTAAACGCTCGTGAACCATGATGGTATTTTCGGAACTGTATATACCGCTCCAGTCCGGTCCTCGGTGACGAAGTGTTTTGGACATTTCCAATACTTGGGGACGAAGATCTTCAGAAGTTTGCTTTAATTCAAAAGCACAAATAATACCACACATAATTTTTTTTGACAAAAATAGGATATTGGTGAATATTATTTACACTAATACTATAAGTAGTATAAATTATTAATAAATATCTGAATATTTGATTAATTATTTAAAACAAGATTGATTAAATCAAAAAAAGATGAAAAAAATTAAGTTTTACTTAGTTGATACGGTTACTGTAAACAATTTCTCCGTTCATCAAAGTCGCCACGACTCGTGCCTTAAGAATCCGTGTCGGTTTGGCTCTTAGGATATCTCTATCTAAGATTACAAAATCAGCAACTTTTCCAACCTCTATCGAACCTTTTTCTTTTTCTTCAAAGTTCGCATAAGCTCCCCATATGGTCATTCCTCTGAGCGCATTTTGAGGGGTTAATTTATTCTCAGGCAAATAGCCTCCTTCCGGAAATTCCTTACTATCCATTCGAGTTATGGCAGCGTAAAAGGTATTAAACGGACTAACCCCTTCTACAGGAAAATCTGTACCTAAAGCAATCCTCCCTGATTTGTCAAGCATCGCCTTATAAGCATAAGCCCCATGCAATCTATCCTTCCCCAAGCGATCTTCTGCCCAATACATGTCGCTAGTTGCATGAGTGGGTTGAACAGAAGGTAAAATTTTGCGGTTAAATAGAGAGAGATCAACGGTATCTAGTACTTGCGCATGTTCAATACGCCATCTGGGATCGTCTGAAAAAACCAATGCTTTTTGATAGGCATTAAGGACGGCAAAATTGGCATCATCTCCTATAGCATGCGTATTCATTTGAAATGGAGTAGCTGCTAATTGATAGGCAAGTGATTCAATGGAATCTTTTGGAGTGATGAAGGCTCCGTAATGATTTTCTAAATCACTATAACTTTCTTTTAAGGCAGCTCCTCTAGAACCCAAAGCTCCATCAGCATATACTTTGAATGAACGTACATTCAACTTGTCCGTTTTATAGGGTCCCGTTTTGAGATAATACGCAAGGTTTTCTGGTGTATTTGATACCATTGCGTAAATGCGCATTTTAAGCAATCCTTGCTTTTGTAAACTATCAATTAAGAAAATATCTTCTTTATCAAGTCCCGCTTCAGATACTGTCGTTAAGCCGTTTGCAAAAGCAATTTCTTCTGCATCTTGAAGTGCTTTTATTTTGTCCTCCGTTGTTGGTTTGGGTAAGATATTTTTAACTAAACGCATGGGAGCATCCACAAGTACTCCAGTCAACTTTCCGTTCTCTTTAATGATCTCCCCTCCTTCAATTACGGTATCTTCGGTGATTCCAGCTAAATCAAGGGCTTTTTGGTTTGCTAAAAGCGCATGTCCGTCAATACGGGTAAGTGCAACTGGGATGTTAGGAAACATTTTATCCAAACGTTCTTTGGTAGGAAATTTCTTGGATTTCCAATCGTTTTGATCCCATCCTCTACCTGTAATCGCATTCAACTCTTTTTTTTGTGCAAATCTGTCAATGCGTTCCAACACTTCTTCAAAGCTTGAAGTACCCGTTAAATCAACTGTTTGCATATAAAGCCCTAAACTTAAAAAATGACAATGTGAGTCTATAAATGCTGGATACACTGGTAAACTTTGTAAGTCCAAAACTTTTTTTGCTGCATATTGATTCAGCAGCTCTTCTCCTCCTACATCGATAAACTTTCCGTCGTTCACGACAAAAGCTGTAACTTCGGAATTGTTTTGATTGAGGGTGTATACCTTCGCGTTATGAACAATTAGATCTACTTTAGTTTGACATGAGGTCAACAAAATTCCTACGATACATACCGTTATATAAAAAGATCCTTTATTTCTCATAATTACACAATTAACCAGTAGCTGATTTAAATTAAGTTTTGCAAATGTAATCAAATTCAACCGTATCAATTAAACTTTTTTATTTCGGAAATGGGCTCTATTTTGTTTAGTATTGAAAATCAAACTTATACGTGATTCCTCCCAATACCATGAATCTTGGTTCTTGAAAAAATGCCCATTGTCCATGGGACTGACTGTTTGAAAATCTACCCTTTACAAAGGCGTCAAACTGACTGTTCAATTTTACAGTTAAATGTGCAGTAGAACGATAAAATATGGGGAGTTTAATTTCTTGGAAATAGCTACTTTTCAAGGCATTGTCCTGCAAAATGACATGTTCTAACGCAGAACGATCCCCATAAACCTCTCCATCAAAGGAGAGCGTCACGAATTCCTTGAAACGAAACTGACCTTTCCAATTCATTTGCAAAGAGGGAACATTTTGGATACTCAAATTGTCATTAACGTCGTAGTATTTGTATCGAGTTTCAAAATGAACAAAATTATTTTTTGCCAAATCAATTCGGATTTGAGCTTTTACTCCATACGTGTTCACATTCACATATTGATTTTGATATGCATTGGACAATCGGTATGCAGAGGTCGCTTCTTGGATGTCCATGGGTAATCGCTCATAAAACTGAAAATTTTCGATTTGATCAAACAATACACCAAAATCAAAGTTAATAATGGAAGACAAACTGGAACGCATCCCAAGACTCGCATTGTATTTGTTAAACTGAGGTTTTAAATCTGTTGTTGGAGCTAAAAATGGGTTGAATAAAACGGAAGTTCTGTAGTTGTTTAAGACCACACCCCCTCGAGCCATTAGATAAGGAGCAACTACATTTCCGTTCTTTTGATAAAAGATTTCCAATTCAGGATAGTAATTGAATTTGGAATTCAAACTTTCCTCTCCTTCTAAATAGCTTACTCCAGCACCTAATTTTAGTTTCAAATCGTTATTCGTGTGAAGCCATTGAAACCCAACTTGCCCCAAGCCTTGAGTAAATTCATCAGAAAGATCGGTGAAAAAGGGTTTACTAAAAGCAGTATGAAATCCCTTGATGGCTGCAGTAGTTTGAATTGTTCCACCTCCCAGAGGCATCCCTAACTTAACCTGCAAGGCTAACTGTTGCTCTGACGTATTGAAATTGTCTGAGGTACTATTCGCCTGAAATGCCATACTTCTCAAAACCGAATCAAACCAATCCCAGTCTGTTCTAAATTTGAAAAAATTTCTTTTTATGGAGGGTTCGATGCCTTCGATTAAAAATTTATCCCAATTTCTTTCGTACAGTCCATAGTAGTTATTGTTCTGACCGTTAAATTGTATTTGGGTATTTACATTATAATCTCTACTTCGCAAATTGTGATGTACCCCAAATTGATTAAAATTTTGATTGCTTTTCCATAATGAATTTCTGACATCACTTCCAAAACCGTCTCTGTAAAGATTTATCCCAAAACGTTGGGTTCTGTCCAATTCTACCACACTTGAAACATTAAAGTACATTTGACGCATAGTGCCAAAACCTCCACTGAAGAAGGTGTTGTAAGGAGTTGAAGAATTTCTTTTTTTAAGCTTTAAAGGAGAAGCCTTATTGGGTTCAAAAGTTGAAACTACCGCTACGGGCTTAATTTTAAAAGTCAATATTTTATTTGAACCCTTAAGACTGTCAGGCACTTGAGGGGTGTCATTGATTTTAAAAGCATCGGATAGACTGGGAGTATAGGATTTAACTACAAAAATCTCTTGGGTTTGTAGGGTCTCCTCAACTTTATCTTGAGCAACCAAAAAAAGTGAGCTACAAAAGCAAACTAATAGCCCAATAAAATAATTATTCAATTTCATTAGCGCTTGGATTGGTTGAAAGGGAACTGTCTTTATAAAGTTCCAGGAGGGATTTTGATTCTTTGATAAGTTCTGGATAACGATCAAAATTTTCAATTATGGATTCCAACACAAAAACTGCCTGAAAGACATCTTGAAGTTTAAAATAGTTTTTTGCTAAAAGCAGTAGCGCTTTTACATTCCATATTCCAGTAGAACCTCCCAACTGTGCGATTTTATCGATTAAAACGTTGGATTCTTCGAACATCCCTTGTTGATACAGTTGATGCGCCCTAAAATAAATGGCCTCAGCGGCAACCTCCGACTGAGGGGCAGTCTCCAATTGTTTATAGGTTGCTGCAGCTGTAATGGTATCTTTTAAAGCAAGTGCTGATTTGGCTTTAAGAGTCAAGGCGTCCCAATGAATACTTGATTCTAAATTTGGAATGTTAAGAACGCGATCCGTAATCTTTAGTGTTTTTGGAAAACTCCCTTCTAAGTAATAGCCTTGCATCAAATTGAAAACCGCAAAACGTTTGTTCTCTTCAAATGAAGCGATCGTATCTAGTTTCTCTAAATAGGGAATAGCGGCAACCCATTCTGATTTGTTTTTAAGCAAACCTATGAGTCGAATCAACGCTTTTTCACTGTAATTTGAAACTGCTCCCTGTGTTAGTTCTTTATAGGCTAATATCGCTTGATCAAACTCTTGCTTTTCAAATAAAACCTCCGCTAAATAGTAGGTTGCACTAATGTAATAGGTTCCTTTTGGATAATTTTCTAAATATTCGGTGAGTAATTTTTGAGCCGTATTGGTATCCCCATCTAAAAATCGTTTTTCTGCAGCTGTAAAAGCAGTTTTTTCTAACTCAACATCTGTAAAGGTGGTTAACCCTTGGACTCTTACCCATTGACTAAAACTATTCACAGTACCCTGGTCCACCGCAATTTCACGAAGTGTTCTCACTGCCTGTTGTGCTACGGCATAGCGTTTGTATTGGAGAGCCACTGCTTCTAAAACCTCTTTTGCCTTTTCATATTGTTCTGTATTGTAGAGGATTAAACCTTTATTAAGAGAAGCTTCGGCCAAATAGGGGCTGTTTTCAAATTTATCCGTCAAAAGTTCATAGGTAGTGATGGCTTCTTGAGTATTTCCCTCTTTACTGTAAGCAGCTGCCAATTCAAAAAGGGTATCATCCAAAAGTGGATCTTTAGGATAGTTGGTTTTCAAATCGTTCAGGGTTTCTATTTTTTTTGGATTTCTATCGACGAATCCATAACACATGGCTTTTTGATATAAGGGATACGCCCCTTCCCTTTCATTAAGAGCGATCGCTGTGTTATAATATTCCATGGCTGGCCAATATTTTTTTAAAGCAAAAGAACAATCCCCCATTCTTAAAAAAGTATCTCGCTGATAGGAGGTATTGAAAGTGTCATTGGATTCATTAAAACTCATAAAAGCTGTTAGAGCTGGCTCGTATTCACCTAGTTTAAAATAGACATACCCTAAATCATAATCAAGTCTTTGATGCTGTTCTACCGATTTGAATTTAGAATGCTTTCTAAATTCCTTGTAATATTCTAAGGCATTGTCGAATTGATTTCTTTGGTATTCAGTTCGACCCAACCAATACAATGAATAGGCTTCTAAAAGGTCATTTTCTTTTATTTTTAAAACCCGTTCAAACAGGCTACTTGCTTCAAAATATTTTCCGTTCTCATACTCTTGAACTGCTTGAAGTACCAAAACACGCTCTAATCTTTCATTGTTTTTATACCCACTCTTCCCTTCGAGAATTTCAATAGCCGCTTTGTAATTTCCGCTTTTGGTGTACGAATTCACTAAGAGTTCTCCGATAAGTTCTGCTTGACTGTGTTTGGGATACGCCTCTAGAAAGCTAATCAACACTTGTGGAGGGGTTTCAAATGGATTGCCAATCTCGTAACTCAATTTAGCGTAATTAAAGAAAGCATCCTCCTTAACCTCAAGATCAAAATCCATTTCTGAAGCACTTTTAAATGCGTTTTGTGCAGCAGTTTTTTGATTTATCCTCAGGTAGCAATCCGCTAAAAAATAATAAGCATTTTGTGCCAGGGCATTTTTGGCGTTTTTAATTTTATTGAATTGCTCGAGAGCTTTGTTGTAATCCCCAGTATTGTAATAGGCAAAACCCAATTGGTAATAATCGGTATTTTCCCATTTTCCTTTTTTCCCTTTGTAGGCTTCTAAATAAGGGATGGCAGCGGTATATTCTGCAGTATTAAAATAACTTTCTCCAATGATTTTTGAAACTTCTGATACAACTTCGGGTTCAATCGTTTCATTCAATACATTTTTAGCCAGAAGAATCGCTTGATCAAAACGACCAAGACGAAAATTCATGTCCGCTTGGAAATAATTCAGATTTTCTTTTTGAGCTGGATCTGAAATGTTCTTAAACTCTGTGGCAGCTGTATCGAAATCTTCCAATTGATAAGCAATATGACCCAAGTAATAATGTGCGTCTGACTCATAATTTTTATTGCTCTTTACTTTTTCTAAATAAGGTTTCGCCTGTTCGTATCGCTTTGCCATAAACAAAGAATACCCTTTGTTAAAATTAAAAAGTGGCAATTCTAATTTTGGGATTTGATTTTCAGAGATCTTAACAAACCATTTCAGCGCATAGCTGTATTTTTCATTGTTGAAATAATAATTTGCAACATCAAAATCCACAGTAGCGGATTCTCTAAAATTAGGATATTCACTTTTAAATTGAACCAACATTTTCTCTGCCGCTGAATAATTCAGGCGTAGGGCATTGGAAAGTAAGTTAAATTGGTTCTCTTGGGTCTGCAGATAATTTGCGTTTTCATCTTCAGCAAAAACGCTCGCTTGCCACGAGGCGGGGTAATATTCCAAACCAAAAAAGCGATAGGCCAAATCTGGATACGTTTGCGAATGGTAGAGTTGTCCCCATCCGATCAGGGGAAATACCATCCACAACACACTCAGAACAAGCTTATGTTTAAAGGGGAAAATCATTCGAATAAAGATACTCCTTTCGTCATGTAATCTAAACGTGAAACTCTGTTGAAACGTATAAATTTATCAACAAATTATTTAGGTGTTCCTCAAAAAACATACCTTTAATGCAAATCGTATTTTACATGCAAAACACTGTGGTCTCCCTTCAAAATGCCAGCATCACAAATGAAAATAAAGTCGTGTTATCCCATGTTAATTTTGAGGTAGGGAAAGGTGAATTTGTTTTTTTGATCGGAAAAACGGGAGCTGGAAAAAGCAGCTTATTAAAAGTCCTTTATGGTGACTTAACCTTGAAAACGGGAATGGGAAGTATCGTTGGGTATTCCCTTGAAAAATTAAAAGAAAGTGAAATCCCATCCCTAAGAAGGAAAATAGGGGTAGTGTTTCAGGACTTTAAACTTCTTCCCGATCGAACTGTATTCGATAACCTCGCATTTGTGCTTAAAGCAACGGGGTGGAAAGACAAACAAAAAATAAAGTTTCGTGTAAACGAAGTACTCAATATGGTAAATGTTGCTTCAGATTTGGATAAGTTCCCTTTTGAGCTTTCAGGTGGAGAACAACAGCGTGTGGCAATTGCTCGTTCGCTTTTAAACCATCCTGAGCTTATCATTGCAGACGAACCTACTGGAAATCTTGATCCCGAAACAAGTCAAGAGATCATGTCTCTCTTTAAGGACTTACACCAAAGTGGAATTAGTATAATCATGGCTACTCATGATTACAACATGATCTTAAAATTTCCTGGGAAAATTTTTCAGTGTGCTGAGGGAAAACTGCAAGAAGTGATTGCTAGAAAGGAAGCTTAAGCCTTTTGACGTTTTCTTTCGTTTTCATCCAAATACACCTTTCTCAACCGAAGGGATGAGGGAGTAACCTCTACATATTCATCCTTTTGAATGTATTCCAATGCTTCTTCCAAAGAAAATTTAATAGGTGGTGCGAGCTTCACTTTATCATCGGTTCCTGAGGCACGAACGTTGGATAATTTTTTAGTTTTAGTCACATTGACTACCAAGTCGTCTTGTCGTGAATTTTCTCCAATTACTTGTCCTGTGTATATTTCCTCGTTAGGAGCGACAAAAAACTTACCTCTCTCCTGGAGTTTATCCAAAGAATAGGGTATGGCCGATCCTTTTTCCATGGAAATAAGCGAACCGTTAATACGACCGGCTATTTCTCCTCTATGATCACTATACTCAAGAAAACGATGGTTCATAATCGCTTCTCCAGCAGTAGCCGTAAGCAATTGGTTTCTCAATCCAATAATCCCACGGGATGGAATTTTGAATTCACATACCATTCGAGAACCTTTAGGATTCATACTTAGCATTTCTCCTTTTCGCTGAGTTACCATTTCAATAGCTCTACCTGATACCTCTTCAGGAAGATCAATGGTCAATTCTTCAATTGGCTCCATTTTTTTACCCTCAATTTCTTTAATAATTACTTGAGGTTGTCCTATTTGAAGCTCATATCCTTCTCTTCTCATGGTTTCAATCAAAACCGAAAGGTGCAATACTCCTCTACCGTAAACGATAAACTTGTCTGCACTGTCGGTAGTTTCCAAACGCATGGCTAAGTTTTTTTCCAACTCTAACTTTAATCGTTCGCGAATGTGACGTGAGGTAACAAACTTTCCTTCCTTTCCGTAAAATGGAGAATCGTTAATTGTAAACAACATGCTCATCGTGGGTTCATCAATAGCAATTGTAGGAAGGGCTTCAGGGGCATCAAAATCAGCAATGGTATCTCCGATTTCAAATCCGTCGAGTCCAATTACGGCACAAAGATCTCCAGCATCTACCCGATCAACTTTTTTACGCCCCAAACCATCAAATAAATGAAGTTCTTTGATCTTAGAATTTATTTCTGTCCCATCTCTTTTAATCAGCTTCACTTTCATCGCAGCATCAAGATGTCCCCTTTGTAATCTTCCTATAGCAATTCTTCCAGTGAATGAGGAAAAATCTAGCGATGTGATAAGCATTTGTGTGTTCCCTTCTTTTACATCGGGATTAGGAACATGTTTAAGCACCATATCCAAAAGGGGCTCAATTGAGTCTGAGGGGGTTTTCCAGTCTTCAGCCATCCAATTATTTTTTGCCGAGCCATAAACCGCTGGAAAATCTAATTGCCACTCCTCTGCTCCCAATTCAAACATTAAGTCAAACACCGATTCATGCACTTCTTCTGGAGTACAATTTTCTTTGTCTACTTTATTAATTACGACAATAGGTTTTAATTTTAAATCCAATGCCTTTTTTAATACAAATCGAGTTTGTGGCATCGGTCCTTCAAAAGCATCCACTAAAAGTAAAACACCATCAGCCATATTGAGAACGCGCTCTACTTCCCCTCCAAAGTCGGCGTGACCAGGAGTATCAATGATATTAATTTTGACCTCCTTGTATATTACGGATACGTTTTTTGAAAGAATCGTTATCCCACGTTCTCGTTCTAAATCGTTGTTATCAAGGATTAAATCTCCTGTACTTTCATTGGATCGAAAAAGATTACAATGATGTAAAATCTTATCAACTAATGTGGTTTTGCCATGATCGACATGGGCAATAATGGCAATGTTTTTAATGGATTTCATAGCTCTGTTTAAGCGTTGCAAATATATTATTAATTATCAGGTAAGTAGCGATTTTATTTACATCCTAGAAACCTCAATAAAATCAGCTGTTCAAGCAATATTTTTAGGTTAAATTCGGGCTTTGAAATAAATCCTACTAACTCAAAAGGGTCATGAAGGGCTTTATTGAATTTCAAAATCAAAAAAATTACAAACCCTCCAGATTAGAATCCCTATGGGTTGCCGATTTAAAAAACAATGGAAATAAAAACTATTCCAAAGGAATCCTATTTGAGTTCCAGGAATACTCTCCTCAAAGAAAAAAGATAAAAGCTATTTGGAAAACATCTTTGGCGCAATAATTGTAAATTTGCATCCTAAGTTCATTGAAACTCATGGGGGTCGACTGGTTTTGACAGCAGGACGCATGAATAGGTAAGCAAGTCGAGCGCTGAATTACAGCTCGTTAATCTCATTTTTCACATTTTTTAAATGGCGAAAATAACTACGCTCTAGCTGCATAATTAACTGAATTATAGTATGTTAATGCCAAGTTCCGGCTAGGCCGGAAAGCTGGATGTCTCCAGATAGCCCTTGTTGACGGCGATCTAAATTGAGGCACCATAAATGTCAACATCGAAACACAACAGCATCGAGTGTGTTTTTCAATAAAGATGCTAAGAGGGATATAGACTGTTTTCGGTCAGTATTCCTTCGAAAATCAATCGAAAACTAAACTTGTAGAAAGCTTTTTGATCGCTTGTTTGGACGCGGGTTCGAATCCCGCCGACTCCACTTTAAAGTCCTGAAAGCCCAGTGTTTTCGGGACTTATTTTTTTCAGTTGCCTGGAGCGTTGCCTTTTCTCTTTCTTGGAACCATTGAAACTACACTTCAAATTTAGTGGTTTAATTTTTGAGTATCTTTAGGTATTCAAATAAAATTCACTCCAATCGTATCATTATTATAACCAGCAAGGCTTGGATTGCCTTAATCCCTGCTATTGCATAAACTTAAGAGAATGAATTTATCAAAAGATTACGCAGACTTCATCCAGCAATTTCAATGGAACTACTTCGCAACTTGTAGAACTCCTTACAGGATTCACACCATGACGGCAAGAAACTGGCTTACAAAGCTTCTACAGCGCTCTAACAAGGTAGAACAGGCATTCTTTGTATCAGAGAGAGACAAGGGAGATTATAACAACCTACACGTACATATGCTTATTGGCACAAATACAGACATGTCCTATAAGGAAGTAAAGCATGGATTAGGTAATGTATCAGTAGGAGACTATCAACCAATCTATGATAGTGAAG
>JAFMCA010000055.1 GCA_017858055.1 Flavobacteriaceae bacterium
ACTTGATAAAACGATTGCAAAATTAGGCATTTTTTTGGTAAGATAATCAAATATCAAATTTTTGGTATACTGTTCACTTTCATAATGCCCGATATCGAGGAGAAGCATCGTTTTTTCTCCTTGATAAAATTGATGGTATTTGAGGTCTGCGGTTATGAAAGCATCCGCTTTTTGTTGCCTTGCATGAGCAATAGCAAAACTGCCAGAGCCCCCCAAAACGGCGATAGTTTCGATTTTTTTTCCAATAAAAGGACTGTGTTTAATCAAATTTACATTAAGGTGTTGTTTTACATAAGTTAAAAATGCACCTTCTTCCATAGGCTCAGCAAACTTTCCTATTCTTCCCATCCCAACTGTACTAAGGGTATTGTCAAGACTATAAATTTCGTAGGCTACACTTTCATAAGGATGGGCTTCCAGAAGTGTCTTTTGAATGTGTTGATTTAAATAGGACTCAAAAACGACTTGAATTTGAACTTCATCCACCTGAGTTTTCTCTAAAGGTTTTCCCAGATGGGGGTCACTGATTTCATTTCCTTTATACTGACCTGTACCCTCAAGGGTAAAACTACATTCGCTGTAATTCCCGATGGCACCAGCCCCTGCACTATGCAATGCCTGTAGTACAGCAGCACTATTTTTTTTGGGGACATACGTATTTAGTTTTTTTAAACCAGAAGGTTTGGGAATTAACACACGACTGTTTTGTATTTTTAACCGATTAACTAGGATTCGATTTACTCCATCAGGATGATTGTCTAATCGAGTATGCAATGCATAAATTGCAACATCATTTCGTATGGCTTTCAAAACAACTCGCTCAACATAATCCTTGCCTGTTATTTTTTTTAAACCTGAAAAAACAATAGGATGAAAACAGACCACTAAATTACAATGGGTATCGATGGCTTCTTCTACCACAGTCTCTATGCAATCTAAACTGACCAGAATTCCAGTGCACGATTTTGAAGCATCACCAACGAGTAGGCCTACATTGTCAAAATCTTCTGCATAAGCTGGAGGTGCCCATTCGTCTAAAAGGTCAATTATGTGTTGTATTGTTGGCATAGTAATGAATGTTCACAAATATAATATTTATCTTCATGGGCATGAATTTCTTACGAGTTTTCCTTTTTCCAGTGATTATGCTATACAGCGGAATTTTAAAGTTTCGAAATGCTTTATTTGATTGGGGATTAATTAAAAGTCAGCACATTCCCTTCCCCAGTATTGGTGTAGGGAACTTGGCAGTAGGAGGTACAGGAAAGTCTGTAGTCATAGCGTATTTAATTTCTGCTTTTAAGAAAGACCATAAGATTGCTGTTTTGAGTAGAGGGTATGGAAGGCAAACTCGCGGACTTCAGATTGCAGATTCCTCAAGCACGGCTTCGACGATTGGAGATGAACCTTTACAGTTTTTTTCAAATCACAATGAAATTCAAGTTTTGGTTTCAGAAAAGAGAGTCCTTGGAATACAGTGGCTTTTGAATCAAAAAACCCAGATCGATCTTTTGTTGTTGGATGATGTGATGCAACATCGATATGTAAAACCTCATGTATTGCTTTTAACCACAACCTATCACCAACCCTATTTTTCAGACGAACTTTTCCCCATAGGTCAACTTAGAGAACCTCAGTCAGGGGCAAAAAGGGCAGAGGGTATTCTAGTAACAAAATGTCCTGAAACCCTTACGGAAGAGCAAATGATGAATTTCAAACAGAAACTTTGTCCTGCTCCAAACCAGCAGGTGTTTTTTGCAAAAACCGCTTACTCTACCGATGTAATTGGTGGAGTAAAAAAAATAAAACTTACAAAATTACCTGCTGATTTTCTCTTGGTCACGGGTATCGCTGATCCCAAACCACTTTTGGAGTATCTAAAAAGTTTGAACTTAAATTTCAAACATCTCTGCTTCCCGGATCATCACGTTTTTACCCAAGAGGATATTTCTCAAATTCACATCCATCGAAAACAAAGTTTGGTATTGACAACAGAAAAAGATTTTGCACGTCTAAAAAACCAATTAGATCCTGAGCTATTGTATTATTTGCCCATCCAAATGGAATTTATAAATAGTGTTATGGAAACTGAATTTCTTACTCTTATAAAAAAGAAAATAGAGATCCTTTAAGCAATGTGCTTATGCGCTTTATAGGAGGAACGAACTAGTGGACCACTCTCTACATGTCTGAATCCAAGATCTAAAGCGAAAGCTTCAAGTTTTTTAAAACGATCCGGACTAATAAATTCTTGGACAGGGAGGTGTTTTTTACTGGGCTGTAAATACTGTCCCATCGTAACCACATCAACTTTTCTTTTTCTCAAGTCGTGAAGTGCCTCCATAACTTCTTCTTCTTTTTCTCCCAAACCAAGCATTATCCCAGACTTTGTTCTTTGGATTCCTTGGTCTTTAAGATATTCAAGTGTATGGAGACTGGTTTCGTATTTAGCTTGAACTCGAACTTTACGAGTAAGACGTTTCACTGTTTCGATATTGTGAGAAACAACTTCAGGAGCAACATTTACAATACGATCAATATTTCGAGTGTTTCCTTGGAAGTCAGGAATAAGAGTCTCCATAGTTGTCCCAGGACTAATTCGTCGAACCGCATTAACTGTCTCTGCCCAAATGATAGATCCCATATCTTTTAAATCATCTCGGTCCACAGAGGTAATTACCGCATGTTTGATTTTCATTATTTTGATGGAATTCGCAACTTTTTCGGGTTCAGACCAATCTACTGCACCGGGTCTCCCTGTTTGTACTCCACAAAAACCGCATGAACGGGTACAGATATTCCCCAAGATCATAAAGGTTGCTGTACCTTCTGCCCAGCATTCTCCCATATTAGGACAACTTCCAGAAGTACATATTGTGTTTAGTTTATACTGATCAACTAAGCCCCTTAATTCGGTGTATTTTTTTCCTGTAGGAAGTTTTACTCGAATCCAATCGGGTTTTTTCTGATGCTTAATTTCTTTTTCACTAACCTCCATCACGCTTCTTTTTGGCAAAGATACAAACTCTTGACTAGAGACTCAAAAGATAAAAGAGGGTAAAACCAGTCAAAAATAACAATCCTGAAATACTGAGAATTCGAAGTCCAATTTTAGGTTGGTATTTTTTGGGCATGGCCTCACTGGTAACTAATCGGTAGTTTAAAAAAGCATAGAGAGGAGCAGTAATAAAGGAAAGGACTGTAGCAATTTGAACGAGTTGTCCCATTTCAGAGAGTAAGAAAAAGAAAATGGAAGCTGTACCAAGGGTCAGGATTACCATCCAATGTAAATAATAATTCCGATGCTCTTTTTTAAATAAAAGCTGAACTGTTCTAGACATTGCTCTGGGGGAAGCATCTAAGGTTGTAAGGGTTGTGCTTAGCATGGTAGTAAAAGCAGCAATTCCGATAATCCCATAGGCAGCTTGACCCAAGCTAGAGGTGTAGAGTTCAATTAATTGTTGGGCAAACGCTCCTCCCTGATTAGAAAATTGAGATCCCGAGCCGTACATTACTAAAGCACCTAAACCTAAAAAACAAAGTGCCAAGATGATGGTAGCAATGTAACCCACATTGAAATCAAAAAGACTCTCTTTAAGCGAATTTTTTGTAGACATTTTATTTTTTTCTAGTGTCCATATAGAATGCCAAATTGAAATGTCCAATGGGGCTGGCATCCAACCCAGAAATGCAATTAAAAACAAAAGACCAGAAGCCTCGGGGAAAATTTGTTCAAGGGGTATAGGAGTGTCGTTTTTCATAAATGCAACACTAACCGCAAGTATACTACTGACTGCCAAAACAAGCATAATGACTTTGATGAGTTTGTCCAACCATTGGTATTTACCCAGCACCAAAATGAAGCTACAACTCAGTGTAATTACAATTCCCCAAGTCACGATATCAGTAGTCCATCCAAATAAAGTTGCTGCCAGTCCTGCGGTGACTATAGTAACGGCACTTTGTATGGTAAACATCGTTGCCATATTTAATATAAAATAAGCCCATAAATAGCCTTTTCCAAGTTTGTAGTAGCCGTCTAAAAGGGTTTCACCAGTTGCTTGAGAATAGCGCGGACCGTATTGAAAAAAAGGATATTTAAACAAATTAATTAACAAGAGTGCCCAAACCAGACCCCAGCCATAATCGGCCCCTGCTCGTGTAGATTGGACTAAATGGGAGACTCCTATTGCAGCCCCTGCGAACAAGAGTCCAGGACCTAATTTTGATAAATTTAGCTTACTCAAGTTTTAATTTGTTAGATAACATTTTTTTCGCACGAAAAAGCTTTACCCGAACCGTGGACGCAGGTTCATTTAAGGTTTCTTCAATTTGCTTGAGGGAAAGATCGTCAAAATATCGGAGTTTTAAAATCGTTCTATAATCTTCTTTTAATGACTTAATCTGAGTTAAAACATGATCTAAGTTCTGATTCGAAATCAGGAGTTCTTCAGGGGATGGATCTAGACTGGAGATTTCCATGGCATTCATTTCAGAAACATGATCCGTCGCTTTTGAACGCTTTTTAGAACTTCTAAACTTGTCGATGTGGTGGTTTTTTGCAATAGTAACTATCCATGAAGAAAAAGTTTGTTTGTCGTCAAAGCTTGCAATCCGATCAAAGGCCTTTGAGAAAACTTCGATAGCTAGCTCCTCAGCTTTATTGGGGTCTGCGGTTTTGGTTACTAAAAAACCATAAACCAAATCCCAATGTCTATTAAATAAATCGTTGAAAGCAATTTGATCGTTTGCCTTTGCTTTTAAAATATCATCGTGGTCTTGACCCATGTATCTTAAAGCTAAATTCAATTATTATGGGCGATTGGGTTTTTACAATCGGCTTCTTCAGGCATTTTCCCACAAAGACCACAAGGCTGATTATCCTTGTTTAAAAAGGGACTTTGACTGGCACAGGTCCCTGAAAATTCCCCGTCTTTTTTTGCCCAAATCTTGATAGAAATTCCAGCAAATGCGAGAAAAATAAGACCAAAAGTGATGATAAATAATTCCATAGAATTTCAATTGAAAAACAAAAATACTAATCTTTCAGTGAATTTGTTTACTGGGCAAACTATGTAGGAATATTCCTACTCACAAATACTGTGTCAAAAATCCGCAAATGACACTAATCAGACCGAAGATAACATAATACTCATAGTTCATTAACAATTTTATAAAAACAACAAATAATAATGCCAAATTGTGGGCTGTAAAGTGAAAAGTGAATTGCCCCAAACTAAATTTAAAATGACTCTAAATCTTAAAACCCAACCCCGAATATATAAAAACCTCGATGCCTCTGAGCTGATGATTTTAAAATCATTGGCTCTAGGA